>JAGKWW010000009.1 GCA_021151665.1 Flavobacteriaceae bacterium
CTTATAAAAGGACCGAAAGTAGTTATCACCTTTAAATTAATTAACCTCGTTCTCCTGTATGTTTTAAGATAACAGATCTTAAACGCGCTTCATTCTCGTCTCCCCACTTACCTATTGCGGAAATTACAGGGATTAGGGTTTTTCCAAAGTCCGTCAGACTGTATTCAACTTTTGGTGGTACAACAGGATAAATAATCTTTGAAACAAGTTCGTGATCTTCAAATTCCTTCAGCTGAATATTTAATACCCTTCGTGATACATCAGGTATTTTACGCTGCAACTCACTTGGGCGTTTATATTCCTGGCTAATAAACCAAAGCAGGCGTATCTTCCATTTACCATATAGCACTTCACCGATTAGGTCAAGGCCGCAATTGAGATTTGGTATTGTTTTTCTTTCATACATTTTACAAATTTAAATGTATAGGCCATGTTGTGCAATAGGGGAAAAATTTATCCCTATATGAATCGTAACTCCTTACTTGTGAGGATTTAAGGTACTCCCGAGATTTATACAAAGAAAATTAAACATATCACAACATGGACTATCAAAATGAATTGTCAGACAAAATTGCCTTAGTAACAGGAGGCACAAAAGGTGCGGGAAAAGCAATCGCAGAACGTTTACTGCACGCAGGTGCAACGGTAATCATCACCGCCAGAAATGCGCCTGAAAAAGACAATAGCAATATGCATTTCATCGCTTCTGATTTAAGTACGTCAGAAGGATCACAAAAAGTAGTTAGTGAGGTCCTGTCCAATTATGGCAGGCTTGATATTTTGGTAAACAATCTCGGATCATCATCAACACCCGCAGGCGGTTTCAGCGTATTAAGCGATAGCGACTGGGAATCAACGTTACAGGCCAATTTACTTGCGCCTGTCCGACTCGACCGGGGATTTTTACCACAAATGATAGAGCGAAAAGAGGGTATTATTATACCTATAGCTTCGATACAGGGAAAGCTGCCGCTTTATGACTCAACGCTACCCTATGCAGCCGCAAAAGCAGGATACGAAACTATAGCAAAAGCTTATCAAACGAAGTTACCCCAAAAGGTATCAGGGTGTTAACTGTTTCACCGGGATGGATAAGCACATCAGCGTCTAAAGCCTGGCTTGGGGAGATTGCAAGAAATGCGAACAGCACGATACAGGAAGCACAGCAAAGTGTTATGGATGCATTGGGTGGTATACCTTACGGAAGGCCTGCCGAACCAGAAGAAGTGGCAGAGTTGGTAGGCTTCCTCGTTTCACCAAGAGCGAGTTATTTAACAGGAACCGAGTTTGTAATTGACGGCGGGACTGTGCCGACTATTTAATAATTTTAAAAATATAGCGAAATGAACTTACCAAAAGTAATAACTGATTTAGTGGCGGCGCAAAACAACTTTGACAGCGTTGCCTATTCAAAGTGCTTTTCTAAAACAGCAGTGGTTTATGATGAGGAAAAAACCCACAATGGCTTGAGGGAAATAGAGAGTTGGATTGCCGAAGCCAACGAGAAATATAAGGCTACAATGCAGCCCGTTGATTTTGAAGAGCGCGAAACAGAAAGTATTCTGAAAACAGAAACTTCGGGCAACTTTCCCGGAAGCCCGATCGTATTGAATTACCATATGGTGATTACTGACGGATTAATCCAGTCTTTAAAAATTACCGGATAACGGACCATTATAACATACTTACCGGCAAGAGGGCTGCCCGTTTATTGCAGGTACAGAAAAAAGGAACTTAAATCATATTGCGCTACACCTTCGCGACAGCATCGCTTCGTTTTGCCGTGCTGGACTTTAAGATCAAAAATCCCACGATACCGGCAATTATTGAGGCTGCTAAAATCGCAAATTTGGCGGTTGTCTGCAGCGAGACATCATTAAAGGACAGTAACGCGATGAAGATCGACATGGTAAAACCAATGCCTCCCAGAAAACCCAGGCCGATTACATGTTTCCAGGATGTTTCTTCGGGAAGGCTCGAAACTCCGGTCTTCACTGAAATGAATGACATAATTAATATGCCTACTGGCTTACCGATAAACAATCCGATAAGTACCCCTAATCCAAGGTTAGTAGTCAAACCTTCCACCATCCCTTCGGTAAATGTGATATTGGTATTTGCAATTGCAAAAATTGGCATTATAAGGAAATTTACGGGCCTTGTCAGTGCGTGCTCAAGTTTTTCAAGAGGTGAGTCATGGTCTTCTTCATTGGTGGGCAATGTAAGGGCGGTAAGCACCCCGGCTATCGTTGCGTGTATACCGGAATGATGAATAAAATACCACATAACAATCCCCGGGATTATGTAGGCAAACAGGTTCTTTACTCCCAGTCGGTTAAACAATAGCTGCAGCGCAAAGGCAGCGGCGGCATAGCCCAGGTATGCGAAGTGCAGTTCGGATGAATAAAAGATGGCAATTACCAGAATAGCCATGAGGTCATCAACAATGGCAAGAGCGGCCAGGAATATTTTTAGCCCCGATGGTACCCGGCTTCCTAAAAGAGACAATATACCCAATGCAAAAGCGATATCGGTAGCCATGGGTATGCCCCATCCGTTAGACGTCTCGGTTCCTGCATTAAAAAGGGCAAACAAAAGCGCGGGAACGGCCACCCCGCCAATTGCTGCAAGCACGGGCAATGAGGCATGCCGTATTGAGGAAAGTTCACCTTCAACTATTTCGCGTTTTATTTCCAGGCCTACCAACAGGAAAAATATTGCCATCAGGCCATCATTAATCCAGAGCAATACCGGATACCGTAAATGAACCGTTTCATTTTCAAAACCGGCCGGCGTATTAAGCAGATCGGCAAACCCTTCTGCCCAACCGGTATTGGCTATTGTGAGCGACAGCGCCACGCAAAACAATAACAGGATGCCGCCTGCTGAGGAAGATTGGAAAAAATGAGCGAATATCTTAAGGTTGATTAGTTTTGCCATACTTGCAAAATTACCATTTTCGGCATTCATTTACAAGCATTACCAACCTTAGTGAGCCAGATATGACAGCAGTTTCCGTACATCTGACTGCGCGCCGACAAAGTTTCGGGCAGCGGTCTTACCATTTCCTACTTTAATGGTATGAGCGGTATGCGGTAACTCTTCAAACATAAATTCGTCGGTCCAGTCATCACCTATCGCCATGATAAAGTCATAATCTTCATCCGCGGTGAGCCTCGCCGCTACCCTGCCCTTACTGATGCTGCTGCTTTTGATCTCAAGTACCTTATTGCCTTCCAGTACTGACAGCGAATTATTGGCCAGCAATTCTGTCAATACATGCTTAAGCTCCAGCGTTCGCTGTGCGCCCAGTTCCCTGTCTGCCCGGCGGTAATGCCATGCGAGGGAAAACTCTTTCTCCTCTATAAAACTACCCGGCGTACTGTCTGTGAAATTTTCCATAATCGGCCTCACCTTATCCTTCCATTCGGCTCTCAGGCGTTCTACCGTAGCCCAGTCCTGCCCTCTTTTACGCAGCCATACGCCATGGTCGGTAACGATCGTATAATTTTTATGCCCGAACCATTGTTCCAGTGTAGCCCGGTCGCGCCCGCTAATGATCACTACTTCGGTGCGATTATCGCCCGACAGGGAATCGAGCAATTCATATAGCTGCTCATCGGGAGATGCCTCAGATGGTATATTTTTAAATCCGACCAGAGTACCATCATAGTCCAGCAACAGTAGCCTTCTATGGGATTTTTTATAATCTGATGCTATGGTATCCAAAAAATCGCTGTCGACTTTTACAGCCTGCGTCTGGTTTATTACAGCTTTGGTTTCCAGAAGGGCCTTAATAAATGCTGATGACCAACGTGTAACATCATACCGCGAGACTCTCTTTTGCAATGCCTTCATACGCGATTGCTGTTCATCCTGCGGCATTTCCAGTGCATACTTCAGGCTATCGGCCACCTGCTCAAAGTTGTTAGGGTTAATAAGCAACGCTTCGTGTAATTCTTTGGCCGCGCCAGCCATCTCGCTCAAAACCAGTACACCGTCAGATTTCGTCCTTGTCGCAATATACTCCTTAGCCACAAGGTTCATACCATCCCGTATAGGGGTAATCAATGCTACATCCGAGGCGACATAAAGATCGATAAGGTCGTCAAACGGCATTGACCTGTAGAAATACCATACAGGCGTCCAGTTTATCGTAGCCAGGCGTCCGTTGATTCTTCCGACCAGCTCGTCGGTCTCCCGCTTTAGCGTTTGGTATTGCGGAACATTTTCGCGCGACGGGACCGATAACATTACCAGCCTCACCTTGCCCTTATATTCAGGGTATTTTTCCAGGAAATACTCAAAGGCCTTGATACGGTTGGGAATGCCCTTGGTATAATCCATCCGGTCGATGGAAAGGACAAGCCTGCTGTCAGTATATGATATATGGTGCGAATCTATATTCTGCATTATTTCTGATCTTGAGCCTACAGGCCGTTGGGCATGCTCTATTGCTGCGCCATGGTACCGGCCATAATCGATGCCCATGGGGAAAAAATCGGCCCTTATGGTGCGATCACCATAGTTAATTTCATTGAACCGCACGTCAAGCCCGGCAATGCGGGTGGCTGTCGATATGAAATGCCTCACATAGTCGTAAGTGTGGAAGCCCAGAAGATCGGCACCTAACATCCCATGCAGGAGCTCATCGCGCCATGGACAGGTCCTGAAAAGCTCATACGACGGAAAAGGAATGTGGAGAAAAAAACCAATGGTGAGATCCGGGCGTTCTTCCCGTAATAACTGGGGAAGCAAAAGCAATTGGTAATCGTGTATCCATACGGTATCGCCATGATTTGCGTTGGCAATAACGGCATCTGCAAACTTCCGGTTTACTTCCCTGTAACTTTCCCAGTGAATCAATTCAAACTCTGTATATGCCTGAAAGTAATGGAACAGCGGCCATAAAGCCTTATTGCTAAAGCCGTAATAATAATTATCAAGGTCATACTGCGTGAGAGGAACCATTACGCATTTTTCGCGCCTCAATGCTTCTTCTACCACCTGGCGCTGGCCGGCGGGTATTTCTTCCTCTGTAAGCCCGGACCATCCGATCCATATTCCATTGCCATCAGCATGAACAGATTTCATTCCTGTTGCCAGCCCCCCCACACTGGATTTAACATTCAGCGTTGCGTTGTTGAAACTAAGGTCGATAGGCAGCCGGTTAGAAACTATTATTGTTTTATTCATCTAAATTGCTTTGGATTAGTAATCTGGTTTTAGTAAATTTAAAAAAACACGGGCGCGCGACCTTCCTAAAATAGCAATTTTATGACTAATTTAAATTATGGGATCATCGGTAACTGCCGCAGCGCGGCATTAATTTCGGATAAAGGATCTATGGATTGGTGCTGCCTTCCGGAATTCGACTCATCCTCAGTTTTTGCAAAGATTCTCGACAAAAAAGCAGGCGGGAGCTTTGGCATAAATGTTACACAAGACTACACTATTACACAGCGTTACATAGAGCATACTGCCGTTTTGGTTACTACCTTCAGTAACGGAAAAGATGCGTTTGAGGTTATCGACTTCATGCCGCGGTACCGAAAAGAGAATGGCGCTTATCACTCACCTCCCGAAATTATACGTTACCTTAAAAAAATCTCTGGGAGCCCTGTATTGAGCATTCAGTATGAACCAAAGCTTGAATATGCACAGGGTGTCACCAAATGCTATGTGAAAGACGACTTCATCATCAGCGTTACCAATACTACAAAGTTTGATTCCTTATTCCTCTACACCAACCTCAATAAGGAAGCGGTGGTTAACGGTGCTGAACTTATCCTGGAACAGGATTGCTTTTTGCTTTTGGGTTATAATGAGAAAATATTTAACCCTACACTTTCCAGGATAATCCTGGAGTTTGAACGCACCAAAACGTATTGGCTTAACTGGAGCGACCGTACAACTTCGTACGCAAAATATAATAAGCAGATATCACGCAGTGCAATTACCCTGAAACTACTCAGCTACGAAAAGACGGGGGCAGTTTTGGCGGCAGCAACCACTTCGCTCCCGGAAACCATTGGCGAAGTTCGTAATTGGGATTACCGTTTTTGCTGGATCAGGGATGCCTCAATGGTAGTCAAGGTGGTTCACGAGCTGGGGCATCATGAAATGGCAAGGGATTATCTTCGTTTTATCATCAACCTATATCCTGATAAGGATGAAAAGTTACAGATTATGTATGGTATAAATGGTGAGAAAAATTTAACAGAGGAAATTCTGGAGCACCTCGATGGCTATATGGGCTCGAGGCCGGTCCGTATAGGGAATGCAGCCTACACCCAGCGGCAGAACGATATATATGGAATCCTTATGGATGTGATTTACCAACAGCTTACAAATTTCAGCACTGATATTGAGAATGGTGAAGAATTATGGAATATCACAAAGGGAATCGTTTGGGTGGTAGAGCAGCACTGGCAGGAGGCTGACAAAGGAATTTGGGAATTCCGGACCGAGGAGCGGCATTTTACGTTCTCCAAGATTTTATGCTGGACGGCGATTGACCGCGCTGTTAAAGTGGCCCGGATAATGAAGAAGACCTCTAAAATTGAAAAATGGCAACGCCTTGCAGATACAATTAAAGAAGATATACTGAAACACGCATGGAACATCGAAGCAAAGGCCTTTACGCAATCATACGGCTCAGAAGACCTGGATGCCTCGGTTTTATTAATGGAAAACTATGGATTTATTGAGGCGAACGACCCACGCTATGTTTCGACTGTGAAGGCGATACAGCGTGAATTATGCAACGATGGGCTATTATACAGGTATAAGAATAAAGATGATTTCGGGCTTCCCTCTTCATCATTTACTATATGCACATTTTGGTTCATCAACAGTCTTTATAAGATAGGCGAGCGTAAGGAGGCTGTAAAGCTATTTGAAAAACTGCTTTCATACAGCAATCACCTGGGCCTGTTTAGTGAAGATATCGATTTTGCAAGCAAGCGCCTTCTTGGCAATTTCCCCCAGGCATATTCACACCTGGCGCTGATCGAAACAGCCATAACGATGGCGAGCGTTACCGATGAAGAAGTTATAATGGACGCCTTGCGATAGCAGGGCTTTGTGACTAACAGTATTGTTGTTTTCGCGGCTATATCAGGTTTATACCACGTCTTTACTATTTCCCATTTCAGCTGGACATTTAAGTATGCCGCTTTGTTGACCTACGCAGCAGAAATTTAAAAAAATCCCGGCAGGGTTAGTGCCGGGAATGTTTCTTTTTAAGCCCATGGATCGAGCACCACTTTTACACATCCGTCTTCTTTTTTCTTGAAGATATCATAGCCGTGTGCAATTTCGGTAAGTGGAAGCCTGTGGGTAATAATGTCATCGAGTACAACCCTGCCTTCTTTTACGTAATTAAGCAATTTATCGATATGCTTATGGGCAGGTGCCTGTCCGCCTTTCATGATGATTCCTTTATCAAAAAATTGCCCTATCGGGAAGTTGTCGTAGGTAGTTGGATATACACCTAACACTGAAACAATTCCGCCGCGGCGAACGGCACTCATACAGGCCTCGAGCACTTTTACCGATCCTTTTTCGAAATTGACAACTGCCTTAGCCCTGTCCAGTATATTCCTGTCCGGTTCAAAACCAACTGCATCAACGCAAACATCGGCGCCACGGCCTTGTGTCATTTCGCGTATTTTGGCTACAACATCTTTCGGGCCTTCTTCCCAAAGTATCGTTTCGCAGTTAGCGGTCTGTTTCGCTTTATCCAGGCGGTATTGCTGGGTATCTACTATAATTACCCGCCCTGCGCCACGCAGCCATGCGCTTTTCGCGGCCATAATGCCTACAGGCCCAGAACCGAATATAGCTACCGTTTCGCCTCCCTTCACTTCTCCCCAGTCAATGCCTGTGTAGCCCGTCGGAAAAATATCGGTAAGGAAGAGTACCTGCTCATCCGTCAGGTTATCCGGCACCACGCGTGGGCCAAAGTTAGCATACGGCACACGCACATACTGCGCCTGCCCACCGTCATATCCGCCATAAAGATCGGTATAGCCAAACAGCGCGCCGCCTTTTTCGGTCAACAGCCCTCCTTCAGGTCCGTAATGCTCCGGGTTGCTGTTCTCACAATGCCCGGGCAGTTCATGGTTGCAAAAGAAGCACGAACCACAGGCAACAGGAAACGGCACTACCACCCGGTCTCCCGGCCTTAAATGTGTAACCCCTTTTCCAACTTCTTCAACGATACCCATAAACTCGTGACCCAATACCATAGGTCTCGGCTGGGGGAACCCGCCGGAATAAATGTGCAGGTCAGACCCGCAAATGGCCGTAGCCGTTACTTTAAGGATGATGTCATCCTGGTTTTCCAGTTTCGGGTCGTCAATGTTGTCGCAGGAGATATTTCCCGGGCCATGTATTACGGCTGCTTTCATAATAATGAGGTTTTTTAGTTTGTTGTTTATTTAAAGAGCTATTCTATTTTGTGAAGTCCGCATAATGCAGGCCCATTAATTACTTCGCCATAGGCTGTAAAACGTGAGCCATGCAGCGGGCAGTCAAACGATTTTTCGTCATCGTTCCATTGCAACACGCCCCCCATGTGCGGGCAGACAGCCGAACAGGTATGCACGGTACCGTCTGCATCTTTATATACCGCAATCTTATCAAGCCCCTTCGAAATGATACCGCCGTTTCCAGGGGTAAGTTTATCAATATCTTCAACATCGCCGGATCGCAGCCAGTCTTTCACCATGCGGTAAGCCATATTGCCTACTTCTTTCAGATAGTCTCCGCCGCTTCTTAGCGTTATTCTGGAAGGATCATAAAGATCTGCCCATTCATTAGCTTTACCGATGATAAGGTCATTAATGATGAGGCCTCCCAAGGTGCCATGCGTCATGCCATTGCCTGAATCTCCGGTAATGATATATATATTGTCATCGCCCGGGTTCTTGCCGATAAAACCCAGGGAATCTACAGGCTCCATTACCTGGCCCGACCAACGGTAAGCTATCTCTGTCAGGTAAGGGAAGTGCATACGCGTCCACGCTTCCAGGCGGCCATAGCGCTGTTCTTCAGTGATATTCTCTTCGTCGGCCTGCCCGGTCTTATGGTCTTCCCCACCCGATATGAGCAAATCGAAACTGTCATCAAACGGCTCCAGGCGGACGTAGTGATACGGCTTTGACACCCACTTGGAATCCTGGTTGCCGGTATCCCACCACATACTATAGGGCAACACGCCCTTTGGCACCTTGGCAGCTACCACATAAGTGCGATACGGCCACTGCTTGGTATGCATTGTAAAAAGATCGTTAACCGGGGTGTTGGTTGCCACCACAATGTGATTAGCATGGACAGTGTATCCCTTAGCCGTCGCCCCTTTTTTAGTGATCTCGTCCACATGGGTATCGGTATATATTTCGCCTCCCATACGCACGATAGCATCTGCAAGGCCTTTCAGGTATTTAAGGATATGGAATTGCCCCTGAGCCGGATACCGGATAGCCCTCTGGTTGTTTCCGGATGGAAAGCCCGGTATGTATGTAACCATTTCTGTGGGGAGGCCTGCACGTTGCGTTGCCTCAAGCTCTTTATCGAGGTTTTCTTCTTTATCCGTTGGGTCGGAGAATAAGTGCCCGTCGACCCGTTTGAAATCGCAGTCGATGTTTTCCAGCGTTACTATACTGTTTACCCACTCCAGCGCGTGCTTATGGCTTTGGGCTGCCAGCTTTGCTTTTTCCTGACCGAAAAATTTCTCGAGGTCATAGTAGCGGTCGTCCAGGGCATAGGTAATATGCGCAGTGGTCCGGCCCGATTCGCCACTACCCAGGCAGCCATCTTCCAGAAGAACCACTTTTTTCCCTGACTTTGCCACGCAGTAGGCAGTAGTTAAACCGGATATACCGCCACCGACAATGAGTACGTCGGTTTGTTTATTGCTTTGCAGCGATTCATAGTGAAGCAGCGCTACCGAATCGGTCCAGTAAGACGCATGGCTGCCGCTTGTAACACTTTTATTAATTGGGTCTTTATCCATAGTTTTATTGTTGGTCATTATATATCTTTGCTACTTAATGTATTAGCTGTAGGCTATATTATTCACCCGTTTTGTCGTTGGGTGCGTCTACGGGCTTAGATTGAGGCGAACCTTTTTGCCTCAGGTAAATTGACAGTACTATAATCGCAAACACCGAAAGGAATTCGCTCTGCCAATTCTGGAATGACTCATACCAAAAGCGTGAGTCGGTTATATATTCTGATGCTGTTTCCAACGGCTTGCCTTTCAGGGCTAACTGAACGTTTTCATCTTTAATGCTGCCATAAAAATGCAACACGAAGCTTATGGCAAAAAGCAGCAGGAGCGCAATGGTAAGAGAGTGCTTGTAAACTGCTAATATCCATCCGCCTGCTTTTACGGGCCACGGTGCGCCCTTACGGTTGGGGTCGGGTTCGCGCTCTACATCTTCCTCTTTATCAAAGTCTTTACTCTCAGAAGATCCCTTCTGCATCAGCACGATCGTAAGCAATACAAATAGCGCCATCTGCAAAAATTCGCTCTCCCAGTTTTCGAAGGTAGACTGGATAAAATGTCCCGACGACAGATATTCTGAAAGTGAAACAGCTACGCCACCATCCTGCGTCAATTCTTTGTTATATTCTTCAATCCCGAAATAGACCTGCCCAATAATAGAAAATATGAAAAGAAACAAGAATGATAAGGACAGGGCATTATTACGTAAAAAGTGCCTCATATTTATTGTAGCTTAAAATGATAACAGAAGGCAAAATTGGAACTGCCTTGAAACATTACAGATTTTGGAAGTATCGAATCGGTTATGGTCCCTCATCGGATACCCGGATAAGTACATCCACTTACATAGATGTCAACACCCTATCGAAGTTAAGTAAGGTTATCCGTATAAAAAATGCTTTTAACTGTAATTTAGGGACTTGGGGGTGGGTGGCATATTCTGCCGCGTGGTACACCTCAGACTCCTTCTATTGGCACAGGCATAAATTAGCAGCCTAGGGCCAGGCTACGACTTTATATATCGCTTAAGATAAATGTTTAGGGTTGCAATGCAAATATCGGCACAATAATAAAGTTACAGGGGTGTGTAGCAGGTGTTCGGGCTTCACCTTGCTTATCTTACTGGTTGGCAGCGTAATGGCTGTAAGCAACAGCGCAATGGTATGTATTGGCACTAAGCGAAATGATAAGCACAATAATAACACTTACCTCAACGTGATAAAGATTTAAAGATTTCCGGAAAATTGCGGAATCGATTGTTTTTTCTATTATTCAACCACACGTCACAAATCATGGCCCTGAAAAATTAGTTCTCCTTTATTTTTCCGACGAGAACTGCCTCATTGCTTCTTCAGGCTCAATGCCTGTGTATTCTTTCCATACAGCGGGGTCATAGCGCTTTAATATTGTATAGGAGAAAGGAGTTTCCTTTACGGCGTCGAAGAAACTTTCGGGAATTGCGATTTTCGATATACAGTAATATTCTTCACGGTCGGTAAGGTCGGTCTCCAGCTTAAGGTCGAACCCGAACTTATCCTTTTCGCCTTCTGTAATCTCTACAAACTTCAACGGGCGATTGATATACATATACTGGCCGCTTTCGCGAACGGCATATTTTAGGTAATAGCTTCCTGAAGCCGCATCATATTTATAAATAAGGGTCCCTTTGCTTACATTATCGCTTTGCTTAACCCCCAGTAAAAATTTAAGGTTCACGCCCCCCAGGGTCTTACCGTCGGCCAGCGAAAAGTCGGCGCGCACAATACCATAGTCACGTTCGTTTACGTACAGGGTGCCGCTGTATTTTGCCTTCCCTTTAGCCGGTACAAAACGGATCACATACACAAGGCCGTCTTCGCCCGGAACAGCCCCGTCATAAGTATAGTGATATAATTCGGGAACATTGGCAAAATCGAGCTGGCTGCCTTTTCCAAACCTGTTGGAATAATAAAATCGCGTAAAATGAGATCGTCCTGATACCGCATCGTTACGAACCTCTTTTTTACCTTTGTGGTCATAACCCGGACGCAGCGACAACGTATCGCGCGAACCGAACAGCCCGCTTTTAACACGGTAATATTTGGTAGAGTCAAGATATTTGAACAACAATCCGGAAGCAGACTTACCGAGTTCCTCAAGTGTTGCCGACCGTGTTGGATCTTTTAGCTTTACTGCTTTTACCACGTCAGTTCGTGAGGCGTAAACCGGCTTGTCCTTAAATATTTTTTTTGCAGTGTAATAGTGGCATAGTATATCCGAGAATTCAGAAGGCGGATGGGCCAGTAACCCGCCGGTAAATGCCTGTATCTCTTTGTCAATGGCTTTTAGCTGAGCCTTATCCATCCCGGTAGACTCAGTAATTTTCACGGAAAGCCTCCGGGGCCGGAACGATTCAGATGACCGGTAGAAAACCACGCTTTTCTGCGGTGTTTCAGGTGTTTGGTAATTATGCTCGAGGTGTTGCCGCACCTTAGCCATAATGGAATCTGCGTTGGTGTCGGCCTTTGAAACATACACCTCGCCAAGCTGGAACGCGCCCGGCCTTAATCGGACAACCGGGTCGGCTTTGAGCTGAGCTACTGTCCGCATTTCATCATGATAGCCGAGAAACGATATCCTGGCCTCCCCGGTGTCTGGAAATCCGGGGGGAATTGTGAATACACCTTCGGAATTGCTAATGAGGTTTCCGTCCTGGCCGATGACCATGCCGGCATACGGAAGCGGCTCGCCGGTGTCGGAGTCAATCGCTTTAACTGAAACCTGTGCAGTAGCACATATATAGGAACAAAGCGCTATCAGGATAAGCAGCGGTTTAGAGTGTAGCATAGAATTAGTAGTTGGTTTAATGTGCACTGCCCTACCCACATAATTCTCTCTGCCGCAGTAATCTCGCAGATATAACGCACAGATTCCCGAAATTAATATAGTATCCTTTATTTTTAACAAAATCAGCTGCGGTTCAGCGATGCGATTGCGGTCTTGTACTTCTTTGGGAGCAGCAGGCTTAGGGCATGGTTACTAAATGCAGCCCTTCTGCATCGCCGGTAAAGCCTCAGCGGGATTCTAACAGCCAGCGGCCTACTGAAATTTAGTAAGCCCAAGGGATGTAAGGGCAGTATAAGCGACTGCACCTGTACCATTAACCTGTAGCGGATCGGACCAAGATGACTGCGATAACGCAGGAAGAGGTCTCTGGTATAGTTGCCTGCAGCAAGATTGTCCCGAAGGTGTTCATCTCTGGATAGCTGCCACTCGCTAAATGTATCTGGCAGCCCTTCGAGTGCCATATTTTTGCCCATCCGCAGAAACACATCAAACAGCTCTTCCTTTTCGTATTCCGTCAACTTACGGTCGAGTAGTTCAAAAGACCGGACAGAATAATCGATTAGCATATAGAGTACATCGCGGTATGCCCAGTCCGGAATTTTAGATCCGCGTGCCTGTTCTACATTACTATGAATCCGGTTAATGGACTGGATGGCGTTAATCGCTTCCTCTTCCCCCGAAAAAATGATGCGGTGCGCATAGCTAACTGTAGAAAACAGCCTGCTGATAGGGTCATTGGGAATCTTCCCCGTGAAGTAAAGCCAGTCTACCGCCTTATTGAGGGCAAACTCTGCCGCTGCGCCTGCAAAAATGACTAAAACGGTATCAGCGCGCCCCCAGATGCGGCGGACAATGGAGCCTTCAGCGACAAAATACTTTGAGCAATTGGTACTTAGTTCCATAGCGTACCGTCAAGACCGATTACAATTCCCATCCATAACGTGACAATATATGCCAGCACGCCCACCAATAACGCCAGGCCATTCTTCAATGCGTTACCTTGGATAAGAATCCGGCACGCGTGAAATACTGCGCCACCACCGGCGCCGGCCAACGGTACCAAAATCAACGGGCGCACCATCCAATACTGCCCCGAGGACGGGTTGGGGTCATTCACGCCGCTAACGAAAAATACAATAACCATTGCTGCCACCGCCGCCCCTCCGAGTGCCCTCCATACCAACTGTTGCGTTAGTAAACGTTTAAAAAAACCATTTTTTATATTCATATTTATATGATTTAAAAAGTACTTTTAATTTAAAAGTTAATAGATAAAAAAATTTACTTGTGCGATTTTAAAATTTCTTCCAGCGCACCGAGGTGGGCGGTAAACGCAGCCTTGCCTGCTTCGGTGGCAAAGTATTTGGTATTCGGCTTCTTCCCAACAAAAGATTTCTCTATGCCGATAAAATTTTCTTTCTCAAGCGCCTTGAGGTGTGTAGCGAGGTTTCCGTCGGTAAGATCGAGATATTCTTTAAGCGAATTGAAGTCTACCCTGCCCCCAACAATCAGTGATGACATAATGCCCAGGCGTATCCTGCTCTCGAACGCTTTATGTAAACCTTTCGCAAAAACCTTCACTACCTGTGTTTTATGTTTATTATGAATCCAAATATTATGTTCAACAACCCGAACCCTGCCGCCCAGCAGATCAGGCTGTACTGCGGGAACCATCCTGCAATAATGCCCAGGAACGCGCAGAATAAACCTAAAGGCCGAAATTCGCTGTGCGAAAACGCCGCAGCCGAGAACATGGCCAGGCCATAAAATAATAATGTTGCTGCCAATGACAGCCAAAACAAGCCCAGCGAAAACAACGATAATGCGAATATACCGCCAAATAATAATGGGACAGCCATCGTGTAAAGCAGTCGTTTTGAAGTAGCTGTAGAAGCACTTTCACCGGCGCGTTTTGCCTTGCGAATTGATAAAATGACAGCCGTAAGCACCGAGATAGTGAGCATCGCAGCCGCCAGTAATAAAATACTCCATGTATCAGCGAAACTGAACCCATACTTGTTTAAGAGCGGATCTATTCCCAGCCAGATAAAGCCGATACCCGCACCCAAAATTGCGCTTGTGCCTGCAACGATGCCTGCAGTACCGGAAACGGAACTGAACTTCTCCGTCCGGTCCATCACCTGGCGAATGTGTGATATATCTTCTTCAATTTTATTGACAGACATAAAAGTACTTTTTTTTACAAAGTTAAAATAAAGTTTGATCTGTGCAAATTTTCAGAGTGGCGGTTCGGAGAAGTTAATTGTTAAGACCATAATTATGCAAATGATAAATATCGTACATTAGTTGCGGTATGCTGCAGAACCCTAAACAATCTTATTCTTCTATTCGTGTAATGGCGAGGCTTGTATTGGCTATAGCCATGGGCTTTTTATTTCATTCCTGCGGCGATAAGAAACAGGCTGGCCAGAAATCGCCCCTTGAAAACAGCATTACAAAGGGGGGAAACAGCCCTGCCCCACTGCTACGTTATAATGCCGATCAGCTGGACAACACTACAGGCCTTTCAAACAGCAGTGTAAACTGTATCTTCCGTGATTCGGAAAATTTGATGTGGATAGGCACTTGGGACGGCCTGAACCGATACGACGGCAGTACGTTCCGCATTTTCCGCCCCGGCCCTGACTCCCGCAATTCTCTCAGCAATCAGGTCGTATTAAAAGTTGGCGAGGATAGCGTTGGCAATATATGGGTGCTTACCATGCACGGAATCAATAAGTACAGTAAGGGCACTGACACGTTTACCAACTTCTACTTTTCAAAAGCTGGCACGCCGCCCGCTTCAGAATTTGAATTTAATATGGCTATCAATGCCGCCGGCGAAGTTTTCTGCGCGGTTAAAGGCTGGGGACTTGGTTATTTCGATGGCACCGGCTTCCGCAAGCTTACCGGTGTTGCGATTGCAGGGGTTAAGATCAGGAAAATGGAATTTTCAGATCCTGGAACATTGCTGTTGCTTACCGAAGATAACGAACTGGAAAAACTGACGTTGTCGAAATCGGGAGACGTGTGGAGCGTATCCGATAAAAGGGTGTTATTTAAAGGCATTAAATCCTTTGAAACAATAAAAGACGCGGCAGTATGCCTGCTCACAGATGCCGGCACCGCATCACTATACAATATTGTGACAGGCAGTAGCTTCAAATTAGCAGGCCATGCAGAGA
Organism: Flavobacteriaceae bacterium; assembly: GCA_021151665.1. Lineage (GTDB taxonomy): Bacteria > Bacteroidota > Bacteroidia > Flavobacteriales > Flavobacteriaceae > Flavobacterium. Next base: position 16,027 of record JAGKWW010000009.1, read on the forward strand.
AAATCACCGGAATCGCACGGCGAACGATAATACTTTCAGGCAGACACGGGCACTTTTTTTACGATAGCAACGGAAGGGCATCTTCCCCATCATGGGCAGGGCATTTTGCCGGGCACAACATCAGTACGGTATGTGAAGGCAGCGAAGGCATTATATGGGGAGGGACAGATGGTGATGGGATGCTTAAAATATATCCCCTTAAAAAAACATTTAACCTGGTATCGAAAAGCCAACTGCCTGCCATGGGTGGAGGTATTGTGAGAGCTTTCCTGAATGATGGCGAACGGCTGTGGGTGGGCACAAAAGGGAAAGGGCTGCTTTGCCTCGACGGAAACTTTTACCAACAACAGCAACCACCGCGTTTACTGTCAGAATTCAACGAAAATAACAGCACCTTAAATAACGCTGTGTACGCGCTAAGCAAAGGTAATGATAACATAGTGCTGATAGGAACCGATGGCGAAGGATTAAGCGTATTTGATGAAAAAAATAAGAAATTATTAGCCTGGAAGGATATCGCTACCGTTGGCCTGTGCCCCTACTTCCGGTCGGTATATACGATTTACAATGACCCTGAAGGCAATACCTGGCTGGGCACCAATGGGTATGGGCTTATAAAGTGCCGTATTTCGCGCGTTGGCGGAAAAATCAGGGCGACACATTGCGACCGTTATATGGCCAATGGGTTACCAAAGAGCCTTAGCAGCAATATTATTTTTTCTGTCCTGCCGAAAGATAACAACCACCTTTGGGTAGGTACGCGCCTCGGTGGCCTTAACCTCTTCAATAAGGCAACCGGTGAGTTCACCTCGTACAAAAATATCCCCGGCGACTCTGTTAGCCTGGCAAATAACGATATCCTTTGTATGGCAACCGATGCCCGTATGAGGCTTTGGGTAGGGACAAGCTTTGGGCTGAGTATCATGGAGGGACAAAATGGAAGAAAACCGATCTTTACAAATTATACTGTAGCCAACGGACTGCCCAACAATACCATACACGGTATTGTGCCGGCAGAAGGGGGCTTGTGGGTAAGTACCAATATGGGTTTGTCTAATTTTACCCCGCCCGGCAAGTTTTCTAACTACACTCGCAATGAAGGGCTTCAGAATAACGAATTTGCAGACGGCGCCTTTTACTGTGACCCGGCTTCCGGCTACATCTTTATGGGCGGCATTAAAGGGTTCAACTACTTTCTTCCGGAACAGATAAAGGAATCTTCCGCCGTCCCCGACCTGTTCATAGACCGTATTGCCGGCCACAACGACCTTGTGCCTTACCTCCAGAATCTGGTGATAAAGCCGTATGCTAAATCGCACCCCGCGCTGGTGCTGAAGCATGACCAGAATTTCTTTGACATTTATCTTACGGCACTTGCCTACATCAACAATGAAAAATGCCAGTACGCCTATCAGTTGGAGGGTTTTGATAAAAGCTGGAATACGATAGACAACCGTAAGGTAATTTCTTTTACCAACGTGCCAAAGGGTAATTATACCCTGATGGTAAAATGGACTAACAGCGATGGCGTATGGACTCACCCCGTAAATGCCCTCGATATCCGGATACGCCCGGTTTGGTGGCAGTCGCATCTTGCCATTGTAATATACGTAGTTTTAGGGGCACTCTTTCTTCTGTTCGTTCGCAGCTATTATGCAAAACAACAATCGCTTAGGCAAAATATCCTTTTCCGTAAAAAAGAGGAAGAGCTGCACGAAAACAGGCTTTCATTCTTCACGAATATCGCACACGAGTTCCTCACCCCGCTCACCCTTATCGTAGGCCCGGCGCAAAAGATGTCGGACAGTGCCAATCTTGACGCCCGAAATGGCAAATACCTGCACATGATACAGCGGAACGCCTCACGGTTGTTGTTTCTCACCCAACAATTACTTGAATTCAGGAAGGCAGAATATGACTACCTTGAGAATACGGTACGCCGGTTCGATCTTACTGAACTCACAGAGCAGATAGCTGAACTTTTTGATGACTGGGCGCTGGATAAAAATATTGATTACAGCATTGACCTGCCTCCTACACTTAAAGGCTGGTATGATAAAGACAAGATTGAGAAGATACTTTTCAACCTGATGTCTAACGCTTTTAAGTATACGCCGGAAAAAGGGCGCATTTCACTAAAATGCAGAATAGAGCCCGCTACGCCGAAGAAGCTGGTAATCACGCTGGCTAACACGGGGAAAGGCATTCCGAAGGAAAAGCTGGATTCGCTTTTTGACAGGTTCTTTCTTGCCGATGCAGGGCGGGCAGCCGACACCGAAATGTTCAGGACCGGGATTGGCCTTGCCTACATAAAAAAACTGGTTACTGTATTGCGTGGTGAGATAGAGGTGTCAAGCGTTCCGGGACAAGAAACGATATTCAGGGTTTCATTGCCCTGCAGCAGCGATGCGTTTTCTGAAAAGGAAATCGACAATGAAAATGTACCCGTGCTTATCTCGAGGCACCTGCGCAATATCCTTGACGAAAACCCCGGGACAGAAAGGTTGCCGGAGAAAATATCGGCACTTGAGAAGGCAGAAAATATGCTTAGGAAAGTGCTGGTTGTAGAAGATGAGCGCGAAATACAGGCATACCTTAAAGATCTGCTGGGCGACAAATACCGGCTGCTTTCGGCTTATAACGGTATCGAAGCCCTTGAGGTTATGGAGCGCGAGCTTCCCGATATTATTATAAGTGATGTAATGATGCCCGAAATGGACGGTGTGGAGCTTTGCAAACGAGTGAAGCAAAACCTTCGTACCTGCCATATTCCCTTCATCATGCTTACAGCAAAAAGCAGCGTGCAGCACCGCATAGAAGGGCTTGAAAGCGGTGCCAATTCCTATATACCAAAACCTTTTTACCCCGACCATCTGCTAGTACGTATACAAAAGCTGCTTGAAGAAAAGGAATTGATCTATCAGCATTTTACCAGCGATTCCTCGTTGCAGGAAACCATAATGAAACCGGGCATCAGCAATGATGAAAAAGACTTTACGAGAGCTTTGATAGAGCTGATAAGGAATAATCTGGAAAATGAGAATCTCGATGCCGCTTACCTTGAGAAACATCTCGGCATCAGTTCTTCGCAACTTTACCGAAAAGTAAAAGAACTTTTCAACCTCGCGCCCGGCGACCTTATCCGTACAATCAGGCTTAAGTATGCCGCAGAGCTGCTTCGTAAAAATGAATTTACCGTTTCTGAAGTCTGCTACAAATCGGGATTCAATAACCGCTCCTACTTTTATCGCGAATTCCGCAAGGTTTACAACACTACGCCTAAAAGCTACCAGCTGCACTACAAGGATAAGCAGAAGACTTTTTAGCTACTGATAATCAATACATTATTTAATTGTGTACACATTTGAAGAAATAGTGTACACTCTTTTTAATAGCCAGATTCTAAATTTATAACGTTTTCGTAAAAGACTAATACAATCGCACAAAACCTAACCAATTTTTATTGACATGAGAAAAAAGCAACAAATTATTAACCATTCAGCAGTATTATTATGACACAGAAAATTACCTACTACCTGCTCTTTATATGGACGCTTATGTCCGGGGGCATCATGTGTGCGCAAACTGTTTCGGGAACGGTAACCGATGGTTCGGGGCCTGTGCCCTCTGTATCGGTTATGGTAAAAGGGACTGCTATGAGCACTATTACCGACCTTGACGGAAAGTACACAATAAGTAATATTGGTGAGAACGCAACACTTGTATTTAGCTATGTTGGTTTCGCCAGCCAGGAAATTGCCGTAAACGGAAGCACAGAGATCAATGTAGTGCTTCAGGAAGACCAGCAGGCACTTAGCGAAGTGGTTTTAACCGGCTATGTGGGGCAGAACAGAAATTCTATTTCCGGTGCCGTAGCGCAGGTAAACCTCAACAATATTATGAAAACCCGCGTTGCAGATGTTACCCAACAATTGCAAGGCCAGGTTGCGGGTGTGTTTATCGCAGCCAACACGGGCGCTCCCGGCGACGGTATCAAAGTAAGGATTCGTGGGGAAGGAACGCTTGGAAATAACGATGTACTTTATGTGGTAGACGGTGTACCCACACGCGATATCGGCTTCCTTACGGGATCTGACGTTAAGTCGATAGCGGTACTTAAAGATGCTGCGGCATCTGCCATCTACGGATCAAGGGCTGCCGGAGGTGTACTTATTATTTCTACTAAACAAGGCGCAGAGGGTAAGCCAACGCTTGAGGCCGATTTATTTACAGGAATACACTTTACGCAAAACCTGCCGACATTGTTGAACTCTGACCAGTACCTTACCGTGAAAGACAGGGCATGGCACAACACCATTGGCAACGACCCTAATGCTGAAAGCCCGTATGCTTTTGACAGGAGGACACGTACAGACCTTGCGGATACGGATTGGCTTAACGAATTGTTTACAACGGGTATCTCTAAAAACTTCCAGATCAATGCAAGTGGCGCGACTGATAAAATTCGCTACTACCTATCGGGAGGTTATTATGGAATAGATGGCGTTGTTACTGAGGACAATGACCAGTTCAGGCGTGTTAACTTCAGGGCCAATGTAAATGCTAATATCACTGACAGGCTTTTAGTGGGTACTAATTTCCAGGCTACATACCGTGAGCAGGATAAGCTTTCGTCAAGTGGGGATGCACCGGGGGTTATCCGCCATGCAATGATACGTCCGCCGGTAATAGCGGTTTACAAAGACGTGAACGACCCAACCTATTCGGCAGCAGATCCTTACACCGACCTTCCGTTCTATACGGGGCCTAACAATGGATGGAGCACAAATTATGAATACAGCTCTAACCCGCTGGCCATCGTGCATTTTACCGATGATAAAAGAAGCGCGTTCCAGAACTTTGGTAATATTTACGGAGAATACGCTTTCCTGGGTGATAAAGAACTAACGTTCCGTAGCAATCTGGGTATGGATCTCTGGTTTTCGCATAACAAAAACTTTGCAGAAAACTTTGGTGACCCAAACATTAGCAACCCGTCAGACCAATACTATGGGCAGGGACGCAACAACAGGCCAAACAGCCTGAATGAGAACCGTGGCCAGGATCTAACTTTTACATGGTCGAATACACTTAACTATGTAAAAACTTTTGCGAGCGTGCACAGTGTGAACCTTCTTGCCGGTTCTGAGTACATTACTAATAAGCAATCGGCTATTGGGGGCGCAAGGTCTAATTACGACAATACGTCTGAGCCTTTCCGTTACCTTGATTACGGTGGTCTTACCAACCCGGCTCCTTATAGCTCAGGCTCTTCAACAAGCTGGAATCTGCTTTCGTATTTCGCATCGGGCACTTACGGATACGACAACAAGTACTACTTTACCGGTACCATGCGTGCTGATGCTTCTTCCCGTTTCGGCCCGAACAATAAGTGGGGATATTTCCCGTCAGTTGCCGGTAACTGGATTATTTCTAACGAAAAATTTATGAGTGGGGTAGACTGGCTTTCTTATCTGAAGCTACGTGCAAGCTGGGGCCAGGCAGGTAACCAGGAAATTCCTAACAATGCTTACGAGACCCTGGTTTCTACAAGTGGCGGCGTGGTGAATATTGTACGGTATGGTAACCCCGACCTGAAATGGGAAACCACGACACAGACCAACTTTGGTATCGATACGTCATTCCTGAAAGACAAACTTCAGTTCTCAGTAGACTATTTTGAAAAAAACACAGACGATATCCTTCTCAGTGTAGGATTACCTGCAGTTTCGGTAGGTGTAATACAGCGCACGTTTGTGAATGCCGGTGAAGTTCAAAACAAAGGTTTTGAATTTAACCTTCGCTACCAGGATAACGATAACGAATTTAAGTATGGTATGAACGCCAACCTTTCAACGCTAACCAATAATGTGACCAAGCTTTTCGAGTTTGTCCCGAACCTTCAGGACGATGCTACCCACACGCGTACTCAGGTTGGGCAGGCGATTAGCTCTTACTACGGGTATGTTTTTGAAGGTATCTACCAAAACCAGGCAGAAGTAAACTCTTATCTGTTCTCTAACGCTAACGGGGCTCAGCCGGGCGACATGAAGTTTGCCGACCTGAACCACGATGGCCAGATCAATGCAGATGACCGTACCTTCATTGGCAACCCTATTCCGAAAGTAACCTATGGTATTTCATTCAACGCTGCATACAAAGGATTTGACGTTTCATTCCTTCTGCAGGGGGTTCAGGATGTAGATCGTTATAATGACCTGAAACAGATACTTAATTATGACAGCCGTCCGTTTAACTCCACTACCGAGGTGCTTGGCGCATGGAATGGAGAAGGTACCAGCAATGACACCCCACGTCTTACCTTTAACAATAATGGTGGCGGATTTGTATCAAGCAAATTTGTGGAAGATGCATCTTACCTGAGACTTAAGAACATCGAGCTGGGATATACATTCGATAATAAAATCCCTGGCCTTAGCTATTTACGTATCTACGCATCGGGGCAGAACCTTGCTACGTGGACCAAGTACACCGGCCTCGATCCTGAATCGACTTCCCTGATAGATAAAGGTACGTATCCGCAAACGGCAGCCGTGATCTTTGGTGCCAAAATAAAACTTTAGAAAATAAAAATGCATATGAAAAATTATTGGAAAATAGGCCTGATGATCGGACTGGTTTCGGTAGCGGCCTGCGATGATGAACTGACACAGGATCCTGTGGGGTTAACCACCCTGGAGCAAGCCAACACTACTCCTACACTTGCCACGATAGAAACAGCAGTATATTCTTCTTACGACCTGATCTCTAACAGGCTGAATATCCTGGCAGAATGGGACTGGGGTGGCGGACTGGTTTTCCAGAACGACTATGTGCTGCAGGACATCGCTTCGGACGATATGGAGAAAAAGTGGAATATCGATGGCGACCAGCCCTGGATGGACGACATCAATAACTTTACCTTTACTTCTACCAACGGTGGGCCTAATGGTTTGTGGAAATACAATTACGAAGGTATAAAGCGCCTTAACATTGCTATTAACCTGCTTACTAAGCCGGATATTGAAGCCATAACTGGAATCTCTACGGCGCGCAAAAACCAGTTATTGGCAGAGTCGCTGTTTTTAAGGTCGCATTATTATTTCTCGCTGGTAAACAATTTTGGAGATGTGCCCCTTATCCTTCGGCCCGTTGAAAATTACCAGGAAGCTTTTGAGGTAGCCGTTCGCGAAGACAAGGCAGTTGTTTATGAGCAAATAAAAACTGACCTAAACACGGCTATCGGGCTGCTGCCTAACAGCAAATACTCTTCCGACACCGAGAAATGGAGGGTATCGAAAGGCGCTGCAATTGCATTGCTTGCTAAAACAGAACTATACACCGAAAACTGGAGCGCTGTACCTGCATTGGTAGATCAGCTTGCGGGGCTTGGCTTTAGCCTGAACAGCAATTACTTCAGCAACTTTAATACAGAGTTTACAGATAACGAGGTAATCTTTGCTTTTGACCACCAGAGCAATGCCAACCCGCGCCGCGGCAACGGTATATGTGCGCCGCTTGGATGGGGCTTCTTTGCTCCTTCACAAAGCTTCCTGGATGAGTTTGAGCCGAACGACCCAAGAAAATCGCTGACTGTAAACGTTGAAGACAAAAACGTAAACAAAATGCTGGGTAGCCTTGATGGCGCCAACAAGGGCAACGACGATGCACCAAACAACAAGATTTACATCCGTTATGCAGACGCGTTGTTATGGAAAGCTGAAGCGTTGCTAAACTCGGGAGACTATGCCGGAGCGGTAAGCCTGATCAACCAGGTGCGTGCGCGTGCACGTGCAACAGCAGATGCCTCGGGTGTTGTGCCGCCGGCAGGAACACTTCCGGACAGGCCGGCGTCTACCGATGCTGCTACCATCAAGCAATGGCTTATCCATGAGCGCCGTGTAGAGCTTGGCTTCGAGAACCAGCGTATGCTCGACCTGAAGCGTTGGGGAATCGCGCAACAGGTAATGCAGGCGCATGGCAAGCCTTTCCAGGAAAAGCACATGCTGTACCCTATTCCGCAATCTGAAATAGATGCCTCTGCGGGAACGCTAACCCAAAACCCGGGTTATTAAAATATAAGTTTGAGTTAGTTCCGGTGCCCGCCCGGCGGGCCCGGGTTAACTCAATTTTTCTACCACACACATCGAATATAATGAAAGACATTGCCAAACGCTTTGCCCAAAATCCGCTATTGTCACCGGCCGACCTGGTGCCGAGCCGTGACGGGCTTGAAATTACCTGCCTGCTAAACCCCGGCGTTTTCCGGTTTCAGGAAAAGACATGGATCATACTAAGGGTCGCCGAAAGGCCGAAGCAAAGCGATACCCACATCTCCTTCCCTATCCTAACAGACACCGGAAGCATAGAGATCATTGAAATTAAAAAAGACGACCCCGAACTGATTGCAGATGATGCAAGGGTAATCAATTATAAAGGTAGCGACTACCTTACCACGCTGTCGCATTTAAGGTTGCTGTGTAGTGATAATGGCGCCGACTTCTATGAGCCTGAAGGTTATCCGGCGCTTGTGGGCGAAGGCATACACGAGGCTTTTGGTATTGAAGACTGCCGCGTGGCATTCCTGGAAGGAAAGTATTACCTCACCTTTACCTCGGTATCGAGCCTTGGCGTAGCTGTGGGCATGCGTACCACAACCGATTGGAAGAATTTTGAAAAGCACGGGCTTATATTCCCGGCACATAACAAGGACTGTGCGATTTTCGATGAAAAAATAAACGGGCTGTATTACGCCCTGCATCGCCCGAGTAGTGTTGACATCGGCGGTAATTATATATGGATCGCTTCGTCACCCGACGGCATCCATTGGGGCAACCACAAATGTATTGCCACCACCAGAAAAAATATGTGGGACAGCAAGCGCATCGGCGCAGGTGCAGCACCCATCCGTACCGAAAAGGGCTGGCTCGAAATCTATCACGGCGCTAACCAGAATCATCTGTATTGCCTTGGGGCTATTTTGTTAGATATTAATAACCCTTACAAAGTGCTTGCCCGTACAGACGAGCCTATCATGGTACCAACCGAAAGTTATGAACTGAGCGGCTTTTTTGGCAATGTAGTGTTTACCAACGGCCATATCGTTGAGCCGGATGGTGATACGATTACCATGTACTACGGCGCATCAGACGAGTTTGTGTGCGGTGCCCGATTCTCGGTCAAAGAAATACTCTCACTTTTAAAATATGAGTAATGCTTAAAAAACTGACATCCGAATTTCACCATTTCAAAAACCAAAGCCATAACTTCAGGATCCTGGTGCTTACCAACCTGGTGTATGCGCTGGTGCTTCCGGTAATTGATATTTTTGTGGCGGCATATATCATGCGGAACTCCAATGATACCTCGAAGGTGGTAATTTACCAGCTGGCTATCTATACCGGCATTCCCCTCACCTTTCTATTAAACGGCTTTCTTTTAAAATATATAAAGATCCGAACCCTCTATTCCTTCGGTATGATGCTGAGTGGCGTATCAATGATCATCATGATGTCATTGAAAACGCTTGACCTTGCAGGTATTGGTGTGGCGGGTATTACCATGGGGCTTTCATTCGGGTTGTATTGGTCTAACCGCGATTACCTGGCGGTGGCTACTACCAACGACGAAAACCGTAACTATTACTATGGCCTTGAAACTTTTTTCTATACAATTATTGCGATAGTGGTACCGGCTGCCATTGGATGGTTCATCCAGAGCAAGCAGGGAGATGCCGAAAAGCATTCTGCTTATGAGATCATTACTGCAGTAGTATTTGTGATTACGCTTGCAGCTTCAGCGGTATGTTTCCGAGGCAAGTTTGAAAACCCGGTACAGCGTAAATACATCTTCTTCAAGTTTCATTCGCTTTGGTACAAGCTGCTGTCACTGGCTATGTTTAAAGGATTGGCACAAGGTTTCCTGGTAACGGCACCCGCCATGCTCATCTTTAAGATACTTGGCGAAGAGGGCGCGTTGGGCAATGCGCAATCCATCGGCGCAATACTGGCAGCCATCATCATCTATTTCATTGGGCGCCTCTCAAAGCCATCCGACAGGATCAATATATTTGCGGCGGGGCTTATCCTTTTTGCAATTGGCGCCTGCGTAAACGGCCTGATGTTCAACCAGACCAGCGTAATCATATTCCTGTTGCTGCTGCTCATTGCTAAGCCGCTAATGGACCTTGCCTACTTCCCTATCCAGTTGCGCGTGATAGATATCGTTTGCCGTATCGAGAAGCGCGGCGAGTTTGCCTACATCCTTAACCACGAATCCGGGCTCTACGCCGGCAGGCTGCTGGGCGCAGGCATATTCCTGGTGCTTTACTTTAAGTTTTCGCCCGATTTTGCCCTTCGCTATGCTGTGGGCATTATTGCAGTGCTACAGCTTTGCTCTATATTTATCAGCAAGAAGATCATCAGGCAGGGGGATGCCATTCTCCCTGAACCAGAGGTAAAAACCAGCCCGAAAGTACTGGAGGAAACCGCAGCTGACCTGATCTAAATTCTAAAAAAAGCGTATGAAACAAATTATAAAAGCTTCACTGCTCGCGCTACTGCTTGCCAATTGTGGTGCGGGAGCACAAGTACAGCAAAAGCCTATCCCACGGGTAGACCAGATGGCGGATATGCCCAAACCTTACGGTATCATCGATTACAACAAGATGGCGAAAGATTTTGATGCTACTGTATTCGATTTTAATGCCAAAGGCAAATTCTGGCCAATGGTTTGGATTGACAAATCTCAAAAAAATTTCCCGCAGGATGTAGTAGGAATGTATACTGCTGTGGGCGATGTACGCCAGGGAGAAAATAATAAAAGGATGTTTCACGAGGCTTTGGCCAGTATGGGAGCTACGCTTGGTGCCTCGCTTGTCGGCATTGATAAAACCAATTCAGGTGGGCGCAACTATGTAGCCATGCTGAAGAACTATTACAATACCGAAACAGGCTGGAACATTATGATGAACAATACCTGCCCCGAAGTCGCGCTGCTCGGCGGCGGTTACGGGCGTGACTGGTGGTATGATGTATACCCGAATGTGCTTTTCTATGCGATATATGACAAATATCCGAATGAGCCCGGCCTCACAGAAATTGCCCGCAAAATTGCCGATAAATTCTATGAAGCGGACAGAATACTAAACGGCAATTACAACTACTCCTATTTCGATTACGGTAAAATGCAGCCGATGACCAATAACATTTGCGCACAACCCGATGCAGCAGCAGGCCATGCATGGGTGCTGTATTCTGCCTACAAAAAATTCGGCGACGAAAAATACCTAAAGGGTGCGCTCTCCGCCCTTTCTGCGCTGGAGTCGCAGAAAACAAATCCTACGTATGAGCTGCTGATGCCGTTTGGCGCCTACCTTGCCGCACGCATCAACGCCGAGCAGGGAAAAAAATATGACCTGGACAAAATGCTGCACTGGAGCTTTGACGGAACGGCTATATGCCGCGAAGGCTGGGGCGTACTGGTGGGCAACTGGAACGGTTTCGATATCTCGGGTACGGTAGGGAGCACAGTAGACCGCGGTGGCTATGGCTTCCTGATGAACACCTATGATGCAGCCTGGCCATTAGTGCCCATGGTGCGTTACAACCAGTCGTATGCCAACGCTATCGGGAAATGGATGCTGAACGCAGCCAACGCATCTAAGTTCTTCTATCCCCAATTTATGCCCGATGAGCACGAAACGATCCCGCAACTGGCAGACGTTTCGAAAGGCGTGATCGCTTACGAAGGCATCATCAAAAAATCAAACATGCCGCAGTATGAAAATGTTCCGGCTCCTGTAGCCCAGGGCGACGGACCGTTGTGGGTTCCGGGTAAAAACCCCGCGGAGTCGCAGCTAAGCGTTTACGGAAGCGGGCACGTGGGCATTTTTGGCAGCATTATAAAAACTACGGATGTTGAAGGAGTGTTGCAGCTCGACCTGTTGGCTACAGATTTCTTCAAGGACAAGGCCTACCCTTCCTATTTGTACTATAACCCGCATACTATAGATAAAATAGTTACGATATCTTCTGCCGATGGCAAAAAGAGGGATTTCTACGATACCGTTTCCGGAAAATTTGTCGCTAAAAATGTGGCCTCTGCAAAAGTGAAACTATCGGGCCAGAATTCTGCGGTGATCGTGATGGTACCTGCCGGCGGAAAAGTAACTACAAACGGTTCTCAAATGATGGTAGATGGTATTGTAACCGATTATAATTACAAAGTAAAATAGTGTTTAGCGCGGTAAAATATATTGTATTTCTTGTAGCAGTTTTGGCATGCCATACCTGCGCCGCACAGGCTGACGAAAAGGTATGGTGGAAGGAAACAGTATTTTACCAGATATACATGCCGAGCTTCGCCGACAGCAACGGCGATGGGTATGGCGACTTCAAAGGCATTTCGGGTAAGTTAGGCTACCTTAAAGGATTGGGCGTAAAAGGCCTCTGGCTTACGCCCTTCCTTAAATCTCCGAAAGTGGACAATGGGTACGATGTAGCCGATTATTACACAATAGACCCCACGTATGGTACCATGGAGGATTTCAGGCAGTTCCTGAAAGAGGCGCATGCTAACGGGATAAAAGTGGTTATGGACATGGTGCTCAACCATACCTCTACTGAAAGCTATTGGTTTCAGGAGGCAAGAAAATCAACGGACAATAAGTACCGCGACTACTATATCTGGCGAGACGAGCCTAACAACTGGGAGTCCTTTTTTGGAGGGACTGCCTGGGAAAAGGACAACGCCACCGGCCAATATTATTACCACAAGTTTGATGTGCGCATGGCCGACCTCAACTGGGCAAATCCGGAGGTGGTTTCGGAAGTGCAGAAGGTGCTGCGTTTCTGGCTCGATGCCGGTGTGGATGGTTTTCGGCTGGATGTGATCAATTTCCTTACTACCGATGGTATTACCGCAGATAATCCGGTGAAAAACGGAAAACAGGAACACACTAACGACATCGATCAAACCGGTGTGAAAAGCGCAATGCGGATTATCAGGTCGACCGTAAGCGAATACAAAGACAGGTTTATAGTTGGCGAAATAGGCAGCGATAAAATAGAGGTCTTGCAGCAATACCAATCACCCGACCTACTTGATGTGGTATTCAATTTTAATTTTGGGAGTATCGCTGAATTTTCTACGGACCGCTTTTTTGCCGAACTGCAAAGTATGGAGGCTAAAATGAGCAGCTACCCCACTCTGTTCTTTGGCAGCCACGACATGCCGCGGCTTATGGACAGGCTCGCCGGCGGGAATAAGGACAAGGCAGAAACATTGGCAGCACTTATCCTCACAGCCAAAGGCGTTCCTTTTATTTATTATGGCGACGAGATCGGGATGCATAACGTAAAGGCGACGTCCTTGAAGGAGATGGTAGACATCCAGGGAATTACACATTATAAAATGGCAATCGCTGAAGGTAAAGCCGGGGCTGAGGCATTGGCTGAGGGAAATAATCATAACAGGGATAAATCGCGTGCGCCTATGCAGTGGGATTCTAAACCGTTTGCAGGCTTTTCATGTTGCAAAAGCTGGATCAAATTGGCGGAAGGCTACCAGGCTATCTATGTGGCTGAACAACAGGCTAAAAAAAATTCGCTTTTGAAAGCCTACACCTCCCTGATCACATTACGCAATAGTGAAAAAGCGTTGCAATATGGCACTTATGAAAGACTGGAAAAGGAAGTTGACGCAATTGTTTATAGCCGCGTGTGGGGTAATGAAAGAATAACGGTATTCCTCAACTTCGGCGAAAGCAGACAAATTGAAATACCGAAAGGCGCTAAAATACTCCTGGGCGAAAAAAACCTTAAACAAAACCAATACCTTATTTATAAGGAACAGCGGTAATACAATAACCGTTTCGGGGGTTTACAAGTTCCCGCGAATACGGACTGTCAGATCACTTTGGGAAATTCCCGGGCAGCCTTTAGCCCGGGAATTTTATTTTACGCTATAGCTCTGCCGTGATATCCCTGAAATCGGTATCGGTATCAATGCCCATCTTTTTGCGGAGGCGGTAGCGGCTGTTCTTCATCGAATCGTACGATATACCCAAAAGATCGGCTGCCTCTTTTAGGCTGATATTTAGTTTACTAAAGGCCAGGATTCGCTCATCGGCCTCTGTGATGTCGGGATATCTGTTGCGTAGTTTTAAGAAAAAACCCGGGTATACCTTGTCAAACAGCCGTTTATATTCCGCCCAGTCTTCCCTTGTCAATATCCTGCTGTTTGATAACCTGCTTAGCGCCTCGTCGTCCGCTTTACCGCTCATAAGCAGCTGCTGCCGGAGCTCATCTATCAGATGGTTTTTTTCTACAAGGCTCTGTGTATGCCGATGCAGCATCTCGCGTCCGGCTGCGATCTCGCTTTCCGCCTTCTGCAGTGCCAGATCGGCCGCTTCCTTTTTAAACAGCAGCGCTTTGTTCTTTGCGGTATAGCTTCGGTAGAAGAAAAACAGAGAAAGTATCAGTAGAACGACCACTGCAAGTGTGGCATTACGCATAAGGTGTGCGTTTTCGAGCTGGAGTGCGGTTTCTTTAAGTTGGCGCCCTCTTCGCTCGGATTGGTACTTTACCTCCATTTCCTCAAATTTGCGCAACGTCTCGGCGTTCAGCAAACTGTCTTTTACCTTTCGGTGGGCACTTTGATAACGATATGCTTCCCTGAAATTCCCACGCGCAGCCTCCACCTTCTGTCCTAATTCGTACACCAATGTCAGCATCTGGTAGTCGGGTGACGGGTCTGCCTTCAGTATTTTCTCTGCATCTCTCAGATGCGCCTCTGCCTTATTATAATCGTGAGCCCCGTAGTAATATTCGCCCAGCGCAAAATGAATCCCTTCCTTTACATAGTCTGAAACGTTCCCTTTATGCATTAATTTGTAAGCCTTTTGCAGGTAGTGGAAATAGCGTTCTGATTGCCCCAGGTTTTTATAAACATAAGCTTTATTGGCATAAACCTGGCATAATGATGCAGTATCTGCATATCGTTCCAGAAGTTTTTCTGCATTATCAAAAACTGCCAGCGCTTTTTTAAGATGCCCTGGCTGCTTACTGTCTGCCCCATAGCTATTCAGTAGATCGCCATAGTTGATCAGCGCGCGTCCCAGCGCTTCCGGCTTGCCTTTGGTGGAATCCGGCAGCTGCTTAACTGCCTGTACGGCAATGGCAGCATAATCAAGCCCTTTTTTTGTATTGGGCAGGTTGGCCGGGTCATACATCCCGATATACAATACCGCTATGTTATTAAGTATTACCACCTTTTGCGCGGCCAGCCGGTGCTGTTCGGCGAGCTTAAGCGCTTCCAGGTAACTCTTCAGGCCTTTTTTATAATCGTTCTTTTTAATATTGGCGGCAGCATCAAGGGAGCGTAGCTGGCAGGCAATTGCAAATCCTTGCGTAGACCCGCTTTCGTGCGCTTTCGCGAAATGCGATATCTCCAGAGCCTCATCCGGCTCATTTATGCTCAGCAGGTAATCTCCATAGTTGAGTCCTGCTTCCGCCTTGAAACGATCGGCTTCGTTACCTGCCGAAACAATTTTTCTGTAAAGCCCCGCCAACTCATTCTTTGCTCCTGGATCTCCCTGAAATGCCTCACAATTCCCTGACAGGCGCTTTAAAATTTCTTGTGCCCCGGAATCTTTGTTTTGGGCATAAGCGCCGCCTGTCATTAAAAAGAAGACAAGGATTGCAAAAAGCGCTGTTTTATGTATCATAATTGATGTGCCTGAATTAGGTTTCGCCAAAATAAAAAAAATTCCGGAGGGGAATTCTTTTAAACACCATTAATTACCCGAAATAAATACCTGTTTTATAAGTATTTATGAAGATGATTACCATTTTGCACACCATCATTTTTATATTTTTAAATCTACTCAGGGCTACTTTTGTCGGGAACTAAAAGCACAAACACATGAGCAAAATTACACTAACCCTTCTTTTTGGCCTGTTGCTATTCAGCATACAAAACAACGCACAGACAGCCCGCGTGCAGGCACTGCACAACTCGCCGGACGCTTCACTAAATGTTGTCGATATCTACATGGGCGCTCTCCGCATTATCGACGATATACAATTTAGGGTTGCCACTCCTTTTCTGGATGCGCCGGCAGGGGTACCGCTTACCTTTACTATTGCACCGGGCAACAGCAGCTCTGTTGAAGACGGTGTTTTTAGCCAGACAATTACTTTTACAGCAGGGCAAACTTATATCCTCGAAGCCAATGGAATATCTCAAACGACGGGTTACACACCTCCCGTACCGCTTTCGCTTAACTTGTATTGGGGCGCAAACGAAACCGGATTTCTGCCGCAATATGCCAGCATTTTGGTTAATCACGGCTGTACAGACTGTGGCAACATAAACGTTTCTGAAACAAGTGTTCCGTTGGGAATGTTCATAAACGATATGCCTTATCCGCAATTTACCGCAGGCTACCAGATGATGCCGCCGATGGATTATGTAGTAGAGGCAACCCGTACTTCCGATGGCGTAAACCTGGGTTCTTACTATGTTCCTTTAGCAACTATGGGAATGGCCGGCCAGGCCGCGATTATTCTTTCCAGCGGATTTGCCAACCCCGGTGCCAATAGCAACGGCGCCCCTTTCGGACTGTTTATGGTAAAACCGGAGGGTGGTTGGTTTATTCCGCTGCAGGCAGTACTGGATGTGCAAAAAAACGAAATAGTTACTGCAAAAGTATATCCCAACCCCGCCCGTGGTCAGCTTACCATTAGCATTCCGGGGCAATATTCTAAATTGAATGCACAGTTATTTGACACGACCGGCCGCATGGTGCTTGGAGCGGATGGGCATAAGCTCGATGTTTCGGCGCTTGCAGCGGGTACCTATATCCTTAAACTAAATATCGACGGCGTTACATCATCACAAAAAATAATAATAGCACAATAGTAATTTTTTAATTCTATTGAGTTTTGGGGGCGCGGCATTGCCGCAAAAAACAGGGCGATTGCCCTGTTTTTATTTAATTCGGTAATGGCTTCCTGCCGAGGGCAGCCATTAATACATCGTTAAAAACAATAGCAAGCCTGTAGGATTTTTTATCTTTATAGTTATTTAATGAACTGCTTATGAATGTCCCGCTGACCCGACTTGTTTTCACACTGATTGCTTTAACCTTTTTTGTAGAGGTTTCTGCCCAACTACCTGCCGTGGGCGCAAAAGACGACACTGAGGCCGTAAAATTCCCTGACGATTCGCTGGGACGGCGCACACCGCGGGGCACGGTGACAGGCTATGTACAGGCGGTAGCCGACCAAAACTACCAGCGCGCAAGCAGGTACTTTAATTTGAAGCGTTCCTACAGGAGTACACGGCAGCGGGAAAGGATTGTAAAGGCAATGCAACGAATGCTGGACCAGGGCGGCGAACTAATCCCTACCTCTTTTATAAGCAACAAGTATGAAGGCCGGCTGGATGATGACCTTGCACAGGGTTTAGATCTTATTGGCACTGTAGCGTGGGATAAAGAAACCATAAATATTTATGTGGAAAATACAGCCGGCCCCAATGAAGCTCCGCTTTGGGAATTTTCGGCAGAAACCATTGCGGCAATTGCTAAGGTAAATGTTGACGACATTTCCATCATAGATAACCTGCTGCCGGAAACGCTGAAAACCCGCTTACTGGCCGGTGTGCCGCTTGGGCATTGGCTGGCTATGCTGGTACTTGTAGTTATCTCTTATTTTGGGGCATGGGCCATTATTGCCCTGATCAGCTTTATTATTACACGGTTGTGGCGGCGCGCCCGTAAAGAGCCGGTTGCCGGTATCATTGTTGCGCTAGAACTTCCTTTAAAGCTGGTACTGGCCGTTTGGCTGCTTATTGCCATATCGCAACGGGTAGGAATATCGTTTATCATCAGGCAGCGCTTTAGTGCACTTACCGTTACTGTATTTATTGTAGCTTTTTTGATCATGCTTTGGCGCCTTACCGAGTTTATCAGCACCTTCTCGCGCAACCGGATGACACGCCGCGGACGCGTTTCGGCGGTATCGGTAATACTGTTTTTGAAAAGGACTATAAAAGTTGCGATCATCATTTTCGGTGCTATCGCGATACTGGGCAACATCGGGATAGATGTAACTACCGGTATAGCGGCGTTGGGAATAGGTGGTATTGCCCTTGCACTGGGTGCCCAAAAGACCGTGGAAAACTTTGTAGGAAGCGTAACCATAATTGCTGACCAGCCGCTTCGTGTGGGCGACTATTGCAAGGTTGGCGATGTGAGCGGAACGGTAGAGTCTATAGGGATGCGATCGACGAAAGTGCGCACCGGCGAACGCACGGTTGTTACCATACCCAATGGTGACCTCGCGGCCAGCAAAATAGAGAACTTTGCACATCGTGACCGGTTTCTGTTTGACCCTGTTCTTGAATTCAGGCGGGACACCACTCCGGACCAGATACGCTATCTCTTGGTCGAACTCAGGAA
Organism: Flavobacteriaceae bacterium; assembly: GCA_021151665.1. Classification (GTDB taxonomy): domain Bacteria; phylum Bacteroidota; class Bacteroidia; order Flavobacteriales; family Flavobacteriaceae; genus Flavobacterium. The sequence continues at coordinate 34,493 of JAGKWW010000009.1, forward strand.
AATCCTCTACTCCCACCCTATGGTGAGCAACGAAGGTGCAAAGGTGAGATTTACCGGCTTTGGCGAGTCGTCGTTAAAGCTGGAAACATGGGCGTATATATTGGCCCCTGGCTTTGACGACTTTCAGGAAGTGCAGGAAGACATTTTACTGAGGATGATGGATGTAATTACCGCAAGCGGGTCATCGCTTGCCTATCCGTCGCGAACACTATATGTTGCGGATGATAAAGGGCAGGCGCCGGAAAGCGCTGAATCGGCAATGGGAACCGTAGAGAAATGGCGCTCGGAAAATGAACTCGCACTGCCAAAGTTCAGGCCCGAAACCATTGAAAAGCTGAAAGGCGCACTTGAATATCCTGCTCCGGGATCGGCAATAAAAAAGCCGGACGAATCGCCCGGCTCTCCAACCCCTTAATTTCCCCAAACTTTCGGGGTTGGATTATAAGGTTCAAATTATAAGATAACTTTCTGGCTAATATTGCTACCGCCTTTGCAGATGGCCTGCACAATTACGATCTGTCCTGAAAATTGCGACACGGGAAGGCTGTAGGTTTCTGTGGCGGCCCGACAGGTCAGTAACAAGCGGCCCGACAGGTCAAAAATCATTATTTGCTCAAGGGATTTACCCGGCGCCAGGATGTGTAGTTCGCCGTTAGTAGAATACAATTTTGGTGTCTTGTCAAGAGAAAGGTCGTCTACACCAAGCGCGGATGTGACCGTTGCCGCAACATTTACAAAAACCGCCCCGCTAAAAGGATTGCAAAGCGAAAAATTTGCCAGCCGCACCCAATAGGTGGTTGTTGATGTAGGGCTTACTAAAATTGAGGCAGTAGTTGCCCCGGCAATAACATTTTCTCCAGGCACATTGCCTGTACCCCACTGATAAACCAGGTTATTTCCTAAGGCACCACCAGCTGTGAGCGCAGCGCTCCCTGACGAATAAACCACCCCAATATAGGTCGGCGCAGTAGCGGCCGGCGCGAGTGCCAATATAGCATTTGCGTTGCCCGTTCCTTCGCGAAGGCGAACCTCTACGGTTGAAGATGCGTCAAGATCGAACGTGCCTATAAGATTATTCACGATGCCAACGCTTGCAGCCGACTTGTACCATACCTGTACACCATTAATGTATACTATTATTTCCTCATCCCACCTTTTCATCGTAAGCGCATATTTGCCACAAGGGAATCCCCTGCGCTTGTAAACGAGCGTAAAATTGTCTGAAGGCATAGCGCATCCCTGCCACGTTGCAGATGATGAAGGAGACCCGGCAGAATCCCAGCTTCCTGAGCCGGTTACGGTATCAAAGCCCAGGCTGGACTGAGTATAATATCCTGTGTAGGTAGTGCCTGTAAGCGAGAGGCTGCCCCCAGCATACCCGTAGGCCGTCCAGGCGTTATCACCAAACTGAGACGGATCGCCGGGTTTGGCCGCAACAGTAACTGTAGTACTCACAGCTCCTGAATAACCGCCACACACCGCAGCGTTTACACGCCTTACCCAGTAGGTTGTTGTTGCTGTCGGCGATACTGTCAGCGATGAAGATATGGCACCGGAAATTATATTTTGCCCCTCAATGCTGCCTGTGCCCCATTGGTACGTGCTGCCCGGAGCTTCTGAGCCTCCGGCCGCCGTAAGCACTGTCGAGGGTACAGAGCAGCTGAGTGCTGTGTTTCCGGTAATTGCCGTTGGTGCAGTGCTTTGGCATGAAACTGCACTAAAAGCAAAGCTTACCCTTGCTGCAGCATCTTTTTCAAAATAGTCAAACACCATATTAACGGTTCCGCTCAGTAATACTGTAACCGTTTTGGTGCTATAGGTATGAAGTGTCCAATCGCTTGCACCTGTTATAAAAGTTGCGCCGCCATCAAGGCTCAGGCGGTAGCTGTCATCGGCCCCTACAGTAATATTGTAATAGCCCGCAGTAAACGTTCGTTGCATTTTAAAGCGGATTGCATAATTATCAGCATAGCTGCCGCAGATGTTGGTCCCCGAAAGCGCGCCGGTTGAAAAGTCGAGGTCAAAACAGGCAGACTGCGACAGGTAGCCACGGTAGGTTGCCGTTGCCGGATTAGCGGGAGGGGTATTCAATAGGGCTGTGTCTGCATAAATATACCCCAGCCATTTGTTTTGGCCGTACGCTGCGGGGTCTCCGTCAGGAGTACATTGCGCTAATGCTGTACCACTCAACGAAAAAAGTAGAAGCATAGCCAATTGCAGGAATGCTTTTTGACGAAACGATGAAATAACAGTTTTCACGTAATTGATCAGTTTTTTTGGATTGCGGTACAAAATTCCTTAAAACCGAATACTTAATAGGGGAATTTTCGTTAAATGGACAATATAATGTCGACGAACTGCAAAAAAAATCCGTTAAAAACAATTTATTAAGAATTACCTGGCAGTTATTCAGAGTAAAAAAAAGATGCTAAAGCTTGCTATATGTTTTGGGAGCATAAATAGCTGCAAGCTTTAGCACCGAATTAGTATACTTTTGGGGGCTAAGTATGGTGCAAAGGTATAGCAGCACCCTGCCATGCCCTAAACTTTTCGATAAGCTGTAGCGCACTCTTCGCCCGGTTGCAAAAAAGTGTAGGTAAACGGGAGCCAATGAATATTTAAGGCTAACCCGAAATTCGGAAGATCAATATTTTATAAAAAGTAGTAATTATCTAGGCCCCGCCATCCCTAAAACCGTTCGTCGATGAAATAGTACCGTCCATCTACATTCAATAATCGTTGGGCGAAATTAACACCAATTTTGGGGTGTATTCCCGTATTTTTACGTCTCAATAAAAAAATTATGACCAGGTTGTTAAACGTATTACTTATAGAAGACGATACCATCGAGGTAATGAAGTTTGACAGGGTCATTAAAAATCTGGGGCTGAACCATAAGGTAACCGAAGCCGCTAACGGAGAAGTTGCACTCTCGCTTTTGCAGGAAAAAAGGTTTTTGCCAGACATCATCTTTCTTGACCTCAATATGCCTAAAATTAATGGCATTGAATTTTTGAAGATACTAAAAGCGGATGATGCCCTGCGGTATATACCGGCTATTATACTTACAACTTCGGGCAATCATAAGGATATTATGGAATGCTATAAGGTGGGCATTGCCGGATACATCTTAAAACCCCTTAAGTATGAAGAATATGTTTCGCGCATATCCAAGATGCTTGATTACTGGGCTATTAACGAGCTTATTTCACAATAACCTATTCATCGATAATATTTGCGTTTTAACGGTTAATTAACATTATTTTAAGAGGGTTTTATAATTTAGCCGAGATGGTTTGAATTGTACCTGAATGAATGATATGATAGTTACACCGGAAATGTACAGTTTGCAATTTCAATTTGACGGAGAAAGCTTTAACAGGTTATTTCCGTTTTATATTTTAGTAGACGAAAAGCTGCTAATAACTTCGCTTGGTACCAGCATCCGTAAGTACTTTCCTTCCCTACACCCCGGTTTACCCTTTTATGACATGTTTTCTGTAGGCAATACAGAAAATGAATATTTTACAGGTATTTCCCTGTCCTCGCTTAAAAATCAGTTAGTACTTATTAAGTGTAATGTAAATTCTGATCTTGTATTACGCGGGCAGCTTGAACCTCTCGGTGAAAAAACCCTGTTTGTAGGCTCCCCCTGGCTGGTAAGCCTGGATGACATCACTAAAAGAAACCTTTCGCTTTTTGACTTTGCCCATCACGACCCTCAGCTCGACCTTCTTCAGCTGATGCATACCTATGAGCATACATCCAATGAGCTACAAGATCAGCTTCGTATTAATACCAGGCAAAAAGAACTGCTCCACGAACAGAACGAGGAGCTTAATAAGCTGTCTGTAGTAGCGAGTGCCAACGAAAACGCGATCGTATTTACACATCCCGATGCGCGGATATTCTGGTGCAACGATGCTTATATTAAGCTCACCGGCTATACGCGGGACGAAGTGTACGGAAAAACACCGGTAGAGATTGGGCGCATTACCGAAACAGAGGCCGATGCTGTTAAACTCATGCTGGAAAAGTTTTATAATAGAGAGTCTTTTGACGTAGAGATTACGCATGGCCGAAAAGATGGCAGCTACTTTTGGTCGCGCACCAAAGGCCAGCCGATTTACGACGCTGAAGGGCGCCTTACGCAGTACTTCGCTATAATAGAGGACAAAACGTTCCAGAAAGAACAGGAAGAGCAACTCGTTTTATTGTCGCTTATTGCTCGGAATAATATGAATGGTGTAGTAATATGCGATAAAAACGGTGCGATAGAATGGGTAAACCCCAGCTTCTGTAACATGACCGGATATGAATATCTGGAGCTTATCGGAAAAAAACCCGGGCCGTTACTACAGGGGCCGGAGAGTGATGACGCTACCGTGAAATATATAGCTGAGCAGCTTAAAAAAGGAGCCCCATTTGAATGCGAAATTATAAACTATCATAAAAACGGAACCCGGTATTGGGTAAAGATTCAAGGGCGGGCGCTGTACAACAAATGGGGAGAGGTAAGCCGGTATTTTGCACTTGAGGAAGACATTACCCAAAAAAAGGAATTGGAAGCACAGCGGGAAGAGCTGCTTGCAAGCCTTGCAAAAAGCAACAGGGAACTGGAGGATTATGCCCAGGTAGTTTCTCATGACCTGAAATCGCCATTGCGAAGCATCAATTCGCTTATGGCATGGATCAAGGAAGACAACGTGGGCAACCTGGGAAATGACACGCTGAATTATTTCAACCTGATTGACGATAAGCTGGAAAAGATGGACCATCTTATAGACGGGATACTTACCTACTCGCGTATAGACAAAGGTGACGTTGCAACCGAAAACGTAGATATTGCGGCTATTATAGACGGTATTGCCTCTATGATCCACAATCCTTCCAACATAGCAATTACGGCTGAGCCCGGGCTTCCGGTAATCCGTGCTGACAGGTTCAGGATGCAGCAGCTCTTTCAGAACCTAATCGGCAATGCCGTTAATTATAATGATAAGCCGTACGGGACTGTGAAAATAGGCTACGAGGATGGAGGAGATTACCACGTATTCAGCATTGCAGACAACGGGCCCGGCATAGCCCGCGAAAATCACGAAAAGATATTTAAGATGTTCCAGTCGCTTACCAGTTATGAGCGCTCTACGGGTATAGGCCTTTCTATAGTAAAGAAAGTTGTGGAAACTTATAAAGGCGTTATTACAATTGATAGCGAAGTTGGAAAAGGAACGACTTTTTTTGTTAAATTTCGGAAAACTATTTAACAATGAAAATCACGCAGGCAGCTTATCTGGATGGTTGCTGGCAGTACAAAACCGATAAAGCAGATTTAAAGAATCCGCTTGTGCTGGTATTTGCCAACCGCACCCTGTTGGAGAACAGGGATTTTACTCTCAGTATAAGAAATGAATTTTCATCGGGCCATATTATTTACTGTTCAACGGCGGGCGAAATCGCGGGCACAAAAGCGCTCGAAGGTTCTGCCGTGGTTACAGCAGCCGAATTCGAGAAAGCCAGCTTTGTAATCCGTACAGACAATATTGCTCATTATAATAAAAATTCGACAGCCCTGGGTGAATCATTATACCGAAGCTTCCCGGCAGAAGGCCTTCGACACATCATCGTATTATCTGAAGGTAGCTTTGTGAACGGCAGCGCCCTGATACAGGGTATGGAAAATAAAAAACAGGCCGGGGTTTCTATAAGCGGCGGATTATGCGGTGACGACGGCCGTTTTCAGAAAACGCTTGTAGGTTATAACCATGAGCCCCGCCGTGGCGAGGTAGTTGCCATTGGCCTGTATGGAACCACCCTTGAGGTAACTGCTGCAAGTGCCGGCGGATGGTATGCGTTTGGGCCAATGCGCATTATTACAAAGTCTGAGGGCAATGTATTATATGAGATTGACGGAAAGCCAGCCCTGGAACTTTACAGAAATTATCTTGGCGAAAGAAGCGGCAACATAGCAGAATCGTCGTTGCTTTATCCTTTACAGGTTACCTACCCCGGGCGAGACCTTGCGGTTGTACGCACCATATTAAATATAGATGAAGAAAATAATGCAATGATACTCGCCGGAGATGTACCTGAGCAAAGCAAGGTTCAGCTGATGATGGCGTCTATAGACGATCTTGCGCAGGGCGCGCGCGAGGCTGCCCTGCAGGCGGCACAAGACAGGGAACACACAGCATCGCTGGCACTGCTTATTAGCTGCGTAGGCAGGAGGCTGGCTATGGGGCAGCGTGTAGAAGAGGAACTTGAGCAGGTGCAAGAGGTGTTAGGCCCGCAAACGGTACTTAACGGAATGTACTCTTACGGAGAGATAGCACCTACCAAAGGCAACGACTTTAGTGAACTCCATAACCAAACCATGACATTAACACTGATCAGCGAATGAAGCAGCTACTGCAAAGGCAGATAGAAAAGCATTTTGGGAATACAGTTCCTGATGGAATGCAGTTTTTTCTCGACGCTATAGAGGGTACTTACAACGATTATGACAACAGGATCTACCTGCTGCAGCGTGCCATGAAAATAAGCTCGGATGAGCTTTATGAGGCAAACCAAAAACTTCGTGCCGAGGCAGAAAACCTAAAAGAGATAAACAGGAACCTGGAAACGATACTCTCCTCAATGAATACGGAAACCTCCTTGTCGGGCGGAAGGTTTGACTCTGTGGAGTACATCAGGCGGCAGTCGGCAGAAATTATCAGGATCAACACCCAGCGCGAAGAACTGCTGCTGAACCTCGAGCGCCAAAATCGCGAGCTTAATGATTATGCACACGTAGTATCACATGACCTGAAAGCCCCCCTTCGCAGTATTGATACCCTTATCAACTGGTTTATAGAAGACAATCAGGCTACATTAAAAGAAAAAGACAGGCAAACTCTTGATACTGTGCTTTCCAGCGTAGAAAAAATGGATATGCTTATTAAGGGGATATTGGATTACTCCACCATTGACAAGCTGGAATCTGAAAGCCGTGTCGTTAATTTGCACGAGATGGTAGCCGACTTGATACCTACACTATTGCTTCCACCGGACTTTGACATAGAAATTGAAAACAACCTTCCGTCGCTTTATGGAAATTACTACCGCTTCCGCCAACTGTTTCAAAACCTTATCGAGAACGCAGTGAAGTACAATGATAAGCAATACGGAACAGTTGTAATAGGATGTAGAAATATACCGGGGCACACGGAATTTTTCGTCAAAGATAATGGCCGGGGGATACCGGCTGCTTATCACAGTAAAATATTTGATATATTTACAAAGCTTGATAATGAGAATCATTCTTCTGGAATAGGCCTGTCTATCGTGCAGAAAATCCTGAATTTTTACAACGGGACCATCAGGCTCGACAGCGAGGAAGGCGTGGGAACCACATTTTATTTTACACTACCAAACATTGGAACAGCCAAATCTTAACTATATCGACGAACTTGCGGGAAACGATAATGTTTTTCGCGGTAAGCTCATTGAAACCATCAAAAAAGAGCTTCCGGGAGAGGTTGCTTTTTATAAAGAAAACCTTTTAAACAATCATCTTAAAACCGCGGCGGGCGGAGTACACAAGCTCAAACATAAAATCGCGGTACTGGGGCTTGAAAAAAGCTATACACAGGCTGAAAAATTTGAAGCTGAATTGCTTGAGGGAAATACGAACGCCGCGGCAGAATTTGAAAACATCCTGAACTGCATGCTCGATTTTACAGCTTCATTATAAAAAGACGGTATGAATTGTATTGTAATTGATGACGAGACACTTGCCCGGGATATCATCTGCCATTTTATCGAGAATGATGAACAGCTCAATTTGCTTGGAGAATTCGACAACCCATTGGATGCAATTCGTTTTTTAAATACACATAAAGATGTCGACCTTATATTCCTTGATGTGCACATGCCCGCCTTTACCGGATTTGATTTTCTGCAAACCATGCCTTCTCTTCCGGCCGTCATATTGACCACATCTGACAGAAATCTCGCGATCGAAGCATTTGAATACCATTGCATTGTTGATTTTTTGGCAAAACCGGTAAAAGAAGAACGTTTTAAAAAAGCAGTGCTTGTTGCCAAATCCTGGAAAAAAGTATTGGACAACAGTTTCGAAGAAGTTCCTGATGATTCCAGTCGCGACCTGTTCGTAAATATTGACAACAAACTTATTAAAATTGATATACCTTCAATTGAATACATTAGGGTACAGGGCCAATACCTGCAAATAAGCGCAGGAAAAAAAAGTTACACGCTGCATATAACGGCGATGGCCGACATAGAAAGTAAACTCCCCGCCGAGAACTTCCTGAGAATTCATAAAACCGTAATAATAAACATTGGTAAAGTTCTGGACATCGAAGAGTATGCAGTCGTAATTGCAAAACAGCGGCTGCCACTAAGCAGCGACGGCAAAGAAGCGCTGCTTAAAAAACTCAAAGTATAATGTATTGGGGAGCTAATTTTAATCTGACAACTTAACGCTAAAAAAAATGGATTGTATAATAATAGATGATGAGACAATGGCGCGTACCATCATTGCGCAACTCATTTCGCAGGAACCAGCGCTAACGCTGACGCATGAGTTTGATAACGCAATGAGCGCTATCAAATACCTCAACCAGCCAAATACCACGTCACTGATATTTCTGGATATACATATGCCGGGCTTCAGCGGTATCGATTTTGTGCAGACGCTTAAAAATCTTCCTGCTGTTATTCTTATTACCTCCGATAAAAACTATGCTATAGAGGCTTTCGAATACGACTGTATCGTAGATTATCTTGTGAAACCCTTAACCGCAGAGCGTTTTCATAAGGCGGTAACGAAAGCGTTAACAAGGCAGGAAACGGCATTGCCGAAAGCAGAGGCGACCATTACCAATTCGGGCCCGAACATGGCGGAATTACCTGCAGACAATGCCAATGAGTTCTATGTAAACATAGACAGGAGGCTTATTAAGATTGAGATACCTACAATAAACCTGATTCAGGCAAAAGGTGACTATATTTATATAAAAACCGATACCAAGAATTATACGGTGCATTCAACCATGAAAAAGATCGAAGAAAAACTTCCGGCAAGCCTGTTCCTTAAAGTGCACAGAACCTTTATTATCAACACGAAAAAAATTGTCGATATTGAAGATAACAGCGTATTGATAGGGAAAGACGTGGTGCCGGTTAGCAGGTCTAACCGTCCGGAACTCATGAAACGGCTAAATAAACTTTAAAGTTTCAGCAGGCGGCAGTAATCCAGCATCGCCGTATTTTCGTCAACATTCATATTGTTGTTCCACTCCTCAAATACAAGTGCAATCCGGTTGATGCCTTTTTTCAGGCTTACCCTTACCCTGTTAGAAAAACCCCAGTTGCTCCATTCGCCGGTACCACGCTGCGGCATAACTACTGCACCGCAATAACCCGAATTTACATAAAGGCTCCGGATCGCGCACTTATTATCTGTATTCCACGGCCCGTTCCCGTTAGAATAGCTGAAGTCGATAAGGTAATCGCCGTCCTCGGGCACGGTAAAGCTTACGGTAACCTTAGTGTTTTCTGTCTTACTCATTGCAATAAAGCCTTTGCCGCTGTAGCCAGTGTAGGGAAGAATTGACTTTGTCGTCGCGGTTTCAGCCTCAAGTACAAACTGGCTGTTTTTCGGATAAAGATGTAACGGCGAGGAGACAAAGCCTGTACTTCCTTTCGTATCTGCCGCCGCTATGGCATAACATCCCGCACCGTATTTTGCGGTATCAAATGTAAGCGCGGTGGTTTTAGCAATCTCTTTGCCGTCTTTGTAAATGATGTAGCCCGATTCGTGACCTGCAGGGTTCCAAGCAAGCATGCTTCCGCCATTTTCAACGAGTAATGTTTCAGGGGAAAATTCGTTTGCCACAAGATTCATTTTTCCCTCAAAGCTTTGGTTGCCAAGAACAATCTCAACGCTATGCCTGCCCTTTATTTCGCCCGGTAAAAAGGGTTGCTGCTGTTTTCCGTCTAAGCTAAAGGATTTAATAGTGTTGCCATATCCTTTGACGGTAATATCCAGCAAGGCTTCGCGATAAGAAAAATTGGAAAGCTTTTTATCGCCGTCATAGCCCTTAGGCACCGATGGTGAAAATTTTATACCTTCTTTTTCAAACTCCATCCCCAGCAGCACCCGATATACCATTGCGAGATTTCCGGACATGCTCCAAAGCATATGGTCGCTGTTTACTTCAGTACCCACATAATCACCATTTTGCGCGAAAAAGTTTTCATAATTAGTTAGGAATAATGCCGCCGGACGATAAATGGAGGCCATGCCGTGATTGAGCACCGTTTCATTTCCCGCCTTTGCTGCTGCAAGATTCCAATAAGACTGTACAAACGGCCATACCGCATTGTTATGATAGGCCGGGATATTCGGTATCTGAGGATAAATGCACGTGGCGCCAAACGGCGTTATGGGCGACCGACCGATTATTTCTTTAGCGCTTGCTTCATCGGCAATACCAAAAAGAATAGCAAGTGATTCGCCCAGGGCTTCGTACCTGCCGGAGAGAACAGGGCTGTTTCCGCCGTACAAATATTGGCCATAATATCCTTTTTCCTGCTGCCAAAGCCATTTGTTGATGCCGCGTTTGATACCGTCAGCAACACTGGTGAACGAGCTTCCATCTTCCCCCAGTAGCGCAGCCATTTCTGCAGCAATAATATTGGCTCGATAATGAACGGCGTTAGTTCCAAGGCATTCGGACATAAAAATATCGGCGTTGTTCATCCACCTTGGATAGGTTTGTTCCCGCCAGTCTAAAAATGAAGATTCCCCCCGGTACAACCCTGTAGCGGGGTCATAAAGTGTCTTGTAATCATCTTCGAGAGTATTCTTTACGATCGTATAGCATTGCTTTAGCCAATTACTGTCGCCCGTAACCTTGTAAACTTCCCAGACGGCAATTGCCCACACGGTCCGGTCTGACGAAACCGGCCATGCCCCACCCGACCCGGTATCCTGGACGATACGGCCGCGCTTTACTTTTCTCATCAGGCTTATTTTCGCAACATCCGGCTGATGGAAGGCCATGGAAAGGAGGATACTATAACTCACGTCGCGGGTCCAGACCCCACCCCATTTTGCCCCGGTCCTAAAGGTGCTGTCGGGTTCGATGGCAATAAGCGCTTCATCTGTTGCCATCCTGAATAATGCATCTACAATCGGCTGGCCGCTGGAATATTTTGGTTTGCCCGAAAGGTCACGTTGCGGTTTCCATAAACGCTGTGCTTCGTTTTGACCAACAACCGGATTAAAGACCAAAGTAATTTCATAAATACCGTCACCATCGTTATCGCGAAGCATTAGCCCTTTCTCTTCAAGGTTCACAAAATCCCAGCTCAGCGGCTCTGCGCTGCCCGCTATAAAGAAGCCTTTGAAATCGGACTTGGCTATTTTGCTGCCATCGGCGGCAATATAAAATCCCTGGGTGTTCAACTGCCGCAGTACTTCTCTTCCATCGAGCCTGAACGTATAGTTGTAATTGGGCTCAAGGTAACGGCGGGTTGCGGCCGGTATAGAGGCATACGGAATGCCGAATTTGATAACGCCCGATTGGTGCTCCCCTTCGCCAACAATAATGTGGTGATTTTGACCGAATGGCATTTCGTTGTCCTTTTCATTTATACTGAATTTAAAAGAGATATCCCTTGAGAACATTTCGCTGGCAGTACTTTGATAATCAGAAATCAAGTTACCCGACTTATCGGCCTTTGCTTCATATTTCCCCTGCACTACCCTGTCTTTGTACAATGTGTATTCCGGTGACTTATATAGTATCTCCTGTCCTGAAACATGATTGCAGCACAAGGATATAACAAATGGGACAAGGAAATTGAAACAGGATCTCATAACTAAAATATATAACGCTAAAGTACAAAAGCAAACTCGTACAAAAGCAAAAAGGTCCCTTCTGGCAAAGGGACCTTTCTTTTAAAATCTACAGTATTAGAAGGGGGTCTAATACTTTACTAAAATTACCAATACAAAGGTTGCTAAATTATTAATAACAGTCAATGTGGAAAACACAGAATTTGCCTGCGGAAAACACAGTTTTAACTCGGTATTAACGTCTGTGAGGACCGGGAGGCGGGCCAAAAAGCCTTGGCAACTCGGGTGCAAGCTCATTATAGTACCCCAGTTGATCTAACCTGCACAGGCTCCTGATGTCGCGAAAATGCTTCAGGTGTACCTGCTCTATCTTTTTCTGGCAGGCGTTAATACTATCTATCAATGCCTGAGATTTGTCTTCAGGTGAGCCATCTGCAAGAAGCTCGTACAGCCGTTGCTTGTTTTTCCTTATTTTGAGGTCGATTCCCGATATTTCTTTATGATGCTCTTTAATAAGCGCATCATATTTTTGCTTCTGCTCCTTATCAAGGTGAAGTTTGCAAATAATTACCTCTCTTGGCTGCGGTCTTCGCGGAGGCCCGGGCGCGTGGCGAAACCAGATGGAGCCCAAGGTAGCAATGTTCAACAAAAGCAGCAGTACTACAGAGGCTGCCAGCAATGTGGTCTTTTTCATGTTGTTCTAATACAGGTTATTATTAATGGAAAAGCCGTAAGCGTCAGGCGAATTGTTTCCCGACTCCTGATTTTTGCTGCTAATTGCACCGGCGTTAAGCGCTATGAGCAATGCTGCACAAGCCGCCGCCAGCCAAAGCCATTTTGGCCCGACAGTAACCGTGTCTTCATACAATTTCTGCCTCACTCCGGCGAGTATCGCATTGCCATCGGGATGCAGTACAGGCAGGGTATTCCCTGACTCTATGATTTCTTTGATCCACTTATTGCGTTCCATACCTGTTTAGACGTAGTTATTTTTCATTCCTTGCGTAAATCGTCAAATTTTTCTGAAAGAATTTCTTTTAGCGCTTTCTTTGCCCTGAATACCAATGACTCCACCGCAGAAACACTCAGTTCCATGATAGCGGCGATCTCGCTATTGGGCAGGCCTTCTACTTTACTCAGCATAAACGCGGTCTTTTGGCTGTCGCCGAGTTTGTTTATGGCTTCAAACAATATCGCGGTGCTTTCTTTCTGTTCCAGCAACGCGGCGGGATGTTCATAAGAGGGAAGCTTTAGGTATTCCGTTTCGGGTGCCGCATTTCGCCCAAAAGAGAATAGACGCTTTTTGCTGTTTTTCTTCCGGATAAAATCAAGGCTCTCATTTACGGTAATACGATAGATCCAGGTTCGCATTGCCGACCGCTCCTCAAACTCATTGAGAGAACGGTATACTTTTACAAAAACATCCTGGGTAACTTCCTCAGCATCGTCTGTGCGCAAAAGGTAATGCAGCGCAAGGTTATAAACCTGCACTTTAAACTCATGGTATATCGCATTAAACTTTTGTTCGTCTTTCATTCGCCTTATGATATGACGCCCAAAATGTACAAAAGTTTAATAAGGTATTAACATTTATTTTAACAAGTTTCTACCCAGCGTAAGACTTCCTGATACGGCTCAGGCTTTCCGGCTGAATTCCCAGATAAGACGAAAGGTGCTTTACCGATATGGCGCGTACGAGTTCCGGTTTGCGATTCAACAGTTTGGCATAGCGTTCTTCGGCGGTAAGCGAAAGTAGTTCCATCTCCTTCTCCAGCCTTTTGATGTAGTGGAATTCGGCCATGCGCCTTCCCAGACGGTTAATATTTATCGACTCGGCATAAAATTCCTCGATCTGTTTTACAGGTAATATCAGCACATCAGAATCTTCAAGAAAAACAATGTTTACGGGGCTTGGCGCCCCGGTAATCAGGGAATAGAATCCTGTTACAAAATCTCCCTCAAAATGAAAGTCGACCGTAAACTCACGTTCGTTGCTCACAAAGTAATTTCGGCACAAGCCTTTCGCCAGGTAGTACATATTTGTCTCTATTTGTCCGGCCTTTATCAGGAACTCCCCTCTTTTAAATTTTGCGGGAGTAAGGCTTTCCTCATGTTTTTTCCATTCCTCATCGGTAAGTGGCTGAATGCTGAAAATGGTCTGTCGTATCTTTTCAATTGGTTGCATGGTGGTGTTGGCGTATAAAGAATAAGCCCTTTAAACGCATGTCTAAAGGGCTTTAGTATTTAAAATTGTAAATATTAGAATACAAATATCGGCCGCTCGCCCATCATTTCATTAACTGCTTCGGCAACTTCCTCAAGTGTAGCTTCATCAGTATGATTACCAATTACCCTGTCAATGAAGCCTACAACAGTTTCCATGTCGGCCTCCACAAGCCCACGCGTGGTAATAGCAGCTGTGCCCACCCTGATACCCGAAGTGACAAATGGCGATTTGTCGTCAAACGGTACCATATTTTTATTCACGGTGATCTCCGCTTTAACGAGCGCATTCTCTGCTTCTTTACCTGTAATGCCTTTATTCCTCAGGTCGATAAGCATCATGTGGTTATCTGTACCTCCGGAGATAATGTCATAACCACGCTTCACGAAAGCTTCGGCCATCGCCTTGGCATTCTTCTGAATCTGCATGGCATAGCGGAAAAATTCATCTTCAAGCGCTTCGCCAAAAGCTACGGCCTTAGCAGCAATGATATGCTCCAGCGGCCCACCCTGGTTGCCCGGGAACACAGCAGCGTCAAGCAAAGATGACATCATCCTGACCTCGCCTTTTGGAGTTTTAAGCCCGAATGGGTTTTCAAAATCTTTACCCATCAGTATAAGTCCGCCACGTGGCCCGCGGAGGGTTTTGTGGGTAGTGGTAGTCACAATATGGCAGTGTGGTATAGGATCGTTCATCAGCCCTTTGGCAATAAGGCCGGCAGGGTGCGATATATCGGCAAGAAGGAGGGCGCCCACACTGTCGGCAATTTCTCGGAAACGCTTAAAGTCCATATCACGTGAATATGCCGAAGCGCCCGCGATGATAAGCTGTGGCTTTTCGCGCTCAGCAATTTCCTGTATCTTGTCGTAATTAAGCCTTCCGGTTTCTTTTTCTACCCCGTAAAATGACGTGGTGTAAAGCTTGCCCGAAAAGTTTACCGGCGAGCCGTGGGTAAGGTGGCCTCCATGTGAAAGATCGAAGCCGAGAATCTTATCGCCCGGCTTAAGGCAGGCATGATAAACAGATGCGTTGGCCTGCGAACCCGAATGCGGCTGTACGTTGGCCCAAGCAGCCCCGAAAAGGGTTTTAGCCCTGTCGATTGCTATTTGCTCAATCTGGTCTACCACCTCGCAGCCACCATAATAGCGCTTGCCCGGGTAGCCTTCTGCATATTTATTGGTAAGTACAGATCCGGCGGCTTCCATAACCTGGTCGCTCACAAAATTTTCTGAGGCTATAAGCTCGAGCCCGTTTATCTGCCTTTCCTGTTCGTCTATTATCAGTTCAAAAATTTCTTCGTCGCGTCGCATTTTATAATTTTTCGTTAATTTGCCCTCAAAAATACAAAAAACGTTTTGTAAAAACCCTTCAAAAGGTATATTTGATACTTCAATAAAACAACAAACAATACTACACAGATATGCTTCTAACAGCTAATGACCCAAGTCGCAAATCGTGGCTGAATGTGCCGCAGGACAGCGACTTCCCAATACAAAACATTCCGTTTGGGGTGTTTATTACAAAAGACGATGTGGTGACCATAGGTACCCGTATTGGCGACTATGCTATAGACCTTGGCGCCCTTCAGCAACTGAATTATTTTGAGGGTATTGAACTGACCGACGATATGTTCATGCAGGACACGCTGAACGACTTTATATCTGACGGCCGAAAAACCTGGCGACTGGTGCGCAACCGCATTGCAGAGATATTTGATGCCAATAACGATGTGTTGCGCGACAACCAGGAACACCGCGATATTATAATATTTAATGTCGAAGATATCGAAATGCAGTTGCCTGTATTAATTGGCGATTACACCGATTTTTATTCGAGCCGCGAGCACGCTACCAATGTAGGCATGATGTTCCGCGACCCGGCTAATGCCCTTTTGCCGAACTGGCTGCACCTTCCTGTGGGATATCATGGCAGGTCGAGCACGATTGTACCTTCGGGAATACCGGTGCATCGCCCAATGGGGCAAACTTTGCCGGCAGACCGTACAGAACCGATATTCGGCCCATCACGACTGGTAGATTTTGAGCTTGAAATGGCGTTCATCACTACGGATGCCAATATTATGGGAGAACCTGTCCCGGTTGAGGAAGCCGAGGAGCACATATTTGGCATGGTACTATTTAACGACTGGAGCGCGCGCGACATCCAGAAATGGGAGTATGTTCCACTAGGGCCTTTTCTTGCCAAGAACTTTGCGTCCTCTATTTCACCATGGATAGTTACGCTCGATGCCCTGGAGCCTTTCCGCTGCGAAGGCCCGAAACAGGACCCTAAGCCGTTGGAATACCTGAGCCTTGAGGGTGCGCATGCCTTTGACATTAACCTGCAGGTTGCCATACAGCCAGACGGCGGCGACGAAAATGTAGTGTCTAACTCCAATTTTAAATACATGTACTGGAGTATGGCCCAGCAGCTGGCACACCATACCGTAAACGGATGCCGCGTAAACAGTGGCGACCTGATGGGAAGCGGTACTATCTCCGGCCCTACAGAGGATAGCTTTGGCTCAATGCTGGAACTGACATGGGGCGGCAAAAACCCTATTAAGCTGAGCGATGGCACCGAGCGCAAGTTCATCAATGATGGCGACAGTGTGATCATGCGCGGCTATTGCAAAAATGATAACGTGCGAATAGGTTTTGGCGAAGTTTGCAGCAAGCTGTTGCCGCCATATAAGAAGTAAATTAAGCCCCTCGAAAGAGGGGTTTTTTGATTATGAAAAATCTTTACGTCATACTTTTAGTAATTGCGCTACAGAGTTGCGCGAAACTTTCGACTTCCTCGTCGTCGGCCCCATCGCAAAATATTGTGGATACATTGGTTTATGTCGATAGCTTAAACTTTCGTGACAACAGGTATTACAGCTCTCGGGATACTGCAGCTGTGTACAGAGCTATACAGGATTATTTTATTCCCAAGGGTTATTACCCCGAAGAAAAAATGACCCTTGATACTCTGTTAACCCACGACATTGAGCCCGAACCGCAATGTGTGGGATTCGATACCTTGTACCCACTTAATCTTAACGCCGATAATGTAGAAGACTATCTGGTCACTTACTTTAAAATGCCTTGCGGAGCTAGTGGCAACCAATGGCGTCCCCATATGGCTATTGTAACTTCGATTAATGGAAATTACAAATTAATTAGTGAGGACCTATTACCGGATTACTGGTACCATATTGATAGCCTCGCCACAAATCGTGATAAGATTCTTATCTACGGAAAAATATTTGATCGCGCCACATTGGAATTCGCTAAAAAGTACAGAGCAACAATCATCAAAAATTAAACCCTCTCCTTCACTTTACCCGCATCAATATCGCTATGGGATGAATTGTAAATGGCTTTTCCGTCTTTGATCAGGATTATCTGTGGCGACTGGTGCATCACACCAAAACGCGAAGCTATTTCATTAGAAATATTGCGGTACTCCAGCAGGTCAAGGAAATAAGGCTTGAGCTTATCTCCATCGATTGCATATTCCGATTCAAAATTCTTTAAGGCAAACCGGCTGATGCTGCAGCGTGTGCTGTGCTTAAATATTAGCGCCGGGGTTTCCGCAGACTCCGCAACGATATCATCCAGCTGTTGAATTTCTGTTAATTCCGTCCATTCGATAGACGATGATGGCGTACCTTTACTGCCACTATTTCCGAATACTTTACCAAATATGCTCATAATTCTTTCTTTTTCAGACAAATTGACTGCACTCAATTAATATAGTTGATTGAAAAACGCCACTTCGTCAGATTTTACTTAATGGAATATAAATTGTCCTGTTCATATCAAATTTAAAAAAACAACACTATGAATTTTGCCAATTATACCATAAAATCGCAGGAAGCCATCCAAAGGGCGCAACAGATTGCCCAAGGGCTTGGCCATCAGCAGATAGAAAACGAACACATTGTAAAAGGAATACTGGAGGTTGATGAAAACGTTACCCCCTTCCTTCTCAAAAAACTAAATGTCAACGTGCCGCTGTTCGGACAGGTACTCGATGCGACATTGCAGAGTTTCCCTAAAGTATCGGGCGGCGAAATGACGCTTTCCCGCGACGCTGCAACCGCGCTGAACGAAGCCTCGAACATCGCCCGTAAAATGAACGACGAGTTTGTATCGATCGAGCATTTGCTTCTGGCTATTTTCAACACCAAAAGCAAGGTAAGCCAAATATTAAAAGACCAGGGAGTTACTGAAAAAGCACTAAAAGCAGCTATCGACGAGCTGCGCAAAGGCGAACGGGTAACTTCTGCCAGCGCTGAGGAAACTTACAACTCCCTGAATAAATATGCCAAAAACCTCAACCAACTGGCTAACGATGGCAAGTTGGACCCGGTAATAGGCCGTGATGAAGAGATTCGACGCGTACTGCAGATCCTAAGCCGACGAACCAAGAATAACCCCATGCTTATCGGTGAGCCGGGTGTAGGTAAAACGGCCATTGCAGAGGGCCTCGCCCATCGTATCATTCAGGGAGACGTTCCCGAAAACCTTAAAAGTAAGATTGTATATTCACTCGATATGGGCGCCCTTATCGCGGGTGCAAAATACAAAGGTGAGTTTGAGGAACGGCTGAAGTCGGTGGTGAAGGAAGTTACCTCTGCCGAAGGCGATATTGTGCTGTTCATCGACGAGATACATACACTCGTGGGAGCCGGTGGTGGCGATGGTGCTATGGATGCGGCGAACATCCTAAAGCCTGCCCTTGCCCGCGGTGAGCTGCGCGCTATTGGTGCCACAACGCTTGATGAATACCAGAAATACTTCGAAAAAGACAAAGCGCTCGAGAGGCGTTTCCAGAAAGTAATGGTCGATGAGCCGGATACCGAAAGCGCTATCTCCATCCTTCGCGGTATTAAGGAAAAATACGAAGCCCATCACCAGGTGCGTATAAAAGACGATGCTATCATCGCGGCGGTAGAGCTTTCGCAACGCTATATTACCAACAGGTTTCTTCCGGATAAGGCGATTGACCTGATGGACGAGGCCGCTGCCAAGCTACGTATGGAGATCAACTCGAAACCTGAAGAGCTGGATGTTCTCGACCGTAAGATCATGCAGCTTGAGATCGAGATCGAAGCCATCAAGCGCGAGAACGATGAGCAGAAGCTGAAATCGCTCGGCCTGGAACTTGCCAACCTTAAAGAGGAACGCAACGAGATCTTTGCCCGCTGGAAAAGCGAGAAAGATGTAGTAGATAATATACAAGCGACCAAGACGGACATCGAAAACCTGAAAATGGATGCCGAACGTGCTGAGCGTGAGGGCAACTATGGTAAGGTAGCCGAAATTCGCTACGGACGGATTAAAGAAGCAGAAGAGAAACTTACCTCCCTTCAGCAACAATTGCTGGAAAGCCAGAAAGGCCAAAGCCTTATAAAAGAGGAAGTGACCCATGAGGATATTGCCGAGGTCGTGGCAAAATGGACGGGCATACCGGTAACCAAAATGCTGCAAAGCGAGCGTGAAAAACTGCTTAAGCTGGAAGATGAACTGCATAAAAGAGTTGTTGGCCAGGAAGAAGCTATTGAAGCCGTAAGCGATGCGGTAAGGAGAAGCCGTGCCGGCCTTCAGGATCAGAAGAAGCCAATTGGGTCGTTCCTTTTCCTGGGTACAACGGGTGTGGGTAAAACCGAACTTGCCAAGGCGCTTGCCTCCTACCTGTTTGATGATGAAAATGCAATGACCCGTATTGATATGAGCGAGTACCAGGAACGCCACAGCGTGAGCCGCCTGGTTGGAGCGCCTCCGGGATATGTGGGTTATGATGAAGGCGGCCAGCTTACCGAAGCCGTACGCAGGAAACCCTATTCGGTGGTACTTTTGGATGAAATTGAGAAAGCACACCCGGATACCTTCAATATCCTGCTGCAGGTTCTGGATGAGGGAAGGCTTACCGACAATAAAGGCCGTGTTGCCGACTTTAAGAATACGATCATCATCATGACGTCGAACATGGGTGCCAACATCATCCAGGAGAAATTCGAAACGATGAAAAATATGGATTCTGCTATCGAAGCTGCTAAGACTGAGGTGCTCGGGCTGCTTAAGCAAACAGTTCGGCCCGAATTTATCAACAGGATAGATGATATCGTGATGTTCACACCGCTGAGCGAAGCTAACATCAAAGAGATCGTTGGCCTACAGCTGAAGAGTGTTACCAAACTTCTCGCACAGCAGAATATCACTCTGGACGCAACTCCTGAAGCGATAGACTACCTCAGCAAGAAAGGATATGACCCTGATTTTGGTGCGAGGCCGGTAAAAAGGGTAATTCAGAAGGAAGTGATGAATGAGCTAAGTAAACAGATACTCTCAGGTAAAGTAACTACCGATAGCATCATATTGCTCGATAGCTTTGACGGGCACCTGGTATTCAGGAATCAGAGTGAATTGGTTCAATAATTGAGTTATTATAAGATAAAAAAACGAGGCTATCCTAAAAAGGTAGCCTCGTTTTATTTAAAAGCGATCTTAGCGGGCGCTTTTATATTCGTAGTACTGCCTGATCGTCATCACGTCTTTAAGGCTGCTGCGCTTCCTTAAAGCGTATAGTCCGTATACCGTTGCCCCGAGTACAAGGCAAGTCATTAATGCAATAAACAGGGTATTGATCAGGTAGCTGCTAAATGAGATATGGTTAAAGCTGAAATCATTCAGCCAAAGGTATGCACCTGTAATTACAGCGAGCATCCCGAGGAAATAGTACAGTAGTTTCATAGCCGCAGTATTGTTAGTGAGACATATTTTAATATGGTGCAATTTCCGTATTTCCCCTCATTAGAAAATCGCATTTAAGAATAAATAACTTTGGTTTAGCACAATATTAGTAAGCGCCGACTTACAATAATACAAACCAGCCAGTCATCATTAGGGTTTTGCTGATGTTTACACGTTGTTAAGAAAAGTCAATAAAACTATAACAAGCTGTTTGTTAATTATTTGACAATGTCGCAGGTTTTCTGTAAAGTATGGCAGAAATTTGACATTAAACAACCAAATCAAAAAACTATGAACCTAAAAAGAATTTTCGGAGCCATTCTCACTGCTGCAGGAATTATCGCATTGGTATATGCAGCCTACATCTTTGCTAACACATCAACCGGCGAGCAAAGCATCAAAACCGCTTCTATTTATGGTGTACTTGGACTAATATTTTTTATCGCCGGCATAGGGCTGGTTAAAAAAACCCGCGATGATGCAGCATAGTACAGGCCGGTCACTTATAGTAAAAAACAGCATCCGGATAGAGGCAACGCCCTCGCGTGTATGGGAAGTGCTTACCAAGCCGGAATACATCAGGATATGGGACAGGCTTCCTGAAGACTTTGGCGATTTTGAAGTTCACCCCGCCACCGTGATCAACTACCCTGGATACTCCGAGCTTAAAGTAACAGCATTTGAACACGAGCAACTGATACGGTATTCGCTGTACATACCCGCATGGAAAAATCTGAAGACAGACCACGTGGGTTACTCCTACTCCCTTAGTACCGATGATAATGGCTACACTTGGCTCGGAATTGAAATTGGCGATTTTGCCATAGTTACCGAAGGCGACAAGTACTACCGTGAGAGCATTGCCTTTGGTGAAACGGCATCGCAAAAAATTAAGGAACTTTCCGAGAAAAAAGGCGCGATACTTTAATTATTCAAACCGGATATACATATCATCAAAATTGATAGTGAGCTGGCGGAATTGCCGGATGATATCCTGGCCTATATTTCCGTAATAATATTTCTTATCCCCCTCCTGGTCATCGGCAAAAAGCTGCACGTTTTTAACTTCGAGCTTTTTGCCGTTAACCGTTGGGCTGAAATCAATTACATATCCGCTTTTGGAGGTGACGCCTCCCGCCCCGCCATAATGCAGTTCTGACGGGTTATACCTGCCGTCTATCTCCGCTTTATGCGCCCGGTAATAACTGGCATACAGTATCGTAGAGTTAGCGCCCGTATCAAACGTATAATAATCATTACCCATTAGGTAAAGCGGTGTAAGGAACTCCAGCGCCATATTGCGTTCTGACCCCGGTAACGCTTTGCCCGGAATAACAAATACATCATCCCTGGTTATCTGTATTTGCTTAAAACCTTCTATTACCGGAAATCCTATTATACCGTTTATCTGGTATTGTATTTGCGGAAACGCAAGCGCCGTATCAGGAAAAACAAGGAAAACCGCATTTTTTATGGTTACATTCCCAAGGGTAAACTCGGGGCAAAGTGCCACGCGGGCGTCGACCTTTGCACCGGTAATAGCTCCAACCTCTACTGTCCCTTCCAGGAATTTCATGGCGAAATCCCTGGCGGTTGATTCGGTGACCGTAGAAAAATTGGCGCCTGTGTCAAATATAAACCGGCTTGATGCCTGGCCCGCACGCACGTCGAGATTTGCGAGCCCTGCTTTATCACGGGTCATTTTTATCGATGTATCTCCGTGCTTAACGATCGTCTGAGGCGGGCTGTTTTGCAGCGCTTTCCAGATCACAAGGGTATTACTGTAGTCTTCTTTTTCTTTCGCCGGAAGCAGCTTATCGTATTTGGACAATAACGCATCAGCAGTAAGCATTGCATCTTTGTATTCAAAAAGCCTCACGTGGTTAAGCTGCTTCAAACGCAGCAGTTCCATAGTTAGGGAATCGGATGCCTTAGCAGCATATTTTTTCAGGTAATCGCTTATTGCTTTATTAGATTGTGCAGGGCGGTTAAACGCGGCATCGAGACTGGCAGACACCACCATTTTTTCAGGCGGGGCCAGCTTCGTGCCAGTTGATTCAAACATCAGCCTTGCGGCAAAGTAGTCCTTTTTGCTGAGCAGCGACCTGATACTATCATAAGTAGATTTCTTTTGCGAATAAACCCCCAGGGGCAAAAGCACCAAAATCATTAGGGCAACAATATTTTTCTTCATAATTCGGGAGGTATGCAAAACAGACGGCGAAGGTTCAAAATTGTTACACTACCTGAAAATTTTTTGTCTGGATTAATTATCTTATTTTAGACAAAAATTCGATATGCCAGTAACAATTACTAACAACACACTGACAGCGACGATAGCAGAAAAAGGCGCCGAACTTATATCGCTGCAAAAACAGGGGAAAGAATTGATATGGGAAGGCAATCCGTATTATTGGGGAAAACATTCTCCCGTATTATTCCCGATCGTTGGCACACTGAAAAACAATTGTTACACTACTGGTGGCAGGCAATATGAAATGGGCAGGCACGGCTTTGCACGCGATATGAGCTTCAGAGTGTCAGACCAATCCGATGACCGCGTTACCTTTGTGCTTACAGAAAACGAATCTACACTCGCCGCCTATCCGTTTGCATTTGAATTGAAGATGCATTACCTGCTTAAAGGGCCGGAACTTGAAATAACTTACGAAGTCACAAACACAGGGAACAAGCTTATGCCCTACTCCCTCGGCGCTCATCCGGCATTTGCACTGGACAGCAATATCGAAAATTACAGCCTCGCCTTTGCAGAAGATGATGAGATTGTTTACCATCACCTTAAGGATGACCTTATCTGCAGGGAAACCTCGGTAATTCCGCTATCCGGGCATCAGCTTATGCTTAGCAGCAGGCTATTTGAAAACGATGCATTGGTTATCAAGTCGTTCCGTTCACGTGCGGTGACGCTGCTTAAAAATAACCGTCCAATCCTGACAGTAGTATTGGGTGACTTTCCAAATCTGGGATTATGGACAAAGCCGGGCGCTCCTTTTATATGCATCGAACCCTGGCAGGGTTATGCTGACAGGGTTGAAAGCCATACGGATATATTGGAAGAAAAGGAAGGTATAAGATTACTTGATATAAGCGACATGCACTCCTATAAACTCAGGATTAAGCCGGAAATTTAGCCTGACGGTGCTCTTTTAAGCTCACGATACGATATTTTCATTACGCTGCGCAGACTCCATTCACCGACTAATTAACAAAAAATTATAAGTGCGGTGAAGAATAAACTTATAAAAAATAGGTAATTTGGCTATGGTTTTTAGTTAAAGATTACAAATACGGTATAAATATTTTTAAACCCGGACATTAATAAAATATATCTATTTTTATCACCAAAAGGAGGAGGCACAGATGGAGCTTTACATAAAGTATAATATCGATTTAATGTGTAAAGTACTACTGCAGCAACAGTTAAACAAGTTCGACATAAATTGCAGGGTTACTGAGCCGGGCTATTTAAAATTCCGCGATAATATACCGATGGAAACGTATGAGGCTTTCCTGCATTCACTACGGGAATTCGGTATAGAGATCGTAGACAATCAGAAGAGTATTCTGGTTCAGAAGATTAAAAACGCGATCATAGAAATGCTTTACGCTGACAAAGGCCTGCGGTCTATGAAGATAAGCACTTATCTAAGCGAAAAGCTTGGCGAGAATTACCGTACGCTGTCGCAGGTATTTTCAGAAGTCACGTTCATATCTATCGAAAATTTTATTATTTTGCACAAGATTGAAAGGGTAAAGCAATTGCTGCTTACAGAAAATCTCTCGCTGACAGAGATTTCTTTTATGATGAATTATAGCAGTGTAGCTTACCTTTCGCAACAATTTAAAAATATTACCGGCGTAACACCCACCGCGTTTCAGAAGATTGTGAAACAAAAGAGATATTCAGAGCTATAAATTAAAACCCTATAACGAGCCGATGCGCCCAGTACCGTTGAAAATAATGCTTGCCGATGACGATGAAGATGACCGACTGTTTTTCAGGGAGGCATTTGACGAGGTAAAAATTGAACACACCATTACTACCTTTAATGATGGCGTCCAGCTTATGGAGTATCTTGTAAACCCGGTTAATGTTCTTCCGGAGATTATATTTCTTGACTTAAATATGCCGCGTAAATCGGGCATGGAGTGCCTTAGGGAAATCAGGTCCAGCGACAGGCTTAAACACCTGTCGGTTGCAATATACTCTACCAGTTCCAGCGAACAGGATATAGAGGATACTTTTGTAGCGGGAGCCAATGTATACATACGCAAACCGAACGATTTTACGGTGCTCAAAAAAATTCTTAGTGATGTGGTACACATCAACTGGAAGTTCATATCGGACGGCTTAAATAAAGACAGTTTTATCCTTAGTTTTTAATAACGGAAAATATAGGTTGCCTTTTTTGGGCCGCTTTTAGTAGCATTCAGCGCCCCTATAAAAAGTTCTTATGCATCTTAACATTTTGATAAAGTATGTTAATCTCTTAATAATACTTTTGTAATACAATCAAACTCCGTACTTTTATTGTTACGATTAGTATAAACCGCAAATCTGAATGGCTATGAAAGATGAAGTGACAATATTCTATACGGATGACGACCAGGACGATTTGGAATTTTTCAGGGAAATTGTCGATATTATAGATAGTAAATTTGTTGTGGTAACACAAAACAGCGCGAGCGAATTGCTTTTGGCCCTCGAAAATCCGCCACCTACCCCGTTTGTAGTATTCCTGGATATTAATATGCCCGGAATTAACGGGCTCGAAATATTGAAGAAATTGCGGGAACTGGAAAAACACCGGGAATTGCCCATTGTGATTTTTTCTACCTCCAGTGATGAACTCACAATAGAAAAGAGTCGCAGCCTTGGCGCGAATTATTACCTCCCGAAAAGCGGGGTTTTTGATAAACTGCGAAAATCTATCCAGCATACGCTGAGTATTAACTGGAAGGAGTTTGCGCCCGCCACCGAAAATTTTGTTTACCACTACAGTTAGGCCCCAGATGACCGATACCCAACAATCTATTGCATTCCCGCTGAGGCTGAGAAATGAAACTGCCTCCATGCATACCGCCCTTGAGGAACTTCCGGTTTCTAAAAACTTACTGAGTCCGGATTTAAACGAGGACTCCTATGTTCTCTATCTTTCACTTATGTATAATGTTGTGCGTCATGCCGAGGATTCGCTGTTTCCAATATTGGCCGCTATTGTTCCTGATATTGAGGAACGCCGCATGTTACATTTCATAATGGAAGACCTGGCCTTTTTTGGCCGCCCGGCAGTAACAAATACAGAAATTTTCGGGCAAGGCCACAGCGAGGCTTTTGTCATGGGCATATTGTATGTACTGCAGGGTTCTTCACTTGGTGGGAGGGTAATTTTTAAACATGTACAGAAACAACTTGGAGTAAATGAACTTAGGGGCGGACGTTATTTTGCAGGGTATGGCGAAGATACCGGGCCTAAATGGAAAAGTTTTATAGCTTTCCTGTCGGCTTATGAAGAGCGTACCGGAAACGGCGCGGAAATTATCGCCGGCGCCAACTTTGCATTTGAACGAATAAGAGAACATCTGGAAAAATCTACCCCCGCTTAGCCTTTTATGAAGATAAGAAATATTGTAAACCGCGATATTGTAAACCTTACCAACTGCGAACAGGAACCCATTCATATCCCAGGGAGCATACAGCCCCATGGCTTTTTGTTAGGCCTCAACGCCAACGCGATGTATATTGACTACTGCAGCGAAAACATCTATGATTTTACCGGGCTGCAGGCTGGCGAAATACTCGGAAAAAATTTCGGCGATGTGTTTGGCAACGTTAACCTGGAACAGACAAAGTCCTATATCAGCAACGATCTTTCGCTTACCACTACCTTGCTTTACCTTTCTTTTTCCGGTAAGGTATTTGTCTGCAACCTGCATAAAAGCGGAGATACATATATTATAGAAGCAGAACCCGAGGTGGAGTATGATAAAAACGCCGCACAGGTTTATGACCAGACATCAAGGTTTCTTTCTTACATGCACGACACGCATACCCTGAAGGAGCTTTGTGATCTTGTGGCCCAGGGTACAAGGGAAATTACCGGCTATGACCGTGTTATGATATACCGGTTTGATAAAGATTATAATGGCGAAGTATTTGCCGAAAGCCGCCGTGACGACCTAGAGCCTTTTCTGGGGCTCCACTATCCGCATACCGATATCCCGCCTCAGGCGAGAGAATTGTATATGCAAAATCTTTTGCGGCTTATAGCAGATATAAATTATTCACCCGTTCCCATTTATACGCTTGACGATGTGCCGGGCAAAAATCTCGACATGAGCTTGTCTGTATTAAGATCTACATCGCCCATCCATGTGCAGTACCTTCAAAATATGGGGGTAGGCGCCACACTCACCATTTCGCTTATCCACCAGAAAAAGCTTTGGGGGCTTATTGCCTGCCACCACTATTCTCCTAAAAACCTGTCGCCGGGAATGAGGCTTGCCGCCAAATTGCAGGGCCATTTTATCACCTCTCAGATAGATTTACGCCTTTCTCATGAAGAATATGAGTTGGGCAAAAAAACGGCCGCCGCCCTGGAGCGCATCAATAGTTATAACCTTGCCTCTGCAAAAAGCTCGTTTGAAGACCTGATAGGCCAGCCCGACCTCCTTAGGTTGTGCAATGCCTCGGGAGCCTCGTTGCTGTTCAACGGAAAAGTGTATTCCGCCGGGATTACCCCAAACGATAACGATGTAATGAACATGGCCGGTTGGCTTGCCGCCTATACCAATAACGGTAAGTTGCATACAGATAAGCTTGTAAGCCTGATGCCCGAGATGAAATATCTTTGTGAAGACGTTTCAGGAATAATATACCATTCGCTGGATATAGACTCCATAAACTGCATTATGTGGTTCAGGCCCGAAACTAAATCAGAAGTACATTGGGGCGGAGATCCGCAAAAATCTATTATAAAAGATGCAAACGGGCTCCATCCCCGCAAATCGTTCGCGCTCTGGAAGGAAATCGTAGATTGCGTAAGTAAACCGTGGAGCGCTTCAGAACTCGAAGCCGCATCGTCTTACTCTTTTTCGTTACAGCGACAAATCAATTTGCTTATAATAACCCGGGAAGAAGAAAAATACCGCCGCCTTAGTGAGTTGCTCAAAGAAACAAACTCAGAACTTGAAAATATCAACTGGATCAGTACACACGACCTGCAGGAACCCCTCCGAAAAATACAATTGATATCCAGCAGGATACTGGATAAAGACAAGGAAATGTCTGAAGGCGTACAGGATTCTATTAAGCGGATGAATGCCTCTGCCAACAGAATGCAGACACTCCTGGTAGACATCCTGAAATACACGAAGCTTAAGCATACCAATGATGCTTTTGAGGAAGTAAACCTCAATGCGGTACTGGAAGATGTTAGGACCGATCTTGCCGAAGCCATCAATGAAAAATCCGCGGTACTTGAAATAGCCAGGCTTCCTGAGATTTCAGGTATATCGTTTTTACTGAAGCAGCTCTTCTCTAACCTTATTGCCAACTCAATAAAGTACTCTAAGCCGGGTACTTCTCCGGTAATAAAAATTACTGCGGCAACCGCGCCAATGCAGTATGAAAGCAACCTGCCAGACCTTTATAAGGTGATTTTTGTTTCCGACAACGGTATTGGCTTTTCGCCCGAATATTCTGAAAGTATCTTCAATATTTTTGCCCGTCTGCACAACCAGTCAGAGTACAAAGGCTCTGGGGTGGGCCTGGCCCTTTGTAAGAAGATCATGCAAAACCACAGGGGTTATATTAAAGCATCAGGCAAGCCGGGCGAAGGTACTGTCATGACACTTTATTTTCCGGCATAGTAAAAAGCTTGCACTTCACAATCCTGCATAATTTGGTGGGGGGCCGTTGCCTGCCGCTAAAAATCATTACATTTGGCCTTTGTGTAAACAAGATCTCTATGAGAAACCTTATGCTGGCGGCTGCGCTGCTATTATCTGCTTTACTTACCGCACAGGTAAAAAGCCCTGCACAGGTAATTCCCGGATACGGAAAACAGGTAAGCTTTTATCACGACCTGGAAAAATATTTTGAGCAGCTTTCACAGAACTCTCCAAACATTGTACATCAAAAATATGGGCAGACCTACCAGGGCCGCAGCCTCAACGCCTATATCATATCCGATCCCGAAAATATAAAGAACATCGAGAATATACGGCTTGGCCACCTTGCCAAAGCGGGTTTGCAAAAAGGGAGCAGTACCGGCCGTGATATAGCAGTAGTCTGGCTAAGCTTCAACGTACACGGAAATGAGCCGGGTGCGGCAGAAAGTGCCATGACGGTGGCTTATGAACTTGTGCGTCCGGATAATCCAGCGGCCAGAGAATGGCTTAAAGATGTGGTGGTAATACTGGACCCGTGCCTGAACCCTGACGGTTATTCGCGTTACGGTAACTGGCTGCGCGATATATCGGGGCGGGATATACATCCAGGGACATCAGACCGCGAGCATATGGAGCCATGGCCGGGTGGACGGCAAAACCACTACGCCTATGACCTTAATCGTGACTGGGCATGGCAGACACAGGCCGAATCACGGCAGCGTATGGACCTTTACAACCAGTGGATGCCTATGGTTCACGTGGATGTGCACGAAATGGGATATAATGAACCCTACTTCTTCCCCCCTGCAGCAGAGCCTTTCCATGATTTTATAACCAAAGGCCAGCGCGATTTTCATAATGCTATTGGCGAGGCTACCTCAAAGAAGTTTGAAGCAAAGGGCTGGAGCTATTACACGCGCGAACGGTTCGACCTTTTTTACCCAAGTTACGGCGATACTTACCCAAGCTTTAACGGCGCAGTAGGCATGACCTACGAGCAGGGCGGGATTGGCGCAGGGCGGGCAGTAACAATGAAAAACGGACAACTGCTCACGCTTCAGGACCGTATAAACCATCACGCTGCGGCGGTACTCGCAGCAGTAGAAACAGCAGCCTGGCAAAAAGATAAGCTGATTGGAAACTTCAGGCAGTATTTTAAGGATAGCCGCGAAAATCCGAAAGGCAAATACCGTACTTATATCGTAAAAAACGGTGGAAAAACAAAGCAATTGGCCGAATTGCTAACATTGAACCGTATTGCTTTTGCCTATGCAGATGAATCTAAAAAGCTACGCGGATACCGTTACCAAACCGATAAGGAAGCCGATTTCACCTTAGAGCCAAATGACATTATAGTAAATGCGGCACAGAATAAAGGAGTATTGGCGCAAATACTGTTTGAGCCTGCACAAAGGCTTACCGACAGCCTGTCTTATGATATTACGGCCTGGGCGCTGCCGCACGCTTACGGCATTGAAAGCTACGCGCTTAAAAACGCTATCGCTGTAAAGACAAAAACCGAACCCTCTGTAAAAGGATCGCTGGAATACGAAAATGCCTATGCCTATTACGTGCCCTGGAACGGCAGGGAGTCTGCAAAGACACTTGCATTGCTTTACCGTAGCAACGTAAAGGTGCGCTCAGCCCGAAAGGCCTCCTTCTTCAAGGGCATCAGGGTTGCGCCCGGCGACCTGGTAATAATGCGCAACGACAATACCCATCTTGGCCCGTTTAAAGAAATCATGGATGTACTGCTGGACGGCAGCCCCGGGCATGAGGTTATAGAAAGTGGCTATGCGCTTTCTGGCGCCGACCTTGGGGGCGAATATTATGCCCTGCTGAAAGCGCCGAAAGTACTGATCTTATCGGGGCGGGGGGTAAGCGCAACAGATTTTGGGCAGGCATGGTTCTACATGGACCAGGTAATTGATTTTGCCTCGAGCGTAGTTGATGTGGCCGACCTGAACCGTGTTAAATTATCTGACTATAATACATTGATACTTCCGGACGGCTGGTATGAGCTGCCTGAAGCGATACGTAAAAAAATAGATGATTTTGCAGATGGCGGGGGTAAGGTAATAGCAATTGCAGGAGCACTGAATCTTTTTGAGGACAGGGCCGGATATAGCCTGACCAAATATGCTACAGACGAGAGCCGGGAGCAGGAAAAAGAGCAGCAGGAAAAACAACTGCTCGAGGCACGATACTATGACTATGCAAACAGCGAACGAAGGGCCATGTCAGGTTCTGTTCCGGGCGCAATAGTAGAAAACATGCTCGACCAGACCCACCCTCTCGCTTACGGCCTTGGTGATAGGTATTTTAGCTTAAAGACTAATGATATGCGTTTCCAACTGTTGAAAGATGCATGGAATGTAGCGTATGTACCCGCTAATTACAAGAACTTCGGTTTTATTGGGCGGGACCTTAAACCAAAGTTACAAAACACCGTTACATTTGCCGTACAGCAAAAAGGAGAGGGTAAGATTATTTACATGGTAGACAACCCGCTTTTCAGGGGGTTTTGGGAAAACGGGATATTGCTGTTTAGCAATGCCTTATTCCAGGTAGATTAATTAGTGCCCTGCGGCCTCTATTATCTCATCCAGCATTTGGTGGGTTAAGGGTTTGGAGCGAAAATCTGACAAGACTCCGGTCACTCTGGCTTTCGCTTCATCGTCGGGGTTTTGCGACGTTGTAAGCATTACCACTACCATGGTATGGCGCACATATCCGGGCAGGTTTTTAAATTCTTCCAAAAATTCCCATCCGTCCATTCCCGGCATATTAATATCCAGAAAAATAACCTGCGGTTTGGGCTCCATGTCGTTTCGAAGATATTGCAGCGCTTCTTCTGCCGAGTTCATCGAGATAATATTTTCGATAGCGCCGTGCTTCCTTATCACCCGCTCATGATAAAAGTTGTCCACTTTATTATCATCTACCAGCATTATGCAATTCAGTGACTTTTTCATCTTGATATTGTATTAAGTTGCGCAATAGTAAACCGGACTGTAGTCCCCTCTCCCGCTACAGACTCCAGCCATATCCTTCCGCCATGCATATCGACAATTTTTCTGCAGCTGGTAAGGCCAATACCATGCCCCGCATATTCAGAATCTTTATGGAGCCTCTGGAAGATATTAAAAATCTTGCCGAAATGCTTTGCAGGTATGCCGATGCCATTATCCCTTACATAAAATTCAAACGGCGCGCCGTCATTGGTTGCGCCTATTTCTACCATAGGTACTACTTCTGACCGACGGAATTTTACCGCGTTATTAATTAGGTTCTGCATCAGCAGCCTGAATTCGGTTTCATATACCTCTAGTACAGGCAATTCCCGGATGGTTATCACCGCTCCGCTTTTTGTAATCAGGTCATTCAGGTCGGCAATTACATCGTGTACAACAACGGCGCTGTCAACCCTCGTCAGTTTCTTTCTGTAACCCAGCCTTGCATAATCCAGCAGCAGGTGCACCAGAGTGTTCATTCGTGCAACGGCCTGGTTCATGGCGCTGTGATACGCTTTAATATCGTCATTTACCTGTCCGGGGTAATCTTCTTCAATTATCCTTATATAATTGGATACCGTGCGCAACGGCTCTTTAAGGTCATGCGAAGCAAGGTAATTAAACTGCTCAAGCTCCTGGTACCGGGTTGCAAGCTCT
This sequence comes from Flavobacteriaceae bacterium, assembly GCA_021151665.1. GTDB lineage: Bacteria > Bacteroidota > Bacteroidia > Flavobacteriales > Flavobacteriaceae > Flavobacterium. Next base: position 66,914 of record JAGKWW010000009.1, read on the forward strand.
ATCATTTGCGCCCGCATTGTAGATTCTGCCTTTATACGCTCTGATATATCTACGATTGAAGCAAGTATCATTTTGCCCTCATCAGTTACAATAGGCTTCAGCGTGATCTCCACCGGCAATTCCTGCCCTGATTTTGTTAATGCGAACATATTACGCCCCGCCCCCATTGTATGCTCTACGGGCCTTCTATGGTATGATTTGCGCAAGCCCGCATGCGAACTGCGAAACTGAGCCGGTACCAGCATATCGATATTGCCTGCCAGCAATTCTTCCTGCTCATATCCAAATATCTTCACAGTCTCCCGGTTTGCCATCCGTATATTACCCTCTGTGTCCGATATAATCAAACCATTGGGAGCCAGTTCTACCACTGTCCGGAAGCGCTCTTCGGCAATACGGTTCTTTTCTTCAATCCGTCCTAATGCCCTGTAAGTCTTCCAGATAAGAAATAAGCCTATAAAGGAAAAAAGGACGGCAAACAGTGCGATCCCGAGTTCGGCACTAAAGGCATGGCAACGGTGGGCTATTAACCGCAGGCCTGCAGATAACAGTACCATGGCTATGAATTGTACCGTTAGCCGCCGCGCAATGATACCTGCCGTACCGGTATTGGTAAACATCGCGGTAACACCTAAGAAAGGATTGAGCAGGGATGCCCCGGTTGAAATTAAGAGGAGGCAGATTGCCGTACTTAGCGCCACAGGGATAAAAAGGTTCAGGGTATAAAGTTCCGGCACTTGTATAAAATAGCCAATAAACACGATGTAGGTTACCGCGCTTACGCCATTAAAGAGATATTGCGAAAATCGCAGGAGCATCCTGCTGGTAGTATTGGATGCGGTCAAACCAAAACCCAATATCGTTACGCACGCCAGAGTTATAGGTGACATCCTTCCGGGGGCATATTTTTCCGGTGTAAATAAATCCTCCATAAAAAACCTGTCGATGGCATCAGAATGCCCAACAAGATTCATTATAAGATTTGTTATGGCAAAGATTGCTACGGCAAGCCCAAGCGCGGCAGAGAGGCGATGGTAAAATACGGATTTTGTATAGGAACGGATGTAAAGCGCAAGGCCAAGCAGTACAAAACAAATGGCTGTATTAAACTTCATTGGGTTTTGGCCCGGCGGAATGTTTAATATAAGCCTGATCGAAAAAATCCACCCTGCCATAACCAAAGTACCTATAGCCATGGATGCAAAAGCCAAAACCTGTATAACCCGACGATAGCCAGCCATGCCTGAAATAGCCATTCTTACAAATATTAAATTATTTAATATTTAACAAATGTAGGAATTATATTAGACA
>JAGKWW010000061.1 GCA_021151665.1 Flavobacteriaceae bacterium
CTCTACAACCAGGCGATGATGGAGTTCGGCGCGCTGCAATGTGTCCCGAAAAATCCGGACTGCTCTGTATGCCCGTTAAACGAGGGATGTGTGGCATTCAATACAGGAAAGGTAAACAGCCTTCCCGTAAAGCTTAAAAAAACTAAAGTGTCGGCAAGGTACTTTAATTATATAGTAGTGAAAGACATTGCCGGAAATGTGGCCGTAGAAAAACGCAGCGAAAAGGGCATCTGGCATAACCTGTACCAGTTTCCGCTGATAGAAACGGAAACGCAGGCCGGTGAGTACGAGGTTGCAGCATTGATTGCCGAAAGGTTTGAGGGGAATGCAGTACTGGCGGCCGATACCATCATTCACAAGTTGTCACACCAGCATCTCTCGGTACGGTTCTGGCTGGTAGAGCTGACTACCGTATTGCCCGGGGCTGTCGCGCCCGAAAGGCTGGGCGACTATCCGTTTCCCATTGTAATTCAAAATTTTATAACGCGGCAGTTGGGCAAGTGGCTTTAATTTGCTATTTTTGAGTATCCACTAAAACAAACGCCATGAACGGAACTTTGAACAAAGTCATGCTGATAGGGCATCTGGGCGACGATGTTAAGATGCATTATTTTGAAGGCGGCAACTGCATAGGGCGCTTTCCCCTGGCTACAAACGAGGTTTACATCAATAAGCAGACAAACGAGAAGATCACTTCTACCGAGTGGCATAATCTTGTGGTGCGGAACAAGGCTGCCGAGATTTGCGAAAAGTACCTCACCAAAGGAGATAAGATTTATGTGGAAGGGCGTATCAAGTCGCGTCAGTGGCAGGGCGAGGATGGCAGCACAAAATACACTACAGAGATACAGGTGACCGAGTTTACTTTTCTTACCACCAAAAAGGAACTCGACCAAAATAAGCCTGCACAGGTTAACGATGCTGCACGCAGCACGGGCTACGATATTCCTACGATACCACAACAGGATGACGACCTTCCGTTCTAAAAACTTACAGTAATATTTTGGACCCCGGCCCCGATAGCGATTCAATTTTTTTAGCAATCCCTTATTGGGAACCGTTACTATTGGTGCTGCTTATCATTGCCCGATGCGTACTGGCCGGTTCAGAAACAGCCTTTTCTCTGCTTGGTGATGCAGATATAGCGGGCATAAAATCTAAAAGCGTGAGGCGCGCCCGTACTATCACGCGGCTGCTAAGCCGACCAAAGCGCCTGGCGGCCACGTTTGCTGCCGTAAACACCTTTCTCCTGATAAGTATCGTTTTCATTATTCATACATGTTTTCTGGCTCTGGCGTTTCCTCCTCGTATCGCAGTGGCCGGTACAATCCTTGCAGTATTTCTGTCGGCAGTTTTTACCGATGTAATCCCAAGGTCGTATGCTGCGGCCCATAAGCGTGTGACTGCCCGGCGCATGGCGGGTGTAGTGATGGCGATGAACTACCTGTCTGTACCTGTAAGTATTCCGCTGCGCGAACTTTCGCTTATTGTTAACAGGCGTTTTGGCGCAGGAAGCCGCGAATTGTCGGTAGACAGGCTGTCGCAGGCCCTTGAGCTTACAGATTATGGCGATGCCGATCCTGAAGAGCACCGGTTGCTGCAGGGTATTGTGTCGTTTGGCGCTACCGAGGCGAGGCAGGCGATGACCCCGCGTATTGATATTTTTGCGGTAGCGGAAACTGAAAGTTACGACGCCCTTCTGGAAAAGATCGCGCACCGGGGGTTGTCGCGCATTCCCGTATTCCGGGACAATATTGACAATATCACTGGTGTGTTATTTGTAAAAGACCTGATCCCGTATCTTGATAATGACTGCCCGGGGTGGTCAGGACTTAGCCGATCGCCATTTTTTGTCCCGGAAAACATTAAGCTTGACGATCTGCTTCGCGAGTTCCAGGGGATGAAAAACCACCTGGCCATTGTAGTTGATGAGCACGGTGCCACATCCGGCATTATCACTCTCGAAGATGTCCTCGAGGAAATAGTAGGCGACATTAGCGATGAATTTGACGACCAGAGCCTTGTTTACAGTTGTATAGATAATAAAAACTTCCTGTTTGATGGCAAGCTGGGCTTAAAGGACTTTTACAGGATAACAGGCGCAGACGAAGAACCCTTTGAAAAGGCGAAAGGCGGTGCTGAGAGCCTGGCAGGGTTTGTAATGGAGGTGGCAGGTTTTTTTCCGGAAAAAGGAAGTAAAATTAATTTTAATGGCAATATATTTACCGTCGAATCTGTTCATAAAGGCAGGATCAGGCAAATAAAATGTACCCTTGCAGATGAAATCAGTTAAATACCCTTTCATTTTCTTTACCCTTGGGCTTTTGACACTTTTGGCAACCGCATGCGGCGGTGAAACCGTGCCCAAACCGAAAGCCTATTTAAGGCTGGATTACCCTATGGGTAAATACATACCCCTGGAAACTGCGTGCCCGTTTAGCTTCGGATACAACTCGCTGGCAAAACTGCATGACAAGGGCAATTGCAATTACACGATAGAGTACCCCAAGATGAAGGCAACATTGTACCTGACGTACAAGCCTGTAAGTAACAACCTGAACCTTTTGCTGCGCGACGCCCAGAAGCTTACTTATGAGCACGTGATAAAGGCCGACGAAATACTTGAAGAGCCTTATCTCAATCAGCAACGCAAAGTATACGGAATGTTTTACGAGGTAGGTGGAAATGCGGCTACCAATGCCCAGTTTTATGTAACTGACAGTATTCGGCATTTTCTTACGGGATCTGTTTATTTCTATGCAAAGCCAAACTTCGATTCGGTTATGCCGGCGGCAAGCTATATTAAAGACGATATGCGAAACATCATGGAAACCATCAGGTGGAAGTAATGGAAGTAGTTACAAAAAAATTTGGCATATCCTCTAAGCAGTATTTTTGGATTTTACTTGGAAATTTCCTGAAGAGAAGGTGGTGGCTGCTGCTTTTTATCTGGATAATGGCCTTGACGAACCTTAATCCAGATTATCAGGGAGGGGAGATTTTTATAGTTCTTGCTATAGTTTACCCGGCAGCGACCGCAATACGTTTTTGGATGTACTCCAATTCACAGGGCGGCAGGAGCCTTGCCGTTCCAACCCAGTATACATTTGATGAAGAAGGTATATACGCACGAAATGATGACGGGACAGAAGTTAAAACAAAATATCATACGCTTCTGAAAGCTGCCGTGGGTGAAAAGTATACCTTGCTTTATACCTCGCCCGGGTCTATGATGATTATTCCGATGGAGGCTTTTCAGTCTCACAGCGACCGGATGTGGTTTTTGCAAAACGCCGTGCAAAAGATAAATAATAAATAAGGGAGCTAATGCTCCCTTATTTATTAGGCCTTTTTCGGCTCCGTTTTTACTTCAGAAACCTTGTAAGCTCCATCGGCAAGCGTTTCAACTGTTTTTATAATGTTGTCCTGGTTTTGCTGCGCGTTGTCATAATCTACCGTTGCAGTTTTCTTTTCAAAATCAACTTCTGCTTTTGCTACGCCGTCCATGCCTGCAAGCTTATTTTGTATGGTGGCTGCGCAACCCTCGGGGCAGGTCATACCGTCTATTTTAAAAGTAGTCTGCGTATTTGCCGACGCGGTAGATTTTACCTGCGTACTGTCGGTCACCGTTTGCTGAGGCTCGGTAGTGTTGCCGTCTTTAGAAGTATCCTTGCACGATGCAAAGGCTACTATTGCTATTGCCGCGATAGCTATATGTTTAATTTTCATACGAATGATTTTGCTGCAAAATTACAAAACCATTTGTAAGCCCGATTTAGAAATCGCAATTTTGGCACACCAAATCTTTTTTTATGGCTTTCAAAAACAACAAATGGATACTGCTGGCTGTACTCGCTCTTATCTGGGGCAGCTCGTTCATCCTGATGAAACGTGGCCTCGTAGGGTTGAGTGCGTTTCAGCTCGGCTCACTAAGGATCATTTTCTGCACATTGTTTTTGTTTGCCATCGGCTTTCGCAGCCTGATTAAAATACCTTCCACCCACTGGAAGTACATTGCGCTTACGGCATTGTTCGGCACCTTCCTGCCGGTTTACCTTTTCGCGTATGCACAAACCGGAATCCACAGCTCGGTATCGGCTATACTGAATTCGCTTACGCCGCTCAGTACACTTGCTATCGGCTCACTGATTTTCGGGCTTGGTTTTCAGCGCAGGCAACTGCTTGGGGTTATCATCGGGCTTTCGGGTTGTGTGCTTCTCATCTATAGCGGTAGTGCCGAAGGCGGAGGGGCCAATGCCTACGCTTTGCTCGTGGTGCTTGCATCGGCCTGTTATGCTACTAACATCAACCTAATTAAAAAATACCTTACAGGTATACCACCGTTAAGCATAACTACCGGGAATTTTGCTGTGATGGTGATTCCTGCACTTGCTATCTTGCTTTTTTCGGGCTTCGCAGATGTTGCCACGCAGGCCAAAGCGCACACTTCTATGGCGTATGTTGCCATTCTTGCTGTCATGGGTACCGGTATTGCTAATATCATCTACTTCCGGTTGATACAAATAGCTTCGCCGATCTTCGCCTCGTCCGTTACCTATCTTATACCTGTGGTCGCCTGCGGATGGGGATTGCTCGATGGTGAGGTACTTTTACCGGGGCAGGCTGTTGGTGCAGCCGTCATCTTGGCGGGGGTTTATTTTTCTGCACGTAAATAAAAAAAGGCCGCCCGCAGGCAGCCTTTTAAAAAAAACGTGTTTGTGTTTATTTGCTACTGAAAATCAGCTGCAGTTACACCTTCATTTACTTTCACTTCATTAACTGTAAGCTCTACTTCCAGCCCAATGTTGATAGATGATTTATATGGCATCTTGATACCTTTCACATCACGATAGTCGCTATAAGGAGTAGTCATTACCATAGACTGTCCGCCCGGTCCTTCAACAGTTTCGCTCTTGGCAACTTTCAGTCCGGTGTTTACGTCGTAGTACATAGTCCTGTCGCCATCGGTAATTGCATATGCATCAGCACCGTTGATGTTCTCGATGCCTTTAAGCTTAAGCGAAGCATCGTTCCTCAATTGTAGCTCAGGGAAAGGGAATGAGTATTTTTTAGCTTCAGCGATATCTTCAGCATCCATATCCATTTTCTGGCCCTGGCCGCTTTGGTATCCTGTCTTGCCATTGAACACACGGCCCATGCTCTGGCCCATTACGCTCATAGTTTCAGCGATCTTGTTATCAGAAGTCACTTTGCGTGTAATAGTAAGCGGCATGCCCTGTATGGTTCCTGCTGCTTTTATAGAAAGCGACTTAACCGCGGCAACCGCTTTTTCGCCACCAATGGCAGCAATATATTTATCCATTACAGATTTTACGGTAACACCAGCCGGGACAGGCTTGTTTACAGCAGGCTTTTCAGCCGGGTTGCCCCATTTGTCAAAATAAGATACCGGGATCTTGCTTTTTTCAAGGCCGGCAAGAACGTCGCCAGCTTTACCAACAACAACCACACGTGCATTATCTGCAAGGAAATACTTGCGTGCTGCAGCCCTTACGTCTTCCGGGGTAACGGCATTGATGTTCTTGATATAGTTCTCATAGAAATCAGCAGGAAGGTGCTGTGTCTCGGTCATAAGTGCATAACGTGCCACGGTAGATGGCTTCTCCATGTTCATCACGAAGTTACCAATGTATTTTGCTTTCGCATTTTTAAGGTCGCTCTCGCTAACAAGGTCTGTCCTTATCTTCTTCATTTCGTTGAATATCTCAACCACAGCACTGTCGGTAACTGCATTCCTTACCGAAGTAGAAGCGCGGAAAGCCGTAACATATTTACCTGACCCGATTGAAGAATAAGCGCCATACGTCCAGCCGTGAGCTTCGCGAAGGTTAAGGAAAAGCCTTCCTTCACCGCCACCACCAAGAATCTGGTTTGCCAGTAGCGCGGCAAAATATTCTTTGTCAGTCATCTTTAGGTTAACTACGTTTACCACAGAGATTTCAGACTGTACCGCATTTGGCATGTCAACAAAGTTCACCTGAGAATACTGTACGTCCTTAGGATCTGAATAGCTTACGCTTGGAGCGGTTGCTTTTTTCCAGTTACCGAAAAGCTTTTCAACCTGCTTCTTAACGTCTTTCATTTTCACGTCGCCCACTACCACAAGGTAAGCGTTGCCCGGAACGAAATAAGTATTGTAGTTGTCTACCACATCGGTAAGCGTTACATTGTTCAGCGTAGTTTCGCTAAGGTATTCACCATTCGGGTGGTTTTTTCCGAAGATAAGCACATCGGTAACGCGTGAGGCAACAGACGGTACGCTCTTTTCGTCAGCCTTAAGGCCTTCAACGATCTTCGCTTTCTCTTTGTCGAATTCTTCCTGAGTGAAAAGTGGGTTCAGGGCTCCGTCGGCCATAAGCTCAAGGATGCGGCCTGAATATTTAGAAAGCCCGCTTGCCGAAGCACCATCTGCACCAAAGTTGATGTTGGCGCCAAGGTAATCGATCTCTTCATTAAAAGCGTCTTTGCTCATTTTCTTGGTGCCGTTGCCTATCATGGCGCTAAGCATATCAGAAACACCTTTTTTGTTGCCCTCTGCATAAGGGGCATTGTCCATAGTAAGGCTGTACGATACGCGTGGCAGCTTGCTGTTTTCTACAACAAGTACTTTAAGTCCGTTCTTAAGCTGGAAAGTCTGGGGCTTGCCCACATTTACCGTAGGCGATGGCCCCGGTTTTGGCATAGGTCTGTCTTGTGCCTGCATAGTATACGATAAAAACAAGCCGGCTAATAGATATATAACTTTTTTCATGGTTTTGTGTGATGCTTAGTTTTGTGCTTTGTCTTTGGCTGGTACATAGTCAAGTAGCAGGCGCTGATTTGGGTTCAGGTACTTTTTGGCTACATCCCTTATCTCTTCGCGGGTGATAGAACGATACATATCGATCTCGGTATTGATAAGGTTTACATCGCCGTAAAGCAGGTAGAAAGATGCAAGGTTCTCTGCAATACCCTCAACGCTTGCGTTGCTGCTCACATAGCGGCTTTCAAACTGGTTTTTAAGCTTCTGGAATTCTTTTTCAGAGATAAGCTCTGTCTGTAATTTAGCAATTTCAGCATCTGCTTCTTTGGTAATGTCGGCAGCAGTAAAGCCCGGCATCGGTATTCCGTAAACGATATAAAGGCCGTAATCTTCCTGGCTGTAGTTGAATGCACCTATCTGCATTGCCATTTTCTTAGTATCAACGATGTTCTTGTACATCCTTGAGCTTTTTCCGTCGCTAAGGATAGAAGAGATCATATCCAGCACACGGGCTTCCCTTGTCTTCATAGAAGGCGTGCGGTATGCAGAAACTACCATTGGCAACTGTACGTTAGGGTCTTCGTAAGTAGCTTTAAGCGTTTGAGTAATAGGCGCCTCTTCGAAGTGCTGGCGTGTAATAGCCGGCCCCTTTGGTATCGGGGCAAAATATTTCTGAATCCATTGCTTGGCCTGTGCAGGGTCTATATCACCGGCCACTACAAGTACTGCGTTGTTCGGGATGTAGAATTTCTTGTTGAAAGCCTGGAACTCTTCAAGGGTTGCAGCGTCAAGGTGCTCCATAGAACCTATGGTAGCCCAGCGGTACGGGTGTACCTTGAACATGTTGCGTTTTACCTCGGCAATAAGGTTACCGTAAGGCTGATTGTCTACACGTAGCCTTTTCTCTTCCTTAACTACTTCGTTTTGGGTGTCAACACCAATCTTGTTGATCACAGGGTGCATCAGCCTTTCCGACTCCATCCAGATGGCCAGCTCCAGGTTGTTAGAAGGGAATACTTCATAGTAGTATGTCCTGTCGTCAGACGTGTTGGCATTGTTGTTTCCGCCATTGGCAGTAACGATTTTAAACCACTCGCCGCGCTGTATGTTTTTTGTGCCTTCAAAAAGAAGGTGTTCAAAGAAGTGTGCAAAACCTGTCCTCTCGGGGTTTTCATCCTTAGAGCCCACGTGGTACATTACCGAGGTAACGATAACCGGGGCCGATTTATCCTGGTGCAGGATCACGTGCAAGCCGTTGTCCAGATTGTATTCCTCAAATGCTACTTTCTGGGCCGAGGCAACTCCGCCGAGCATGAGAAGTGAACCCAAAGCCATTAAAGATTTTTTCATAAAGATTACTAATTATTTTGTTTTGATAAATTGGTATGCGTGCCCGCACATTTGTTACAGCAAAGCTAAACATTTTTTTAGCGGTTGCTTAACAGCTTTTTGTCAAATGATTAACATGGCTAAAAAATAAGCAATCATCCTTGATTGATAAAGAATTAGTTGTATATTTGCCAGCTCAAAAAAATCATTTAAACATTATTGTTATGTACGCAATCGTAGAGATAGCAGGGCAGCAATTTAAAGTTAGCAAAGACCAAAAGGTGTTCGTACACCGTCTGGAAGGCAAAGAAGGCGATGCATTATCATTCGCTAAAGTGCTTCTTCTTGATGACAACGGAGCTATCACCCTAGGCGCCCCGGCTATAGAAGGTGCTTCTGTAGAAGCAACTGTGCTGCAGCACGTTAAAGGAGACAAAGTAATCGTTTTCAAGAAGAAAAGGAGAAAAGGTTACAAAGTGAAAAATGGCCACCGCCAGGCGCTTACGCAAATTCAGATCTCAGGCATTACAGCAGGAGGCAAGAAGAAAGCTGCCAAGAAGGCCGAAACTGAAACTGCAGAATAATATTAACATTTAAAACCAAAACATCATGGCTCACAAGAAAGGTGTCGGTAGTTCCAAGAACGGTAGGGAATCAGAATCGAAACGCCTTGGCGTTAAGATTTTCGGAGGCCAGGCTGCCATTGCGGGTAACATCATCGTAAGGCAGAGGGGTTCTAAGCACAATCCGGGCGAAAACGTGTACATGGGCAAAGACCATACACTACACGCTAAAGTAGACGGTGTTGTGAAGTTCCAGAAAAAAGGCGACAACAAGTCGTACGTTTCTATACTTCCGTTTGAAGCTTAAGACGTTAAAACAAGCATAGAAAAACCCACTCAGCCGAGTGGGTTTTTTGTTATCCCAACTTATCTACTATTGCGTTGGCAAAAAAGATCATGGCCAGCTGTGCAATGTAATCATGCCCTTCTACCGCCTTAAAGAAGCCGTAAAGCATCAGAATTATATTTCCGTAAAAAAATACACGGGCGGCAATGCGCAGAAACTCTGTGTGATCCATATAAAGGCCCGCCAGCGAAAAAAAGATGAGTCCGCCCATAACAAGCGACCCTACGGCATAAAGCACCTTGTGCGATGAGTCGGTATCTACAATACGCAAATATATCTTTACGGGTACATACCAGGCAATGCCGGCTATAGCAAATGCTACGTAGGCTGCATCGGCCAGGTAGCCTTTCCGGGTAAGGTAAAAGGCGAGGTAAAGCAGCAGTATCAATGCCGCTTCGCCATAAAATGAAATGATTTTCTTCATATTGTTTGGGGGTTATTGATGATCTTTAAGAATTCGCGTCGCGGTATTTCACGTGCGCCAAGGGTTTCCAGATGGTCGTTGTGCACCTGGCAGTCTAACAGCTTATAGTTCTTTTCCCGTAAATGGCGTGCAAGCGCGATAAAAGCGACCTTACTGGCATTGGGCACCAGCGAAAACATACTCTCGCCACAAAACACGTGGCCCATATCTACTCCATATAAGCCGCCCACAAGTTCTTCGCCTTGCCACACTTCTACAGACCGGGCATAACCTAACTCATGCAGCCTGCAGTAGGCTTCGGTCATTTCGGTGGTAATCCAGGTGCCACGCTGCCCATCGCGCTTTATATCCCTGCATAGCGCGATAACGTCTTTAAAAGCGGTATCCCACGTAACCCGGAAAATATCCCGGTTAAGAATGTTGCGCATGCTTTTGGAAACCTTCAGCTCGTCTAAAAACAAAACCATACGCTCCGGTGGGCACCACCATAGTATCGGCTCATCGTCTTCAAACCAGGGGAATATCCCGTTTCGGTACGCAAGCATAAGCCGCTCTGGCGAAAGGTCTCCGCCAATGGCCAGGATGCCTTCCGGCGAGGCGTACTCTGCCGGTGGGAAATACAGCTCTTTAGACAGGAAATACATTCAGCCTTACTAAGTTACGTTTTAATTGGTTATTCAAAAATAGCGATACAAAATTACATCTGAAAATTCTTTCAGACTTAAAATAGTAGCACGGTTTAAATCATAATGATTTTTTAGCTTAATTATTTTATAACTAAAGCATTTTAAGTTATTAATAATCCGGCATTAACACATACGGCTCCTGCAACCGCTTATCTTTGCAGCATAATAACGTAATATGAAATACTTTGTTTTCTTTTTGCTCCTGACAGGATTTTCCGCAAATGCACAGGTTGTGAATATGGAGAAAGATACGTTGCAGATAGAGGAGGTTGTTATCAATAAGAAGAAGCAAAAAGTAAAGACTTACCGGATGCAGGCGCCGTGCTACCACCCTGAGAATATGAAGGGCGTTAGTGAAGTGATCACGCTTTTTGATAAGCTGCCGGAAGGTTATATAAAATCGGTTAGTTTTTACTTTAATGAACAGTACATCCCGGGTGAGCAGGAAGAATATAAAGACCAGCAGTTTGAGCTGGCGCTCTACAATGTAGGCGAGGACAACAAAGTAGGGGAGCGCATACAGCATGAGCCCAAGCTCATTTACCTGAGCAAATTGAAACGGGGTCGTTATACTGTAGACCTATCCGACCTTGATATCCCCAATATGCGACAGCTTTACGCCGGGCTTAAAAGGATAGGCGAAGCGACCACCAAAAGCGAATTTAATGTGGATTGCCTTTGCAACGGCCAGGACAGGTACATCACCATGGCACGGGACGAAGACGGCTCATGGATCCGCCGTTGGGAATGTGCTGCCCTTAAGATCGATGTGAGTATTGTGCTGACCAAATGATAAAAAAAATCCCGACACTGCCGGGATTTTTTATAAACTAAAACGGAAGGTCGTCGTGGTCTTCTTCCCTGAAGTTGTTGGCCGGCTCAAAGCTGTCCTGCCTTGCCGGTGCCTGTGGCTGCTGGTAGCCTTGCGGCGCGCCGTAGTTTTGCTGCGGTTGGCCATACCCCTGCGGTGCCTGTTGGTAGCCGCCCTGCTGTGGCGCTTCTGCACCTGCCTTTTCTATCCTCCAGCCCTGTATCGAGTTGAAGTACTTGGTCTCGCCCTGTGGGTTTACCCATTCCCTTCCCCTCAGGTTGATCGATACTTTTACCGGGTCGCCCGGCCTGTAGTTGTTCAGCAGGTCACACTTGTCCTGCGTAAACTCGATCATGATGTGCTGTGGGTACTGCTCATCGGTAGTTACTACCAATTCCCTTTTCCTAAACCCGTTGCTGCCAAAGGATTTGGTTTCGTCGATCATTTTGATCCTTCCTGAAACTTCCATATTGCTTGTTGTTTATTTTCTGCCTCTATGGGCAGCTATCATTAATACTAATTTAAAAATCTTTTTGGGCGAGGAGTACTTTCCAGGCAGAAAGCACTTCGTTATTATCCAGGTATTCCTTGGCTTTCAGGAACTTTTTATCTTCATCATCGGCGCTGAGCACGGCTTTCACCTCAAAGCTGCCTTTCACAAATATAGCGATTTCTTCGTCGGTAGGCAAAGTTTCAATATTGCCAAGCTTGCCCAGGTCATTACCATCGAATATCGGGCTAATCTTCACAAAATCAGGCACGGCGTCTACGCCCACGCCCAGAGTTGTGAGGGGTTTTTCTACTTCAAAAAGGCCTGCATTAGCCCGGCTGTACCAGTTGCCTCCCATGCGCGATACCAGGTCGATCTTGTGTTGGTCTACTGCACCGTTCTCATCCAGCACTTCTTCGCTCACGTGTATTTTTACTACCTCGCAGATAACCAGGTTGCCTGCCCCGCCGCCATCGCCAAGCGATATTATATCATTCACGCGGCATTCAAACTGTACGGGTGATTCTTTTACGCGAAACGGCTTTACAACATCCGATGGCTCCATCGTAAGCCCCGCCTTGATGAATTCATTAACGCCATCCCCATACTCGGTGCTGCTCAGTGAAGCCTGCTGCACGATAGTATAATTTACCACGTTGATAACGACCTCGCGATTCAGTTCACAATTGATGAGCGTGTGCTTTATGGTGTTGTCGCGCACCCTTCGCGATGGCGAAAACACCAATATAGGCGGATTGGCGCTGAATACATTAAAGAAACTGAACGGCGAAAGGTTGGGGTTACCGTCGCGGTCGAGCGTGCTGGCAAAGGCAATAGGCCGCGGTCCGACGGCGCCCTGCAGGTAGCCCTGTAATTTTACGGTTGGAATTTCTTTTGGGTCGATGCTAAGCATATCGTGTGTGTTTGTTTTGCACAAATATAAGGTGAATGGATTTGATGAGTGTAAATAGCGGAAAGGTTGTTGATAAGTAATATTTGCGTGTGCAGATCGTTATATGCGCCCGGCCCCGTTGTAAACTTTTAGTATCTTTAAGCCTCAAATTTCTTTTATGCAGATAACCGATAACCGGAACTTTACCCGTTGGTTCATTATTGTTGCATCCTTTTTAATTGTGGTGCTGATAGTATGGAATACCTACTTCCTGTTTCAGACCTTTAAGGCCGAAGAGCGCCGCAAGATGGAATTGTGGGCCAATGCTACCGAGGCGATAACCAGCCCTACCGACGATAAAGCGCTGGAGACTTTAGGAGCTATAATTAGTGAGAACAGCACGATACCGATCATTCTGACCGACTCCAAAGGGAAAATCAAAAACTCGCGTAATATTGACCCCACAATAATTTATGATACCAAGGTTAAGGATTCCGTTAAAGCTTATGAACTCCTCGAAGAATTTAAATCGACAAATAACAGGCTGGCGATACAGTACCTTCCAGGCGAATTCCAGTATGTGTACTATGGCAATTCAAAGCTGCTCAACATCCTGAAGTATTATCCTTTTACTCTTGTATTGATCATCATCCTTTTTGGGGCGGTGGTATATAACTTTTACCGCGCTACCAAAGCAGGTGCCCAAAACAGGCTTTGGGCGGGCATGGCCAAGGAAACGGCTCACCAGATCGGTACGCCGTTATCATCGCTGCTGGGCTGGATAGAGATCATGAAGGTGGATAACGTGGATGAAACCACCGTGACCGAAATTGAGAAGGATGTAAAGCGCCTGCAAACTATTGCCGACCGTTTTTCCAAGATCGGGTCGGAGCCAGTGTTGGAAGAGCTTGATATCGTGGAAGAAACCCGCCGCTCTTTCGATTACCTGAAGTCGCGCGCGTCTTCGCAGGTTGATTTTTCATTTACGGCGCCCAATCACCCGGTAAGGGTAATGGTAAATCCCGAACTGCATAGCTGGACGATAGAAAACCTGGTAAAAAATGCCATCGACGCCATGAAAGGGAAGGGCAAGCTTGATGTAACTATCGAGGAAAGGGAGAAGTATGTGCGCATTAAGGTAGCCGATACGGGCAAGGGCATTACCAAGGCGCAGCAGCGCAGGATATTTGAGCCGGGCTTTACCACCAAGAAAAGGGGTTGGGGGCTTGGGCTGTCATTAACCAAGCGCATTGTAGAGGAATACCACAAAGGGCGCATCAAAGTATTGCATTCTGAAGTAGGGAAAGGAACTGTTATGCAGGTGAACCTTGAAAAGGTTTGATCTGCGAACCATAGTTTTGTTCCGTTTCAACACTCGGTCTGGTGAGGTGTCTAACAAAATGTTGTTGGCTGCGTTGTCATTCTGACGAAGGAAGAATCTCCTCGTTGAGCGTAAAGATTCTTCACTCCGCAGGCTGCGTTCAGAATGACAAAAGGGCGCTTACAGATTCGATTGTATCTTCTCTGCCAAGGCTTCAAATTCTTCTTTTTCCAGTTTCACCTTTTTGGTAAAACGCATATCATCCATCTCGTTCAGCGGGATAAGGTGCACGTGCACATGCGGCACTTCAAGCCCAACTACTGCTACGCCAATGCGCTTGCATTCTACCGACTTTTCAAGAGCCTTAGCCACTTTCCGGCTGAATTGCATAAGGGCGAGGTAGTTATCTTCCTCCATATCAAAGATCTTGTTGATCTCTTCTTTCGGAATGCAAAGGGTATGCCCTTCGGCATTAGGATTTACGTCAAGTATAGCAATGAAGTTCTCGTCCTCGGCCACTTTATAAGCCGGGATTTCGCCGTTGATTATTTTAGTGAATATAGATGCCATTAGTCGCGGG
>JAGKWW010000062.1 GCA_021151665.1 Flavobacteriaceae bacterium
GCCGAAGACGGCACAATAAATTTAAACAGGTATTCGGCAGGCCAAAGCGTAGACTCTGTGAGTTCCTCTTTCAGCCTTTTATAAAATTCTTCAGTTTTCTGATCCATCGTCATAAAATAAACGCAAATATACATTATCCGTGCCGGATGTCTGCGTTAAAACATCCGCGCGGGCTAAATTTAAATTTTTCGCATCGGGTTGCGGTGTATGTTGCTATTCCTCTAATTTTTAAGGAGGATGATAGCGATTGAAATCAGGCCAGCCACTGCCATAAATACATACGTATGTAAAATGAAACGGCGCACTACCTGCCTGGCGCGGAACTGGCGCAACACCAGGAACAGTGCCGTTCCGGTACAAAGGTTTAGCACGATCCATAACATAAGCGCATCGGAAAGAGACGGGTTCCCACCGCCGTAAACATTGCCAAGCGCCATAGCTATCAGTACGCAAAGCACGGCGATCCAGATGTAATAGATGGCCGAGAGTGTATGGAAAGCAAGATGTTTATAATCGATCTTTCTCATGGATAAAGGCAAAGATAATGCGTAAAGCCCTTATATTTACAGATACAGTTCAAAAACCGCGCCATGAACCTTTTCGACGAATCTCCGGAAAACTTACTGCCCTATGATGGCGAGGCGATATACCTTGGGCCCATTATGGATGCCGGTGCGGCAGGAGTATTTATGGAACGCCTGATGGCAGAAGTTGACTGGCAGCATGATGCGATACAAATGTTTGGCAAGCAGATTATTACCGCCCGCAAGGTGGCCTGGTATGGCGACATCGGATTGTTGTACACTTATTCTAGAACCACCAAAATACCCCTACGCTGGACGCCGCTTATGCTCGAGCTTAAGCGCATTGTAGAGGAACATTGCAACATCACCTTCAATTCCTGCCTCCTTAACCTGTATCATGACGGAAGCCAGGGCATGGGTTGGCATGCGGATGACGAAAAGGAACTTGGGGAGAATCCGGCTATTGCTGCACTTAGCTTTGGTGCGCCCCGGCGTTTTCTTTTCCGGCATAATGACACAAAAGAAAAGAAAGAGATTATACTCGAAAATGGCAGCCTGTTACTAATGAAAGGTACAACACAACACCACTGGCAGCATAGCCTGCCCAAAGCCCTGAAGGTGAAAGCCCCGCGTATCAGCCTGACTTTCCGTACAATTCGTAAACAATAGTTTAAAGTAAAAGGTAAGTGTAATATTTTTTGCTACATTTACAGCAAATAAGTTGTTGCCCCCCAATAACTGTAAAAATTGTTGATAATGAAGTTGAAAGAACTTAAAAGCTGGATCAACAAGCTTAGCGAGGAAGAACTGGAAAAAGAGCTGTTGTACAACTCCCTTGACTACGGTATTTCGGGAAATATCGGCGAGATAAGCCATAGTGATCAGAACCTGTATTACGTTGGCGACCAGCCCGCTTTGCTGCACACCGATGATGAGCTGAGGCAACGCGGTTACTCCGATAATGAGATAGCTAAGCTGGATGTCGAAATTCCGCAAGGTTGCTATTATATAGAGTTGAGCAACGAGTACAGTATTATCGAGCGTTTCCTTCACTGATATTAAAAAGATTTTTTATTGGCAATTCCCCCCGGATTTGGTAACTTGGTGTACCGAACAGATATTCCTGTACCCGCATGAAAAGCATACTTACCATTACTTTAAATCCTACTGTTGATAAAAGTACTTCTGTAGACCATATAAAGCCTGAAAAAAAATTGCGTTGCGCCGCGCCTGTATATGAACCCGGAGGAGGAGGCATCAATGTATCGCGGGGGCTGGCACGGCTCGGAATATCGTCGTCAGCCCTCTACACAGCCGGCGGAAGAACAGGTGAGCTGCTCAGTGAGCTGCTTGATACAGAGCAGGTGGCCACGATGCCTGTACAGGTGGCAGCAGAAACACGGGAGAACTTTATTGTAGTGGATACCGCCAATAATGAGCAATACCGTTTCGGGATGCCGGGCGAAGCGGTATCTCATGTTGAGGAACAAAATATACTGAAAGCTATACACCATGCCCCGGCAGATATTGCAGTGATAAGCGGGAGCCTGCCCCCGGGCATGGGCACAGAATTTTTCGGCAAGATCATCAGCCTCCTGAAAAGCAAGGGTTCGCTCATTATAGCAGATACTTCCGGCGAGGCGCTTAACGAAGCGCTCCGGCAGGGCGTTTACCTTTTAAAGCCGAACCTCGGTGAACTGGGGCGCCTTTCGGGGATAGAAGAACTGGACAATGACCTGGCAGATGATGAAGCTAAAAAACTTGTGGATAAAGGAGCAGCAAAAGTTGTGGTCGTTTCGCTTGGTCCGCAGGGTGCATACCTGGTAAGCAAGAACCAGACGCTCCATGTGCCTGCACCCTCTGTAAAAAAGCTAAGCACCGTGGGCGCAGGAGACAGCATGGTAGCCGGAATGGTTTCGGTTTTGGCCCATGGTGGCAGCGAAGCCGAAATGGTGCGTATGGGTGTGGCCTGTGGCAGTGCAGCGACAATGAATCCCGGTACCGGACTTTTCAAGCCTGACGATGTCCGCCGATTATTTAACTGGCTAAACAAATAAAATATGGAATACCAGCGTGCCAAAGATGCTTACCTTGAATTAAAAAATTTTGAAGGTAAAGCCACATTTAAAGGGAAAGAAACGGTGATCGACCTGTTTGTGCTGTTACCAAAATCGCAACTGGCCGGAATTGATATCGGCAGCTTTATAGCGGAATACGATTCATCCGGTTCGTTTGAGGTGGAAGGCGCCCATGAGGAAGAGCCTTACACTATTATCGGGGTCAACCTAAAGGAAGCGGCATACACCAACGATGTTGATTATTTGCTTAAATTACTGATTTGGTAGAGGATATGTTTTTTGTTAGGTAAATTCCTGTAAACATTAGTTTTTTATTGGGAAATCGTTACAAAAATTTTAAAGGTATTAACGGCATCTTTGTATCACTAACCTAAGTAAACAAAGAATTGCTATGAAAAAGAATATCGACCTTACTACTATCAAAAACTTTATCCTTGCTAATGCACTTACCGATGGTGTTATGCTGATGCTGCACCCGTCTAACTTCGAGAAGCTGGTACACCACAGCAAGAAGCAGGTAAAAGCACTTTGCGTTTCGGGCATCAACGTTATCCCTGATGAGAACAACGAAATTTCCGAAGGCGAGATTGACGTTCTTGAAATCAAATTCAATTAGCCAGTCATGAGGATACGAGTAAGCTACGAAGGTATCCAGCAGTATGTGCTGGAAAATAACCTTACCGAACATGATGTAATTGTTCTGCATCCGGATGACTATAACACCGTTGCCACAGAGCATTTCAATGAGAACAACCTGATGATATTCCGTCCCGTTGAAATTTTCGGAACGCCCGTTCAGGAAGACACTACCGGCGAAGTAAAGCGCCACCAGATCTATGTGGTGCCCCTTGCAGCCTCTTAAATTAACCCAATAAGTACGATTGATGCCATTCTTCAAAGGATGGCATTTTTATTTTCACGCAATTCGCACGTTCCGCATTCCGTATAAAACGAAAAGCCCCCGTATGTCCGGAGGCCCTTCTGCAGAATATATTTAGATTTAGTTGGATGTAAGTGCTCCACCCTGTACAGGCGCTGTGCCAAAAAGGCTGGTAAGGAAACTATCCATACACATCATATTAGCGTTTGCTTTTGGGTCGGTGCGCAATTTGCCGTTGGTTGTAAAGTACTGTTCGAGCCTGTTTGCTACAATACGCGTTTGCATCGGCCCATACTTTTCAAGCACTTTCAGGTTGCGCACACGCACCACATAGTATTCGGGGTTTACCAGCACGATAAAGTCAAATTTTACATTGTTCTTCATAAGTCCCGAACCGCCCTGGCACGTATTGGCAATTTCATCGGTTGCGCCTTTATAGGCGCTATCGATAAATCCGGATATCTTTAATTCAGGATGCCTGTCGAGTATCGCTGCTACATTGGCATTGTTTGCTTCAAAGGTTTTTTCCCAAACCAGTTCCTGCCTTTCGGTCTTGAATCCGTCCTGTGCAAAAACAGGCAGCGAAAACAAAAGTGATAGTATAATCTTTTTCATGATCGGGTAATTTTAGGTTAATCTTTCTTACATCAAATTTACCCCGAATTGCCCGCTTTAAAAAGCTTACAGCCTTATTTATCAATTATTTATCACAGTTTCTTAACGCCTGTTAATGTGTTGGTGTTAAAGTTATTTTAATCCAGAAGCCCCAGGAACTTCAGTCCGAAAACTACGCCATTGGTAGCCGTGCTTCCCTGCACAGACCGTACATAATCTACGCGTAACATATGGAACTTCCCAAACCCGATATTGTCAAAACCGGCTGTAAATTCCATGTATGGTTTGTAGTCTGGTGTAGCGAGCGCATGGTAGCCCACCACCAGGTTCCACTGAAGCGCGTCGAGCACGGGAATCTTGTTCATGATATATCCTTTAAAGTTATGCTCGGCATGAAGCTCAAAATAGGAATTGTTGGTACTGTGCGAATAGTAGGGCAGCATATTGAAAACATTAAGGTAACGGTCGGTGGTGCCCACATGGGTTTGGTTACCGTTGAAGTGCTTATAGTCAGCAAAAGAGATGCCTTCGGCGCCGAAAAATTTACCGGCCTTGATGTTGATGCCAAAATCCCCTTTATTGCCAAGGGTTTCATTATAAGTCACACGGCCGGCAAGGAGGTCATAGTCATACCGGCTTTCGCTGCCCGCAAAGCCTTTGGTATACTGTACCGACAGTACGGGGTAATTTTCTTCAGATACAGGTATCTTTCCATCGGGGCGCGTAATGTACTTTTGCCCGAAGCGGATGTTTGCCAGTACAGACCCTTTCATCAGGTGGTGCGTAGGGAAGGGAGCCGAGGTGTAGTTATACGGTTCCAACGGATTGTTTGAGGTATAATCTTTGTCATCCCTTATCAACACATAGTCTGTATTATTGTACAGCGCTTTGCGGCGCGAATATTCCAGTTCACCGCTCATGTAGAGGCCTGTAAACACATTGGTGCCGTAGGTTGCTTTTGCGAAGGTTTTGTCATAAAGCTTCATGTAATTGTCTTTAAACAACAGCGTGCTAAGCATGTTCAGTAGCGGCCCGATAGGTTCGCCCGGATTAAATTGCTCAACCGCGCTGCCCCCGCTTACGCTCAGGCTTCCGGCATTCTTAAATCTTGAATTAAACTTACCCACAACCCGTAACCGGTCTTCGGCCAGGCCGTAATTGAAGTCGGCGCCTACTCGCCAGTATTTATTAGTGTCCTTATTATAATAGGCCGCTGAAACTCCCGAAGTCATGTTCCAGCCCTGAACGGTGTTGTAGTAAGGTATTTTGATAATACCGTCATAATTGTAGGTCATGTTATGATACAGGTCTTTGTAGCTGTACCCGCTTACAATGTCGCCAATGTGAAACTTGTTGTGTTTCTTCATTACAGAATCCATATACACCGGCGATTTTTCTACCAGCTGCAGGCTGTCTTTTTTGGTGTAGTCTTTGATCTCTTCTGTCGTAAGTGGAACCGGGCGTGTGGTATTCCAATATGTAGAGTCTTTTTTATTTGAATTCTCTTCTACAAAGACGATCTCTTTACCAAACGTTTTTTTATCAAAAGCATCATGGAAAATGTAGTTACTGTACACGTGGGTAAACTTTCCGGTGATGCCAATGCCCATCATGCCGGCGGTAAAATCGAACGTTTGCGAATTTTTTGCCCAAATCCCGTTGGTGGTATTGTAACTGAAGTTCTGTTGCAGGTTGAGGTTCTCCATTATGGGCTGCTGTACGCGGTACCCCTTAATGTCAAGGTCTATCGCTGCTATAGCCCAGCTTTGGTCTACAATAAAGATATGCCCTTCAAAAACAGGTTCTTTATCGCGCCTGGGTATTACTTTTATTCTGAAGATATGCCTGTTGTTTTCGTCAAAATAGGAGCCTTCGAGCTTGTATCGGTAGTAATTCAGCGCTGTTGCTGCTAACGGCGAAATCATCTTTTGCCCGAAATCTATATAGTTGTCATAGAAGTTATAGAAAGTGCCCAACGCGGTATTGTAACTGAAGCCGTTGTCGTTGCCGCTTATTTTAGAGGCAACAATACGCTCTTTAAGCTTGTTGGGCTGCTCAAATGTAATGTGCGAAACCGTTTCGCTGAGGTATATGATGCCGCTGCCGGTAGAATCGAGCATTCCTGCAGGCGCTTCTACTTTTACCCCAAGTATTTTCTTGGGTACATTCTTCAGCCTGAAAATCCCCTTCGAATAAAAATCGGCCTCAAACCTTCCTGTTTTGGCCGAATTCTCCTTTTTATGAGCAATAGCCTGGCGGATAATTTCATAAGCAGGGTCTTCGGCATTGGATATAGTCACTTCGGCCAGCTGGTAGCTTTCATCTTCCAGAGTGACATTCTGCACAAACGGAAACGACTGGGCCGATACGGGTACGCGTTTGGTTTTAAATCCTATCGACTGAAACAGCAATGTGTATTTGCCGGCGCTTTTTGCAGGAAGTTCATACTGGCCTTCTTCGTTGGCGGTAGTGCCTGTATATGTATTTTCGATAGTAACGCTTACAAATGGGATGGGCGCTCCCTGGGCATCGGTTATTTTTCCTTTGATCTGAGAGAAGCCCGCCGTTGAAAGTAGAAGCAGGAGCGTGGTGGTAAGTAATTTTTGCATGGTTCTATGGGTTAATTACTATATCAGACGAGCAAAACATTCAATTGGTTGCACGGCGGCAAAATTTTTATGTTGGAGCAAAGCCTGTTAATTCCGTCTGGCGGTCGTTACTTTATTGAAACTTCACCCTAACTTTGCCATCCTATTTTTACCGCCATGAAAAAGATAAGCGAAATGCTCATCCGCAAAGATACCACCGTCAACAAGGTACAGTTTGATAAAGAATGGTTTTACTCGATAAAAGATGTGGCCGATTTCCTTGGCGAGTCGCTGGAGGGAATAGAGTATGTAACGCTGCCTATGGTTGTAGACGGTATTAAATACATGGTAAAAGCAGCCACCTGGGAAGACATTGAACGCGCACGCGTAAAGGAGCCGCTTGAAGACTACCGCGGAAGCGTCCTTCGTAATAAGCGCGGGAATAAATGATTATTCGAGGATATCGAGGAATGTCAGACCGAAGATAACCCCGTCTCCGCGAAATCCGTTCTCATAAGACCGTATGTAATCAATCCTCAGGAAACGGAATTTTCCCCATCCCAGGTTATCAAATCCGGCAGTAAATTCCATATACGGGTTATGCCCGGGAACCGCCAGTACATGATAGCCCGCTACTACATGGTAATTCAGTTCGCGCAGCAACGGTACTTTATTGGTCAGCCAACCTTTAAAGTTATGCTCCATGTGTCCTTCAAAATACTGCTTGTTGGTGCTGTGCGTATAGTAGGGAAGGAAATTGAATACGTTGAGATAGCGTTCCGATTTTCCGATGTGGGTCTGGTTGCCATTAAAGTGCCTGTAATCTGTAAAGGCAATATTATCGGAATTAAAGAATTTTCCCAGTCGGATTGCGGTACCCAGTTCGCCTTTATTCCCGGCGGAAACCGTGTAATTGATGCGACCTGAAAGATGGTCGAAGTTATAATCGCCGATGCTGGCATTAAATCCTTTTTCATATTTCAGGTACAGCCTTGGGTAGCGGCTTGGCTGGTTTTCTTTGCGGGTTGGCAGCATCCAGTATTTCTGGCCGAACGTGATTCGTGCCGTTACCGAAGCCTTCAGCATATCGTGCTGCAAAAAAGCGGGCGTATCAAAATCCCAGGGCAACAGCGGGTTGTTGCTCATGTACGGCTTGTCGGGATTTTTTATGGTAGAAAAATTAGTGTTGTTAAATAACGCGTGCCTGCGTGTATATTCAAAAGAGCCGTAAAGGTACAGGCCGTTAACCACTTCTTCCTGATAGTTAAGGCGGATAAAATTGTTATCGTACAGCTTCATATAATTGTCGCGGAAGAAAAGTGTGCTTACGCTGTTCACAATCCGGTTGATTGGGCGTTCGGGGTTGAACTGCTCTATGCTGCTCCCTCCGCTCAGGGTGACGATCCGGTCTTTAAAAGCATCGAATTTGCGCGATACCGTACCCACCATACGGAAACGCTGTTCGGCAAACCCGTAATTCAGGTCGGTGCCAAGGGTAGTATAAGTTTCTTTATTGGCATCCTCTTTCCTGAAAATAAACGATGGCGCCAGTGCGTAAGCCTGTACGGTATTAAAGCCGAGCTTGCGGATGATGCCGGTGTAGGTGAGTGTCCACCTGTCCCACGTGTTTGTATAGGTGTACCCCGTAACCGGCTGGAAAAAACGGAAGCGGTTGCGCTCTGTGTCTATAGAATCCTGCCAGGCTTCGGTCTGTTCCAGTTTTTGCTCCTTTTCCTTTCTCCTGTAATCGTTCAGCTCTTCCCATGTCAGCGGAATGGGGCGGTTTTTACTCCAGTAACTGTCAGGCTTATTGGTGGCGCCATCGGCATAGGCCAGTACTTTTGGCGAAAAGGAACTGTTATCAAACCCGGGCTTAAAGTTGAAATTGCTATATACATAGGAAAAGCTCCCGGAAAAGCCAACTCCAAAAACGCTGGCATCAAATTGCAGCACCTGAAGATTTTTACTCCAAAGCTTTTCCCCCGAATTGTACCCGAAGTTTTGTTTTATAGACAGCTTATTTACCAGGGGCTGGCCCATGCGGCTACCGGGAATCCATACATCTATTGCATAAATTTCCCACGAATTCTCTACTATGTAAATGTAACCGTCAAACGCGGGCTCATATTCGCGCTTGGGCAGCAGTTTTATTTTATTGATAAGGTGCCCCTGTTCGTCAAAAAAGCTGCTTTCCAATACAAAGTCGTAATAGTGAAAAGCATTGTTGGCAATCGGCGAAACCGCGCTTACCTCAAACGGGATATAATTTTCATAAAAATCAAATTCGGCAGATCCGGCATTGTTGTAGCTATAGCCATTGTTTTCTCCGCTTACTTTAGAAGCGATCACTTCTTCATTCAGCTTGCCGGGTTTTTGGTATTTGATGTGCGATACCGTCTCGCTCAGATAAAACACGCCGCTCTGGGTGGTGGTATCTATGGCGCCGCCAAGGTCGCCCACTTCCTGGCCGAGTATTTTTTTGGGAACATCCACCAATCGGAAAATGCCCTTCGAGTAAAAGTCAGCCTCAAAGGATGAAGTTTTCCTGCTGTTTTCCCGCCGCGCGGCAATGGCATTGCGCATAACCGCCAGAGCCGGATTTTCGCCCGACGTGATGACAAGTTCCTGAAGCTTTAACGCTTCATCTTCAAGCTTTACATCGAGGCGGTAGGGCAGTTCTGTTACAGTAACGGTTACTTCTTTGGTCTTATACCCAAGCGACCGGAATACAACAGTATGCTTTCCCGGGTGCTTCACGGCAAGTATATATTCCCCGTTATCGTTAGATGATGTGCTGTTGTAGCTGTTTTTAAGCAAGATAGAGGCAAACGGAACAGGTTTGCCTTCACTATTCACTACTTTTCCCTTTACTTGCCCAATCGCCTGGGCCCACCCTGCCAGCATTATAAGTAGCAAAATCTGCTTCATAGGCTATGTATGTATAATGGATAATAGTGCAAGTTCATAGCCCTTTAATCCAAAGCCGATAATAACGCCTGCCGCAACGGGCGAGAGGTAGGACTGATGGCGGAAGCTTTCACGCGAAAAGGTGTTGCTGATGTGTACTTCGGTTACCGGTGCGGTTACTGCTTTTATTGCATCGGCAATGCCTATAGAAGTATGCGTGTACGCTCCCGCGTTGAGGATTATGGCATCGTGGCTGAAGCCTGCCGATTGTATTTTGGTGATGATTTCACCTTCGATATTGCTCTGGAAATATTCGAGGTTAACTGCGGGATATTTTGCAGTGAGGCCGGTAAAATATTCTTCGAAAGACTGCTTTCCGTATACCGAGGGTTCCCGGGTTCCTAAAAGGTTGAGGTTTGGGCCGTTAATGATAAGGACCTTCATTAGTATAGTGTTTTTGTAAAAATAATCATTCAGGTTCAGCCCGCAAACTGCTATAACAGTAATTTTAACAAATGAAAAAGCCGGCTTGCGGCCGGCTTCGTTTACCTTATTATAGCTTAGAACATGTATCCCAGCGATAGTTGGAAAACCGAGTTCTTAATGTCGCCCACCACAGTGTCATCATTTACTTTAGTAACACCTACGTTATAACGCGCCTGTGCAAACAGCCCGGCAATGATCTTTAGCTCTGCGCCGCCTGCAATAGCGATATCGGTAGATTTAGCATTGATATCGTCGGCGTCGTTAACAAGAAAAGAGAACTGCGGCCCCGCCATCAGGCTGAAACGGTCGGGCAGCACATAAAACTTTGCCAGAACAGGAACGGAGATATAGTCCAGATTGATGTCCCGTGCAACCTCCACAACCCCTACACCGCTGCCATCTGCAGTATATTTTTGCTTACCTCCCATAGATGAGAAAAGCCCTTCTGCCTGTACCGAGAACATCGGCACGATATTCAGCTCGAGGACCGCACCCGCGTGGAAGCTTGTGATGCCGTCGCTGTCAACATCGCCCGAAAAATTGGAAAAGTTGGCCCCTGCCTTAATACCAAAATCAATACCCTGCGCCTGCGCGGCAAATGTGCCGGCCAGCATTGCAAAAATAAAAACGATTTTTTTCATAATTATAGTGTTTAAAGTGTTGCTCTAAAATTGGTATCCTAAAGACACCTGTATGCCGGTATTTTTAATATCTCTTTCAGATGACACGCTGGAGGTGCCGTAGATATACCGTCCCTGAACAAAAAGCCCGTCGGCAATGTAGAATTCTGCACCCAGCGCAACGCCAAGGTCATAAGTTTTGCTGTTAAAGCCATTAAAGTTATCGCTCTCGCTTATCAAAAGGCCAAACTGCGGCCCTGCCTGGATATTAAAGCCTTCGTTTAGGTACAGCTTAAATACTGCAGGTACATTCAGGTAATTCAGTTCATATTCTGCATCCTGGTGCTTGGCTCCCTGTTTTGAGTACAACAGCTCAGGCTGAAAGCTTAAATGCTTTAATAATTGTACTTCTGTAAAGATACCCGCGTGAAAACCCGTCAATACGTTAAACCCGTCGGCATCGCTTCCTGCAAAATTTGAAAAATTGACGCCTGCCTTTATACCCAGGTCCTGGGCCTGGCTGCATAAGCATCCCGCAATGAGGGCCGCAGCCGCAAAAAATCGTTTCATTCTTTTGTGTATATAATATTGGTTATCCACAAAAATAACGATTAAAGAAAAATCCTGCTAAGATTCACCGCAATTTGTAAGGGATCTGAGGCCAATAAGCGCGTTAATGTTTTCTTAATAGGTCTTTTGTTATGAATTCGGCAATTAATGGATTGAAAAAGAGCAGGGTGTTACGGATTTACCTAATTAATTACAAAAATAATGTTACAGATTACAAAAGTTTTATACATTTGCGCTCAAGTAACAAAACTTAATAAACACAAAATGAAAAAAATTATCTTATCTGCCGTAGCTCTGGTAGCTTTCGGCTTCGCTGCTCAAGCTCAGGAAACAACAACTTCTGGCGAAGGCGGATTTGCACAAGGTGATATGTTCATCTCAGGTTCAGTTGGATTCTCTAACCAGAAACAGGGTGATGACAAAACGAACACTTTTGAGATCGCTCCACGTTTCGCTTACTTTGCAACATCTAACATTGCAGTGGGTGCAAAAGTTGGTTATTCAACTTACAAGAATGAAGTTGCTGCCGGAACAACTGCCGACAGAAACGCTTTCACTGTAGGTGTGTTTGGAAGGTATTACGGAACTCCGGCTTCTAAATTCTCTCTATTTGGTGAGCTTGGTGTAGATTACTCTACTGTGAACAACAAAGCAATCGCTCCTGCTACTGAAGATGTTAAGACTAACGGTTTCGGAGTTGGTTTCCGTCCGGGTATCTCTTACTTCGTATCTTCAAACTTTGCTATCGAGGCTACTTTCGGTGCGCTTTCTTACAACTCTACTAAAGTTGATGTTGACGGAGCTGAAGCTGAAAACACTTTCAACCTGAACCTAAACCTTACAAACATAGGTTTTGGTCTTGTTTACAAATTCTAATTACAGAAAGTTATATTACGAAGAAAGCCTCCCAATGGGAGGCTTTTTTTTATTGTGTTCTTTAAATTAGAACTTATAACCGATACCCAATTGGAAAACCGAGTTGGTTACATTAAGGTCATCAGCAATGTCGCTTATACCCTGGTTATACCTGCCGAAAGCGAAAAGGCCCATTTCCGTCTGGAAAGATACACCACCGGCTACTCCGAATTCAAACGTGTGTAGACTATCTCTTAATGGTGAAGGGTTGTCACCACCATTATTGTCCGGGTCAAAATCCAGCTCATCATTTACCAGGAAGCTAAACTGCGGGCCTGCCTCAAGAGCGAATCCTTTAAAAAGGTATACTTTGGCGAGTACAGGAACGTTGATATAGTCCAGCTGAAGTTCTGCTTTTGATGTAGTTGTAACAGTTCCGGGCAATGTCAGAGGTACAACGGTGTACTCTGCACCTTGTCCTGAATATAGTGCCTCTACCTGGATAGAGAATATATCCGCAACCGGGAATTCAGCGAACACACCCACGTTGAAGCTGGTACGTGAATCCGGGCTCTCAATATCACCGTTAAGCGTTGCAAAGTTTACACCGCCTTTTACACCAAAGCTCATTGCCATAGAATCTTTGTTGCTTGCATCTTCCTGCGCGTTGGATACTGCTACAGCACCCAGCATTAGCGCACTTACCGAGAATAATTTAAATAGTTTCATCAATTAATAAGTTTTAGTTTTGTAGTCCAAAAGTATTCTAATAAAGTAGGCATGCATACCAAAGGATTCTTAATTCACATAACTTTAACCGTATGAAAAGTTGGGCTAAAATGATTTCCGGCTACTCTTCCTATCTCCGGATAGAACGCGGGCTCAGCGCCAATTCGGTAGAGAATTATGCCTATGATATACAGCGGCTCTGTAGTTGGCTCGAAGGCACGGGGCAGGATGTTTCGCCACTTAATATTACAGAAGAGCACATACAGCAGTTTGTTTATGCCATGGCGGCAGAGCTGGCGCCCCGTTCGCGTTCCCGCCTGATATCAGGCCTGAAAAGCTTTTTTAATTACCTTGTGTTTGAAGACCTTCGTCCCGATACGCCTATGGGCCTGATCGAGTCGCCACGAACAGGGAGAAAGCTTCCTGATACACTTTCGCTTGCCGAGATTGACAGCCTCATAAATGCGATCGATCTGTCGAAGCCAGAAGGTACCCGCAATAAGGCGATGCTCGAAATGCTTTACAGCTGCGGGTTGCGGGTATCTGAACTGGTAACGCTTAAAATTTCCGACCTCTATTTTGATGAAGGTTTTATAAAAGTTACGGGGAAAGGCAATAAGCAGCGGTTTGTGCCGGTTGCCGCGCACACGCAAAAACTCGTGATGCTTTATGTAAACACCATTCGCAGTCAGGCAACCCTGCAGAAGGGCTATGAAGATACGCTTTTCCTGAACCGGCGGGGTAAGGCGCTTACCCGCGCCATGATATTTACGATAATCAGGGCGCTTGCCGATGCGGTTGGATTGAAGAAGACGATTAGCCCGCACACTTTCAGGCATTCTTTTGCAACTCATTTACTTGAAAACGGCGCCGACCTCCGGGCAATACAGTTGATGCTGGGGCATGAATCTATAACAACAACAGAAATTTATGTGCATTTAGACCGCCGGTTCCTCACTGAGGTGGTAAATGCTTACCATCCAAGAAAATAGATTAAAAAC
>JAGKWW010000010.1 GCA_021151665.1 Flavobacteriaceae bacterium
ATATAAAGGTAAGAAGAATTGGAATTTGTAGGATGTTAATCTGTCGTTAATTGAAGCCTAAAATATGTGAAACTTAAAATAAAGCGATTTAATCAAACATTATGCATAGAAGTAAGGATTTGGGTTACCCAAAATTTTTTGTTTCTCTGAAACGATTTATAGAAGTCAATTTCAATAGTAACTATTTATAGCAAAATAAAAATCTATCAGAATTCAATATAATAATAAAACCCACGATACTCTCGTGGGTTTTATCAATATTATTTATAAGAGCTATTCCTTACTTTCAACCTTAGCCCAGGTGTCGCGAAGCCCTACCGTTTTGTTGAAAACGATCTTATTGGAAGTCGTATCTGGATCAACACAAAAATAACCAAGCCTCTGGAACTGGTACCGCTCCCCTGCTTTGGCTTCTTTCAGTCCCGGCTCCAGATAACCTGTGATCACCTGGAGCGAGTTCGGGTTGATGTATTCTTTAAAGTCCACGTCTTTATCGGCATCCGGCGCTTCATGCGTGAAGAGCCTGTCGTATATACGTACTTCGGCCTTAATTGCATGAGATACCGATACCCAGTGTATAGTGCCCTTTATCTTACGGAGGCTTGCTTCTGTACCGCTTCCGCTGCGGGAGTCGGTATCATACGTAGCATGTATTTCACTAATATTTCCGTCAGCATCCTTTACCACGCTTTCGCCCTTAATGATATAGGCATTCTTCAGGCGAACCTCCTTGCCCAGCGTTAGTCGGAAATACTTGCTGTTGGCGTTCTCCATAAAGTCCTCACGCTCAATATACAGTTCACGGCTAAACGGAACCTGGCGGAACCCTGCACTTTCATCTTCCGGATTGTTCTCGGCCTCAAGCCATTCTTCTTTGCCTTCCGGATAGTTCGTAATAACAAGCTTTACCGGATCAAGAACCGCCATAACACGCGGTGCTGTTTTGTTCAGGTCTTCGCGAACGCAGAATTCCAGCAGCGACACATCGATAAGGTTGGTACGCTTCGCAATGCCTATGGTATCAGCAAAATTACGGATAGAAGCAGGCGTATAACCCCTTCTCCTCATTCCCGAAATCGTGCTCATACGTGGGTCGTCCCATCCGTTTACGTGGCCTTCCTGTACTAATTGCAACAGCTTGCGCTTGCTTACTACGGTGTGGCTCAGGTTGCGGCGGGCAAACTCACGCTGCTTGGGCCTTACCAGTTTATCATCATATATCTGATCAAGGAACCAATCGTACAACTCCCTGTGCATCAGAAATTCAAGTGTACAAAGGGAATGCGATATCTGCTCAAGATAGTCGCTCTCTCCATGGGCCCAGTCGTACATTGGGTAAATCTTCCAGTCGTTTCCGGTGCGGTGATGATGGCGGTGCAGTATGCGGTACATGATAGGGTCGCGCATCAGCATATTGCTCGATGTCATGTCTATTTTCGCCCTCAGAACGTGCGTTCCTTCTTCAAATTCACCATTCTTCATGCACTCGAAAAGGTCGAGGTTCTCTTCTACTGAACGGTTGCGATAAGGGCTTTCAGTACCCGGTTGCGATGGTGTCCCCTTCTGCTTAGCCATCTCTTCAGAAGACTGGCTGTCTACATAAGCAATGCCTTTTTTAATGAACTCCACAGCCCAGTCATACATCTGCTGGAAATAGTCTGATGCGTAGCGTTCTTCAGCCCACTGGTAGCCAAGCCACTCTACATCTTTTTTGATGGCATCTACATATTCCTGCTCTTCCTTGGCTGGATTAGTATCATCAAAACGAAGGTTTACGGGTGCATTGTACCTAAGCCCCAGCCCGAAGTTAAGACATATGGAACTGGCGTGCCCCACGTGCAGGTAGCCATTGGGCTCTGGCGGGAAACGAAAACGCAGCTTATCTGCCGGAAGGCCTGCTTTCAGGTCATCTTCTATGATCTGTTCTATAAAGTTCAACGATCTCTCTTCTGTAGACATATCTAATTTTTAATAGATTGCAAAGGTAGTCAGAAAGTTGATTGTTGTAAAGTTTAAAAGCTGATTGTTGCAAACTTATAAAGCGCGGTTTTGTACGGATTATGTACCTTTACATTATCAATATGCATTAACCAATGGGAACAATCAAACTACAGAATATCCGCACGTTTTCCTACCACGGATGCCTTGAAGAAGAAGCAAAAATAGGCTCAGACTACCGTGTTGACCTTGAAATAAAAACCGATATGCGCAAATCTATGGAAACTGACGAGCTTGCCGATACCGTAGATTACGTGCACCTGAACCGCATTGTAAAGGAAGAAATGGACATACGCTCGAAGCTTCTGGAACATGTAGCCCACCGGATCATCAGGAGGGTTTTTAATGAACTGCCTGCAGTATCGAGGGTGCTGCTCCAGGTGAGCAAACTCAACCCACCTATAGGCGGTGATGTAGAAGCCGTGACAATACAAATCGAAGAATACAGGACATAAAAAAAGCAGGAGTTAATTCCTGCTTTTTTTATGCTTTATCTTATATTTTCCGTCGCTGTACATTACGGAGGCAGCGGTAACGTGGGCCAATGCATCGCGTGCCATTTCCTTATCCAGCGGCATTGGGGTAAGTACCGTGTCATTCACCACTTTAAACTGTAGCGGATCTTTCCCCGGCTGCATGATCACTACCTTATCTTCTACCCTGAAGGCGTTGATATCATGGAACTGCATGATCGACCTGCCCTTGCCGATATCTTTTTTACCTAACAGGTTACGGCCGGGCATGGGGGTTTCGGCTTTCATTCCTGCCAATTCGAGTAATGTCGGGGCGATATCGATCTGGCTGCAAAGTTTGTCATATACAGCTCCCCGGGGTACTGTTGGCCCAATTACCAGCGCCGGGATATGGAACTTATTGATAGGTACCAGGTTTTTGCCGTACGTACGGGTATTATGATCGGCTACTACGATGAATATTGTGTTTTTAAAATAAGCCTCTTTCTTAGCCAATTCAAAGAACTTACCAATAGAAAAGTCGGCATACTTCATGGCATTATTTACCGTGTTCTTCTGTTTCTTATCGTACAGTTCTATTCGTCCATCCGGAAACTCAAAGGGTTCGTGGTTGGATGTAGAGAACATCAGGGAGAAGAACGGCTTGCTGCCCAGGCTCTTAAAATAGTCGTTGGCCTTGGTGGCAAGATCTTCATCACTATATCCCCATGTGCCTTTCATAGCATATTTCTTCCCGTCTGATTCGAAGTCGGTTTCATCAATGATATTATCAAAACCATTTCCGTTAAAGAATGACGCCATGTTATCAAAGTTTGCCATACCGCCATAAATGAAACTGGTATCATAGCCGTTTTCCTTCATTAGGTCGGCCATTGTAAAAAAGCCGTTTTGTGACTTACTCAGCTTTACAACGCTTTCCGATGGTGAAGGTAAAAAGCCAGTAACTACCGCCTCTATCCCACGTACACTGCGAGTGCCGGTGCAATACAGGTTTGTAAACAACAGTCCTTCTTTAGATAGTGCATCCAGCTTTGGCGTAAGGGGCCGCCCGCCAAGGCAGCCTACATATTCTGCACCCAGGCTTTCCTGAAGGAAGACTACGATATTATACTTTTGGCTGCTTAGTGAATCGGGCGTCTGCATATGCAGCAGCGGGATCTCGGGGTCTGTAAAATCTGAGGGGGATGCGGTCATGTATTTCTTTACCCGGTTATAAGCTTCTGCAGCCTCCATTTTACCGTACATCTTTGCTGCATTTCCTTCATTCTTTATAGAATAGGCTGCAAACGCAACAGTGTAAAAAGAATTCAGCGCCATGGTGTTGGTTAGCTGGTCTCCGGAGAAAACGGCATTACTGGCGTTTATTGGCCTTTTGGAGGTTAAGCTCGATCTTGCACCGAAAAACAAAAGAAAGCCCGCCAGAGGGAATATAATAAGCTGCTGCGTGTATTTTACTTCCTGTACCGCGAAGAGTTTTTTTCGGTTCTTTATCAGCAGCCACACAAACCCCGAAAGTAATACAACGGTGAGTATGATAGACAGCAGATAGCTTTTGAAAAGCGTGCCCATAACCTCTTTCGGGTAGATAAGATAATCCAGGAAAAGCCTGTTGGGGCGGGTATCATACTGCTTTACGAAATCGCTTGTAGCGAGTTCCATCAGCAGGATAAGGGTTAGGAACAAAATGAAGTATGCATTTAAAAATCCCTGTACTTTCTTTGCAATTTTGAAGGGCAGAAACGTGATCAGCACAAACGGAAGGAAAGAAAGATAGCAAAGCAGGATAAGATCGAAGCGTAAGCCTATGGGGAAAAGCCAGAAATAGTCCGGCGTTGCCTGGATACGATCCTGAAAAATAAAGAACAATAAGAGCCTGCTAAGTGTTGTGATTGCCAACCCTATAAGGATGAATCGTAATACTGGCCTGAGGTGCCGCAATAATGTCATACCCGCGGAATTTAAAGGTGAATACTTAAAAAAATGTTAATTTATTTAAATTGAGGCAAGTATAGTCAAAATAAAAATTACGTGCAATTTTTCTTGCGGTAGTCCAAAATATATGTAAATTTGCCAACCATCATTACAAATGGCATCGTGGCCGAGGGGCTAGGCACAGGTCTGCAAAACCTGCTACAGCGGTTCGAATCCGCTCGATGCCTCCAAACAAAAAAGCTATCATTTTCATGATAGCTTTTTTTATTGTAAAATGTCAAGGTCATTTAAAACGTCTTACAAATTTTTCCAGGAATAAATTACTGTCAAACAATTTGAATCGGCTGTTTTGCTGTTTAGGGTCTTCAAGGTCAGTAATACTGAAATCCCCGCTACTTAAAAATTCAATTTTGTAAACACTTGTTCCATCGTCAATTATCGTTGATAAACATTTAAACGAATGTACAAATGTGACCAGTCCAGTTATTCCTCCATAAGGATAAGAATAAGGGCTGTAGTCTATTTGGCCTTCAGTTTCCGATACCTTGAAACAATCAAGATATTCCAGTTCATAATTTACCACTAAAAGATCTATAAGTGAATAAAAATGCCAGGTAAGTTCACCTTCTTTTGCGGTAGTAAAATCAGGTCTTAAATCCGACTCTGAAAAATAAAAGTTTTTCAATGCATAAGCGGGAAAATTCTCAAGCCAAAATGAATCGTCTTTAGGATCCTGATTATTCTTCGCATCTTTTATAAGATTAAAAACATAGTTAAGGTCGTCAAAGTGACTTCCATCCTGAATATTAAATCTTACAAAACAGTTCATATTTTTCTAAGTTATGAAACATACTACTGATGCTCGAGATTTTCAATGGCTTTGTTTACCATTTTTCCTTCTGCAGGAAGCAATCCCTGAACCAGAAGTGCTACTCCGAATATTACCAGAATAACGCTGATTACCTTCTTAAGCTTAATGATGTTTTTTGCGGTGAGTACGCGCCTCAGCTGTTTAGCTGCGAGTATTTTAAATACATCGGTAATAAAATAGCTGCTTACAACTGCTGCGAAAAATACGAGCATACGGGTGGAATCCATTTGTAGCTTTGGCCCTGTAGTTATGATGATAGTAAGCCAGAAGCCCAATACGCCCACATTG
Organism: Flavobacteriaceae bacterium; assembly: GCA_021151665.1. Lineage (GTDB taxonomy): Bacteria > Bacteroidota > Bacteroidia > Flavobacteriales > Flavobacteriaceae > Flavobacterium. The sequence continues at coordinate 5,563 of JAGKWW010000010.1, forward strand.
ATAAAGTTGAGCAGGAATCCTTTGATAAAGAGGCCGGCATAGTTGGTGCGCATTATTTCCCTTTCTTCCTCAGAAATGATATCGGGTTTTGCGCTTTTCCGCACTTTTAGAAACGAAATGACACCGTAAGTTACCAGGATCAGCCCTCCGAAAATAAACAGGGCCGGGTCGTCCTTGATGGTTTGTATCAGCCTGTAGCTGCTGAAATAGGCAATAAGGATAAAAAAAATGTCTGCAATAATTACCCCGCTGTTAAAGGCAAGCGCAGCCCTTACGCCTTTAATGACGCTGGTTTCTAAAAGCACAAAAAAAACTGCCCCGGGCATAAAACTAAGTATGAATCCCCACGGAACAGCCAGTAAAATATCATTTATCATTTAATCCGGATAAGAAACTGCAAGTTAACAAATCTTATCCGGATTTTTATCTTTTAGTTATGTACTTCGATTGTGCCGCCTACAGCCGTTTTCTTGTTCACCTGTTTAGGGCCGCCGTAAATATCGATGTTTCCGCCTGCACGGGTTTTGGCATCTACAAAATCTGTTGCGTAAACATCCGCCTCGCCACCGGCACTAATGGTAACATCGGTTTGGGATGTGATTAGTGATTTTGCTTTTAGTTCGCCCCCCGCATTAATAGTAGCCGAATGGTTCGCGGCCTTACCGCTCAACTCAAGGATTCCACCCGAACTGGCTTTCGATTTTAGTTTTTGCACATCAAGTGCCAGCTTTATCTGGGCGCCTTCTTTTGAATTAACCTCGAAAGCTGTCATTTTGAAAGTGTCTGCAGAAGAAACAAATGAACCTTCATTGGCTTCTACCTGGTCAACGCTTTTGTAGTATAATGTAGCATTTACGTCTTCGCCCTTGAGGAGCTTGGTGAGGCGCATCCTGATTTTCAACTCATTATTCTTGGCGACAACCTCTACATCTCCGGCGCGTGATCCTTCAATAACAATCTTATTTTCCGAAGATTTTACAAGGGTTACACTAATTCTGTCGAATACGCGTACGGTACTAAAATCGCCAAGATTCCGCGTTACCTGTGCCGTAAGCATTTGCCCAAGACCCAGCAGCGCAATTAAGATTAACTTCTTCATATAAACTAATTTTTTGTGTGTTCTGAATTAAAGACCACTAGCGGGCAGCAATTGTTACACCTCCACTTCTTTTTTTCCAAGGAAGGTAAAGTCAAGCTGTTTCTTCACCAGGTCGGCATTTTTCACTTTTACATACACCTCGTCGCCCAGCTGTAGGATGTTATGCGTTACCTCACCTACCAGCGCATATTGCTTTTCATCGAATGTGTAGTAATCGTCTTTTATTTCGCGGATGCGGCACATGCCTTCGCATTTGTTTGACACGATTTCTACATAAATTCCCCATTCGGTTACACCCGAGATCACACCCAAAAACTCTTCGTCTTTATGGTCTATCATGTATTTCACCTGCATGTACTTAATGCTGTCACGTTCGGCATTAGCTGCGAGGTTTTCCATGGTAGATGAGTGTACACATTTCTCTTCATACGTTTCTTCATCTACACTCTTGCCGCCATCCAGGTAATATTGTAGCAAGCGGTGTGCCATAACATCGGGATAACGTCGGATAGGCGAAGTGAAATGCGAGTAATAATCGAATGCCAGGCCGTAATGCCCCAGGTTGTGTGTAGAATATTTAGCCTTGCTCATACTCCGGATGGCCAAAGTATCAACCAGATTTTGCTCCCTTTTTCCCTGTACTTCGGTAAGCAGGTTATTAAGCGACTTGGATATGGTTTGCTTGGACTTGAAGTTAATGCTGTACCCGAATTTAGAAACAATGGTTTGCAGGTTGATGAGCTTGTCTTCATCCGGCTCTTCGTGCACGCGGTACACGAATGTTTTGTTCTGTTTACCAATAAATTCTGCTACCTTCCTGTTGGCCAGCAGCATGAATTCCTCGATAAGATGGTTAGAATCTTTGGCTTCTTTAAAGTAAACACCTGTTGGCTCTGCCTGCTCATTCAGGATAAACTTCACTTCTACCTTATCAAAAGATATGGCGCCGTTAGCCATACGCTTGCGGCGCATGGTCTTAGCCAGGTCGTTCATGGTAAGTACCGCTTCTTTTATTTCTTCCGGTGCGGTATAATCTTCGCCGGTAAGCGAAATAGAGGCCGGTATAGCCGCGTTCTTCGTCTCGATGATATGTTGCGCCTCTTCATAGGCAAAACGCTGATCTGAGTAAATTACGGTACGCCCAAACCATTGGTTGACCAACTCAGCCTTTGGCGTAAGCTCGAAAACTGCAGAGAAGGTATATTTTTCCTCGTGCGGACGTAGCGAACACGCAAAGTTAGACAGCACTTCGGGGAGCATAGGCACTACCCTGTCTACCAGGTAAACAGAGGTAGCCCTGTTATAGGCTTCCTCATCCAGTATAGTTCCTTCCTGAACATAATGCGACACATCGGCAATATGGATACCTATCTCATAATTGCCATTCTCAAGTTTCTCGAACGATAATGCATCGTCAAAATCCTTGGCATCGCGCGGGTCTATCGTGAACGTCAGTGTCTTACGCATATCCCTCCTGCGGGCTATTTCCTCCTCGTGTATTTGGGTATCCAGCTTTTGGGCAAATACTTCTACATCTACCGGGAAATCATAGGGCAGCCCGTACTCTGCAAGGATGGCATGCATCTCGGTATTATGTACTCCCGGCTTGCCCAGTACCTTGATCACTTCACCGAACGGACTATCGGCTTTTGCTGGCCAGTCTTCCATTTTTACCAGTACTACGTCCCCGTTCTCAGCTTCGCCCAATTTGTTCTTAGGGATGAAAATATCCGTGTACATCTTCGGGTTGGCCGTGGCTACAAACGCAAAGTTCTTCTGGATGTCAATCACACCAACGAATTCCGTCTTGTTGCGTTCCAGTATCTCAACTACTTCACCCTCAGGCTTCCTTCCGCGGCGGCGGTTATAGATGTAAACCTTTACCTTATCCTTATCCAATGCCTTGTTCAGGTTATTGGTCGGGATAAATACATCCTCTTCCAACTCGGGCGATACAAAGTAGGCCGTTTTGCGCGAGGTCATATCAATTTTGCCTTCAATGTAGTCGGCTTTAGCGATCACACGGTACTTGCCGCGTTCCGTTTCCTCGATCTTCTCCTGCGAAGCCAGCAGTTTCAGTTCCTTGATGATCAGGTTGCGGCTCTGGGTGTCGTTTAGCTCCAGTACTGCCGCTATCTGCTTGTAATTAAAAGATTTATTGGGATCCTTAGAGAGTATCTTATATATCTTGTGCGAAAAGTCTTTTTCCTTTTTCGCTTTCGGTTTTCCGTTCTTCTTATTCATATACTTTAAAATATCGCTGAAAATTACGAATAACCAACTGTTCTATAACCACCTTTAAACAAATAATAACGTTGAAATCGTAAGACTATCCTGAAAATTGCAGAAATCGCCTAACCAATCAGTCAAAGTTTTTCAACAATCATTAAAAAACAAAAAATAGATTTTTTTAAAATTTAAAATTTATGGTGGTTATTATGGGCTGTTGAAAACAGGTATAACTTTTACAGCGCGCGCTTTGACTAACCAGTTATCATGAGTTTTGAAAAGGTTTCAACAATGTTAAATTAATGTAAATAGCTGTAAATGATAATCCTCTGTATTTTTTGTTCAGGGTTATTAACAACCGTTGAAAATAGGATTGCAGCAGGAACTTTTAATAAGTCGGTTGGCTGATAATTGTTAATAAACCCTGTTAACAGTTTCATAAAAAACTTAAAACGCATCAAAACTAAATTTGGAAAATTGCTTCCAGTTTCGTCTTATACATTTTTCCTTTAGATATGAGAAAATCTTTTATTTTTTGGTTACTGATTTATTAACAAAACCTGTTTATTACTGATAGCTTTAAAATCAGGGACTTCAGTTTTTTATTAACAATGCAGTATTTTAACATATTTTAAAATTAAAACGCTGATTTTCAGTAGCTTCTTTTTTACGTGCTGATTTGGTACCTTTGTACCTCTAAATAACACAACAACTTATGAAAATATCTATCGGAAACGACCACGCCGGCCCCGACTACAAAAAAGCCATCGTAAAATACCTTGAAAATAAAGGCTATACGGTAACCAACCACGGAACCGATACCTTTGACAGTGTTGATTATCCGGATTTTGTACACCCGGTTGCCAACGATATAGAAAACGGTGCGGCCGACCTGGGCATAGTGATCTGCGGAAGTGGCAATGGCGTAGCGATCACTGTTAATAAACACCAGGGGGTGCGTGCGGCCCTGTGCTGGACCAAAGAGATCGCGGCGCTGGCCCGCCAGCATAACGACGCCAACATCATCAGCATACCGGCGCGATTTACGGCCATACAGCAGGCAGTAGAGATGGTCGACACCTTCCTGAATACCAAATTTGAAGGCGGGCGCCACCAGCATCGCGTAGATAAAATGCGGTGCCTTTAAACGCCTATTATTTCAAAAAAAATTTCCGGCCCAAGGCCGGATTTTTATTTTCAGAAGGTTGCCAAAACTGGTGCAAAAAAATCCCGCCACCGGCGGGAAAATAGTTAATTGAACGACTGGCGGAACTTCAGTGGCGAAAGACTGGTCTTGCTACGGAACAGCTTGCTGAACGACTGCGGATGCTCGAACCCGAGGCTGTAGGCAATTTCGCTTACGGTAAGTACCGTTGTTGATAACCTTTCCTTAGCCTTGTCTATCAGCTTGTCCTGGATGTGCTGCTGGGTGCTCCGGCCCGTTACAACTTTCAGCAGGCTGCTGAGGTAGTTCGGCGAAACGTTAAGCTGTGCTGCTACATACTGCACGGTTGGCAGGCCTTTTTCTGAAAGCTCCGTTTCAAAATACGCATCTAAAACCTGCTCCAGCCTGTTCACTAATTTATGGTTACTGATTTTACGGGTAAGGAACTGGCGGTGGTAAAACCGCTCCGAATAGGACAGCAATACTTCTACCTGCGCAATAATGATATCCTGGCTAAAGCTGTCGATGTTGGTTTGGTATTCCTGCTCAATGTTGTGCATGATTCCGCCAATAATAGCCTCCTCTTTTTCGGAAAGAAACAATGCCTCATGCACGCTGTAATCGAAATACTCATACTTCCGGATCGTATTGGCTAAGGACGTATTCCATAAGAAATCCGGGTGAATAAGCAACATAAAACCGGTAGGCCGCATGGGCTCATCATCTACAGGGCCGATGCTGTACACCTGCCCCGGCGCTATGAAAAACAACACGCCATTGTCAAAATCGTATTCCTGCTGCCCGTAGCGTATCTTGGCGTTGAAGTTGCGTTTCAGCGAAATAGAGTAAAAATCGTGCATCATGGTAACCGCTTTGGTCGGGTGCCTGCGCACGGTTTCCATATCGATAACACTTATCAGCGGATGCTGCGGACTGGGCAGCCCACGGTACTCGTGAAATTCGCTGATGGTTTTAAACCGCTCTATGCCTGTTGCTGCCATGCTGCAATTTAGTTATTATGATAAGCCGCTGCAAATTCCACCGCAAAATCCTTCATTTTCGTAGGTCCTAATTCCGGCCTGTTCTTAAAATAATCTTCCGCCAGGGCGCCTGTTTCCAGTGCGGCATACATTTCGGTAAGGCCTTTTGCTACATCCGGATTCATCCCGATAGAAAGCAATCCTTTCAATGTGTCTTCGTCGCTCACCACCACCCATTTCAGGCCGGGTTTGCCAATGGCCTCACCTAGTATTTCCGCGGTTTCAGGCCCGGTAAGCTCCTCGCTGCACACGTAGCGTATCTTCCTGCCCTCAAAGGGCGTAGTTAGCTCTTCGGCCACGGCAGAGGCAATATCTTTCGGTGAAACGAACGGTATTTTTACTGTCCCGTAATTCGTGTAGATCGCGTTCATGTTCTTTACCATATCCATGTAACTGTACAGGTTGTAGAAAAAAGATGTGGGGCGCATGTGTGTGAGTGCCACATTTTCCGGAAGTGTGTCGAGCGTTTTGGCAACATCGTGCGCTCCCGATAATATGCCGTTGCCGCTGCTCATGTGGGCTCCGATGGTGCTGAGGTTTACCACGCGTGTCACGCCCGAGGCTTCTACAGCCTGCTTGTAGTTACGGCCTATGCGGCGGTAATAGTCCCATAACTGAAAGTCCGGATCCATGTAATTGTTGGGTGGAATCATGGTATACACTGCATCGGCGCCGGTAAATGTAGTGGTGAGGAAGTCAACATCTTCAATAGACCCGATGGCGGCATTAGCGCCAAGCGATTCAATTTCAGGTTTGCGGTCGGCATTGCTGCTGATCACGGTAACGTTGTGGCCTTCGGCAACAAGCTGTTGCACAAGCGGGCGGCTGATGTGGCCCAGGGAGCCGGTGATTGTAAGTTTCATTTTGTACTGTTTTTTGTATAGTACAAAGTTCTAAAACCAGGGTTTAGGGGGGTGTATCTCAATCTAAGGGAGTTGTAGCCGGATGTAAGGATATGCCTTACTCTATCTTTTTTTCTATCCGTTGGTCCGGTATCAACCAGATCAGGGCAACGGCCACATACATCAGGCCCGAAAGCCAGCTGCTTATAAAGCTGAAACCGATACCGGCGACGTAGAGCATCGGCGAAAGCTTGCCTTTAAAATCCTTGCCCACCGCCTGTGCCAGTACCGAATCCTGTCCTTGTGTTTTGGTGATGCAGTGCTGGAGTATGGTGTATGCGATGGCCGACATCAGCATGATAAATCCATACAGCGCCATAGGCTGCGGGTCGAAGTGGTTCTCGCCCATCCACCCCGTCACAAACGGCACCAGCGACAGCCAGAACAGCAGGTGCAGGTTGGCCCATAATATCCTGCCGTTTACCTTGCTTACCGTGTGCAGCATATGGTGGTGGTTGTTCCAGTAGATGCCGATGTAAATAAAGCTCAGCACATAGCTCAGGAACACCGGCACGAGCGGAAGCAGATCTTTAAACGCAGCGCCGTGCGGCACCTTAATCTCGAGTACCATGATGGTGATGATGATGGCTAGCACGCCATCGCTAAAGGCTTCTAAACGGGTTTTGTGCATGGGGTGGTTTTGATAAATATATGAATTATCCGAATTCAGTAACAAAGGTCTTTTCAGCTACACCTCTTTTACAAAGTAGGTACACCCTTTCTCAGCCCAACTTTCACCTTTTTTAATAGGTATCATTTCAACCTTGCTGTTTTCTCCTTTGTACCCGTAACCCAATAGCATACCTTCACCAATGTATTCGTCTACCTCTTCATCAATAATTGCACACAAACCATTGATCATTATGTAGGCTGCCATTAGTACGTTACCTTTAATATCATTTTCTTTATCGCCAAATTTCGCCTGCCCCAGAGTTTCATAGAGAGACAGTGGATCATAAAGATGCCAGTCGCCTTTCATTATTGTTTCACGGGAAGCTACATCATCCGGATATTTCGGCAAGTTATACCTTTCGGCAAGCCTGTGAAATGCTATTTCGGCACGCTCTTCTTCGGTTTGTCCGTCCTGGTCTATCTGCTGTAAGAATTGTAACAGGTCTTTATCGGACTCTATCCATTGCAGGATTGAATTTGGGTTTTCCATTTTTTAAAGTATAAATTGCCTAAGCAGGAAATTCTTTTATAAGTTGTTGATTTTGTTTCAATTAAGTTTTTCCGTATATTCCTTCTCTCTCACCGCCTGATGCCGTCCACTCATCAAATGACAATTCCGTGGGCTGGAACTCGATTCCTGCGCAGCCGGCGGTTTCAATTTCCTGTTTTAGTTTTTCTGATGCAATATATTTCACTCCACCTTCAACACCTGAAATCGCAAAAAAATCATGTTTATCTTCAGCAGTTAGGACTAATTTGGTAATGGTTGCCAACTCCATCTTTTCCCGATGATATGCCCTTATCTTTTCAAACTCGGCCAGCGAGCCAACTTCGGCGACTATACGTTGCGTTCCTCCGCCGGGTTTTTTAACTTGTACGGTAACTATACTTTTTGTAAAATCAATATATTCCTGATTAATTACATACATATTCAAAATCCAGTAGTCAAACTCACTTCCTTGCTTTATGACTCCAATCTTGAAATATTGCATTCCCTCTTCACGATATTTGGAAATTATATTTTTTAACTTGTTGCTCATTACGGGCATAAGGGAGGCGGGACCACTACTGAACATGAAATCAAGAAGCTTTGACTTCGTGTGTAACTCTATATCGAAGAGGTAAGGCTCAAAATCTATCTTTTTAAAATGAACGTTTGAAATGAATCTGGGTTCCTCCCAATATAGTGAATTCCCAGGTATTTTAAAATGATATTTTTTTATATAATCTTGATTTCCTTTTATTTTGCAGTTGATTGTAAAATTCAAAAAGTAATAGTTCATTATTAAAAGATAAGCTGATTTATTGGTACATTGGGATTGTTAATGACTGCTATTCGAACATCGTTAATTAAATCTATTAGCCCGTTATATGCTTGCTGAGGAGTCATATTGGGTCCATAGAAATCGGCAATTTCGGAAAGTCTGTTCATAATTCTTTGATCGTAAGCTGGATGGCTTCCACCATGTACACCAATATTCAGAGGTATTCCGTTTAATGCTTCATTCATGTGAAAAGCATTACCTGACCTTGCAGCCCTTTGGACTACTTCGTGACCCTGTTTGGCCCAAGGTATTATATGATGGGCCTGAATCGATGGCGATACAATTCCTAAAACCTTTCTAAGCTGACCTCTGTTTCCAAATGTAAATACATTATCTGTTATTTGCCAAACTAGTTTAACCTTTGAATTAACATCGGTAGCAATATTGACAACTTTTAATCCTATTTTAGTTCCCGCCGGCGCCCAACCGATAATAGGTACAGCACTTGCCACGCTCAAAGTTGCGTTTACACCGTCACCCTCAACTACGTATAGTACTCCGTTAGTAAGGTCGGCGACTTCACCTACAACCGGAACCAGACCGATTAGATCCAACGTAAGATGAATCATTTCTTTAGATGCTTCCCAGTAGATTTTAATATCACTCCAATCCGGGTGGGCACTTCGCATTACAGCACACTGAATTGAAAATTCAATTTGAAGTTGGATAGGGTTGGCAGCGGCATCTGCGTCGATGAATTGATCAACAGAATTTAAAAACTCTTCATCAATGTCATGATATATTTTATTCTGAATTTGGGCATTTAGCACAAAGCTGAATATTTTATTCACATCTTCCAGACTATTTTCAGATTGTGCTAAATTGATTATTTGTTTTAAAAAGGAAATAGCTGTTGAGAGCGTAGCGGCGTTTGAGCTATTAGCTTCCAAATAGGAAAGGCCTATAGATTTGTTATATGCATTTGCACGTTTGTTCCACCATTCCTTTTCGGAACTTGAAAGCTCGTAAATTAGTTTTGCTTCAGCCTTACCTATTGTTATTGTTGGAGTCGTTAATATAGGCTCGTTTGTAGATGGCCGCGGTGTTCCTCCTCCATTGGCGGAACTGCCTTCAGATCCTCCACCTGAATTAGAAGACCCACCAGATCCTGTGCCGCCGCCGCCCGATACACCGCCAGAACCCGTACTCCCACTGCCCGATGAACCTCCAGATCCTGCGCTCCCGCTCCCAGATGATCCTCCACTTTCGCCTCCGTAACCACATGATTGAGCGACAACTACAAAGATTTCCTTTGTAGCTCTAGTGCCGTCCTCATTGAAGCAGCCAGGGTCTTTTTCTGGAGTATGCAGATCACCTTTGCATTTGTCCACTTGAGTAAAATAGCCTAGCTGTATACACAAAATAATATGTTTTGAGGTAAGGTCGATAGAACTATCATCGCCATTCACTTCAAAGATTTCTTTGTCAACAATGTGATAACTTAAGTTGTCAGGCTCTATTTTGTCTAAATCAGTATCTAAACTATACTCTACTATAAAGTGGGAAATTTCATTACTTGGAGATTGTTTGACAATATAATTAAACAACTTATTGTCATACGAATAATCTTTTACTGCAAATGTGTAAGTCTTTGTACCGTTTGGGAGTTCAAATATATTGACAAGCGTAGAATCTATTTCGACTCCATCCGAGGGCTTTCCATTTAAATTCTTTTTCGTGATACGCTTAACATCGGTTTTCGATATTTCAGCGCTCCTAAATAAATTGTCTAGGCTTTCACTTCGAAATTTAAACTCAGGATTTTCAATTGGGTTGGAAGCAGATTCCTTTTCTACTGAACAACCATAAATCAAAAAGCAAATAAAGGCCAATGAGAAGAACGCGATTTTTTTCATAAAAATATTTTAGTTGATTTTTCAAATCTATTTACTTTTAATTAACAAAAATTGCGGATTTTCCGCCATTTTTTGTTCCCCAAAATATTTCCAATCTTTGCGCTCCCAATTCCATTACCATGACACAAACCCAATATATCGCGGCGCAGGTAGCCGCGCCCGCCAAAAGCATTGAGGCCACGCTACAGCTGCTTAGCGAAGACTGCACCATACCCTTTATTTCGCGTTATCGTAAAGACCGCACCGGCAACCTCGATGAGGTCGTGATTGAGCAGATCGCCAAGCTGGCGCAGGCGTATGATGCCATTATGAAGCGCAAGGACGCCATCCTGAAAAGTATCGGCGAGCAGAATGCCCTTACGCCCGAGCTGGAGGAGAAGATCACGCGCAGCTATGACCTGGCAGAGCTCGAAGACTTATACCTGCCCTACAAAAAACGCAAGAAAACCAAAGCCGACACCGCCCGTGAAAACGGACTGGAGCCTTTGGCCAAGATCCTTATGGCGCAAAATGCAGATGATGTGGAGTACATTGCCGGTAAGTACCTGAACGACAAGGTAGCCAATGAAGATGAGGCGCTTCAGGGTGCACGCGATATTATCGCAGAGTGGATCAACGAGAATGTATACATCCGTAAAGGGTTGCGCCGCACCTACTCTCGCAAAGCAGAAATTGCCACCAAAGCGGTAAAGGGCGCTGACCCCGAGAAAGCAAAGAAGTTTTCGCAGTACCTTGACTGGAGCGAGAACCTGACCAAGGCTCCCTCCCACCGTCTGCTGGCCATGCTGCGCGCCGAGAACGAAGGCGTCATCAAGCTTAAAGTAGATATCGATGCTGCCGAGGCGTTAGAGTTTATAGAAAACACCGTTATAAAGAACAACCGCGAAACCGCCATCCACTTAAAACAGGCCATTGCCGATAGCTACAAACGCCTGCTCTCCCCTGCCCTTGCTAACGAAGTTTTGCAGGAAGCCAAGGCGAAAGCCGATACTGTAGCCATACAGGTGTTTGCGGCCAACCTGCAACAGCTGCTGCTGGCTCCGCCCTTGGGCGAAAAGCGCATCCTTGCCATAGATCCCGGTTACCGTTCGGGCTGCAAGATCGTGTGCCTTGATGAAAAGGGCGACCTGCTTTACAACGAGACTATCTTCCCGCACCCGCCGCAAAACGAGCAGGCCATTGCCATGAAGAAGATCCGTTCGATGGTGAATGCGTATAAGATCGATGCCATATCAATTGGCAACGGTACCGCCAGCCGCGAAACCGAAACGTTCATCAAGAAAATTGCATTCGATAAGCCGGTGCAGGTGTTCGTGGTAAGCGAGGCAGGGGCTTCGGTATACTCAGCGTCCAAGATTGCCAGGGACGAGTTCCCGAGTTATGACGTAACGGTGCGTGGTGCTGTTTCTATTGGCCGCAGGCTGAGCGACCCGCTGGCCGAACTTGTAAAGATCGATGCCAAGGCGATAGGCGTTGGGCAATACCAGCATGATGTAGACCAGTCGTTGCTCAAGGATGAGCTTGACACCGTGGTGATGCGCTGCGTGAACTCGGTGGGGGTGAATATCAACACCGCGAGCAAGTCGCTGCTGGGGTATGTATCCGGAATAGGGGAGAAGCTGGCCGAAAACATCGTGGCCTACCGCAGCGAGAACGGCCCCTTTGAAGACCGGAAGCAGCTCAAGAAAGTGCCAAGGCTGGGGGAGAAGGCCTACCAGCAGGCGGCGGCATTCATCAGGATTCCCAATGCTAAGAACCCACTCGATAACAGCGCCGTGCACCCCGAAGCCTACCCCATTGTAGAAAAGATGGCCAAAGATTTAAAGCTGAAACCTTTGGAACTGATAGCCAATAAAGAAGCGATCAAAAAAATCAACGCCGAGGCCTATGCTACTGCCGATATTGGGAAGCTGGGGCTCCAGGACATCCTGAAAGAACTTGAGAAACCGGGACTCGATCCGCGGAAGTCGGCGAAGGTATTCGAGTTCGACCCGAACGTGAAAACGATGGCCGACCTGCGTACCGGTATGGTACTGCCGGGCATTGTGAACAACATTACCAACTTTGGGTGCTTTGTAGATGTAGGAATCAAGGAAAGTGGGCTGGTGCACATTTCGCAGCTAAAGGAAGGATTCGTGAGCGATGTAAATGAAGTGGTAAAGCTTCACCAGCACGTTACGGTAAAAGTGGTTGAGGTAGACGAGGAGCGCAAGCGCGTGGCGCTGACGATGATACTTTGAAGTCTATAGGTTGATGAGGTTATAGGTTTAGTTGTTGATAGTGTTCCATTCCGACTGAAGCGCGGCGGTATGGGGGAATCTCAGGTAACTTAATTAATTGATTTTAGAGATGTCTCCACTCCGTTGCACTCCGGTTGAAATGGAAGGTTTCTGCTACTTTAGGTGTTCCATTCCGACTGAAGCGCAGCGGAATGGAGGAATCTCTATCAACAATATTTTAAAATTCATCATTTAAAATAATCAGGCAGCCTATTCATCATAAAACATCCATCCGTTAGGTTCCGGGTGCAGCACTTTGTAAATAGCCTGTTCTCTTTCAGTAAGTGCATCATAGGCTTTTGCGAAACGGGCTATGCAATCCTCGCCGGCGCCCATACGCCAGAACATATCGTGTTCATCCTTGCCCGGGTATTGCTCCCACGGCGCAGGAAAGCTGTTAGCTTTACTGTCGAAGAAACCATATTGCCGCAGGAAATCGCGTACTTCCATCAGCGCAAAACCAAGCAGGTTCTGTCCGCGCCACAGGTACAGGTTTTTAATGGAAGGGCTGTCGGCAGGCAGGCCAACACCCCACACCGCATCCACCGGGCTGGTTTCGGCAAGAATACTGTTACCTGTTGAGAGAAGGTACTCCCCCATATCGCGGTTTTGGTTAAATTTATGGATGTTGCCACGAACAACAATTTCGTATTTGCAGGCATCCCAGATGTCTTCGTTATAGTGGCGTACTTCCCTGCCCAGTGCTTTAGCATCTTTGGCGGTTTCAGCGGATAAAATTCCGCGCGCCGCGACATCGTCCCTGAAAAGGCGTGCCTTTTCTGCCATCATCCAGTGTTCGGCAGTAGGGTAGGTGATGTTATTTACAACGAAAGAAGCGGGATACCACTGGCTAAAGCAGGCTTTGTCAACAGTTTGGGCTGAAGGTGTATGCCCCCAGAAATACAGAAATGAGAGTTCCTGGCCGTTCTCATACTGGTCGATAAGCCAGGGGAGGGAGTAGCAATAAGGCATATTAGTTATCTCAACGGGGGCTTTAGGATAAACTGCTTAGACCAAATATAATTCTTTTCCTCTTGCAATTTTTTGAAATATATAAGCTCTTTAGGTGAATTTAGTTTAATTATATTTTGCGCCACTCTTATTACAAGTTCTTTCTCTTTCGGATCTTTTTGATTTTCAAGTTGAACTTCTAAAAATACAGTTCGTTTGTGATGAGGCGCGAGTTTAAGTTCGTGCGGTATATTTTTATCGCAAGGTGCACTTACCACTTTTACTTTATCGTTGTCAGTTGTGTAAAAACGTTGCCATGAACAAGACATGCTCAGGTAACGCAGGGTGTCATTAGTATTATTTGCCAATACAACCTTCAGCGACGCATTCAGGGCATCTCCTGTTTTTATATACTTATCGGGTTTAACCGTTAAGCTATAATCAGGTTCCTTAACCGGATCGGGAATTTCGGGAAAAAGAATCACCGAAAACAAAATCAGTAATAAACGCATATGATTAAAATTAAAAATACCCCATGAATTGCTCCATGGGGTACTTACCTTTATAATAAACCTATTATAATTTGTTCTCTTCTTGCTTGCTTGCCGAATTGGCAGGCTGCTGCTCATCTTTGGCTGCGTTTTTGAATTCTTTGATTCCTGAGCCAAGTCCTTTCATCAGTTCAGGGATTTTCTTCCCGCCGAACAGCAATACTAAAACCAGGATTATGATGGCCCATTCGCCGATACCCAATCTTCCCATAATAAAAATTTTATAAAAATGAACAATTGTTTCCTTTATATGCAGAGGCAAAGGTAATTATAAAAAGGCCTTGCAGGATATATTTACGTCAAATATTTAACAATGGTTTGCGTTAAAGTAAATTATTCTGCAGAAAATTAAAATCCTGCAGGATTGCTATATTTGTGAATTAAAGCGGTTGTATGTCGGCAAAAAGGCTAAGAAGGCAGATTATCAGGAAGAAGCTCTTTACCAAGAGCAGGATTGTATTGCTCAATGAAGAATCGTTTGAGGAAATTTTTTCCCTGCGCCTCAACCTCATGAACGTGTTTGTAGCAATTACCAGCATAAGCATTGTCATGATTGCACTTACTACTTATATTATCGCGTTCACGCCATTACGCGAATATATACCGGGCTATGCCTCAACCAAGCTCAAGCGTGAAGCCACCCAAAATGCGATAAAATCTGACTCATTGCAAAAAGCCCTTGCCAATAACACCGCTTACCTGGCCTCTATAAAAAAAGTACTTACCGGAAACCTGGACCACACCAGGCTGAGCCGGGACTCCATAAAAGTTTCCGACCAGGAAACGATAACCGATGTAAACCTTGCACCCGGCGAAGCCGATAAAAAACTGCGCGCACAGGTAGATCAGGAAGATAAGTACAACCTCTTTGAGAAAGCAAAGCCAAAGGTTGGGCTGGTTTTGTTTGCACCCGTAAAAGGCCCTGTGACCGAGCAGTACAACCCGGGGGCGAAACACTATGCCATAGATATTGCCCTTGCTAAAGACACACCTATAAAGTCGGTTGCTAATGGTACTGTTATACTGGCCGACTGGACCCCGACAAACGGCAACGTGGTCATCATCCGGCATAATGATGGAATCATATCGGTTTACAAACACGCTGCATCGCTTACCAAGGAGCAGGGTGATATCGTGAAGTCCGGCGAAGTTATAGCCCTCGCAGGCTCAACCGGCACGCAGTCTACAGGGGTACACCTGCATTTTGAGTTATGGAAAGACGGATACCCGATAAACCCAACGCAGTTCATAGATTTTGATTAGTAGTATGGAAGAGATGATCTTAAAAACATTTTCAACGGCATTTATGTGTGGTGTAGTCTTCCTGATTGCCACAGTGGTAACATATTTTTACCCGCCGAAGAAAATTAACAGCCTTTATGGCTACCGCACATCTTCATCGATGAAATCTCAGGAGCGCTGGGATTTCGCACAAAAAATTTCTACAGCCTATATGTTTCGGGCTACATTTTGCCTGATGGTTTTTTCGTTAACGGGCATTTTTTTCCGTTGGCCCGAAAATATTAAGTCAGCTGTAGGGATCGGGGCTGTGATAGTCATGATAATAGTATTTATTGCTTTCACAGAAAAAGCGATCAAACAACGCTTTCCAGAATCCTGATATTCCTATGTCCATAAAATCATTTGCTGCTAAAATATTCGCTTCTATCATCCATAAACAGACCCAAAAGTGGGCGCAGGATCCCGTGGCTGCGCAACAACGGATTTTTGCCTCACTACTAAAAGATGCTGCTAATACCGCATTCGGTCGGGATCACGGTTTTGCCCAAATCAGGAGCTTTGCCAATTTTGCTGCCCGGGTTCCGGTACGCGATTACGAAGAGTTACGGCCTTACATAGACCGGGTTGTGGCGGGGGAAGAAAATGTGCTGTGGCCGGGCAAACCGGTCTATTTTGCCAAAACCTCAGGGACAACCTCGGGGGCTAAATATATCCCGCTGACCAAAGAGTCAATGCCCTACCACATAAAGGCGGCACGCAATGCTATCCTTTCCTATATCCACGAAACCGGTAATTCAAAATTTATAGACGGAAAGATGATCTTTCTCCAGGGGAGTCCGGAGCTGCACGAAAAGAACGGCATCAAACTCGGCAGGCTGTCGGGCATTGTGGCGCATTATGTGCCTGCCTACCTGCAGCGCAACCGTATGCCCAACTGGGAAACAAATTGCATCGATGACTGGGAAACCAAGGTGGATGCCATTGTAGATGAAACGTATCAGGAAGATATGCGCGTTATATCCGGCATACCCTCCTGGGTGCAGATGTATTTTGAAAAGCTGCAGCAGAAGGAGGGGCGAAAGGTAGGGGAGATCTTTTCTAACTTTAACCTGTTCATTTACGGCGGGGTGAACTACGAGCCGTACCGGGCGAAATTTGAAAACCTGATAGGGCGGAAGGTTGACAGCATCGAACTCTTCCCCGCCTCAGAGGGCTTCTTTGCCTACCAGGATTCTCAGACGGAGAAAGGCATGTTGCTGTTGCTCGACGCCGGCATATTTTACGAATTCATAAAAGCAGACGAATTCTTTACCGAAAATCCGCGGCGCTACACAATAGGCGAGGTGCAGACAGGCATCAATTACGCTTTAATCATTTCTACGAATGCAGGGTTATGGGGTTATAATATTGGCGACACCGTACAATTTACCAGTACAAAACCATATCGTGTAATCGTAAGCGGCAGGATAAAGCATTATATCTCGGCTTTCGGCGAGCACGTTATTGCCAGTGAGGTAGAAACCGCTTTGAAGGAAGCTATGGAGGGCACCAATACAAGCGTTAACGAATTTACCGTAGCCCCGCAAATCAATCCCGCACAGGGGCTGCCTTATCATGAATGGCTGATAGAATTTGAGCGCGAACCCGACGACCTCACGGATTTTGCACGAAAACTGGACAGTGCTATGCGCAAGCAGAATATTTATTATGATGACCTTATCGTGGGGAATGTGCTGCAACCTGCCGTGATAACACCTGTAGAAAACGGAGCTTTTCGCGGGTATATGAAATCTGTAGGCAGGCTGGGTGGGCAAAATAAGCTTCCGCGGCTTAGCAACGACCGGAATATTGCCGACAGCCTGCATCTTAAACAGCAAGGCTGACCCTAAGCGGAACGTTATAAATTATCAATAAAAAAATAAAACCCTACATTTGCCAAAAAACTACCAATAATGCAAGCAATAAAGAACATATCACGCACAAGGGCGCAGGAATCATCTGCCGCTGTAGAGCGTTTGTATATTACTATGCGCCACCTCTTCAACCGCGGTTTTTATAAGCCGATGGGTGTATCGGGCGAAACGCTGCGCGAAGCATTGCTGCAGCTCCGCCCCGAAATCTACGGTTCTATAGCCGAAGAAAAGGTGGAGCTCAACGGACTGTTGTATGTAATAGAACGCCTCCCTATAGGGATAGAAGAATGCCGCTTTATCAACCTGACTTCTGATGAGGGGTACTCAAAATCCCATTTCCAGGCCATTGTGCCGCCAAAACGCCGCCGCAACTGCTACCGGATAGACGAGGAGCAGATGAACGTTGAAATTACGCGCGGCCGTTCGGATATTTACGACATCCTTACCCACCTTACGTTTATATTTATCGAATCTCACAAGATAAAGAACAGGGTACTCATAGATGATAATGGCGAGATAACCCGCGACTGGCTTAAGCTGGAGCAGGCGGTTCAGCAGGGTAAAAAGCTGACCCAGATTGAGCGCGAAAAGGCTATATCGCACGTGAGCAATGTACTGGGGCGCACCTTTGCAGAGGTACTTGATATTTATGACGCCTTTGGCAATGCTGCGGCACCCGACAGGTTTCTTCATGTTATTTACTGGCTGGGCAAGCTTGCCATAGAGGAAGCTATGGGCGGCGCCAAGCGCACCATCACATTCAGCCCGATACTGCGCGAAAGGCTGGGACACCATATCCATGGCGAGATATGGGCCAATAATATCAAAACGGTACTCAGGCAAAACGGCCTGCTGGAGCGGCCTATACATATCATCAGCGCCAATATGCACAGCGTGATGAATTCTATTTTTGCCACACCAATGCTCAGGGCAAAATATAAGGACAAAGACGATTTCGTAATATATGAAGAGCTCAGCAAGCCCGGCAATGCAGACCTGCGAAAAAAAGTTGAGGATTATGCCCTTAAAAGCGGCATGATATCCATGCCGGATACTTCAGGTACCAATATTGACGTACAGGTATTTGATACGGCGCAGTTCGACTTCTCTAAAACTGCATTCCCTCAGGCAAAACCAGGTGAAAAAGCGCCGGTTATTGTGGTAATGGACTATGCTTTTGGGGAGCAGGCTTACGAAACAATAGATGAGCTCCTAAAACCTTTTAAAGAAGGTAAAGAACGCACACTGCTTAATGTGGAATCTGTTTCTATCATGGGCAAGGCGGGTATTCTTGAGGGCAACAAAGGGGACATCATGATCCCTTCGGCACACATCAATGAAGGTACGGGCGATAATTACCCGTTTGAGAATAAGCTTACTGCAGAGATGTTTGAAGGCCAGGGCATACCGGTTTACAGCGGGCCTATGGTTACGGTGCTGGGCACGTCGCTTCAGAACAAAGACCTGCTGAAGTTCTTCAATGAGTCTACCTGGGGTGTTATCGGCCTCGAAATGGAAGGCGCTTATTATCAAAAGGCTATACAGAGCGCCTCGAGAATCAGGAAGAGTATCAATCCGGATGTGATAGTGCGCTATGCTTATTATGCTTCGGATAACCCTTTAGAAACGGGCAGCACTCTTGCTTCGGGCGGCCTTGGCACCACCGGTGTAAAGCCAACCTATCTTATTACAATAAAAATTCTGGAACAAATATTTAACCTATAATGCTATGTCCAACTCTGCAAGCCACAATGATGATCTCCGTGAATTAGACTTCGGGAACGTATCGGGGCCTTTCAAAAATTTTTCAAAGGGAATTAATAATCTCTTTGCCAGGACCCTTCGGTTTCTGAAAAGGAATATCTGGGCGGTGGCCGTTATAATAATTGCAGGGGCTGCCTTTGGGTTATTCCTAGATGGTAAGAAGCGTTATGATAACAGCATTATAGTATTGCCCAACTTTGGGAGCGTAGATTACCTGTACGGTAAGATAGATCTTTTAAACTCCAAAATAAGCGAAGGCGACACAGCATTTATAAAACAATTGGGCATTAAAAACCCTAAAGCCGTGCTTTCTGTTAAAATTGCACCTATTGTGGATGTTTATGATTTTGTAAACCAGAGAGAAAGCAATTTTGAGATGGTTAAGATCATGTCTGAAGACGGTGCGGTGTCAAAAGCACTTGAGGACCGGGTTACCAGTAAAAACTATCCGAAACACCAGATTACGTTTGTAACCAAAAAAAGTATCAGCCGGAAAGATTTTGTTGACCCCTTAATGGCCTATCTTAATAACAGCGAGTATTTTCAGCAGATGAAAAATGAGCACCTGAAAAACCTTGATATTAAAATGAAGGCGAATGATTCTATTATCAGGCAGATAGACGGAATCTTTAAAGGTTTCAGCAGCAACAGGGGCGATGGTAAGCTGATGTTCTACAACGAAGATACACAACTGAACGAACTGATAAAAAGCAAAGACCAGCTCATTTCGGAACAGGGAGGATTACGGATAAACAGGGTGAATTTTTCTGATATTATCAAAGAAAGCAGTGTGGTCCTGAACCAGGAAAAAACAGGAGGTGCACACGGGCTGATGGTAATTATAATGCCAATTATGCTCTTGTTGTTTTTTGGTTTTGCTGTAGTATTTTTTAAACTTGCCGCCAGGGCACTTAAACAAAATTAGAAATGCAATCTATCTTAGTTACAGGCGGAGCCGGCTTTATTGGCTCTAATTTTTTAGAATATATTGTTGAAAAAGAGCCGGGTACACAGTACGTTAATCTTGATGTGCTTACATATGCTGGAGATACTGCCAACCTTTCGGCTGTTGCAGGTGCAAAAAATTATGTTTTTGAAAAGGGCGATATATGCGACCGTGAGTTTGTAGAAAGCCTTTTTGCTAAATACGATTTTCGCGGGGTCATTCACTTTGCCGCAGAGTCGCACGTAGATAATTCTATTACCGGCCCCGAAGCTTTTGTAAGGACCAATGTAATGGGCACCTTTACGTTGCTGGATGTTGCCAGGAAACACTGGATGAACGGCCCCGGGAGTTATAAAGAAGGGTACGGCGATTGCAGGTTCCACCATATATCTACCGATGAGGTTTATGGCACCCTGGGTGCCGAAGGGCTCTTTACAGAAGAAACCCCTTATGCCCCAAACAGCCCATACAGTGCATCAAAAGCTTCTTCTGATATGATTGTAAGAAGCTACTTTCACACCTATGGGATGAATGTGGTTACGACGAACTGTTCTAATAATTACGGGCCGAAGCAGCATATTGAGAAACTGATACCTACCATTATAAGAAAAGCAATAGCCGGCGAACCCATCCCTATTTACGGAAAGGGCGACAACGTGCGCGACTGGCTGTATGTACTGGATCACTGCAAAGGGATAGCATTGGTGTATGATAACGGAAGAGCGGGTGAAACCTACAACATCGGCGGCAGAAACGAACGTAACAATTTATATATTGCCAATACAATATGCAGCCTTCTCGACACGATGCAGCCAAAGCCCTCGGGCAGCTACTCGTCACAGATAACTTTTGTGCAGGACAGGCCGGGACACGATATGCGCTACGCTATAGACGCTGCAAAAATTGAGGAGGAACTTGGATGGAAGGCCGATGAGAATTTTGAAACCGGGATCGTTAAGACGATAGAGTGGTACCTAAATAAATTACAACGCTAATGAAAGGAATAATACTTGCGGGGGGATCGGGCACAAGGCTGCACCCACTTACACTTGCGGTAAGCAAACAGCTTATGCCGATATACGATAAGCCGATGATCTATTATCCGTTGTCTACACTCCTTTTGTCGGGCATCAGGGATATACTCATTATATCCACGCCCCATGACCTGCCCCTGTTCCGCCAGCTGCTTGGCGACGGATCGGCAATTGGGTGTAATTTCAGCTATGCAGTACAGGAACAGCCAAACGGGCTGGCCGAAGCGTTTATTATCGGCGCTGATTTTATTGGGAACGACAAAGTGGCACTTATCCTGGGCGACAATATTTTTTACGGTACCGGGCTTTCCGATTTGCTTCAATCCAATAACAATCCAAGCGGAGGGATTATTTATGCGTACCATGTTCATGACCCCGAGCGTTATGGCGTTGTAGAATTTGATACCGACGGAACTGTACTTTCTATAGAAGAAAAGCCGGAACATCCAAAATCGAACTATGCGGTACCCGGCATTTACTTTTATGATAATGAAGTAGTTTCTATTGCGGCCGGTATCAAGCCGAGCCATAGGGGAGAACTCGAAATAACCGATGTAAATAAGGAATACCTTAATCGGGGTAACCTGAAAGTCAGTATTATGGACCGGGGTACAGCCTGGCTCGATACCGGAACTTTCAATTCATTAATGCAGGCGGGCCAGTTCGTGCAGGTTATCGAAGAGCGCCAGGGCCTTAAGATAGGTTCTATAGAAGAGGCTGCCTATACGATGGGATTTATAGACAAAGAACAACTTATAAAACTTGCCACTCCGCTTTTAAAGAGCGGGTACGGCAAATATTTGCTTAGCATTACCGACTGATCATGACTATAACACAAACAGGCCTCGAAGGATGTGTAATTATAGAGCCCAACGTTATTTATGACGGGCGCGGTTATTTTATGGAGAGCTTTAATGAAAGCCGGTTTGCCGCCGCCACCGGGCAGCAGGTACATTTCGTACAGGATAACCAGTCTTTCTCGGATCGTGGCGTTTTAAGAGGCCTGCATTACCAGACAGGCGACCACGCTCAGGCAAAGCTTGTGCGGGTATTACAAGGCACCGTACTGGATGTAGCCGTAGATATCAGGCTCGGCTCAGCAACCTACGGGCAACATGTTGCGGTTATGCTCTCTGCAGAGAACCACAGGCAGCTTTTCGTGCCCCGCGGATTTGCCCATGGCTTTGTTGTACTTAGTGAAACGGCCACGTTTTTTTACAAATGCGATAACTTTTACAATAAAGAGTCAGAGGGCGGGATAGCCTACAACGACCCGGCGCTTTCAATTGACTGGCAAATTGATGACAATGCACTGGTTATATCAGACAAAGACAAGGTACAGCCTAAACTTGAAAATTCACGGCCTGTATGGTAGTTGCAGTAACAGGCGCATCAGGACAGCTGGGGCAGGCACTCAGGTATGTAGCCGGGAAATTTCCGGGGCTGCAGCTTCATTTTGCCACATCGGCAGAAGCCGATATCACCAGCCCGGATTCATTGCACAGTTTCTTTGAAAGGGTTAAACCCGATGCGTGCATCAACGCCGCCGCCTATACAGCTGTAGATAAAGCCGAGAGCGAGCCCGAAATAGCCTACGCCATAAATGCGGCAGGTGCGGCAAACGTTGCACAAGCCTGCCATGATAAGGGCATCAGGCTTATACATATCTCTACCGATTTTGTATTTGACGGAACAAAAAACAGGCCTTATACCGAAGATGACGCGCCTAATCCCCAAAGCGTATACGGGCGCACAAAACTAAAGGGGGAAGATGAGGTGCGCAGGATATTGCCACAACATTATATTGTGAGGACTTCGTGGGTATATTCGCAATTTGGAAGTAACTTTATGAAAACCATGCTGCGGCTGGCCCGTGAGCGCGATACGATTAATGTTGTAAGTGACCAGCGGGGAACGCCCACCAACGCATGCGACCTTGCCGAAGCCCTGCTTTGCATTGTGCAAAGCGGTAAAGAGAACTATGGCACTTACCACTACAGCAACGAAGGTGAGTGTAGCTGGTATGACTTTGCACAGAAAATATTTGAAGTTTGCGGCGTACAGGTTCAGGTAAATCCTATTCCTACAGCGGCATACCCTACACCGGCCGTCAGGCCGGTATATAGTGTACTTGATAAAACATCTGTAAAAGAAGCGTTCAACATCAGGATCAGGGACTGGGAAGAAGCCCTGTTATCGGCTGCAAGCGCTCTACAACAATAAGGAAATGAACCCCTATCTTTATATCGCAGGCACTTTACTGTTTACCGTTTACGGGCAAATCATCCTGAAATGGAGATTGTCGCAAATGGGTGCGCTGCCTGCCGCCCTTAAAGACAAATTCATTTTTATGGCGGGCGCCCTTCTGGATCCGTTTATCATATCCGGATTTGTATCTGCATTTCTGGCTTCCGTTTGCTGGATGGCCGCCATGACATCGTTCGAGCTTACCAAAGCCTATCCTTTTATGAGCCTGGCACCAGCCCTTGTATTTATTATCGGTGTTGGTTTTATGGGAGAAACCTTTACTTTCGGCAAAGTGGCGGGCCTTTTGCTTATTGCTGCCGGAACCTATGTAACCGTTAAATTTTAAGATGCAAAAGCTAGCCGTCATAGGAGCAAGTTACCTGCAGCTGCCGCTGATAAAAAAGGCGCGCGGGTTAGGTATCGAAACACATTGCTTTGCATGGGCCGATGGCGCGGTATGCCGTGACGAAGCCGACTATTTTTACCCTGTTTCTGTTCTGGACAAGGAAAGTATTTTAGAGCATTGCCGGCAAATTGGGATAGATGGCATCACAACTATAGCAACAGATATAGCCGTTCCCACCATTAGTTATGTAGCGGCTGCCCTCGGCCTGCCGGCCAATAGCGTGGAAACTGCCATGAAGGCAACCGATAAGGGCCTGATGAGACAGGCTTTTCTTGACTATGGATGCGCGGTTCCGAGGTTTGCAGTACTCGACAGTACCGATACCTGCCGCCCGGACATGGCCTTTCCGGTTATTGTAAAGCCTTCAGACCGTTCCGGAAGCCGGGGCGTAGCGCGCGTTGACAAACCCGATCAGCTTGAAGCCGCCCTGAAGGTGGCCCTGGCAGAGTCGATAACCGGCAGGGCTGTAGTAGAGGAGTTTATAGAAGGAGCAGAGATAAGCATTGAAAGCATAAGTTTCAATGGCAACCATTATATCCTTGCTGTTACGGATAAAGTAACTACAGGCGCACCCCATTTTGTAGAGATCGCCCATCACCAGCCGGGAAGCCTGCCATTAGTAATAAAACAGCGGTGTATTGCCGAAACCCTGAAAGCGCTTGATGCTCTTGGGATAAAGAATGGTGCGGGACACACAGAGATTAAGATCACCGCTGACGGGCAACCTTATTTAATAGAAACCGGTGCGCGGATGGGTGGCGATTTTATCGGCTCACACCTGGTACCGCTTTCTACCGGCTATGACTTTTTAAAGAGTGTTATAGAAGTAGCCCTTGGGAAATTTACGATCCCGGATCTGCCCCTGCAACGCCATGCCGGCGTATATTTTCTTTCGAAAGAAACAGAGAGCCTGCTGTACCTGTTTGAAAAAGAGCAGCCTTTTGAAGTGGAAAAGCAAAAAACCTCAGATGACCTTAAAGAGCTGACTAACAGCAATGATCGCTGCGGATACATGATATATTGCTCAGAATCGGAGATAGACCTGCTAAAAACACAGAAGCTATGAAAATATCTGTTGTAAGTACATTATACAAGTCGCGGATATATTTGCCCCGGTTCCTCGAAGAGATACGAAATACGCTCAGCGCAATCGGGTGCGATGATTACGAACTTATTTTTGTTAATGACGGTTCTCCTGACGACTCTTTAGAGTACCTGCTTGAGCGTAAAAAGGACTGCCCACAGATAAAGGCTATAGACCTTTCACGCAATTTCGGGCACCACTACGCCATACAGGCCGGGCTTACCTATGCTGCCGGCGATTTAATTTTCCTTATAGACAATGACCTTGAAACACCGCCCGCCGTATTAAAAACATTCTATGATGAAATGCAGGCCGATGCTGCCCTGGATGTTGTATATGGATATCAGGAGAGCAGGAAAGGGAACTTTATAGAGAAGTTTAGCGGAAAACTGTTCTGGGTAATGATCAACAGGCTTTCTGACACCAAGGTCCCGCACAACATACTTACGGAAAGGCTGATGACCAAACAGTATGTGGGGGAATTGCTTCGTTTGCAGGATGCCAGTCTTTTTTTGGGTGGTATGATGCATTGGGTAGGGTTTCACCAAAAAGGCGTCGCTGTAAAAAAAGGCCTGCGCGAGGGAGCCAGCACCTACTCTGTGAGCAGGCGGATTGCGTTGATGATACAGGCGGTTACCTCATTCTCCGGCAAGCCGCTGGAATGGCTTTTTTACTTCGGTTTATCAATTTCAGGATTTAGCTTTGTTTTTATCATCTGGCTGGTGATACAGAAAATAATCCACGGTGACGAAATACAATTAGGCTGGGCGTCGATAATTTCTATAAATATGCTAATATTGGGCATTGTTTCCACTTTCCTGGGCCTGATAGGGATTTATATATACAAAATTTTCAGGCAGGTGCAGGGTAGGCCAAATGCAATTATAAAGAAGATATATGAGTAAGGATAAGAAAGTTGTGATTTTTGGAAAAGGAGAGCTTGCCGAACTGGCCTGCTTTTACTTTACTCACGACAGCAAATATCAGGTTTGCGGCTTTACCGTAGACCGGGAATACTTAAATGAAGAGCGATACCTTGATGTTCCGCTTGTTCCCTTTGATGCTGTTGAGCAAACCTTTCCGCCGGCAGAGTATGAGCTTTTTGTAGCAATTGGCTACACCAGGCTCAACCAAAACAGGATAGATAAATATGAGCAGGCAAAGGCCAAAGGTTATACGCTTGCGAGCTACGTTTCCTCGCGTTCTACTACGTGGCCGGGCCTTTCGGTTGGCGAAAATACATTTATTATGGAAGACAACACCATCATGCCTTTTTGTAAAATTGGTAACAATGTACTGGTTTGGGTAAATAGCATATTAGCGCATCATATGGTAGTGAAAGACCATGTTACCATTACCTCTCATTGCGCAATAGGCGGGAACGTAGTAATTGAAGAGCAAGCCTTCATAGGACTCAATGCGGCCCTTCGCAACAACATTGTGATAGGTAGGGGAGCCATAATAGGCACAGCAGCAAATGTTGTAAAAGATGTAATGGATTTTTCTGTGATGATGGGAAATCCTGCTAAACCTACCGGCGCAGATGCGCGGGATATAAAACTTTAAAATGATACCGTTTAACAAACCTTACCTTAGCGGAAACGAGACAGTTTATATAGCCGATGCTGTGGCTACCGGAAAAATATCCGGTAATGGAAAGTATACCCAGAAGTGCCAGGCATTTTTTGAGCAGCGCTATGGCATAAAAAAGTGCCTGCTCACCACTTCATGCACCGATGCGTTGGAAATGGCAGCTTTACTGCTGGACATTAAAGAAGGCGATGAGGTGATAATGCCGTCGTATACCTTTGTTTCTACCGCCAATGCTTTTGTGCTGAGAGGCGCAACAATAGTTTTTGCCGATAGCCGCCAGGACCACCCAAATATGGATGAAACCCTACTGGAGGGGCTAATTACACCCCGCACCAAGGCTATTGTGCCGGTACATTATGCCGGTGTCGCCTGCAATATGGAGGTAATTATGGGGCTTGCTTCAAAACACGGCCTTTTTGTGGTAGAGGATGCAGCACAGGCTATCGAAAGCTTTTATACTTTTTCTGACGGCAGCCGTAAGGCCTTGGGAAGCATTGGCCACCTCGCCGCGTTCTCGTTTCACGAAACAAAAAACATTATAGCAGGAGAAGGCGGCATGTTGGCAGTTAACGACGATCGTTTTGTGCAGCGTGCCGAAATAATCTGGGAAAAAGGAACCAACCGTTCGGCTTTTTTCCGTGGCGAGGTAGACAAGTATGGCTGGGTAGATCTCGGCAGCTCGTTTCTTCCGTCAGAAATTGTTGCAGCTTTCCTGTGGGCGCAACTCGAGAATCTTGAGGATATACAGCAGGTGCGGTCCGGGCATTGGGATAGTTATTATAAAGAACTGGCCCGGTGGGCAAAAGATAATGAAATAGCCCTGCCCAATGTACCTGCGTATGCTACCAATAATGCGCATATGTTTTATCTGGTATGCCAAAACCTGGAGCAACGCACCCAGCTTATCAAAAAACTGAATGAGCAGGACATTTTCCCGGTATTCCATTATATCAGCCTGCACAGTAGCCCTTATTACAGCAGCAGGCATGACGGGCGGAACCTTCCGAACACCGACAGGTTTACCGATACGCTGATGCGCCTTCCCTTGTTTTATGAGCTGGATGTGAAGCGGGTAATTAAATACATCACTGGCTATGAAGACTAATCTTCCTATAAAACTCTCATCGGGTAAGCTTTGGCATCTGGATGTGCCCCTTTTGGCAATCCTGGTGCTCGCAATGGCACTTAGGCTTTTTGGCATAGGTTTTCAGGGCGCCTGGCTTGACGAACTCCACACGCTTATTGAGTCGGACCCGAAGCTGAGCCTCCGCCAGTTTAATGATGTTATTATGTTCCGGGAGGGTATACCCCATTTTTATTTTTTAGTAATTCGTTTTCTTTCAGTTGTATTTGGCGACAGCCTGATTCTAGCCCGGTTAGTATCTGCATTCGCGGGTATCGGCACAGTGTACGGCGTTTTTTGCCTTGGCCGCGAGCTTTACAGCCGGAATGCCGGTTACATTGCTGCTTTATTGATATCCGTTAATCTTTTTCACATAGAATATTCTCAGGAAGCAAGATCATATGCGATGCTTACATTTTTTGTAGTCATGGCATTTTATCGGTTAATGGTTTTCATCAGGGTGCCAAACTATAGGAATGCCGTATTTTTAGGCATATTTGCAGGTCTTATACCTAACGCACACCCTATAGGTCTTGTAAACGTAGTAGCACTGTATGTCGTTCTTTTTGTAATAATGCTGCTCCGCCCGGTGCCCGATCGGAAATTGTTTTTTAAGCTCACCGTCGTATCAGGTATAATAATGTTGGCATTCTTCTTCCCGGTTTATTTTATCGTGGCAAAAGTCTCAGGTATCCAGTCATTTTGGATTCCGGCGCCTACCTTGGCTTCCATCATACAAGTTTTTACCGACCTTTCTGGTTATAGCAGGATTATGCTTGCAGCCTTTTGCATTTCCGGGATATATTTTTTTAGCCGGGCTGCAATAGCCGTAGTAAAGCAATCAGACAAAAAACTTTCGCTGGCGGCCCTTGTACTTAGTGCCTGGTTATTTATCGAAGCCGCAATTATAATAGGTAAGTCCTATACCGGCGTATCTATTATTCTTAACAGGTATTTTATCGCGTTGCTGCCCGCAATGATGCTTATTATTGCTATTTCAATTTGTTTGCTTCCCCGCATTGCGCAATTTGCAGTAACAGCGTGCTGTGCATTAGCCTTCCTGTATGTCGTGTTCATTGGTAATAAATATTATACCACCTTTAAGAAATCTCAGTTTTCTGAAGTTGCAAACGGGATAATGAAGAGTCCTTTCGCGCAGGACAAGCTGGTGTCAAACTGGGGGTGGCTAATGGGTTATTATTTTCATGATGATCAAAACAATTCTCTGGCAACTGAAAAAGACCTGGAGAAGCATATATCAGATATGTCCTCAGGAAATGAAGAACCCGTATCATTTTGGTACATGGACGGCAATTACCGCCCGTTCTCGATTACTCCTGAAGCCCAGAAGTATCTGGATGCCAATTTTGTCCTTACTGAAGTAATTGAGAAACATGATGCCTGGGCGCGACACTTTAAGACACGTCGTGCCGGAGCGGTGTATATAGACATTCACCGTTTTCGTCCGGCTATGTTTGACGGCTCCGGTGCTTTGATCTTTGTCCAGAACCAGGAATCGTCACATCCGGCAGTAATGCTTGACCATGGCAGGTATCAGCTGTCCTTTAAAGGTTTCAGCCTCCCTGAGAAGCCTATCCGCGGTGAAAATGCACACTTTGTAGCTTTTATAAATGACAGGCAGATTGGCGAATTTTATCTTCCTAATGGAAAACAGGCTGCTGTTCCTGTGCTTACCTTTGAACACAGCGGAGGCCCCGCCGCCCTAAAACTGAGATATGACAATGACCTCGTGGAAGGGCCCGACGACAGAAATGCTGTGGTTAATGCAGTGATATTAAAAAAAGTTGAGTAAGTAATCTTAATTTTTATATTTTTGCGCAAAATTTTATTTTTAAGAAAATGAAAAAAATCCTTTTATTAACGCTATCTTTAGTTTCCCTGCTTTCAGTATCTTGTAAAGATGACAAGAAAGCCGGTGAGGATAATGCGGCAAACGCTGCGCCGGTAAAGCCTAATTTCTTTGTTGAGGTAGATGCGAATGCTGCAAAGAAAGACGATTTTGCAGTTTACTTCACAGAAGACGGCACAAACAATTTTAATGGCCAGAATACCGTATGGCACGGTATTAACGCAGGAAAAACGGAAACTGTCGTGTTTGATCTTCCCGAGCCGGTTATCCCTACCAACATCAGGCTCGATTTTGGCCTTAATAAAGAACAGGACTCAGTAACTGTATCAAGAGTCAAATTCTCATTCCTGAACAACAATTTGGAAATAAAAGGCTCGCAGTTTTTCGACTATTTTATAAAGGATGAACAATTCAAGGCGACAACAGACCCTGCAAAAGGAACGCTGACGATAGTTAAAAACGGCACGGAATACAAAACGCCTTATTACTATCCGAGGCAGGAGCTTATAGACAAGATTAAAGAAATGACAATAGGAAAGAAATAAGCAATCGTTTCTAATAATAAATTACTACAGACAGAGCTTCCTGTCTGTAGTTTTTTTATTTTTACGGGCAGCCTTTTCCTGCTAAATAGATTTTACATGAAGAAATACATTTTTCTAGTCACATCGATTTTACTGGTAGCCTGCACACAAACCGGCTCGGCACCTGTTTTCGCCCTTAAGCTGGATATGGTCATGAAAAAAAATGATTCCATACAGGTGTTCTATACCACAGATGGAACTATAAATTTTACCGAGGGGCAGTCATTCTGGACCAGGGTAAATGGCGCAAAGCACAATCAAACTATTATACTGCCATTGCCTAACGATACCATCCCCACGCAGCTTCGTATTGATTTCGGGCGAAACCGGAAACAGGACGATGTTGTGCTGAACAAAATTGAAATACAATACCAAAAGAAAGCGGAAGAAATTAAGGGAAGGGATATTTATACTTATTTCAGGGTAGACGATTCTTATACACTACTCGATAAAGACCTTGGATTGCTTAAACGGAAGCAGCCCGGACAGCTTAATGGCCCATCTTTATATCCAAACGGGGAGATGCTGAGGCAAAAGCTTGCTGAAATTACTACCGATAAGAAATAGCCTGCCCCCGGAATACCTAATGAAGCAACTAAAAAAGATACTGCAGCACCCCCAATTTCGCAAATTGCTTGTATATGGTTTTGGCCAACTTTTTAACCTGGTCACACCACTTCTTGTAGTGCCTTACATTGTAGGGATATGCGGCGAAGAAAATTTCGGGAAAGTTGGTGTTGGCCTGGCCGTTTCCTTTTTTCTGATCGTGTTCATAGACTACGGATCAGATCTTGTAGGCGTTCGTGAAATATCTGTACATCGTGACCGGCCCGAAATGCTTGGGGCAATAGTAATGAAAAGCTACACAGCCCGCCTGGTAGTGCTGCTCGCAGTAATTGCCGCTGTTTCGGTGCTATTTAATCTGGTGCCCTATTTTGAGGAAGATAAAATGCTTTTTTTCTTCAGCCTTAGCATACTTGCAGGGCAACTCTTAAACCCTACCTGGTTTTTGCAGGGGGTAGAAAATGTACGCTGGATCACCTTAAGCAATATACTTTCTAAAAGTATTTACCTCGCGGGTGTCTTTCTTATCATACGCAGGCCTGAACAATATATTTATGTAAACCTTATCTGGGGCGCAGGGATGATCATTGCCAACGGACTGTTCCTGACGCTGATTTTCAGGAAATACCGCTTTACCCTCCAATGGGTTGGGTTTGCCGAGGTCAGAGATTTCCTTATGCGGGATTTTTCAATGCTGGGTTCGCAGGTTTTCGTATCCCTTCAGCTCAACTCGCCCGTGATACTGCTGAGCTACTTTGGCAGCGACCTTATGGCCGGGCAGTACAAAATTGTGGAGCAGATCATCGTTATATTTAAGACGTACATCTTCCTGTTTTTTAATTACGTGTTTCCCAAAGTATGCTACCTGCTGGAGGTTGAGCCCAAACGTGCGTTGCGCAACTGGTCTGTTTATAACGGGGCCAACCTGTTGTTTGTAGCGGTCGGTATGGCTGTGTTTTATATATTTGCTTACGATATCGTGGCCTATTTTAATACCACGAACAGGTATTTGCTGAGCAGCCTCCTGCATGTTGCTGTTTTGCTGCCCCTTGCAATGGCAATATCAATACCCATGAAGCAGCTTTTGCTGGGCTGGAACAATAAGCAGTTTTATGTTAGTGTGACATCGCTCCTGATACTGTGCAACCTTGCAGCTGTTATAGTTCTCATACCATATTACCAGGTATACGGTGTTTTTTATGCCCTGATATCGGGTGAGGTTATAACGGGGCTGATCTATCTGGTTTACCTAAGAAAGAAAATAGCAGCCGTAATTTGAAGATATGGTTAGGAAATTATTTGTATACCTGCTAAGGCGGAGTGGTAAAAGTTACGATCTGGATCCTGCGGTGCCGGACAGCCTGCTGGTAGGTAACCTGCTTTCGCGGCTGACGATGCTGCTCAGGGGCCTTGCCTTCCTGCGGAAAAAGGTTTTTCTGGGGGGCGGCGCCAGGGTAACCAACAAACGTAATTTTAAATTTGGCCATAACGTAACCATCGAGCGCTTTACCCGGCTTGACGGCTACGCGGCAGAGAAGATAGCGCTCGGCAATAATTGCCGGATTGGCGCATTCTCCTGCCTTACCTGCACAAGCCATTTGTCTAAATTCGGGAAAGGGCTTGTAATGGGCGATAATTCTGCAATTGGAGATTATACCCATTTTGGTGCAGCCGGCGGCATCAGGATAGGCAATGACGTAATAATGGGCTCGTATATCAGTTTCCATTCCGAAAATCATAACTTTGCCGATACCACCCGTCTCATAAGGGAGCAGGGGGTTTCCTCAAAAGGTATTGTGCTGGGCAATAACATCTGGGTGGGCGCAAAAGTAACCTTTCTTGACGGATGCATTGTGGGGAATAATTGCGTGGTAGCAGCAGGTGCTGTAGTAAACGGGATTTTTCCCGATAATTGCGTTATAGGCGGGGTACCCGCACGAATTATAAAGACAATAGAGCCTGCTACATGAGCCAACAAATTCGAAACGAACGTTATTATCAGGTACTTTTTGTCTTATGTGCCGCGCTTCCGTATATTAATTTCTACGAGCTTACCTTCCTCGTATGGGGCACCGTTATTTTGCTGACGTTTGCTAAGCGTTACTCTTTATCGATCCTAAAACTTTGCGCCTACTTTATCGCAATTCTTGTCATCGCGTTCTTTTCTGCTTTCGCCAGGGATTTTCAGGTATATAACTTCATACGGGACATCGCCTATCTCCTGAAGCCCGTAATGGGGCTGTTAGTAGGGTACCAGTTATGTAAAGACCATATCCGGAATCCGCTCAACATGGTAATTTATGCTGCTGTTTTCCTTGCAGTAGGCCATATAATCATGGTCGGGGTCAGCCTTACGTTCTTCCATGTCCGGAATATGCATAATTTACGTCAGCATGCAGGCTATTTCAGCGACTTTGAAGTATATGCGCTTATCATACTTTTATTTAAAGACCGGTTTGATCTTGCGATACCGCCCCGCAAGGCGCGGCTCTTTACGATGTTGATCGGGTTATCGTGCTTTTTATATTTAGCCCGGACCAACTTTATACAATTCATGATCCTTTGGCTTGCAATGAAAGGCTACCTGAAGCTAAACAGCCGTTCTGTAAGTATATTAA
This sequence comes from Flavobacteriaceae bacterium, assembly GCA_021151665.1. Classification (GTDB taxonomy): domain Bacteria; phylum Bacteroidota; class Bacteroidia; order Flavobacteriales; family Flavobacteriaceae; genus Flavobacterium. Next base: position 38,620 of record JAGKWW010000010.1, read on the forward strand.
CCGCGTTTATTTTATGTTCGGCAATTGGCTACGCGGCAATATATTACAGTAATCCGCGCCGGGGTTCGCATGGCTTTGAGGCTTTTTTATACAAGATAAAAATTGCACCTATCGAGCCGTTCAAGACGAAAGTAAATCGTGACGACTGGAAAGATTTTAATGATAATTACCGCTCCTACGAGAATATCCATACGGTAAGGCAAATGAGCACTGCCGGCACCCCCGCAATTTTATTCGGCCAGGGGCTTGGCTCGCGTGTAGACCTGAAGCGAAAAGTATGGCTGCAAACCAGCGAAATGCGGTATATACCCTTTGTGCATAATGGGTATATGACCGTATTTTTAAAGTCGGGCCTTGTAGGCGTCTGCATCCTGCTCTTATCGATCGCCTTTTTTTTCAGGTACAGCCCCTCAGATGATCCGCTGATAACCAATATTAACTATCTGTATCTGGGCACTGGCCTGTTCCTGATCGTCTCGTATTGGGTATTTATCGGGTTATATTTCGTGCCGGATTCTAAATCTGTTTTTCTTGGCTTTCTGATCGCATATAAGGGCAGGTTGCTGCGGAAAGGCGCTACATTATGAAAACAATCCTTTTTATACACCAGTCTGCGGAACTCTACGGGTCTGACAAAACGTTGCTGCTTCTATTAAAGAACCTTGACCGGAAGCGCTATCGCCCTGTGGTTATATTGCCGGCTACCGGCCCATTGCGCAACGCACTCGAAGCAGAGGGGATTGTGGTTGTAACGGCACCGGTAATAAAGCTGTACCGGAAAATGTTTACGCCCGGCGGCCTGATACAGTTCATTACCGATGTACGGTCGGCTTATACTATCCTTGGCCGGCTGGATAAGGAATACCACTTCGACCTGGTTTATTCAAACACGCTTGCGGTGCTGCTAGGCTGGTTTTATGCCAAACGAAAGCACCTTCCCCATCTCTGGCATATCCATGAAATAATAGAAAGCCCTGCAGTAATAAGAAAAGCGTTTATACGCCTGCTAGGGTCGCCCGTAAACACGGTGATTGTCCATAATTCTGAAGCTACGCGAAATTTCTGGTGCGTTAATCAGGGTATCGCATCCAGAAGCCGTGTGGTGCTGAACGGCATCGAGACGGAGCAGGCAGAGAGTAATGCCGGGCATATTGAAGAGGTTCGCGAAAAGACGCTCGGCCTCCTACCACACGAAAAAGCGATAGCTCTGGTGGGGCGCATCAGCCGATGGAAGGGGCAGGGACTGTTACTTGAGGCCTTTTCTTTATTAGCGCCGCAATTCCCTCATGCCCGCCTCGTGTTTGTGGGGTCGCCCCCGCCGGGACAGGATACGTTTTTGTTCGATCTTCAAAAAAAAATAAACCATTACGGATTAGAAAATCGTGTGGTTTTATTACCGTTCCAGGATGATATCTCAAGTATCTGGAAGGCAATAGATATCGCTGTGGTGCCCAGTACCGAACCCGAGCCATTCGGAATGGTTGCCATAGAGGCGATGCTGGCAGGCAAACCTGTGGTCGCATCCGCGCACGGAGGCCTGACGGAGATCGTCAAAGACGGGCAAACCGGCTGTCTCGTGCCTCCGCGTGATGCCAGTGCACTTGCCAATGCGCTTGCCAACCTATTGAAAGACGAATCACTTATTAACGCAATGGGCCTTGAGGGCAGGAAGCGCGCGATGGAAGAATTTTCTGTACAGCGGTATGCCGATAACCTGAGCAGGATTTTTGATGAAATTACAGCCCGGTAAAAATTCCTGATTGTTAACCCTTTCTAACCGTTTTTTGGCGAAAAAATGTATTTTTGCCACATTGAAAACGATTTCATGAAGATTGCCATTTTAGGAACGAGAGGTATACCTAACCATTACGGTGGTTTTGAACAATTTGCCGAGTTTTTTTCGGAATATCTCGTAAAGCACGGGCATGAGGTTTACGTATACGGATCCCACGATCATCCCTACCAGCAACCCACTTTTAAGGGGGCTAATATCATACATAAGTTTGACCCTGAGTACAAAGTAGGTACATTCGGGCAGTTTATTTACGACTATAATTGTATTACCGATTCACGAAGCAGGGAATATGATATTATCCTGCAATTGGGGTATACCAGTAATTCTATCTGGTTTTTCCTGCTACCAAAAAGGCCTATCATTATCACGAATATGGATGGGCTGGAATGGAAAAGGTCTAAATATTCCAGGCCGGTACAGCAATTCCTGAAATTTGCCGAAAGGCTTGCGGCCCTGAGCAGTGATTATCTTGTTGCCGACTCGTTGGGAATACAGTCTTACCTTAAGAGGAAGTACGGTAAAGAGTCCACCTACATTGCTTATGGTGCCTACCCTTTTAATAACCCGGATAGGAGCATACTGTCGCAGTACGAGCTTACGGAATATGGCTATAACATGGTTATGGCACGGTTTGAGCCCGAAAATAATATTGATATGGTACTACAGGGAGTAGTGCGCTCAGGATCTGAAACCCCCATCCTTGTTATAGGCAACAACAAAACCAAGTATGGGCAAAAGCTTACCGCGAAATACAGTGCGTATCCGCATATCAGGTTCATTGGCGCCTTCTACAACCTTCAGCACCTTAATAACCTTAGGTATTACTCAAATATTTATTTCCACGGGCACTCGGTTGGCGGAACCAATCCTTCCTTGCTTGAAGCAATGGCTTCTAATGCCCTGATTGCCGCGCACAACAACGATTTTAACAAAGGTGTTCTAAAAGATAACGCCTTCTATTTCCGCAATCCCGATGAGGTAAAAGATCTGTTACTCACAGTGCGAAAACAGGACCACATGCCTTTGGTTCAGTCGAACTTTAATGTTATTGTAAACGATTTTAACTGGGAAAAGATCAATGGCGACTACCTACGATTATTTGAAGAGTGCATGGAAAAAAAAATGGGGGTCGCTAAAGCTAAGTCCTGAGGTTTTATTTCCTTTTCTTGTGCTGGCAACATTGCTGTTGCCGTTTAAGTACAACAGCATGGCGCTTATTGCGATGGCAGTCTGGTCAGTTTTTCAGGCGAGGGTTAAAGCCATAAAGATAAACGGTGTGCTGGCTTTTCCGGTATTGTTATATCTATTGATGTGCCTTAGCATAGTATGGTCTGCCGATGGCGGGGCAACCTCAAAAGGCCTGGTGCGGGAGCTCCCGCTGCTGGTGCTCCCCCTTATTTTTTGGCTAAGGCCGCAATATACGCGCCATCAAGCAAACGCTATCCTCCGTTTTTTTACTGCTGCCGTTGTGGTTTCGGGTTGCTTTTATATCGGCAAGGCGATTTTCAGATACCTTGCCACCCACGATGCCAACGTGTTTTACTACCATGAGCTTGCAGGAGATAACGCCATATATGTATCGGCAATATTTTCGCTTGCCTTATTCTTTCTTGCCTCAATACAGCAAAAGAAGGTCGGGCATTATGTTGCGCTGATATTTTTGATGGGCTGCCTGATACTGCTTTCTTCTAAAATGATTGTAGTAATAGATATCTTGATTTTGTCCGGCTACTTTTTCATAACCGCGAAGATGAAGCTACAAACCAGGCTTATCCTTATACTGGCCGCCATTAGCGGTATGTTGGTCCTCGGCTACTATAGCCGTATTAAAGACAGGATTATACAGGAATATGTTTCAAATACCTCGCAAGCTCCTGTTTACATTAATGAAGGTGGCGCTTCAGGATATGTGTATGATGTGAGTATGCGTGAGGCGTGGCAAAAACCTGTATTCTCTCAGGGCGACCGTTTTACCGGCACCTCGTTCAGGGTATACCAGGCCCGGATATTTACAGAGATGCTTAAAGAGGACAACATTTTCTGGAAGGGTTTTGGGCTTGGCGCATCGCAGGACGCTATTGCCAGGAAAGATAAAGAGCACAATCTTTTTTGCGGTACGGCAGCAATGTCGGGCTACCAAACGATGAATTTCCACAATCAGTACCTTCAGGCTTTTGCAGAGCTTGGGGTTTTCGGCTTGCTAATTTTACTGGCATTGCTGCTTATTAATCTGAAATGTGCTGTAAAACAGAAATATTTTGTTCATATTGCTTTTGCAATTCTTATGATAGCGTTATTTTTGACGGAGTCATTTTTATGGCGGCAGCGTGGCGTGGTGTTCTTTACATTACTCTATTGCCTTTTCAACACAATTGCTGCAAAAGAGAAAACTACTGTATGAAGAAAATATTAATTACGGGCGCGGCCGGATTCCTGGGTTCGCATTTATGTGACCGCTTTATATCCGAAGGATATTTTGTAATAGGAATGGATAACCTCATTACCGGCGACCTTAAAAATATTGAGCACCTTTTTAAGCTGCCTAATTTTGAGTTTTACCATCATGATGTGTGCAGATTTGTTAATATACCCGGAAAGCTGGACTATATACTTCACTTTGCATCGCCGGCAAGCCCTATAGATTACCTGAAGATACCTATACAGACCCTGAAAGTGGGATCTCTGGGCACTCATAACCTCTTAGGCCTTGCACGTGTAAAAAATGCACGGATACTTATAGCGTCTACATCAGAAGTATATGGCGACCCGCTTGTACACCCGCAAACCGAGGATTATTACGGAAATGTAAATACCATAGGGCCGCGTGGCGTTTATGATGAGGCGAAGCGGTTTCAGGAATCTATCACGATGGCCTACCATACCTTTCATGGAGTAGAAACGCGCATTGTAAGGATATTTAATACTTACGGCCCCCGGATGCGGCTCAATGACGGAAGGGTAATACCCGCTTTTATAGGGCAGGCCCTTCGCGGGGAAGATCTTACGATATTTGGTGACGGTATGCAAACCCGTTCCTTCTGCTACGTTGACGATCAGGTAGAGGGCATCTTCCGTCTGCTCCATTCAGATTATGCCTATCCGGTAAATATCGGCAACCCCGATGAAATTACCATTAAAGACTTTGCAGAGGAGATCATTAGCCTTACAGGCACCTCGCAAAAAATAATATACAAGCCGCTTCCGGTAAATGACCCGTTGCAAAGGCAGCCCGATATTACCCGCGCGCGCCAGCTGCTCGGATGGGAGCCAACGGTTTCGAGGGCCGAAGGGATGAAGATCACATACGATTATTTCCGGTCGTTGTCACCGGAAGAATTAATGAAAGAAGAACACAAGGATTTTTCGGGCTTTATACATTAAGATGATTTTTTCAGGACGAGGCAGATATTCTAAATATATTCGACCCGCCAGCATTTTTTTTGATCTCGTGGTCATAACAGTGCTGGCATTGTTCTTTTTCAGGGAACTACAACTGAATATGGTTTACTTTGGCATCTATCAGATAGCCGGCTGGGCTATCATAGCCTATTTTTCAGGATTTTACGAGGTATACCGTTACACCACCCCGGTATCTATATTTTCTAAACTGGTTAAGCAGGCAGTAATATTCCTTTTGGTTGTTATAGCATTTTTCCCTTTTTCTAAGAAAGTTATTTTTAGCGGGCATGCCATTGCTAATTTCCTTATCGTATCCTTTGGCTGTATTACCATTTTCAAGTTCCTGCTTTTTTATTACCTTAAGCGCTACCGTATCGTTACAGGCAGTAATTTTCGTAATACCGTGATCGTAGGATACACGCCCGAGGCGGTTCGGCTCCGGCAATTGTTTAACAGCAGGCCGGACTACGGTTACCGGTTTTACGGGTTTTTCTCTGATACGGGGGGGCAGCATGTAGAAGGTTCGATCGAGGAAATGAAAAATTTCGTACTCGAAAAAAATATTGATGATATCTATTGTTCCCTTTCCGAAATATCCAATAACCAGCTAAAGGACCTGGTCGAGTTTGCAGACATATATCAAAAGACCTTAAAATTCATCCCTGATACCAAGGATATACTTTCCAAGAAACTGAAAGTAGACTATTACGGGCTGTTTCCGGTACTCTCACTTCGTAAGACCCCGTTAGATGGCCCTTTTGAGGCTATAATAAAAAGGCTTTTTGATATTGCTTTCTCACTTTTTGTTATGATAGTTTTGCTCTCGTGGCTCACGCCGCTTATGGCGCTGTTGATAAAACTTGAGTCAAGGGGGCCGGTGTTTTTCCGTCAGAGCAGGCCGGGCATAAATGAGCAGGAATTCTTTTGCTTTAAATTCCGTTCGATGCACCTGAACGAAACAACCGAAAAATCAGTTACTAAGAACGATCCGAGGGTAACCAGGTTAGGCAAGTTTATAAGAAAAACCAGTATCGACGAGCTGCCACAGTTTCTCAACGTTCTTTTAGGCGATATGTCTGTGGTGGGCCCCAGGCCGCATCTCTGGAGCCAGAACAAAATATACAGCACCAAGATAAAGAAGTATATTACCCGCCATTATGTAAAACCGGGAATAACCGGCCTTGCCCAGGTTAAAGGATTTAGGGGTGAGATAGAAACCGATGAAGATATGATCAACCGGATAAAATATGACGTATTTTACATCGAAAACTGGTCATTGATCCTTGACCTGAAAATAATAGCCCAAACGGTTATCAATATATTTCAGGGTGAAGAAAAAGCATACTGATTGCTCAACATAAACACACAACAACAACACAATGAACATTTTACTATTAGGCTCTGGCGGACGGGAACACGCATTAGCCTGGAAAATGCTGCAAAGCCCGCTTTGCCATTCCCTCTTTGTAGCCCCCGGCAATGCAGGCACCGCTGCTATTGCAACGAACGTAAACCTTTCAGTCAATGATTTCGAATCCATAGGTGCCTTTGTACTGTCAAATTCGGTGCAAATGGTGGTCGTAGGGCCAGAAGAGCCCCTGGTAAAGGGAATATATGATTTCTTTAAAAACAACAAAGCCCTTCAGCACATTCCTGTGATAGGGCCTTCGGCTGAAGGCGCAAAACTGGAGGGCAGCAAAGAATATGCAAAAGAGTTCCTGGTAAGGCACGGCATTCCTACTGCGGCTTATAAAAGCTTTACTGCCGCTACTACCGAAGAAGGCTGCCGCTTCCTGGAAACATTAAAGCCCCCGTATGTACTAAAAGCTGATGGCCTGGCTGCAGGCAAAGGTGTTGTGATACTTACCGATTTGCCTGAGGCCCAACAGGAGCTGAGGCAGATGCTGGGGGGGAAATTTGGTAATGCCAGTACCAAGGTTGTGGTAGAAGAGTTTCTGGATGGTATAGAGCTAAGCTGCTTTGTACTGACAGATGGGAAAAGCTACAAAATACTGCCAACTGCTAAAGATTACAAGCGCATAGGCGAAGGCGATACCGGCCTTAATACGGGTGGTATGGGTGCGATTTCACCGGTACCGTTTGCCGATGCCGTATTTATGGAAAAAATAGAGAACCGCATAATAAAGCCAACGGTTGAAGGGCTGAAAGCGGAAAATATCGATTACAGAGGTTTTATCTTCATCGGGCTTATCAAGGTAGGCGATGACCCGTATGTAATTGAGTATAACGTACGGATGGGCGACCCTGAAACCGAAGTCGTAATCCCAAGGATAGAATCTGACCTTGTAGAATTATTTATGGCAGTATCGGGCGAAAAACTCGAAAATACCAGCCTTAAGCTTACCAGCCACACTGCTGCAACGGTTATGATGGTGTCCGGTGGCTATCCCGAAAGCTATGAAAATGGTAAGATTATTTCCGGACTTGAGGGTATAGAAGGGTCATTGGTTTTTCATGCTGGTACGGCAACGCAGGGGAGCGATGTGGTAACCAATGGCGGCCGGGTGATTGCGGTAACGTCGTTTGGCAATACGATTACAGAGGCCACAAAAAAATCTTATCAAAACATAGCAAAGCTACATTTTGATAAGATGTATTATAGAAAAGATATCGGTTTTGACTTAGGACAGGAATGAGTGGGCCGTAGTATCCTGGTTGTCGTCATTATTGTCTTTAAACATTTTCAGCTGCTTCATCCAGTAATAGGTAGCGCCGATGCATATAATGATAAAGATCCAGGTTAAGATGTTGCCCAGCCACCAGTTTTTCAGCTCAAGAGACCTGAACATATCAAGGGGCAGAAACAGGAAATCCGTGAACAGGGATCCGATCCCTTCAAAAAATGCTCTCATTTTAGGACAAGTATTATATTTACATCACAAATGTATAAAATATTCACATGTTAGCAAGTGTTTTCAGTAAATCAAGGCCGGTAAATTTCATAATCATTGCACTCCTGCTGATAGCGGTTTACTTTGCCTATACTTTTAAAGACACTTCCTGGACGCAGAGTTACCTGCTTGTGGGCCGTAATGCCGCCCTGCTTGTGCTTTTGGCTGGGTCGCTTTTTCTCGACAATTTTATCACGCGCCGCAACAGCCTTAGTAAGAGCAACACTTATGCGATGTTCCTCTACATGCTTTTCCTGATACTGTTCCCCACCATTCTGGTCAATGTAAAGATTATTGTAGCCAACTTTTTTATACTGCTGGCGCTGAGAAGGCTCATATCGATGCAGTCACTTATTACGCCAAAGGAAAAGATATTCGATGCTTCCTTTTGGATACTGGCAGCTGCTGTTTTTCATTTCTGGTGCATTCTTTTCCTGATCCTGGTCTTTGTTTCGATCGTATTTCACGTATCGCGCGATTACCGTAACTGGCTCATACCTTTTATTGCTTTTTTTGCGGTGGCAATAATTTACTGTATGGCCTCTCTGGCCCTTACCGGGCAGTTCTTCGGTAATATAGGCGATGAAGCCACGGTAAGTTTCGTGTTTACCTATTTTGAAAACATTTATCAGCGTATCGCACTCGCGCTCTTTTCTTCCATTACGGCACTTTTTGCTTTTTCGCAGTTTGTGTCGTTGCCGGGAAAACCGCTCAACATGCAGGCTTCTTACAAAAAGATCTACTTTTCATTTGCGATAGGCGTAGCTATTTACGTGCTGTCTTCAGGTAAGAACAATAGTTTCCTCGCCTTTACCTTTGCCCCGCTGTCTGTTATGGGCGCCAATTACCTGGAAAGCCAGGACAACACATGGTTCCGCGAAGTGGTGCTTGGGCTTTTTGTTGCAGGTGCGGTGGTTCTTTTCGCGGCGCAGCTATAGTTTACTGCCATAGGCAAGGTCGCCTGCATCGCCAAGCCCCGGCAGGATGTATTTCTTTTCATTAAGCCCGTCGTCTATGGCCGCAACCCACAGGTGGCAATTGGAAGGCAGGTTCTCCTCCAGAAAAGCGATGCCTTCCGGAGCCGCGATTACCACGGCAATGTGGATCTCCTTTGGCGTTTCTGCTTCCATTAATTTGTTGAATACCGCTACCAGCGATTGCCCTGTGGCCAGCATAGGGTCTATCAAAATAAGGTTTTTTCCGCTGAAAGACGGCGCCGCCCGGTATTCTACGAGTATTTCAAACTGGTCATCATTGTTAGGATGATGCCTGTAGGCTGAAACAAACCCATTTTCGGCATCGTCAAAAAAGCTCATAAAGCCGGTATGGAGCGCAAGGCCGGCACGAAGTATAGAGCACAGCACCACACTGTCATTTAGCGCCGTTGTAGACTTGACGCCCAGGGGAGTGGTTACCTCTACATGTTTATACTCCAGTGTTTTACTCAGCTCGTAGGCCATAATTTCGCCAATACGCTCAATATTTTTACGGAAACGCATACTGTCGTGGTGTACCGATGTATCGCGTATCTGGGCAAGGAAATGGTTCAGGATGCTGTTTTGTTGGGAGATATAATGTACCTGCATGGCGCTTGTTTTAAATTAGCAGGATAAAAGTATTAAAACTATATTTGTAAATAAAAATTTAACAGTATGTTTTCCAGTATAGCATTTCCGGTTTTCGAGCAGAGCATAAACGACTATCATAAATTTGACAATGTCGATTACCCGGTGGCCAATCCGTTCGATAAGGGCCAGATCGAGCATTTGCTTTACGCCAAAAACTGGATCGATACGGTACAATGGCACCTTGAAGATATCATCCGTAATCCGCAGATAGACCCGGTAGAAGCCCTCGCGTTAAAAAGGCGTATTGATGCATCTAACCAGGAGCGCACGGATATGGTTGAATATATAGACAGCTATTTCCTTCAGAAATACAGTGGTGTGGCAGTAAAAGATTCGGCCAAAATTAACAGCGAAAGCCCTGCCTGGGCCATAGACCGCCTTTCGATACTTGCATTGAAGATATTCCACATGAGCGAGGAAGCCAACCGCACCGATGCTTCGGAAGAACATCGTGCGAAATGTGCCGAAAAGCTGAATATCCTGCTTGAACAGAAAAAAGACCTTTCTACTGCGATAGACGATTTACTTACCGATATTGCCAATGGCGACAAGTACATGAAAGTGTATAAGCAGATGAAGATGTATAATGACGAAGAACTGAACCCGGTTCTATACCAGAACAAAAAGTAAGCGAATACGCGGAAGCCTATGCCGGCCAAAAAACACCTCCTTGTCATACGCCTTTCGGCCATGGGCGATGTTGCCATGACCGTACCTGTACTGCGCGCCCTTTTAGACCAGAATCCGCTGGTGAAGGTAACAATGGTGTCGCGGCCGCAATTCAAGCCTTTTTTTGACGGTATTCCCAACCTAACCTTTTTTGGGGCAGATACGCAAAAGCGATACAAAGGTATCCGCGGTATCTGGAAACTTTATAAAGAGCTGAAGGCGCTTCACCTGTATGGCGTGGCCGACCTTCATAACGTGCTGCGGTCTATCGCCCTGACCCGGCTCTTTAAATTTAACGGCAAAAAAACAGCTACGCTGGATAAGGCCCGTGCTGCAAAGAAAATATTGGTCAGCGGAAAAGATAAAGTCCTCCAGCCACTGCGCCCGGTTACCGAAATGTATGCCGATGTGTTCCGCGGGCTGGGCTTCCCGGTAAACCTCTCTTCGCCTGTTTTCCCTGAAAAGCCTGTTATTACCGAAGATATTGTCGAGTTGATGGGAGGCAGAAAAAGCGGTACGTGGATAGGCATTGCGCCGTTTGCCAAACACCAGGGTAAAGTATATCCCGGCGACCTTATGAAAAAAGTGATCGACGAATTGGCGATGCGCGAAAACACCCGTATCGTTTTGTTCGGTGCAGGTAAAGAGGAGACGTCAAAACTAAAACGATATGCGAAGGGGCATGCCAATGTCGCCCTGGCGGCGGGTAATCTGAGCCTTAAACAAGAACTGAGGCTTATAGCGCACCTTGATGTCATGATAAGCATGGATAGCGGAAACGGCCACATGGCGGCAATGCTTGGTGTGCCGGCAGTTACGCTTTGGGGCGCCACGCATCCTTATGCAGGCTTTGCACCCTTTAACCAGCCTGAGGCCAATGCGCTAACCGCCAACCGCGATAAATATCCATTGCTGCCTACATCCATTTACGGCAACAAAAAAGTAAAAGGCTATGAAGATGCAATGCGAACAATTAAACCGGAGATGGTCGTTCAGAAAACAGAACAAATACTAAATAAAAATGCCGGCACATAAGCCGGCGTTTTTATTTATCGTATCGATTTTAAACGTCATCATAGTCTACGTACAGTTCGGGGGTAGTAGGGTGGGCCTGGCAGGTAAGGATAAGCCCCTCTGCAATTTCGCCATCGGTAAGTATCGCATTCTTTTTCATCTCGGCCTTGCCCGATACAATCCGCGCCATGCAGCTGCTGCATATACCGCCCTGGCAGGAATAAGGCGCATCCACACCCTGCTTTAGTGCCGCATCAAGCACCGTCATCTGCTGAGACATCACGAAAGTAGTTTCCTCGTCATCAACCATTACCGTAATGCGGGTTTGCCCATCAAGGTCGGCTTCTATCTTCTTCTCGGCTATTGGCGTAGAGAACAGCTCAAACTTGATGTTCTTTTCCGGCACGTTGTTTTCACGAAGCACATCGTTTACCGCAAGGATCATTTCTTCGGGCCCGCACAGGTAGAATTTGGAGAATTCCTTTTCCTTATGCTTGTTCTTTACCACAAAGTTTACCGCGCTGCGCTCAATACGGCCAAACAGTGCGTTATCGTCTTTAGCCTGGCTGTACACAAAATGGACAAAAAAGCGACCGACATACTCTTGCTGCAGGTCGTGAAGGAACTGGTGGAAGATGGTTTCCTGAGGGCTTTTATTTCCGTACACAAGCACAAAACTACTCTCCGGTTCGCCCTGCAGTACCGACTGAATAATAGAAAGTACTGGAGTAATACCGCTTCCTGCCGCAAAAGCTGCGTAGTTGCGTTGGCGGTCGGGTTTCGGCTCAAAGGTGAAGTTACCTTCTGGCGTGCCTACTTCCATCATATCGCCTGCTGCAAGCTTTTCATTGGCAAACACAGAGAAGCCGCCGTTCTTCACCGCTTTGATGGCCACACGCAGGTCACCGCTACCGGGGGCACTGCATATTGAGTAGGCTTTCCGTATCTCCTGGCCCTCAAATTGTGTTTTAATATTGATGTACTGCCCTGCTTTAAAGGCATAGTCCTGTTCAAGGTGCGCGGGAACTTCAAAAGCAATAGAAACTGCCTGTGGGGTTTCGCGCCTTACTTCTTTTATTTTCAGAGAATGAAATGTTGACATAGTATATATTTCGAATAGCAAAATTACGTATTTCCGTAAAGGCTTACGAAAGGTTTGGGCACAAATTAATGCCTAAGAGTTTTATACATAAGTAAATTATGTATATTTGTACTATGAAAAATTCGCAGTTATACAAAGGCAGCCTCACAACGATTATCATGAAACTCCTGGAAGAGCAGGGGCGCATGTATGGCTATGAGATTACGCAAAAAGTGAAGCAAACCACTCAGGGTGAACTCAATATTACAGAGGGAGCATTATATCCGGCTCTGCACAAGCTTGAAGCAGACGGCTTGCTGGAAGTAGAGGTAGAGCGCGTTGATAATCGCTTGCGCAAATACTATCGGCTTACCGAGAACGGCCAGAGGGAAACTGTGAACCGCCTGAGCGAACTCGAAGATTTCATCAGGAACATGCAGGCGCTTATGAATCCGAAGATTAATCCTGAACCACAACTATAAGCTATGAAGCTGACAGATAAGGAAATACGTTTTATAGATACCTACCTGAACAACTCGGGTATTGTATATGAAGACATCCGCTTTGAGATGACCGACCATGTGGCCACGGCAATGGAAGCAATGGAGGGAGATTTTTATGAGAATTTCCGCGAATATATGATAGTCAACAAATCTTCAATCCTTGAGGCAGATAAGCACTTTAAAAAGACCGCGCTGCAACGTGCACTCCGGTCGCTGGTTGGTAATATGCTCAAACCCCTGCCGCTGTTATTAGGGGTTGGTACCGGTTTGGCCGCTTACCTGTTTGCTGGTGCGGTCGGGAATGACCAGGCAGGTGTGGCACTGGATGTGGCCTACATTAGCCTTTCCCTATTGTTTGCAGTACTTTATTTATGGCGATATTTTGCCGATAAGTTCAAATACTCAGTTGCCGATAAACTCTGCGGTATGGTGGTAGGTGGCCTGTATTGGGTTTCCTTTTTATTCCGGCCTTACCATTTCGGCGGAAGTGAAACGGTATTCGCAGTGTTTGCCGCGCTTTTCCTGTACACAGCGGTAATGGCAGCCGTTACCTTCAGGCAATTAATTACCATATATCGGCTAAAACTGAACTGATATGCAAAAGAAAATTTCCCCAATAGAATATGAGTCGCTGATGAGTTTTACGCGTCAGCACTTTGTAGAGTATTACGACCTTCAGTCTGAACTGGCAGACCACCTTGCCAACGGTATAGAACAGCAGTGGGCGCATAATCCTCAAATTGATTTTACTAATGCCCTCCAGGCGGAGTTTAAGAAGTTTGGCATCTTCGGTTTCAGCGATGTTGTAGAGCAGCGTTCTAAAGCCTTATCAAAAAGATATTACCGGTTGCTGTGGTCTTACTTTAAGCAATTTTTCGGGCTGCCTTTGATTATAGGCAGCGTTGCTGCCGTTGCTGGCATAAGGGTTTTACTCGCTTTGAACGAGTGGGTTTTTCCGGTACTATTGTTTATGGTGATAGCGGTAAGTATCGTACGGGTAACCCGCATTCGCAAAAAATACAATGCGAAAGTGAAAGCGGGAGGCCGCAAATGGCTTTTGGAAGATATCATCTATGGATGTGGTGGCGTAGGCGTGTTGATGAATGTACCGTTGCAATTGTACATCAACATAAAGACCGTTCCGTCCGGTACAATGCTTTGGGTGCTTTCCTTTGTGATTGTATTGATAAGTATCTACGACTATATAGTTTTGTGGAAAATTCCTTCGCAGGCCGAAGAGCACCTTCAACGAACCTATCCTGAATATAAATTGGTATAAAAATCTTTGAAGGTTCGGTAACATTATACGTTATTCGCTACTAATACCTTAAACCAAACCAACCGAAAATGTTTGCAAAATTCCTGATGCTCGAATGGAAATCGTTTATCCGTTCGGCCAGCCTCGGCAAGAGCATCGCCTTAAAGATCTTCATGGCTTTTATAGCGGTGTACTTCCTGCTCATGTTCTTAATAACAGGGCTTTTTCTTCACGACACTATCAGTCAGTTTTTCCTGGGACAGAACGCAATGGCGGTTGTAAACCGTTTCGTCATCGTCTGGCTCGGTGCCGACCTTATGATGCGCTTCTTCATCCAAAGCCTGCCCGTGATGAACATCAAGCCGCTCATGCTGCTGCCGATTGCCAGGAAAACACAGGTGCACTTTGTCCTGCTGAAAAGCCTTTTCTCATTTTTCAACCTGTTGCCGCTGCTTGTAATTATCCCATTTGGGCTCGATGCCATTTCGCACGGTACAGTATCACCCGCGTCCGGGGCAGCCTGGATCGGAATGATGGTGCTGCTGACTGTCACCGTAAACTACACCAACTTTATTATCAAAAAGAAGTTTGCCGAAAAGATAAAGGCATTCCTTCCGTTCCTTGCAATAGCTATTATACTTGCTGCGCTGGAATATTTCGAAATCTTTAAAATTACCATCGCCGCGGGTAAAGCAATAGACTTTATCATAGCCACGCCGGCGCTGGCTGTAGTTATAGTTGCATTGCCAATTGGGATGTACTTTTGGAACCTAACCTACCTGGCGGGCAACTTTTATCTGGATGCCTCCCTGGGGCAAAAAGCCACTAATACAGATACCAAAGATTTTGGGTGGACAAAGCGTTTTGGCGATATCGCACCTTTCCTGCAGCTGGACCTTAAGCTCATCTTCCGCAATAAGAGGCCGAGGGCTACGCTTATGCTCAGCTTTTTCTTCCTGTTTTATGGACTTATATTTCTCAACGGCGGTAGCGAACGCCATAGTTCGGGAGAGTTCTCCCATGTTTTCCTGGGAATCTTTATTACCGGAATATTCATGATCAATTTCGGTCAGTTTATCCCGGCGTGGGACAGCGGCTATTATTCGCTCATCATGGCGCAGAATATACGCGTAAGAAACTACTTCGCCTCAAAAGCGGGACTGCTTACCTTTTCGGTTGTGGTCCTTACTATCCTTGCTACGCCCTATGCCTACTTCGGGTTAAAGGTTTTAGCCACCATACTGGCCTGTGGGTTATATAATATAGGTGTCAATATTCCGCTGATACTTTTTGCCGGATCCTTTAACCGTAAAAAGATAAGCCTCGAAAAAAGCCCGTTCATGAATTACCAGGGCACCGGAGCCACACAATGGATCATCGGTATCCCGCTGCTCCTCGTCCCTATGGGAATATGGATCGCGGTAAAAGTATTCGGTGGCTATTATGCCGCTTCGGGTGCGCTTGCCGCCTTCGGAGTTATAGGTATTGCGCTACGCACGCTGCTTATGGAGAAAATAGCGCAAGCCTACGGCAAAAATAAGTACGCCGCCATCAGCGGATTTAAAGAAGACGAAAACTAACTGACAAAATACAACGAACATGATACAGGTAAGAGACCTTAGAAAAGCATACAACGGCACCACAGTGCTCCATATACCTAATCTTGATATTGCCGAAGGCGAGAGCTTTGGCCTGGTAGGCAACAATGGCGCAGGAAAGACTACCTTCTTCAGCCTGCTGCTCGACCTGATACAGCCCTCATCCGGCCATATTACTTCTAGTAACATTCGCGTAGACCAGAGCGAGAACTGGAAACCCTTTACTTCAGCGTTTCTTGACGAAAGTTTCCTGATAGGCTACCTTACCCCCGATGAGTACTTCTATTTCATTGGCGACCTCCGCGGGCAGAACCGTGCCGACATCGACGCACTCCTTAATAAGTATGCCGACTTTTTTGACGGTGAAATTCTGGGGCGCAAAAAGTACCTGCGCGACCTTTCAAAAGGCAACCAGAAAAAGGTGGGCATCATTGCAGCGCTCATTGGCAACCCTAAGGTAGTTATACTCGATGAGCCGTTTGCCAACCTGGACCCAACGACACAAATACGCCTGAAAAAGATCATCCGCGAACTGGCCGATACAAGGCGTGTTACCATCCTCGTATCAAGCCACGACCTGGCACATACTACCGAAGTAAGCGACCGCATTGTGGCGCTGCAGCGGGGCCAGGTGGTTAAGGATATACGCACCTCGGCCGAGACACTCCGGGAGCTCGAAGAGTTTTTTGCAGTATAGCACATCCGGGGGCATCACCCCGGATTTTTTATTAAAAACGCAGGGCGGTAACAAAAAGAACCGTATTTTTACCCCTCACTATACTAAAACGAGATTTTGGAAGTTAAGGATAGAAACTCTTATACCTTGAAAACCAGTACGTATAAATATATTCTTCTACTGGGGGGCCTTGGCGTGCTTGTAGCCTGCTCCACAAAAAAAAATACATTTGTAAACCGCAATTACCACGCGCTCACTACCAAATATAATGTTTACTACAATGGCGACCTGGCTTTGCAGGCCGGCATGAAAGACCTTGAAACCAACGTAAACGATAATTTCTGGGAGATTCTTCCGGTAGAAGCTATGCAGCCTACCGAGGAAGAAATGGGGCCTACCGATAAAAAGAACCCCAACTTTGAGCGTGCCGAAACCAAGGCCACCAAAGCGATACAAAAGCACTCCATGTACCTTGGCGGCAGCGAGAAGAATCCGCAGATGGATGAGTCGCACCTGCTATTGGGCAAGTCACGATATTATGACCACCGCTACCTTCCGGCACTTGAGGCATTCAATTATGTACTGTACAAATACCCGAACAGCGATAAGATTTACGAAGCAAAGGTGTGGAGGGAAAAAACTAACCTGCGCCTTCAGAATGAGGCCATAGCCATTAAAAACCTGAAAGAGCTTATCGAAGCTAAGAATCTCGACGAAGAAACGATGGCTGATGCCAATGCCACGTTGGCCCAGGCGTATGTGGCTATACAGTCAGTAGATAGCGCCGTCGCGCCTCTTCGTAGGGCGGCAGCGACTACAGGCATAAATGAGCTGAAGGCCCGCTATAACTTTATCCTCGGGCAGCTGTACGAAAAACTAAACAAGCCCGACAGTGCTTCTGTTTCTTATCAGCAGGTTATCGACATGAAACGCAGAGCACCGCGCCGTTATGTGATACAGGCGCATGCCCGCCAGGCCGGGCAGTTCGACCTTGCAAAAGGCGACACGCTGGCATTCATGGAGAAATACCGCGACCTGCTTGAAGACCGTGAGAACCGACCGTACCTGGATGTGATCAATCACCAGGTTGCGCTGTTTTATGATAAATCAGGCAACGATAAGGAAGCGCTGAAATATTACAATGCCTCGCTTCGCAAGCAGGGTAAGGACCGTTACCTTGTGGCAAGCAACCACCGCAATATTGCGGAGATCTATTTTGAGGAAGCCAAATATGCCATGGCGGGCAAGTACTATGACAGTACCATGACCTTTATGAATAACCGTACACGCGAGTACAGGTCGATAAAGAAGAAGCGCGACAACCTGGCTGAGGTAATAAAATACGAAGGTATAGCTACGACTAACGACAGTATCCTTAAGATACTTGCTATGGCACCTGCAGAAAGGAAAGCATTTTTTGAAGCATATATCGAGACCCTGAAAAAACAGGAGGAACAGATGGCGGCAAAAGCAGCGGCATCGCCCATGGGCGGCGCAGACCCTTCTTCTCCAAATGGTGGGAGTGGTGCAGCAGCTAATGGAAACAAAGCACAGGTGAAGAACCAGGTAAAAGCCGGCTCCGACCTGGTGGGAGGCACTGATGGAACAGGAGGCAGGGAACGGGCGATAACACAAAACCCCGGTGCGACAAGGCCTTCAGCAACTGCTGCTAACGGCGGCTTTGCCGGTAACAATGTTGGCGCAGGCGGAAAGTTTTATTTTTATAATGCCACCACTATTGGTTTCGGCAGGCTTGAGTTTAAAAAACGTTGGGGAGACAGGCCTTTGGTTGACAACTGGCGTTGGGCCACCGAGCTTGATAAGGGCAGGCCGGCAGGTAATGACGACATCAATGGTGATGACGGGGCCGTTGCAGGAACTGATGGCAAACAGGGAGAGGCTGGCCGCGATGCAAGGTACATGCCTGATTTCTATCTGTCGCAGCTGCCTACATCGCAAACAGCGGTAGACAGCCTTGTGAAAGACCGGAATTTTGCCTACTATCAGTTGGGCCTTATATATAAGGAGAAGTTTAAAGAATACAGGCGTGCTGCCGATAAGCTGGAAAAGCTTTTGGCCAACAAGCCCGAAGAGCGTTTGGTGCTTCCGGCAAAATATAACCTGTACAAAATATACCAGATTATAGATCCGGCGAAAGCTGAGATTTATAAACAGCAGGTGCTTACGGAATATCCCGACAGCCGTTATGCTGAGATCATCCGCAACCCTGGCTCTGATGCCTCGGGCGAAGGCACACCGAACGCGGCTTACGCTACAGTGTTCAAAAAAATGGAAGCGGGCCAGCTTCGCGAGGCCTATGCCGACACCGAAACGTACATTGACCGTTACACCGGCGAGGAAATACTTCCGAAGTTTGAATTGATGCGCGCGCGCCTTGCCGGAAGGCTGTTGGGCGTGGAGGAATACAAAAAGGCATTGAATTATGTAGCGCTTACTTATCCGGACTCGCAGGAAGGCAAGCAGGCGGAGACGATGCTGAAAACCGACATCCCGGCTTTAGAGGCATTAGCGTTTGGCAAGCCGGCCCTGAGCTGGAAAATTGTTTTCAGGTTTGAGAATGCCAACGATCCCCGCATCAAGCCGCTTACGGATAAAATCAATAAGTTCATTAAAGATGGCGTTGATAACAGTCTCACCGTTTCAAATGATATTTACACGTTAACGGAAAACCTATTGGTTATTCATGGTTTCCACAGTAAGCTGGCTGCCGAAGATGCGGTAAGTATACTAAAAGATTATAAGACCTATAAAGTTGCTGAAACACCTTACGTCGTTTCGAGCGAAGACTACAAGGTGGTACAGGTGAAAAAGAATTTTGCCGCACTGCCAGCTATAAAGTAAACGATTATGTTTGACAAGATACCAAAGACAAGCCCCGACCTGGGCAAGACGAACAGGATTGTAGAATTCACGCAGATAAAAGGGGACATTGCCTCACCGGCAGATTTCCGTTTTGACGGCCATCTTGAAGGCAATATTACCTGTGGGGGCAAGCTCGTTATCGGGCCGGGCGGCAAAGTTACGGGCGACATCATTTGCAAGAATATTGATATCGAGGGGTATTTCCGCGGAAGGATAGAGGTGGAAGAACTGCTGAGCGTGAAAGCAAGCGCCCAGATAACAGGTGAAGTAATTACCGGAAAGCTGGCCGTTGAGCCTGGCGCCTCCTTTACCGCAACCTGCACTATGAAGGCCGAAGTAAAAAGCATCCCGATCAATGAGCAGCAGCACGCCGGATAATAATGATGAGCAACGGAGGCAGCGCTACAAGTGGCTCGCCCTGATTAATATCCCCATACAAATGGGCATTATCATCTTTGCTTTTTCCTGGCTCGGCGGATGGCTCGACGATAAATATCCGAACCCGAAAAATATTTACCGAATCATTCTTACCCTGCTCGGAGTATTCATTGCGCTGTACAATGTAATACGGCAGGTAAATCAACTTAACAAATAAACGCTTGAAACAGGCAATCACCAAAATCATCCTGCAAACTACTGCCATCGGCATTGCAGCATTTGTGGCCAATATCCTTCTTTACACTATAATGATAATGCCGGTAAACCACTTTCATTATCCGTTATATACTGTATATCTGTTTTTCCTTGTGCTTGCGGTTGCAGTACAGGTAATACTGGCTAATGTCAACGAAAAAAATCCGGGGCAGACGGGTTACGTTTTCCTTTTCCTGACTACCGCCCAGCTGGCAGCAGCCTATTTTTTTGCTAAGCCCCTACTTGCGAAAACGATTGCAGAAAGCCCTGAGAAAATCAACTTCTTTGTCGTATTCCTGTTGTTTTTAGCAATAGAGGCCTATTATACAATACGTGTGTTGAACAAACAGTAGTTAAACATCCCAAACCGTGAAATTATCCTAAAATAAATTCAGTCGGCGGCATTGTGATATTAATATAAAATGTACCTTTGCACCAAATTTTAAGACTGTAAAATTAAGATAGTTACAACATGGTGTTATCCGGAAAACTACTCAAAAACACAATAACAGCCTTATTTGCTGTAATTCCCTCTTTATTTTTTGCCAATCCTGTAGAGGACACAACGACTGTAGAGACAACTGCTGTGCATGCAGCAGTAGAGGGCGAGGCTTCATCTCACGAGCCTTCAGGCAAGAAAGAGAAAGTGGAAGCATACATTCAGCATCACCTTCAGGACAGCTATGACTTTACCTTTTTCTCAGATGAAGCAGAAGGAAAGCACTACGGATTTTCGCTGCCGGTGATACTTTTGGATAATGGTCTTAAAGTGTTTTCATCTTCTGAATTTCATCACGGTGAAAAAGTGGCCGAAGTTGATGGTAATTATTATGCCCTTCACCATGGTAAAATTTACAAAACCGATGCAACCGGTGATTTGAAAGCTGATGAGCACGGACATCCGACTGTACCAAAGCCGCTTGATTTTTCGATTACCAAAAATGTTGTTACCATGCTGTTTACTGCGGCATTGATGTTCCTGATCTTTACAGGCCTTGCAAGGTCGTATAAAAAAGGTCCTGTGCCTACCGGATTCGGCAGGGTGCTTGAGCCACTAATACTTTTCATACGTGATGAAGTGGCTATACCAAACATTGGCGAAAAGAAATACAGAAAGTTTATGGGCTTTCTTCTTAGTGTGTTCTTCTTTATCTGGATATTGAATCTTTTAGGGATGACACCGCTGGGGGTGAACGTAACCGGGAACATATCGGTAACGGTATGCCTTGCTATCTTTACATACCTTATCACACAGTTTAGTGCAAATAAAGAATACTGGGGACACATCTTCTGGATGCCGGGAGTTCCGGTTCCAATGAAGATCATCCTTATGCCTATTGAGATTTTGGGTACATTGACCAAGCCTTTTGCATTACTTATCCGTTTGTTTGCAAATATCACTGCAGGCCACGTTGTAATTATGAGTCTTATTGCCATGATGTTTGTTGGCAAGAATCTGGCGTCGGATATGCCTATCTCACTTGGTCTTACTTTGTTCATTTCAGTGATCGAATTGCTTGTAGCATTCCTTCAGGCTTTTATCTTTACCATGTTGTCATCATTGTTCATAGGTATGGCGGTGCAGGATCACCACCATGAAGAAGATCATGATCACCACACCGAAGATGAGCCAATAATTATTTAATTCGAAGTTTAATTTTATTTATATACCTAATGGAAGGAACTCTTAATTTGATCGGTGCCGGACTTGTAGTAATTGGTGCTGGTGTAGGTTTAGGAAAAATCGGTGGTTCTGCAATGGACGCTATTGCTCGTCAGCCAGAAGCTGCTGGAAAAATCCAGACTGCGATGATCATCATCGCTGCCCTATTGGAAGGTTTGGCATTCGCCGCTCTTATCCTTGGCAAATAATAAAGGTAGAAGCAATACCTGTAACGGTTGGTTGCAGGTATGCTTTCTTTGAAAATTAAATTGACAAAACACCTATATAAAAAAGATGGAGAAATTAATTAACGATTTTTCATTAGGTCTGTTTTTCTGGCAGGCTGTTATCCTGGTAGTTCTTATCCTGCTTTTGGTAAAATTTGCATGGAGGCCTATCATGACTGCTATTACAGCACGTGAGGCGGGTATCGTTGCTGCTTTGGCTGCTGCCGAAGCTGCACGTAAAGAAATGCACAACCTGCAGGCGGACAACCAAAGGATACTTCAGGAAGCACGTGCCGAAAGGGATGCTATGCTGAAAGAGGCCCGCGAGATAAAAGAAAAGATTGTTGCCGAAGCCAAAGCGGAAGCAGAAGCTACCGGAAACAAGATGATCGAGCAGGCTAAAGCTACGATAGAAGGTGAGAAGAATGCTGCTATGGCCGACCTTAAAAGCCAGGTGTCTGCACTTTCTGTAGAGATTGCCGAGAAGATACTTAAGAACGAACTGTCTAACAGGGAAGCTCAGGCCGGACTGGTTGAGAAGATGCTGGACGACGTTAAACTAAACTAATATACCGTATATGACAGGTTCAAGAGCTGCAATACGATATGCAAAGGCAATACTGGATATGGCACAGTCTTCGGGCAGCGCCGAAGCAGTACTTGCAGATATGGCTGCCATCACCAACGCGCTGAACGAAAGCGGCGAACTTGTTCGCTTCCTTGGTGCACCCGATGTAAAGCCGGAAATGAAGGAGTCTGCCCTGAAGGAAATCTTCCCGGGGGTGAACACGATCACGATATCACTTTTCAGGTTGCTGTTTGAAAACAAGCGTTTTGACATCCTCCCTGCTGTGGCTGCGCAATACAAAGCACAGTATGAAGCTGCCAACGGAATGGAAACGGCTACGGTTACTACCGCGTTCCCAATCACTCCCGAGCTTGAAGCCAAAGTGCTTGCCAAGGTAAAGGAGTTTTCGGACAAGAAGATCACGCTAAAGAATATCGTAGACCCGGAGATTATCGGGGGCTTTATCCTTAGGGTGGGAGACAAACAGTTTAACGCCTCTGTTGCAAAAAGGCTGCTTACCCTGAAGAGGGAACTGAGTAATTAATTAGTATTTACCACACATCTGTGTTTAAATTATAAAAAGAAGATGGCAGAAATTAAAGCTGCTGAAATTTCAGCAATATTAAAGAAACAATTGTCCGGCTTCGAATCTGGCGCTACGCTCGAGGAAGTTGGAACCGTACTTAACGTAGGTGATGGTATTGCCCGCGTTTACGGATTATCAAATGCACAATACGGAGAGCTTGTAGAGTTTGATAACGGCCTTGAAGGTATTGTACTAAACCTTGAAGAAGACAATGTGGGCGTAGTATTGCTTGGCCCTACAAAAGGTATCAACGAAGGTTCTACCGTAAAGCGTACCCAGCGTATTGCCTCCCTTAAGGTAGGTGAGCAGATGGTAGGCCGTGTGGTAGATACCCTTGGTAACCCAATTGACGGTAAAGGCCCTATTGGTGGCGACCTTTATGAGATGCCGCTTGAGCGTAAGGCTCCGGGCGTTATCTTCCGCCAGCCGGTAACCGAGCCGCTTCAAACCGGTATCAAAGCTATCGATGCGATGATCCCTGTAGGCCGTGGCCAGCGTGAGCTTGTAATTGGCGACCGCCAAACCGGTAAGACTACAGTTTGTATTGATACCATCCTGAACCAGAAAGAATTCTACGATGCAGGCAAGCCTGTATTCTGTATATATGTTGCTGTAGGCCAAAAGGCTTCTACAGTGGCAGGTATCGCCAAAACCCTTGAGGAAAAAGGTGCAATGGCGTATACCGTAATCGTTGCTGCCAACGCGTCTGACCCTGCTCCGATGCAGGTATATGCTCCGTTTGCGGGCGCTGCAATAGGTGAGTACTTCCGTGATACGGGCCGTCCGGCGCTTATCATTTATGATGACCTTTCTAAGCAGGCTGTTGCCTACCGTGAGGTGTCGCTTCTGCTAAGGAGGCCACCGGGACGTGAGGCTTACCCTGGTGACGTATTCTACCTTCACTCAAGGCTTCTTGAGCGTGCGGCTAAGGTTATCGCCGATGACGATATTGCAAAGAACATGAACGACCTTCCGGAGTCGCTTAAGCCAATCGTTAAGGGTGGCGGATCGCTTACTGCGCTTCCAATCATCGAAACACAGGCAGGTGACGTATCGGCATATATCCCGACCAACGTGATCTCTATCACCGATGGCCAGATCTTCCTTGAAAGCGACCTGTTCAACTCGGGTGTTCGCCCGGCCATCAACGTAGGTATCTCGGTATCACGTGTAGGTGGTAACGCACAGATCAAATCAATGAAGAAAGTAGCCGGTACCCTTAAGCTTGACCAGGCGCAGTACCGCGAGCTTGAAGCGTTTGCTAAGTTCGGTTCAGACCTTGACGCGGCTACCATGAACGTTATCGAAAAAGGTAAGCGTAACGTAGAGATCCTGAAGCAGTCGGTAAATACACCGTTCACTGTAGAAAACCAGGTTGCCATTATTTATGCAGGTTCTAAAAACCTTTTAAGGAATGTACCGGTAAACAAGGTGAAGGAGTTTGAAAAAGACTTTATCGACTACCTGAACGCTAAGCACAGGGCTACCCTTGATGCTTTGAAAGCGGGTAAGTTTACAGACGAGATCACTGACGTGCTTGAGAAAGCCGCAGCAGAGATCGCAGCGAAGTACTAATGATTCAATTTAACAGTGTACTGATGTAACAATTGGTACATTGGTACATTGTTTAATTTTCACATTAAAAAATGGCAAACTTAAAGGAGATACGTAACAGGATTGCTTCTGTTTCATCTACGATGCAGATTACCAGCGCGATGAAGATGGTATCTGCAGCCAAGCTGAAAAAAGCACAGGATGCGATCACGGCTATGAGGCCGTATTCTGAAAAGCTTACCGAGCTTATTCAAAACCTGAGCGCTACTATGGAGGGCGACACAGGAGGTGTATTTGCAGAGCAACGCCCTGTAGATAAAATCCTTATTGTGGCGATCACTTCCAACCGCGGGCTTTGCGGCGCTTTCAACAGCAACGTGATCAAGCAGGTAAAAGCTTTGCAGGAAATGTATGCCGGCAAAACCGTAGATGTACTGACCATTGGAAAAAAAGGTAACGATGTCCTCAAAAAGACGGCTACAATTGTAGACAACCAGAGCAGCGTGTTTGACAGGCTGACATTTGAAAATGTAGCCATCATAGCGCAGGAGCTGATGGATAAGTTTACCGCCGGCGAATATGACAGGATAGACCTGGTGTACAACCACTTTAAGAATGCCGCTACGCAGGTAGTGCTGGCAGAGCAGTTCCTTCCGCTTGCCCCGGCCGATATGGCACAGCAAAATGCAGCCGCAACCGATTACATCTTTGAGCCATCTAAAGAAGAGATCATTGTGAGCCTTATTCCGCTGTCGCTAAAAACCCAGCTTTACAAAGCTGTACGCGACTCTTTTGCTTCAGAGCACGGTGCCCGTATGACGGCGATGCACAAAGCAACGGACAACGCTACAGCACTGCGCAACCAGCTGAAGCTTACTTACAACAAAGCCCGCCAGGCAGCCATTACCGGAGAGATCCTTGAGATCGTAGGTGGTGCCGAAGCGCTTAACGGTTAATTACACAAACAAACATAAGTAAGAAGGGTGTCACGAAAGTGCACCCTTTTTTATTTAATAAGCAGTAAACTTTTTTCTTATATTGCATTATTATAATCACTTATAAACTCTCTTATGAAATCTGACGAAATATATAGTTTATTGGCAAAATTTGAATCTGCAGCAAGTGAAATAGAAGGTATTGAATGTTGGAGTGCCCGCGAACTACAGATCTTGTTAGGTTACAGTAAATGGGAAAATTTCGAGAGAGTAATTGACAAGGCTAAGCATGCTTGTTTAAATGCAGGAGAAAATATCGAAGACCATTTTCCTGACATCAGGAAAATGGTTGAAATAGGTTCGGGTTCAGAAAGAGCTGTAAACGATATCGCACTAACCAGATATGCTTGTTATTTGATTGCCCAAAATGGTGATAGCAAAAAGGAAGCTATTGCTTTCGCACAAAATTATTTTGCTGTACAGACTCGGCGGGCTGAAGTTATTGAACAGCGATTACTTGAGCTGGAACGTGTTAAAGCCCGTGAAAAACTTAGTCAGACTGAAAAACAACTCTCAGGTATCTTGTATGAACGGGGTGTTGACAGTAAAGGATTCGCTATTATCCGAAGTAAGGGCGATCAGGCTCTTTTTAAATTAAGTACACAGGCGTTAAAAAAGAAAATGAACATGCCGGAAAGCAGGCCTGTAGCAGATTTCCTTCCAACTATAAGTATAAAAGCAAAAGATCTTGCGGCCGAGATGACAGGACTAAATGTTCAGAGTAAAGATATTAAAGGGCATACGAACATAGAGCAGGAACACGTAGACAATAATCTTGCCGTTAGAAATATGTTAAGACAGAGAGGTATTACACCTGAAAATCTCCCGCCTGCGGAAGATGTAAAAAAGTTGCAAAGAAAACTGGACGGAGATGAGAAGAAAGTTCTGAAAGATTTGAAAAAGAAAAAATAGATTTAGGAAAGAGCTTCACGAAAGTGCACCCTTTTTTATTGGTACTAACTCTTTATTTACCGGTAAGGAAATGCATCAGCACCGCATAAAACTCTGCTTCTTCGGCGATGGCCTCGTTAAACGTAGTGCCGCGATATTGATGTCCGGATTTCCGGCGTACTTCCAGATATACCGGATTAGTTTGTACAGTTCTGTTTTGAAGCCCTGCGGCAAATTTATACGAATTGAAAGGCGGAACCCGGTCGTCATTCTCTGAGGTTGTGATAAAACATGCCGGATAGTTGACATCTTCTTTTATATTCTGGTAGGGAGAGTACTCCATCATATAGGCAAATTCATTCGGCCTTTCGGTACTGCCATACTCGTCAAAATGATGTTCGCCATAAGTGTAGTCGCCGAGTTTCGAAAGGTCAAGCCTGCCCACATCACAGAGCACCAGTTTGAAAAGTTCCGGCCGCTGCAGCATAGCACCTGCTACCAGTAGCCCGCCATGAGAAGCGCCTTGTATGGCCAGCCTTTTAGGTGATGTATATTTTTCACTGATGAGAAACTGCGCCGCGTCGACAAAGTCATTAATACTGTTTTTCTTTTTC
>JAGKWW010000063.1 GCA_021151665.1 Flavobacteriaceae bacterium
TTATTATATTTACATCCACGTTCTTACCCACCTACTAACAACTATAATTTTACTGTTTATGACCAGACCCATGTTTAGTCATACAAAAAAAGTACTGGAAAATGTAAGTTTTGATCCTAAGCTTTTTTGTAAAGAACTGGAAAAGGCAATTAAGATTTTACTGCCTTATGAGATTGAACAGCTGATAGACTGGCTCCAGCTATATACCACCGGGAAGCCTGAACTACAAGCATGTCTTACTAATTTCGAAAATTGATAAATACAAAGGAGCCCGAAAGGCTCCTTTTTTTATGCGTATTTCTTTTGCTGCAGCGGGCTCGTGATCTCAACGTTGTGGAAGGTTATTGCACCTTTTACCACGCCGGCAATAGTACTGCGAAGCGCTTCGATGATATGTACCTTAAGCTCTTTTTTAGAATAGATAAGGCTTACCTCCCGTGATGGCCGCGGCTCTTTGAACTGGCGAAGCTTTTCGGCAGATTTCGGCGCCATATCCAGCGTATGGAGGTAAGGCAGCAGCGTCATCCCCAGTCCTTCATCGGCCAGCTTAACCAGCGTTTCAAAACTGCCGCTTTCTATCTGGAAATGCGGATCGTGCCCTATACCTGCCCTGCAAAGGTTTAGGATGTTGTGGCGGAAACAATGCCCATCCGTTAGCAGCAGCATATTGCTCAGGTTGAGCTCGAGGTCTTCCACCTCAAATTCCTTTTTGCGGTAGGCCGGGTTATTTTCGGGCACATAGGCCACAAATGGCTCGTAGTACAATACTACTTCTTTTATAGATTCCTCGTTAAGCGGTGTGGCAGCGATTGCCGCGTCCAGCTGGCCGTTCTTTATCATCCGGATGATCTCTTCGGTAGTGCGTTCTTCGATGATGAGATTCACCTTAGGATATTTATTAATAAAGTTGTTCATGAACATTGGCAGCAGCGTAGGCATAATGGTAGGGATGATACCCACGCGGAATTCTCCGCCTATAAAGCCCTTTTGCTGGTCTACAATATCTTTGATGCGGCCTGATTCATTCACGATGTTCTTGGCCTGGCTCACAATCTTTTCGCCCACATCTGTAAGCTGTATCGGTTTTTTGCTCCGGTCGAATATCTGGATGTCGAGCTCTTCTTCAAGCTTTTGTATCTGCATACTCAGGGTAGGCTGCGTCACGAAACATTTTTCTGCCGCTACGGTAAAATTCTTGTGCTCGGCAACGGCTAACACGTAATGTAATTGTGTGATAGTCATAAATAGGGATTTATGATAAAATTATAAAAACTATCGATAATACCTATTATTTTTCTTTCTAAATTTACTTAAATTTATAGTGTAAAAATCTTACATATTAATTCAATAAATAACACACATGAAAACAAAAAAAGAAGCTAAGGCTACCAATATCCTTGGCCTGCCGGTAGAAGAAACGGGCCTTATTGCCGCAGAGCTGAATATCCTTTTGAGCAACTTCCAGGTATATTACCAAAACCTTCGCGGCATTCACTGGAACATTCGCGGAAAGCGTTTTTTTGACCTTCACGTAAAGTTTGAAGAGCTGTACAACGATGCCCAGCTTAAGATAGATGCCCTGGCCGAACGCGTGCTCACACTGGGCGGAACGCCGCTGCATACCTTTGAAGATTATATGGCCAACAACAGGCTTCAGGTGGGTAAAGACATTTCGAAAGACACGCTGGCGGTTCAGCTTATTATTGATTCGCTTACCGACCTGCTGAAGATTGAGCGCGTTATCCTTGAAGAATCGGGCAAGATAAACGACGAGGGGACCAACTCGATGATGAGCGACTTCATCAAAGAGCAGGAAAAGACCATCTGGATGATGAAAGCCTGGAGCGAGGAGGCGGTAGATTAATTGTCGCCCCGCCGAATTTAATTTGCAGGCAAAAAAAAATTCCTACATTTGGGCTGATGAAAATTTTAGTAAACATAGTACTTTTCCTGTTCCTCAGCTTTATTGCCACCCCAACGTTGGTAAGCCTGCTTGAGGATCACGATGCCGATGTGTCTATGTTTTACAGCCTTAATGAGGAGGAAGTCCAAAAGACGATCCAGGAAATTAAGGCCACACAGGGGTTCGAATTCCACTTTGGGCATCCCTGCCTTCCTGAGCCAAAACGATCTACATTAATACTTTCAGAGAATCTTCAAAGGCACGACAGTGCCTTTGAAGATATTTTTTCCCCTCCGCCGGAACAGGTGTAATAAAGTGCGGGCCCTGACAATGGCCCTCTAATGGCGCGCCCTTATGCGCCAAAATTTGTATTATATCTTATTCCGGTTTATGACAAAAAAGACAAATCTTTTTGCAAACCTAAAGTCCGATTTTCCGTCGGGGCTAGTGGTTTTTCTTGTGGCACTTCCGCTATGCCTTGGTATTGCGCTGGCATCTGGTGCGCCACCGCTTTCGGGCATTATTGCAGGTATCATCGGGGGGCTCGTTGTGGGCAGCCTCAGCCGTTCGCATATCAGCGTATCGGGCCCGGCAGCGGGCCTTACGGCAATTGTACTCACAGCAATCACTACACTCGGATCCTTTGAAGCATTCCTGCTCTCCGTAGTTTTGGCAGGGGCCATGCAGTTGATTCTCGGCTTTATAAAGGCAGGAAGCATATCCAACTATTTTCCGTCGAATGTAATAGAAGGAATGCTGGCGGGTATCGGTGTAATCATCATACTGAAGCAGCTTCCGCACGCAGTAGGCTATGACCGCGACTTTGAGGGCGACGAGGCTTTTGTGGAGGAAACGGGCAGCAACACCATTTCTACACTGCTTGGCGCGCTCGATTATGTTCAGCTTGGCGCAATACTTATCACGGGAATCTCTATCATTATCCTGCTGATGTGGGACCGCATCCCGGCGCTGAAAAACCTTCGCCTGGTACCGGGCGCACTGGTCGCCGTGCTTATTGGCGTTGCGCTGAATGAGTTTTTCATAGCCTCAGGCAGCAGCCTTGCCATTGCAGAAACCCACCTGGTAAAGCTGCCCGTGCCGCAAAGCTTTGCCGAGCTGAAAGGCATCTTGTTACTGCCCGATTTTAACGCAATCGGCAATCCGAAGGTCTGGATTACGGCGGGCACAATTACCATCGTGGCCTCTATAGAAACATTGCTTTGCATAGAGGCATCAGACCGTATGGATGTGCAGCGCAGGTATACCGATACCAATGCCGAACTCAGGGCGCAGGGCATTGGTAACATATTAAGCGGGCTCATAGGCGGGCTCCCCATGACATCGGTTGTGGTACGCTCTTCGGCGAATGCCAATGCCGGCGCACGCTCTAAAATGTCCACCATTATACACGGGGCTTTGCTTTTGCTGTGCGTTCTTTCTATTCCGATGCTGCTCAACCGCATTCCCCTTGCCACGCTGGCCGCCATACTCCTGATGGTAGGCTACAAGCTGGCAAAACCGGCAACGCTGATGCACTTCTGGCATAAAGGCAAATACCAGTTTATCCCGTTTGTGGCCACGCTGGCGGCGGTAGTGTTCACCGACCTTTTGAAAGGTGTGGCGCTCGGTATGGCCATAAGCATTATATTTGTGCTAAGGGGCAATCTGAAAAGGGCGTACCGGTTTAACAAGGAAGAATACTGCGAAGGCGATATCATACATATTCAGCTGGCGCAGGAAGTTTCGTTTCTAAACAAAGCTGCCATAAAAACAACGCTGGCCGATATTCCGGAAGAGTCAAATGTGGTGATCGATGCATCGGATACAGTATACATTGCCCACGATGTGCTCGACCTCATCCGTGAGTTTCGCGATGTACGGGCAAAGGAGGCTGGTATTGATGTATCTCTGACCGGATTTAAAGAAGCTTATGAACTCGACAATACAGGCGAGGGGGTATATATAGAACACAAATAGATAATTATAAACAGGCCGCAAGGCGCAAACGACTAAGGATGGATTCAGAATTTTATAAAAAGATATTAGAGAATAACAAAATATGGAGCGAAACCAAGCTGGCCGACGACCCGGAGTATTTCGAAAAGCTGTCTAAAGGGCAGTCGCCTCCGCTTTTATGGATTGGATGTTCCGACAGCCGCGTACCCGCAAATGAAGTGATAGGCGCGCAGCCGGGTGAGGTATTTGTGCACCGCAACATTGCCAATATGGTAGTGCACAGCGATATGAATATGCTTAGCGTGCTGGATTATGCCGTGAACGTACTCAAGGTAAAGCACGTGATTGTATGTGGGCATTACGGCTGTGGTGGGGTGAAGGCCGCTATGGGCCATCAATCGATCGGCATCATTGATAACTGGATTCGCCATATCAAAGATGTGTACAGGCACCACCGCACGTACCTGGATTCTATTGTAAACGAAAACGACCGCTTTAATGCGTTTGTAGAGATCAACGTAAAGGAGCAGGTATTAGACCTTGCCAAGACATCCATCGTTCAGGCCGCCTGGAAGAACGGGCAGGAACTGTGCCTGCATGGCTGGGTGTATGGCCTTGATACAGGTATTGTAAAAGACCTTCAGGTAAACCTGTGCGATAATAACGATATGGACAGGGTAGACCGCCTGGAATTCTAAGATTTTATTGTTGGTATTTTTTTGCCCCCGCTCCGCACATCGGACGGGGGTTTTTGCTTTACTGCTTTTGGTAAAGCTGCACATTCTTTACGGCAAGCCGCTGCGTGAGCCAGGCCGTAAGTTTAGCCTTATCACTGCGCGACAGGTTATCCGTGGCATCAATGATGACGGCGGTTGTGGTAAACGTACTGTCTTTGATAGTGGCAAATGAGCTGTTGGATACCGACATGGCCGTAACGCCGGGAAACAATGCCCTCGTCTCTTTCAGCAGCTTTTGGTTGTCGAAGGTATTTTCAGTAAGCTTTTTTTCGAGCTGCACGATTTTGGCATCCTTCAGGTTTACTTCATTTTCGCTGCTGCGTATTTCGTTTAGTATGTCGCCTTTTAGCGCAGTAAAGCGGTCGGTGGTATCCTGCCGTATTACCAGCGCCGTTCCGGCCATATAGTTGTATCCATTCAGTTTCGTCCGCAACGTGTCGAGCTCTTTTGCATTGAATCGTTTTTGCAGGAAAGCCAACTCAAGCTTTTTCTTTTTAGGGCTAAAATCCGACTTTTTATACACAACAGTATAGCCTTTAGTGGTAAACTCGTTTTCGATAAAAAGGTCGGCGCTTTTCTTAAACTGCTGTTCCCTGTAAAGCGACCAGGCAAGATAGGCGCTTGGCACCAGCATCACAGTAATAAGTAGTGTGATTATTATTTTTACCTGCTTTTGCTGTGTTTCATTCACCTGCTTTTTGGGTGGGTATTTAAGGTATTTTATTATAATGAATGTGGCGATGCCAATAAATACACAGTTGATGCAATACAGGTAAAAAGCTCCCAGGAAGTAAGTCCACTGCCCGGTCGCAATACCGTAACCCGCTGTGCAAAGGGGGGGCATCAGGGCAGTAGCAATCGCCACGCCGGGTACAGGGTTGCCTTTCTCTATACGCGTAACGGCAATAGCGCCCACAATGCCGCCAAAGAATGCGATAAGGATGTCGTATATATTTGGTGCGGTACGGGCGAGGAGTTCGCTTTGCACATCTTTAAACGGGCTTATCAAAAAATAAAGTGTCGATACGCTTAGGCTAACCGCCGTGGCAATAAAAAGGTTTAGCAGCGATTTTTTCAGTAGCGTAAAATCATATATGCCAAGTGCAAAGCCGGCGCCCACTATTGGCCCCATTAAGGGAGAGATGAGCATCGCGCCAATGATTACTGCAGTAGAGTTTACATTAAGCCCCACTGATGCTACCAGTATCGCACAGGCCAGGATCCAGAGATTGGCCCCGCGGAACGTGATGCTCTTGCGTACGCTTTCCAGTGTTTTTTGCCTGTCGTCTTCGCCCTCGCTGAGGTTTAATATGGTAGTGAATTTTGGCATCGCTATACGTTTTATACTACAAAGTAGCAAAACGCAGGTGTTGGGCAAAGGCTGTAAAGATTAAATTAAGATTTGTTCTCGTATTTATGGGTTACGCAATTCAAAATTCCGAATTCAAAACTTAATATAAGTTGGACTATTCGTTTTCCTCAAGGTTCTCATTAAAAACCGAAGGCAGCAATTGCGGAATGAATTTAATGAGCAACGGCAGCAGCAGGCTCCCGCCGGGCAAGAGGAAAATAGTAAGCGATGGAATCGTTTTGCAGATTTCCAAAAGCTGCTTCCTTATCTTCTTCTTTTCCGATACATCCAGGGTGCGGTGTGTAGAGTGGGTGAGAAGCAGCATCAGTTCGCCATTGTTGCCCAGTTCTTTTATCAGCCTGTTCTTATTGCGGTTAATAAGTAGCATTACGGTTTGTGCGGCGTGGTCGTAAAAATGCTTTACCGGGTTGGAATATTTAAAATACGGAATGTCCTTTTTGTTCAGCTTAATAAACACGTCGAAGGTGGCAATGCTTTCGGCGGCAGCCTCATCATCGATATGCAGTTGGTGGGCCAGGCGGTACAGGAAGTCTAGTTCTGCATTGTCGGCGGCGCCATCGCTCCATATCGCCATCCCCGCCATATCGAGCAGGTAGCTTCGTTCGGCCACCGAGCCAAAATAGGAAAGCTCGAGCTTGTCCAGGTCGCCTTCCTTCATTTCGCTGAATTTGGTATACCGCACCGATGATTCAAAAAGCTTTATCAAAAGGTTGTCATACTCGGTTTTCTTTGATTTAGACTGCAACGCCAGCGCGATGATGCTTACTACAGTTTCCTCCAGCTTTTTCAGGTATTTGGCCGGTAGCTCCTCATGGTGAAGGAACTGCATAAATGCCAGCACATCCATAAAAAGGAGCGCATTGGTAAGTATGTGCGAGAAGTTGCGCGAAATGATGTTATCATTGGTCTGTACACGCTCGTCGAGTATGTCTTCCAGTTCATGTGCCGCAGGAGATGCAGGCAGTACTTTCTTAAGTATGCTGAAACCTTCGGGCGCCATCTGGTGGTAAAAATCGAGGGCCTTTTGTACGAATTCGGTGGGATCTTCAGTATCGGTCTGCAGCCGGAATGCCTCATAAAGGGCATCGAGCAGCGCTGTTTTGGTTATTTCCTCGGCCGTCCAGCCCTTTGATAATCCCGCATCCACACCGCCCGGGCGAAGCACATGCCCATATACAAATCCCTTTTCGCGCAGGGCTTTGTAAAATTCGTCTTCAGATGCGTTTAGCGGCAGCTTATGCTTAAGCCGTGAGAAATACTTGTCTATCCAGCCGCTGGCCGAAGGGTTCATGGGGATTGGTTGAAGTTTGTATGCAAAGCTATGTTTTTTTGTTGAAAGCACGGGATTGACCACGCCTTAAATGATAGCGGTAGATTGGCATTGCGTCTAAGATGTTTTGGTTACACTTAATAGCGTGGTTTCCGGCAGATAGAACGCGTGCGGTGATATTGGCAGCAATGTTCGCCAGATTTCACAGTCGCAATAATAAGGAATGAATACAGATTGCACTCTTTTTTCACTAAATGGGTAATTCATTCTCTTTTAAGGTTTTGCTAACATTTATTGTGATTACACTAACAGCCTTGCCTGTTTTTATGTGTTAATTTCGTTTGTACAAAACATTTCAATAACTTATAACAACCCTTTTATTATGAAAAGAACTTCAATTTTAGCAAAATCCCTGATGGGTGCTGCTGTAGTGGCGATGTCACTCGGAACTGTTTCTTGCAAAGACAACAACAAAACGGAAGACCCGAAAGAAGTGGCCGAAGACCAGAACGAAGACAAGTTTGACGACACCAACGAGGCTAAAGAAGATGACTCAGAATATCTTGTAGCTGCTGCCGAGGTAGACATGAAAGAGATCGAGTTGGGCAAGCTTGCGCAGGCTAAATCTACCAATGCCGACGTGAAAGCTTTCGCTAAAATGATGATCGATGAGCACATGAAGGCTTCTGAAGAAACAAAAGCGCTTGCAGGCAAAAAGAATATTTCACTGCCTATGGCACTCACCGAAGACGGACAGGATGCTGTTAAAGACCTGAACGACGAGAAAGCAGGTATGGACTTCGATAAGAAGTATGTTGACATGATGGTAGACGGCCATGAGAAAACCATCGACAAAATGGAAAAAGCTTCAGAGAAAGCTAAGGAAGAAGACGTGCGTATGTGGGCTGCCAATATGCTGCCTACTCTAAGGAAACACCTTGACCACGCAAAATCTCTTCAGGAGAAGCTGAAAGCTATGAAATAAAAACCGGTTTTTTAACCTAAAATAAAAATGCTATGAGAAGTTTACTTTATACCGTTGCCGTGATACTCGTAATTATATGGGCGCTCGGCAGTTTTGCCTGGCACGTAGGCGGGTCACTGATCCATTTGCTACTTGTGCTGGCTGTTATTGCTGTTATCTTTAACCTGCTTAGCGGAAGAAGGAACAACCCGCTCTAACATAAGGCTTAACACCAAAAGCAACCGTCTGCCATAACCGGCAGGCGGTTTTTTTATGTGCCAAAAAAGAAAAATCCGGTGCATGCACCGGATTTTTCAACCTAAACTAAAATTAAACGTGTGTGGACGTAGCGCTTAAAATGCATAAGCGTTTTCATTCACTATTTTGGCCGCAATGGTTTCGCGCAGGGCAACCACATTTGGCATGTTATTATATTTTGTAAAGCGGCGCAAGCCCATCAGCATCATGCGCTGCTCATCGCCTTCGGCAAAAGATGCAATGCCCTCTTTTCCTTTCTGGCTTATTATATCAACGGCTTTATACAAATATAATTGTGCCATGGCTATCTGTTCTTTCACATTTTCTGCACCTTTTTGCTTCGCCATCTTTTCGGTACGCAGTATCGCGCTCTCGGCCATATAGATCTCTATAAGTATATCTGCCGCAGCCATAAGGAGTTGCTGGTGCTCATCCAGCGCAGGGCCATACTTTTGCACCGCGCTTCCGGCTACCATTAAAAATGCTTTTTTCAGTTTACCGATCAATTCTTTTTCTTCAGCAAAAAGCTCAGAGTAATCCGGGGTGTCGAATGACGGTATGCCCATAAGTTCTTCGGCAACTTTCATGGCCGGGCCAAGCAGGTCTACGTGGCCTTTCATCGCTTTCTTTATAAGCATGCCTACGCAAAGCATACGGTTGATCTCGTTGGTACCTTC
The DNA here is from genome assembly GCA_021151665.1 of Flavobacteriaceae bacterium. Taxonomy (GTDB): domain Bacteria; phylum Bacteroidota; class Bacteroidia; order Flavobacteriales; family Flavobacteriaceae; genus Flavobacterium. The sequence continues at coordinate 9,138 of JAGKWW010000063.1, forward strand.
GTAGATGCGTGCAATACGTGCATCCCTCCAGGCGCTTTCCATCGGGGTATCTTCAGAGAAGCCCATACCACCAAAGATCTGGATGCCTTCGTCTGAACAGTTCTGGATATCTTCACTTACCGCCACTTTCAGGATAGAACATTCTATCGCGAATTCCTCCACACCCTTCAGCTCGGCAGCCTGGTGGCTTTCGCCGTTGGCAACGCGGGCATTAATGCGGTCTTCAATATTTTTTGCTGCACGGTAACTGGCACTTTCGCCGGCATAGCAGCTGGCAGCCATTTCGGCAAGCTTGGCACGGATGGCGCCAAAGTTGGCAATAGGGGTGCCAAACTGGATGCGCTCATTGGCATACTTTACAGCATTGCCAATGGTGCGGCGTTGTGCATCAAGGCAGGCAGCAGCCAGCTTGATACGGCCTACGTTAAGCGCGTTCATAGCAATCTTGAAGCCATTGCCGCGCTCACTCAGCATATTTTCTACCGGTACTTTTGTTTCGTTAAAGAACACCTGGCGGGTAGAGGATGCCCTGATGCCCAGCTTGTGCTCTTCTTCGCCCAGGCTGATACCATTCGATGGATCATTCTCAACGATAAAGCCTGTTATATTCTTATCATCTTCGATGCGTGCGAATACAATGAACAGGTTGCAGAACCCGGCATTTGATATCCACATCTTCTGGCCTGTGATCTTGTAATGCGTACCGTCCTCGCTCAGCACTGCTTTCGTCTTACCTGAATTGGCATCAGACCCCGCTCCCGGCTCGGTAAGGCAATACGCACCAAACCATTCGCCCGAAGCCAGTTTCGGAACGTATTTCTGTTTTTGCTCTTCGGTTCCGTACAGGGTTATCGGCATGGTGCCAATGCCTGTGTGCGCACCGAATGCCGTAGAAAAAGAACCAGTTGCACCCGAGATGTAGTCGCATACCAGCATGGTAGATACAAAGCCCATTCCCAGCCCGCCGTACTCTTCCGGTACGGCCACGCCAAGGAAGCCAAGCTCCCCGGCTTTGCGCATACTTTCTTCGGTAAAGGCGTAATCTTTTTTCTCAAAACGGTCTTTGTTCGGCCAAATTTCGCGGTCAATGAATTCCTTCACTGAATCGCGCATCATCAGCTGCTCCTCAGAGAAATCCTCCGGAGTAAAAATATCCTCGGCCTTAGTTTCCGTTACCAGGAATTGGCCGCCTCTCGCGATCTGTTTTTCTGTTGTTTCCATATTAGATTTTTTAGATGATAGATAATAGATGATAGACGCTTACTCTGTACCGAGAGAGTTCTGGAAACTCATCGTCATTCTCTGGAATTCTTCTATCTTATTTTCAATTTCAATTGTTAGCTCGTTGTTAATGTAGCACCTGTGGTTTGCGAGTAATAGTTGCGTCTGAAGTTCGAAGGACGAACCCAAAGCAATGTCTATGAAATGGCGGAACGATTTATTTGTCCGGCTCGATCCCTCAGCAATATTTGAAGGCATAGAGAACGAACAGCGGTCCATCTGGTTCTTAAGTCCAAACTTTTCATGAGCAGGAAAGTTATCAGTAACATCAAGTATCTGTTTTGCGATGTCCATGGCAGATTGCCAGATTTTCATCTTCTTGAAGTTATGTCTCCGGTGCTCGCTCATAGGTCTATTATCTTCCGTCTATTACCTTCCGTCTTGCCTAAAGAATCTCATAAATCCCCGCTCCGCCCTGGCCGGTACCTACGCACATGGTCACCATACCATACTTATCGCCGCGGCGTTTGGCTTCGTCAAATAATTGAACCGAAAGCTTGGCGCCGGTACAGCCCAGCGGGTGGCCCAGTGCAATAGCGCCGCCATTCACGTTCAGGATGTCCTGGTTGATGCCTAGCTCGCGCACTACGGCAAGAGATTGCGATGCAAAGGCTTCGTTCATTTCGATAAGCTGAATGTCATCCAGTTTCATGCCGGCGAGTTTCAGCGCTTTCGGGATGGCCCTTACCGGACCCATGCCCATTATCTTCGGTTCGATTCCCGCCGCCGCATAGGTTACCAGGCGTGCAATCGGCTCCAGGTTAAGTTCTTTTACCATCTCCTCGCTCATCACCATCACAAACGCTGCGCCATCACTCATTTGCGATGAGCTTCCTGCTGTAACGCTACCATCGGCGGCAAACACAGGCTTTAGTTTGGCAAGAGCTTCCATAGAAGTATCCGCGCGCGGACCTTCATCCTTTGTAACAGTATATGATTTGCTGGCCTTTTTGCCATTTTCATCCAGATACGTCTGCTCTACGGTTATTGGTACGATCTGCTTGTCAAACTTCCCTTCGGCAATGGCTTTCACTGCTTTCTGGTGCGAGTTGTAGGCAAATGAATCCTGGTCTTCGCGCGATATGTTGTAGCGTTTGGCTACGGCTTCGGCGGTAAGGCCCATACCCCAGTAATAATCTTCGTGGCCTTGTTTGGCTACCTTATAATCAGGCACCGGCTTATAGCCACCCATCGGGATGTAGCTCATGCTCTCGGCACCACCTGCAATGATGCAGTCGGCCTGTCCTGCCTGTATTTTAGCCGAGGCAATGGCAATGGTTTCCAGTCCCGACGCGCAGTAGCGGTTCACGGTCATACCCGGCACATCGTCTATCCCCAACGCCATAAGCGATACGAAGCGCGCAAAGTTGAGCCCCTGCTCGGCTTCGGGCATGGCGTTGCCCACAATCACGTCGTCTATGCGTGTCTTATCCAGTTGCGGCAGCTCCTTCATCATGTACTGGATGGTTTCGGCTGCCAGCTCGTCCGGCCTCTTAAAGCGGAATACTCCTTTTGGAGCTTTGCCCACGGCCGTACGGTATGCTTTTACTATATATGCTGTTTTCATAATTGTATTAAGAATTAAGTACAAAGTATTAAGACCCTAGCGGTACCTGCTTTAAACTTCGCTGTAGCGCAAAGCTCATATTGCAGACTTCCATTAAGTCGCTAACTATGTCGGTAATTGTATCTTCTTCTATATAATTTAATCTCTTAAGTAGCATCAGTTGTGTAATAAGCTCAAAGGCAGACCCGTTTGCTATTCCCAGAAAATGGACAAACTCGTTTTTAGAATTTCGTCCGGAACCTTCTGCAATATTAGAAGGAATCGAAACAGCGCATTTTTTTATCTGGTGCACAAGGTTGAATCGTTCGTCATTTGGGATACCTGAAGACATGCGATAAATCTTCTCCGCAATATCCATGGCCTTTTGCCAAATCTTTAGTTTTTCAAACTGGTGCATCCTTCTGTCTTTGTACTTAATACTTAATTCTTGATACTACCTTCTAGTTTCTAAGCGGCTTCCCTTTGGTCAACATAAACTGTATTCTTTCCAGGGTTTTGCGTTCGCCTGTAAGTGATAGGAACGCTTCCCTTTCCAGGTCAAGTAAGTACTGCTCGGTAACGAGGGTCGGTTCAGAAAGGTCGCCGCCCGCCATTACGTAGGCAAGCTTGTTGGCAATCTTCTTGTCATGTTCCGAGATGTAGTGGCCGGCTTCCATGCTGTCTGTCCCTACCAGGAACATACCCAGCGCCTGTTTGCCCAGCACTTTCACATCTTTGCGTTTTACCGGTTGGGTGTAGCCTGCTTCGGCCATTAGCTTCGCGTGTTTTTTTGCTTCGGCAATCTGCCTGTCTTTATTCACCACGATAACATCTTTGCCTTTTTGAAGGATGCCGAGGTCATAAGCTTCATAAGCCGAGGTGGACACTTTCGCCATACCAATGGTCAGGAAGTATTCCTGCAGCACATTCAGCTCCACGTCGTTCTTGCGGAAGGTATCGGCAGCACGCAGCGCCATCTCTTTAGATCCGCCACCGCCGGGTATCACGCCCACGCCAAACTCCACAAGCCCGATGTAGGTTTCGGCTGCAGCCACCACCTTATCGGCGTGCATGCTCATTTCGCAGCCACCGCCAAGGGTCATGCCGTGTGGCGCCACTACTACGGGAATTGACGAATAACGAACGCGCATCATCGTGTCCTGGAACATCTTGATGGCCATATTTAGCTCATCATATTCCTGCTCTACAGCCATCATAAAGATCATGCCCAGGTTGGCGCCCACCGAGAAGTTGGCCGCCTGGTTGCCTATTACGAGTCCGTCATATTCTTTTTCGGCAAGATCTATTGCTTTGTTGATGCCCTGAAGCACGCCGCCGCCAATCGTGTTCATCTTGCTCTGGAATTCGAGGTTCAAAATACCGTCGCCAAGATCCTGGATGATAGCCTCGCTGTTGCTCCATACCTTTTTGCTTTCGCGGATGTTGTTCAGGATAATAAAAGCGTCCTGACCCGGAACTTTCTTCTGCGATTTGGATGCAATGTCATAATAATGCGTAACACCTTCCTTAACAGAGTAGAAGCTTGCGCTGCCCGAAGCCAGCATGTCGTTAACCCATGGTGCCGGCTCCAGGCCCTGTTCGCGCATAAGCTCTATTCCTTTTTCTACGCCAATGGCATCCCATATTTCAAAGGGGCCGTTCTCCCAGCCGAACCCGGCTTTCATGGCGTCGTCTATTTTATAGTTATTGATGAAGTCGGGAACCTTGAACAGTTCGTGCACTTCATCGTCAGGGCAGTTATCGTAAATACCATTCGCTACATGCACCAGCGTATCAAGCCCCACCACATCTACGGTGCGGAAGGTGGCCGACTTCGGCCTGCCAATTACTGGGCCTGTAAGCTTGTCGACTTCCTCTATCGTAAGGCCCATTTCCTTCACCTGATGGAAAAGGCTCATGATGCCGTAAATACCAATGCGGTTACCAATGAACGCGGGCGTATCTTTGGCTACCACAGAGGTTTTGCCGAGGAACTTCTCGCCATAACCGTTCAGGAACTCCAATACTTCGGGTGAAGTCTTGGGGCCCGGAATGATCTCGAACAGTTTCAGGTAGCGGGGCGGATTAAAGAAGTGTGTCCCGCAGAAATGCTGCTGGAAATCCTCGCTGCGCCCTTCGCTCATAAAATGGATAGGGATGCCCGAGGTATTCGATGTGATAAGCGTACCCGGCCTGCGGTATTTTTCTATCTGTTCAAAAACCTTCTGCTTGATATCCAGCCTTTCTACCACCACTTCGATGATCCAGTCGGCTTCTGCCAGTTTAGCCATATCGTCTTCGGTATTGCCGGTCTTGATGCGGTCGGCAAACTTCTGGTGGTAAATAGGGGAGGGCTTCGATTTCAGGGCGTTGGCAAGGTGATCGTTCACAATGCGGTTGCGCACGGCTTTGTCCTGCAGCGTAAGCCCTTTTTTCTGTTCGGCCTCTGTTAGCTCGCGCGGCACTATATCCAGCAAGAGCACCTCAACGCCAATGTTGGCGAAGTGGCACGCAATAGCCGAACCCATAATGCCGGAGCCAACAACGGCTGCCTTTTTTATGTTGCGTTTCATTCAGTAAGATGTTTTATAAGTGCGCCGGGGCGCGTTCTATTTGTTTTTGTCTGTTTCGATATCGGGGCTGTAGATCATCTTATCGCCGATAAGGTTATTGATCACCTCTGCCACCTCTGCAAAATGCTCCAGCTTTTCGGCGCTTACATGTTGGCGTATAACATCATTAAAGCGAAGCACGGTGTTTTTTGAAAGTTCCCTTTTTTCCTTCCCCAGTTTGGTAAGGTGGATGATAACGCCGCGCCCGTCTACCGGATTCTTCTTGCGCACAATAAGGCCTTTTTCTTCCATCGACTTTAGCGTGCGGGTAAGGCTTGTCGCCTCCATTCCCATTTGCGGACCCAACGCTGTAGATGATATGCCCTTTTCTTTATCTATGGAAAGCAGCGCAAATCCTATCGACATGGTTGCCCCATATTTAGAGGCTTCCTCATTATACATCCTTGATACTGCCTGCCAGGTTGCCCTCAGTATATAGTCTATCGTCTTATCTTTCATTATCTAAGGTTTTCAAATATACAAAAAATATTATGCATGCATATAATTTAGGTTAATTTTTTTTTAGCTCCTTAGCTTTGAGCCGCTAAGCTGCTTAGTAGCTTAGTAGCTGACCGCTCAGGAGCTCCTCCAAGTAAATATACAAAATTCTGTAAGGGTAGAAATGCAAAAACTCCCGATGAGGGAGCTTTATTTAAGGAATGTGGCGAAGGATGTAATCTAATGCAAGGTCGCGGCCGGTGACTTTATCATTTACCGATGGATAAATGGGGATATCCGGCAGTACCGGTGCATTTTTCTTTTCATTGCAGGCGGCGCCAATGTCATACGATGTGCTGAGGTTCATCCGGATGCCCGATTTCGGCAGGGTAAACGGATATACCTCGCCGAAATCATTTACATTTTCGCCCGTAACCTCTCCCACGATGGTGCCCAGCTTGTATTGCTTTACGGCATCGGCGAGCATATTGGCGCTTGAATAGGTAAATGGGCCCATTATGAAAAATATTTTGCCGGTAAAGAGTTTGTCGCTTACAAAATCGTTCTCCCGAGGTGTGCAGTCTCCCCGCTGCCAGATGGTTCCGTCAGGCTGGTTGAGGTACTCGCTTCCGGTTTCGCCGTTCTGCCTCAGGTAGTCTTTATATTCCCGGCTCACTTTCCAGTAGCGCTTGCCCATCAGGTTGTATTTTTTCTTTGTAAGATAGGAGAGGAGCACATCGGCCAGCATGCTGTCGCCACCGCTGTTCTGCCTCAGGTCTATAGCAATTGCAGGTATTTTCTGTTGGTCTAATGCTGTAAAGCACGAGTCGGCAAACTTTCCGAAATCTTCCCACTTGCCACTCATCGACATGAAGTTAAGATACCCAAGCTTGTTATCGATGACCCGGAAATCGTATTTTTTGTCCATGTGCGGCATGTTGGCCGCAAGCGATGCCCGGTAGCGCACCCCGTCATTTATTGTAACACTGCCCGGCGTGCCATCCGGAGTAAAGTAACTTACGGTGAAGGGGGCTTTCTCTCCTAACAGGAAAAGGAAATGCGGAAACAGCCTTCCTGCCATTTCGCTGCGGTATTGAGGGGTCCCGCCGGTAAGGCTGGTAAACGTTGCGAGGAGGCTGGCTGCACTGCGGCCGTTTATGGCCAGCAACTGCGAACCGGGAACGATGCCCCACTGCCCCGCCTGTTCCGGAAGATAAACTGACCCGGGTGTAACTACCACCTGGCACGGAAAGAAGGTTTCGTTTCTGTACTCATTTTTAAAAAGAGACTGTATCAGCGCAGGTGCCGTGTGGCCGTCACCAAGAAGCGCGGTAAGACGATAAAGCAACAGCGTAAAATCTTTGATTGCTATTGAGTCGCCTACCCCGGCGAGCAGTTGTTTTTCGGCTTTGGCGTATTCTTTTCGTGAAATGTTCTGATAGGGATTGTAATGCACCCTGTTGAGTATTTCGTGGTAGTGGGCAATATCGTTAAGGGCATCGGCGCGGCTCATTTTAAACTGTGCCAGGACACCGGTAGAAATCATTGCCGCAAAAAGCACGAAAGCCTTTTTCATATCTATTTGATCGCTTCTTTAAAATCGTGGTGGTCGCCGTATATCGAGCCGTTGTAGGCGCGGTAGTAAATGCTTTTTTTATTGGAGAAATCCATCCCTTTGTAAAAATCTTTGATCGCCTTGCGCACCCGCATATGTTCGCGCTCCGCAGCTTCGGCGCCACCCATCGGGGTGGGTGCAATATATTTAAACATCGGGTGGGTGCCTTCCGGGCTTTTTACATAGGTCAGTTCTATCACCTGCACATCCTTTCCGGCTTCGGGAAGCGCCTGCGGAAAATGATATTGCTTATTGCACTCGTCCATCCATTCTTTGGTGTAAAACTCAATTTTATCGGCATTATTATAAGCGAGGAGCGTGCCGGCCGGCTTCAGGCAGGTGCGCGCCACATCCGATGCAAAGAAAGCGTCCAGGATAAAACCTTTTTTCTCGGCCTGTTGCGCCATCTTATAATAGTCCTGCGCATCTTTGCCGTCTATGCCCCATAGTCCAAGCTTGAGGTCGGTTACCTTCCATTGCCCGTCTTCAAGCACGTAATGTACGGTAAGCAGGTAATCATCGGTACCGCCATATTTCATCCGAAGCATAGACAGGTACGACTCTTGGGTGTCCATCTCCAACGTAATTTTATAGTTTTTTTCATCCGACTCCATAACAGCATATCCCGGAACACGATCGTTTTTAATGTGGTATTCCTTAAAAACAGTGAATTTCGGGTCGATGGTACCTTTACGGAATGGCCATACTACAGGTTCGATTTTGGCGCGAAGGTGTGCTACAAAATCTTTTGTGCCCAGGGCTTTGTATTCGTCGCTGTCGCTATTGAGCAGCGCCTGTACAAGCCTTTCATTATTTTTGGCGATGGTGTTACGAAGCTTTGCGTCAATCGCGGTCCCTTCGGT
>JAGKWW010000091.1 GCA_021151665.1 Flavobacteriaceae bacterium
AATAAATTCCGTTAGCTCGTTGCGAAATGTCAACCGTTGCGTCGCTGAGTTTCGGCGAAACAGCTTCCAAAAGCCTTCCCTGTACATCGTAGAGCTGAACTGTACTAATCGTTGTTGCCGCGCTAATAGTCACAACGGAAGAAGATGGGTTAGGATATATTTTCACCGATGTATCCTGCGAAAAATCGCCCCTGCTTAACAGTTGGAAAGTGGTGGTGGCATCATTGGTAGTTATCGGCCAGTTGTAATCGAAATAGATATTAGCATTTTGCGTAACAGAGCTATTCACAGCAAGGCTTGGTAGCGTCTTGATCTTGAACAGCACGTTACCCTTTTGATTCGGGCCCAGGTTAATGGCCTCAAAATAGAATTCTACTTTGTTTCCGTTGATGCGGGTTTTTACGTTATGGGAGGCGTTTATCAACTGAAGGGAAGCGATATCAAATTTAGCGGTGTCGATCATATCCTTCACCACAATAAATGTTGCAGGGACTGTACCGGTATTTTCAAAATTAATGTTGTAGTGTAGGTACTTGCCGATATTATCAGGATGCTCGGTGTCGCCCTCCAGGCAACTAATGTCGTTCGGGTCAAAAGAGCCGACTAATGTCTGTTCTAAAACAAAGGTGTTGTCGCCTGGGGTTTCGTCTCCCGTTGTTGGTGTTATTGATGCGGTAAAATTGAGATGGTCTCCGTTGTTTAGCGCAGGCACTTCCATTGGGCCATTCATGTTTAAAGTTACAGCAATTACCCGCGATTCAAACGGTTGCAGATTGGTATAATTGAATAAGAGGCTGCCGGTTGCGCTTGTTGTTGGGGTTACTGATGAATTAACAAAATCCATCACGTTATCATCGTAGGATAAAACAACATCGCCGGAAAGTATCTGGTTGCCTTTGTTTTTATAAACAATCTCATACATTGCATCAAAACCCGGCTGTGCAAACCGTGGAACGATGAGTACTTCAACATCTGGATGGCTACCATTAGGGCTTATGCAAAAATTCTGTGTTGCGGTGTTGTTATTGGTATTTGCAAATGTTACGGTCGCAGACGCTGGAGTAACGGTAAACCAGTTGCTGTTTTCAGGTTCAGGTGTCAGGGTATATGATCCCGCCTCCGTATAAAATGCATAATTATTATTGCTAATCGCAGAATAAGCCTGGCTGCCGTCGTTCAGCATAATTTTTACATTGTACCCATGCTGGGATGCCGGGGTACAATCTGTACTGTTCATATTCATGAGAAACGCGCCCGAAACTGTATTATAGCTGCCCCCCGGGGTAAAAGTGCAATGGTTGCTTATCATGAGATTGCCAATGGAATTGCCGGCAAGCAAGTTGTATAACGACTGTACCTCGTTTTCATCGGCGCAGATACGCAAATTCGCCAGGTTGTTACTCACAGAAAAGTTGGTTAGTGAAGCAGATCCGTTTTTTACGTTAAGGTATTCCAGTGTCGGGGTTACAGTCATTATCAGTGTCGAAAGGATGGGGCACTGGCTCACATCCATAGATACAAGGTAGGTATCTATAATCGTGAGTGTAGTAAGTTTTGGCAGATACCCAACTGTGATGCTCTGAAGGGGATTTTGTGAAAGATGCAGAAATTCTAATTTTGGCAGGTCGGTTAATGTCAGTTGCGTTATCGCATTGGCCGTCATTGCTACATATTCCAATTTGGGCATGCCGGACAGGTTGATGGACGATATGTTAGTTTCTGAACAATAAAGCTCCTTAAGATTAGGGAGGTTCGCCAGCGTAAGGGTAGCCATATCGGTATGATCGCCGTTAAAATACTCTAGCGAAGTCAGATTGCTGAGATCTAATTGAGAGATGGGGCAATAATTTACCTCAAGCCTTACGAGATGGGTGAAACCGGTTAGGTTTAAATTGCCCACCTGTGTACTCATGCAGCGTAAAGTTTCTAAGTTTACTGAATTTGCCATATTAAGCTGGGTAAGGCTGGAACAGCCGAATGCTAAAATGGATTTCAGGGTGGGGATGTTGCTTACGTTTAAGGAAGCCAGCGATGATCCTGTGATATCGATTTCTTCGAGGCTCTGGTGCCCCGCGGCAATCAAGGAGGTAAGCGTCGGGTTTTCTGCACACTCGAATATTTTAAGAGACGGGAAAAGGGACAAATCTGCAGTCGTGATAGGGTTGTGGGAACATCGTATCTCCTGAAGGGATGTCAATCCGGTAAAATTGATGCCAGATAAGCTATTGCCGTAGCAGAATAAGCGTTTTAAGTGTGAGAGGCCGTTTATCTGCAAAGAAGAAAGCTGATTGCTGGGGCAGATAACCTCTTCAAGCCATTGCAAGGAGGTAAGCTGAAGCGCAGTCACACCCGACTGCTGTATCCAGAGCGACCTTAAATTTGCAAATGCTTCGATACCCTGTAAAGATGTGACGCTTTGCTGCTGGTATAAATTGACGTGCCATATCACCTGGGCCTCATTTACCTGGATCTCACCATCGTTATTAGTGTCAATTTTTACGTAGTTTCCCGTGGCATTCCGTGCCACATTCCACAAAGTCCCGGTGCCCGCATTTATTAAAAAGTTTTTAAAATTAGCATCGGGGATGTTTACAATTTGTGCAAATGCAGGTAGGCAGGCTGCTGTGAAAAGCAGGAGTAAAGTTTTTCTCATATTAGTAATTTTCTGTAAATATAACAAAAATTATTCCTACAAAAATTACATATCCCTCATCCTCAATAAAAAAAGCCCGCCGGT
>JAGKWW010000011.1 GCA_021151665.1 Flavobacteriaceae bacterium
GGATTGAGTTGGTAAATTAGAGTATTAATTCAATACGACTAATGATGAAAAAGATTATTTATCTCAGCCTGGTTTTTTTAGCAACAATAATTGTTGGCTGCAGTAGCGCAAAAAGTTCGATGCCACTTGATATGATTACGGCACACAAATGGAGGTTGGAGTCGATACATGGCCAGAGTGCCGATGCATCTCAATACGGCAATGGACTGCCAACCGCTAGTTTCACGACTGATAATAAAGTTATGGGGACAGGTGGCTGTAACAGCTACAGCGGAAGTTTTAATATTAGTGACGAAGGCGGAATTAATATCAGTGAGTTGATATCTACGAAAATGGCGTGTGAAAAAGGCAGTGATAAGGAAACCGATTTTTTGAATACGCTCAATAAGGCGAACCAAGCAAAGATTGATCAAGATAAATTAACGCTGATGAACGGAGTGGAAGAAATATTAGTATTCCGTCCGCTACAAGAGTAAAGATTATCAGGGAGTTTTTTACTCCCTATAAATAAAATATTTTATTTTACATAATATATATTATAAGTCAAAATATATGTAAATGCAGTGATAAGTTGGATATACGATTTTTGACGATAATTCGTTAACTGATCAAACTATTTAACCAATGAGCAAACCTATCGAAATTATGGATACCCAGCTTCTGTCAGATAATTGGGGAATATTGAATAAAGTTACTTTTAATTATAAGTTGCCGGACGGTTCTGTACAGTTGCAGCAACGGGAAATTTATAACCGTGGCAATGGCGCTGTAATTCTACTTTACAATAAGTCAAAAAATACCATCGTGCTTACCAAACAGTTTCGAATTCCTACCTGGTTCAATGGAAATCCTGATGGAATGATGATTGAAGCCTGTGCAGGACTTTTGGACGAGAAAGATCCGGCCGAGTGTATAAAACGCGAGACTCAAGAAGAAACCGGCTACATTGTAAACGATGTGAAAAAGATCATGGAAGTTTATATGTCACCGGCATCAGTCACGGAAATTTTATATTTTTTTATCGGGGAATATTCTGAATCTGAGCGCGTGTCATCTGGTGGCGGACTCGACGAAGAGCAGGAAAATATTCAGGTTATGGAATATAAATTTGCAGATGCTGTGCAGATGATTGCCGACGGGCAAATTAAAGATGCGAAAACGATAATGCTTATCCAATACGCTCAAATTAATAACCTGTTCAATTAAACGAATATTTTCTTATATTAGCAGAAAATAAGTATGAAACGCTCCGGTTCGGCTGATCTTCCCTTACATGGCGGACATGTACCACCTTGGTTATCCGAACGAATGGCAAAGCTCGGGCTGGCAATTGTTGAAACCCTTGTTATAGAATTTGGGGCTGCTTCGGTTATAAGCAGGCTGTCGGACCCGTTTTGGTTCCAAAGTTTCGGTGCCGTTATGGGCATGGACTGGCACTCTTCAGGAATTACTACCTCGGTGCTCGGGGCTCTCAAACGTGCCGTAAATCCGCACTCTAAAGAATTGGGGTTATACTTCTGCGGTGGCAAAGGAAAATCTTCTACAAAAACGCCTGATGAACTTCTCGCGGTCGGTTACCGCACCGGCCTCGATGGTGGGCAACTTGCCGGGCTCAGCAGGCTTACTGCCAAGGTTGACAATACCGCAATACAGGATGGCTTTCAGCTGTACCAGCATAATTTTATCGTAACAGATACCGGGCAATGGTGCGTGATACAGCAAGGCCTTAACAATAACACATCGACTGCGCGGCGTTATCATTGGCACAGCGAAGGGCTTACGTCTTTTGTGAACGAGCCACATACTTTCATATACGGGCAGAATCAGGGAGAGATCCTGAACCTGACGGCGGCAGGTGCAGCATCTACTCGCGCAAACGTTCTTCAGATAGCGAATGAAAATCCCGAACATATGCTAAAGGAGCTGAGGCACCTTTCCCTTCCCGCCCATCACGATGTACGCCTGGAAGATGTAAATATGAAACGCCTTGGTACGATGCTTTGGGTGGCACACGAAAACAAGCCTGAGGATTTCGAACAGTTGCTTATGCTAAAAGGCATGGGGCCGAGGTCATTGCAATCGCTCGCTCTGGTTAGCGAAGTTATCTATGGGAACCCATCGCGATTTAGTGACCCCGCAAGGTTTTCATTCGCCCATGGCGGAAAGGACGGTCACCCCTTTCCTGTTCCCGTTAAAATTTTTGATGAAACAATAGCAACGCTGCAAACGGCAATACAACGCGCCAGGGTTGGCAATAGCGATAAAGCGGATGCGATACGTAAGTTGGGAGAAATAGCGCGCAACGCCGAAAAAGATTTTACGCCTAATGATAATTTAGATGTACTGATAGCAAAAGAACGTGCGGAATCTTACAAGTATGGCGGACGTACCGTGTTTGGCCCGGCAAAGCCTCCTAAAAATGTTGATAGCGGCCAGTTAAAGCTTTTTTAGTTCCAGCGGTTCATCTTCTTCGGCCTGATATTTATTGAATATACGACCAATCAGAACGCTAAGCCTGTTCTTATAGTCTTCTATCAGCCAGTCGCGGTAATTCTTCGTGGTTTTAGAAAGGAATTTTGCATACTGTTTTACGCGGAACTCAATATCAGGATCCAGTTCTTTGGCAAGTTTCCGTGCTTCGGCAACGGTATCGCTGTTATCAATGCACATAAACGCATGTTGCCGTATCGAACGCTCAATAACCGTTTTAGGTTTACGCTTCTCTTCGGTAGCCATAGCAAACTCCTCCTCTACGTCAAAGGCTACTTCGGCGGTATTCTCGAATTTAGCGCGCAATTCTTCCGGCATCACATAAATATGATGGCTTTCAATCTCGCTATCGGTACGAATACTGTCCAGGAAATTTTCAGGATGTTTAAAGATATGGTGCCAGTCTATGGGGTCGCTCCACAAACCAAAACGCTGGGCGTTGTTACCAAGATCTATAACCGTAAATTCGTCTTTACCGGGCAGTTTCCGGGATCCGCGGCCAATCATCTGGAAATACAGCGTAAGCGAACGTGTAGCCCTGTTCAGGATGATGGCTTCCACTGTAGGTTCGTCAAAACCTGTGGTGAGAATGGATACCGACGTTAATATGGCGTCAGGCGTTTTCTTAAACCAGCTCAGGATTTTTTTCCGCTCCATTTCAGGTGTTTTATTATCCAGGTGTTTTATCGGGAGCCCCGCCGCGCGGAATGTTTCATAAACATATAGCGATGTATAAATACCGTTATTGAATATAAGCGTCTTTTTTCCTTTGGCACGCGAAAGATAGGATTGCAAAAGCAGGTCCTGCATGGCAGAACGTGAATACAACTCATCTGACGAACTTACCGTATAATCACCATTGATTCCCAGTTTTAGCGAAGTTAGCTCAACATCATAACCGTACATTACCGCCCGTGCAAGGAATCCTTTATCGATAAGCGACTGTATCGGTTCGCCAACGATAAGATCTTCGTAGGTTTCATACATCGGCAAATCAATGTTAGAACTGAGCGGTGTTGCTGTAACGCCCAGGAACAACGAGTTTTTAAAAAAAGAAAATAGCTTGCGGAACGAATTATAATGTGCCTCATCGACTATCACAAGGCCGATATAGTCCATATTGAACTTCTTATCTTTCAACCTGTTGTTGAGCGTCTCAACCATTGCTACATAGCAATCATACTCTTTGTGATCATTTAGTTCCTTTATATTGCTGTCGATAACTTTATTACGTACGCCAAAACTTTGCAGCATCTGCGACGTTTGCTTGCTAAGTTCGATACGGTGGGTAAGGACAAGGACTTTACGATTATATTTTTCGATAAACCTACGCGCAATTTCAGAGAAAATCACAGTTTTACCCCCACCTGTTGGCAGCTGGTACAGCAGGTGGAAGTTTTGGGGCTTGCCCTCAAACTTCTCGAAAATGGTATCGATATCGTTTTGCTGGTATTGGTAGAGTTCTTTCCTGTCCTCTGCCTCGTCTGTCGGTTTCATAGGGTCTGATAATCTCCAAAAATATAGATTTCCCTTACATCAGTTTGTTTACGAAATCATAATTGTTTGAGGTGGCGCGAAATTAGGTTTTTATTGGCTTTCTGCAAAAATAGTAACCACTTAAAAATGAATAATTTTGAGCCATTGAAATACCGATATGCAAATTCCCGATTATAATAATATTTCCATTCCGGAAGCAACTGCGCTTCAGAATGAGTTGCGCCCCCATATTTCGTTAAAAAGTGAGCTGTCTGAAATTACTACCATTGCCGGGGCGGATATTTCACATAACAAAAATGAAGATGTCGTTTATGCAGGCATTGTGTTATTGAACTTTCCGCAACTGGAGGTCCTCTCCTATTCGCTGGTAAAGGCCCGGACGAAATTTCCATACATTCCCGGCTACCTCGGTTTTCGGGAAGTTCCGGCGCTTCTTGAGGCATGGCAAATGTTACCAGAAAAGCCGGATGTGCTGATACTCGACGGGCAGGGAATCACTCACCCACGAAAGACAGGTATCGCCGCGCACTTCGGAGTGCTTTCCGGACAGGCATCAATCGGCTGTGCTAAGAATATGCTTTTCGGAAATTATGAACCTCCCCTCCCCGAACGCCTCAGAAGCAGCCCGATTATCAGCAATGGTGAAATTATTGGATACGCGTTGCGTACTAAAGACAATGTGTCACCAGTTTTTATATCCCCAGGCCATAAAATCAGCGTTGCCGATAGCCTTCAAATTATGAAACAGTGCGTTTTAAGCCACCGTATTCCGGAACCTACGAGGCTGGCTCATGATACCGTAAACCGTTTTCGTACCGGTATGTTGCAGGAAGGTTTCTATAGGTTAGACATCCCGTCGGTTTAACCGGCTAGCCTATCTTGTCAAAAAGGAACTCGAATTCTTCCCGGTTCTCCCAGCGCTGCCGCAATGCCTCATCGCGAATAGCCGACAGCCTTTCCCGATAGTTTGACACAATGCCGTTGACAATGACATAATCAATGGCCTGTTTATAAGAATTGAGGATGCTTTTATAGAAAGAATTGTATCGCATCTCGCGTTTCGCAGAGTATTTCTGTGCTGTTTCTATTGTAAATAACATTATCTCAGCAATTACAAATGGGTCGACACCCAATGTCAGGTAATGCTTGATGAATTTTTGCGCTACCGATCGCCTGAGCTTAGGTCTTTTACCCCGTAGCGGGAAATATTCGTTCAGTATTTTCGCCTTTGCTTCCTGCTCCAGCTTGTCTTCGCGCGGATTGAATACAAAGTTATAATAGGCTTTTACCTCTGCAAATTTTTCGTAAAGCGCAAGCATCTGCTCTTCAAGCTCTTCCTTTGGCAGGGATGCGAGATATTTTTTCAGGTCACGTTTGCTCATAATGATCAAAGTTACAGTATAAACGGCAGCATGCAATAATTTTAAAAAAACATCGCACCAAATTGTTTAAAATACTATTTTTGCATGCCTTAAAATGAGTCTCAAAAACTAAATAATTGACCACGTGGAAAATCCGAGCGCACAAAAACTGATCAAGAAGATACAGGTGGACCTGTTTAAGAATGGCTTTAACGCCGAAACCCTTATTGCCGACCTGAAAAAGCTTCGTGAGTATTCGCTGGAAGAGCAAAATCCCACACTAACCAAGTGCCTGCGCCTTACTTATGAGCATCTTGAAGCCAATGGCGCGTTTCTTATTCCTATTCCCGATGATGAGCCTGTTGAGGGTGAAGAGATGGTAGCAGGCGAAGAACCGGCTACAGAAAACAACCTAGAGAGCCTGGAATATCTGCTTTCTTTGTTTAGTGATCTTCATAACAAGAACAATATCCTTGATATTAAGGAGTACAATAAAGCTATGCTTGAGTTCTAATAAATTTTCTATAGTTATATAATGGAAAGCTGCCTGTTGCCACGGGCAGCTTTTTTATTTGGGCAATTAACATCGTAAACTTTTTGCGTTAAGGGCTGTGTTATTACCTTTGCAAAAATTTTATTATGACACGTTTTTTCAAGATTGTTGCAACCCTGGAAGGATTATCACTACTTTTTCTGTTTTTTGTCGCTATGCCGCTAAAGCATTTTGCAGGTAATAAAGAGATCGTTTTTTATACCGGGCTCACTCACGGCCTGTTGTTTATTGCTTATATTATAATGGCAGTAATGCTGAAGATTGAGCAGGATTGGGACTGGAAAAAGTTCGGTCTTGTTTGTATTGCATCGGTTGTACCGTTTGGCACTTTTTATATCGAACGAAAATACTTTAAAGGTCAGGCGGCTTAATGAAAGACCTCACAGACAAAGGATATCAACTACTGCGCGAATGGCATTTTAGCCACGATGCGGCGCTGTATACGAATCTCTTTTTGGGGCTAGGCTTTATCTGCATTAGTGCGATATTACTGGACATCTTTTCAAAAAAGCTGTTGGTGCTGTTAATGGGTATCGTTGCGAAGCGAACCAAAACATCATTCGACGATTTCCTGGTGGAGAATAAAACGTCTGCCTATGTGGCGCATCTCGTTCCGCTATACTTTATTGCCAACGCCGCTCCGGTGGCGCTCAGGAACTTTACCTATTGGGAATTTATTTTCAATAAAGGGCTTACCACCTGCGCAATCCTTCTTACACTCTGGATAATACGGAGTGTTTTCAACTCGTTGCGTGATTACCTGAAACAGCTTCCCGGCTACAATGATAAGCCGATAGACAGCTACATCCAGGTCATTATGATCGTGCTATGGATATTTGGAATAACCGCTATTATCCTGATCATCTTTGACGTATCGTCTACTGCCCTGCTCAGCACTTTTGGCGCGATCTCGGCTATCATCCTCCTGATTTTCCGTGATACGATACTGGGATTCGTAGCAAGCATTCAGGTTAGTGTAAACGATCTCGTGCGCATTGGCGACTGGATAACCATTGATAAATACGGAGCCGATGGATATGTGATCGAGATCAATCTTGCAACGGTAAAAGTCCGCAATTTCGATAATACGATCTCTACTGTACCCACTTACAGCCTTATTTCTGACTCCTTCCGGAACTGGCGGGGCATGCTGGACTCAGAAGGGCGGCGCATAAAAAGAAGCCTCCTTATTAAAGCAGGCAGTGTGCGGTTTGTCCATTCTGAGGAATTGGAAAGCCTTAAGGAAATACAATTGCTGTCATCATACATCGATCAGCGACAGGAAAAGATCGACAGGTTCAATACGAGAAATAATATTGATAAGTCACTCCCCATCAACGGGCGCAACCTCACCAATCTCGGCCTATTCAGGAAATACATTAACGAATATCTGCAACATCATCCAGGCGTAAACAAGGATATGACGATAATGTGCCGGCACCTCCAGCCCACTGAAAAAGGTATCCCGATAGAGATATACGTTTTTACCAAAGACAAGCGCTGGATTAATCATGAATATATCATGGCCGATATATTCGATCATATCATTGCGGCGGTACCCTATTTCGACCTTGAGGTTTTCGAACTGCCCTCCGGCAGCGCATTTGTAGAACCTTAGGGCTTTACAATCCGGTCTTTTACGTATTCTATATGTGTTTTGCCGTGGGCTGAAGGACGGCCGAAACTGTCGAGATTTACCATGGTAATATTATCTACGGTAATGATCTTTTCCTGAGTCATCTTATTTCGCGCTTCAGCTTTTAGCACCAGAGAGGTCTTGCCGAACTTCACCACATCGATACCGATCTCGATTATATCGCCTTGTTTGGCAGAACTCATAAAATTGATCTCAGACATGTGCTTGGTTACAACACGTTGGTTCTCAAGCTGAATTATCGAATAAAGCGCCGCCTCCTCATCTATCCAGGCGAGCAGCTTTCCACCGAACAGTGTGCTGTTCGGGTTAAGGTCCTCGGGCTTTACCCACTTGCGGGTATGAAATCTCATAGTCTTGTTTTTTGTAATGCTAAATTTACAATATCGTCGTGGTCAAAAGCCATTTCGGGTAAGTTTTTAACCGAAAACCATTTTGCTTCATCTGCGTCATCGGCAGCAATTGCTTCCGCATTTGCGTCTACAAACGCAATGTAAGCTACAGAAACGGTGTGATGCCGGGGGTCGCGGTGGGGTTTGCCAAAAGCGCCAAGCTGCTCAAGGGCAGTTACCCTAAGCCCCGTTTCTTCCTGCAGTTCCCGTGCGGCCGCATCGCGCAGGTCTTCGTGTTCTTCTACAAAACCTCCGGGCAGTGCCCATTTGCCCTTAAAAGGCTCATTCTTTCTCTTTATAAAAAGAAGCTCGTAGCTGTCTGCAGCAGGCCGGAGTACTACCGCATCTACGGTTACATATATTTGAGATCGTTTCATATCTTACAGTTTGTAATTCAAATTTAACGAAAAGAAAAGCCCCGCTGTGAATTTAGCGGGGCTTTATATTTATAGGCATATAACAGAAAGTTATACGTTGAAGCGGAAGTGCATTACATCGCCATCCTTCACGATATACTCCTTTCCTTCTACCCTTAGCTTACCGGCTTCTTTTACTTTAGCCTCAGAACCGAATGTTACATAATCATCATATGCAATTACCTCGGCACGGATAAACCCTTTTTCAAAATCAGTGTGGATTACTCCTGCAGCCTGTGGCGCGGTATCTCCGACATTGATAGTCCAGGCACGAACCTCCTTTACACCGGCTGTAAAATAAGTTTGCAGCGTAAGAAGCTTGTAGGCCGCCCTGATCAATGCAGATGCTCCCGGCTCCTTAAGGCCAAGATCCTCAAGAAACATCTGGCGCTCCTCGTAAGTTTCGAGCTCAGTGATGTCGGCTTCGGTTCCAACTGCAAGGTAAAGCACCTCGGCGTTTTCATCTTTTACCAGTTCGCGCACCTGCTCTACATACTTATTGCCTGTAGCGGCTGAGCCTTCATCTACGTTGCATACATAAAGCACCGGTTTTGAGGTGATCAGCTGGAAACTATCCATTAGCTTAGCTTCTTCCTCATTTTGCGTCTGTACGGTACGGGCAGATTTGGCCCGCAATAATGCGTCTTTAATCCTGTCCAGCAAAGCTACCTCTGCCTGGGCCTCCTTACTGCCTACTTTCGCAGCTTTCTTGGCTTTTTCAAGGCGTTTTTCTACCGTATCAAGGTCTTTAAGCTGTAACTCTATATCAATAGTCTCTTTATCGCGGATAGGGTTTACGCTACCATCTACGTGAACGATATTATCATTATCAAAACAACGCAGTACATGTATAATAGCATTACATTCTCTGATGTTGCCAAGGAACTGGTTGCCCAGGCCCTCCCCTTTACTGGCACCTTTCACAAGGCCGGCAATATCTACAATCTCTACCGTTGCCGGCATTACGCGCTCCGGCTGCACCAGCTCTTCCAGCTTGGCAAGCCTTGGGTCCGGCACGTTTACCACCCCAACGTTAGGTTCTATCGTACAGAACGGAAAGTTAGCGCTTTGAGCTTTTGCATTAGACAAACAATTGAAAAGTGTCGATTTACCCACATTCGGTAATCCTACTATACCTGCTTTCATTAGTATTATCGTGTTTTTGAGGGTGCAAATATAGGCTTTTGAATCGATATAATGCCTGTGTATCGCGCGTTCCCTAACGTGTTTTTTACAAATACTTTAGGCTTATATACGAATTCATTTAACAGACTGTAGCTGAACTTTGTAATAGTTAAACTACTAAATAACAAACAGATGAAAAAGTATGCAATGCTGGCAATGATAACGGTAACTTTCGGAGCGTTTGGCCAGGTAAACAAAAATGTTACAAAGGAAACTACAACCACTACCGTTAGCGTTAACGACGGAACCGGGACAAAAAAGGTGGTAAAAAATGAAACCACAGCATCGCAGCAAAATATTGAGCTTAAAGATGCTGATTCTAATAAGCTGAACAAAGACATACAGCCATCTCCGGTTCAGGTTACTAAGACCACAACCTTAAACGGCGACGGCGTTACCCCGCAGATGGGCCAGACTACCTACTACAGAATGAACGGAAGAAACTATATGTTCACCAGCGATAAAACGGGTTACCAGATTTCTACACCCGAAGATCTTGTTTTTGGGAGATTGAGGAAAACTTCTAACAATAACTATATCTATCGCACTAAAAACGGCACTTCGGTAGGTTATTTTAATGCAAGCGGTGATTTTGTGGTGGAAACCTATGATGATAATACCGATGGTGTAACAGTTGAAACGTACACGAGGATAAAGGAATAACCTGAGTAAATTGCTATGAAAAGAAAAATCCCGGAGTAATTTGCTCCGGGATTTTTTTTATTCGTTATGCAGGAAAGCCTGCCGGTTGAGCAGGGTTTCTTCACTTTCTACATGGTTGTCATCTGGCACGCAGCAGTCTACCGGACACACCGCGGCACACTGGGGTTCATCATGAAAGCCCTTACATTCTGTGCACTTGCTCGGTACGATGTAATAAATGTCGTCTGATATCGGCGTGTGCGGTGCATCGGCATCGACCTCTTCGCCGGAAGGCAGTACTACCTTGCCACGCAGTTTGGTGCCGTCTTTATAACGCCAGTCATCGGCGCCCTCGTATATTGCAGTATTTGGGCATTCGGGTTCGCACGCCCCACAGTTAATACATTCGTCTGTTATAATAATAGCCATGGCTGAGTATTAGTAATTAATAACGTAAATTTGTACCTGCAAAATTACGCTCAAATACATTCATACGCAAACGTAATGACGTTAACAGAAAGAAAAAAAGCATTTGAAGGACTGGGGGATTTCCTGAGGCAGTTTGTAGGGCAACAACCCGTAAAAGATGAAAGCGTAGCGTTTAACGAGGAATATTTCGACGATTTCCTGAACCTTATTACACTGTCGCAATCGCACAACCGGTGGTTCACTCCCGATCAGGTGAGGTTTGCAATAGGTTCGTGGGCCGACGCACTTACTTCAGAAAATCTTGACAAATGGCTTTCACAATACAATTTGGATAATATAAATCCTAAAACTGTCGGATTGATACTGGCCGGCAATATACCCTTAGTCGGTTTCCATGACTTTCTTTCGGTATTAATATCGGGCCACAGGGTATTGGTGAAAACGTCTTCAGACGATAAACACCTCCTGCCCTTTCTTGGAAGATACCTGGCGTTAGTAGAACCGCGTTTCTCAGGAATGATACAATTTGCCGAAGGTAAGCTTGAAAATTTCGATGCGGTTATTGCTACAGGAAGTAACAATACAGCGCGGTACTTCGAGTATTACTTTAAGGGTAAGCCTTCAATCATCAGGAAGAACCGTAACTCGGTAGCAGTACTTACAGGTAATGAATCGCATGAGGAACTTGTGGGGCTTGGCGAGGATATTTTTCGATATTTTGGATTGGGTTGCAGAAATGTGTCTAAGCTTTTCGTGCCGGAAGGCTATGATTTTCAGCCATTTTTTGAGGCGATGTATGAACATCGCGATATCATCAACTACGAGAAATATGCCAACAACTACGATTATAATAAGGCGGTTTTCCTCATGAGCAATTTTAAGCTGCTTGATAACGGCTTCCTTACTATTAAAGAAGACAGTTCTTACGGCTCCCCTATCTCCAGCATTTTTTATGAATATTATAAAGACGCACCCCAATTGATAAAGCGCCTTAAAGATGATGCCGGGAAGATACAATGCGTGGTTGCCTCTGCGGAGTTTCCGGTTAATACAATCCGGTTTGGTAAAACACAGCAGCCTGCATTATGGGATTACGCGGATAACGTAGATACAATTTCATTTTTGACAAAAATCTAATTGAATTTTTAGCAGATTTTACTGCAACGTAATGAGTGATATTTAGGAAATTTGCACATCAATTCTTTAAAGATGAAGAAGCATAATTTTAGTGCCGGCCCCTCTATACTTCCTCAGGAAGTTTTTGAAAAGGCATCGCAGGCTGTTCTCGATTTCAACGGTTCCGGACTCTCAATACTGGAAGTATCTCACCGCAGTAAAGATTTTGTAGCTGTTATGGAAAATGCCCGTGCCATGGCTCTTGAGCTTTTAGGGCTTACCGGTAAAGGCTATCAGGCGCTATTTTTGTCGGGTGGCGCCAGCCTTGAGTTCGTGCGGGTTCCGTACAACCTGATGCAGATGCACGGAAAAGCGGCCTATCTGGATAGCGGAACATGGGCGGCTGCAGCCATTAAAGAAGCCAGGGAGTTTGGAGAAACTGTTATTGTGGGTTCTTCCAAAGCAGACAATTATACCCATATTCCGAAGGGATATAATATTCCTGATGATGCCAATTATTTCCATTGTACGAGCAACAATACGATATACGGAACGCAAATGCATGATTTCCCTGAAACGGAAGTCCCTTTGGTATGCGACATGAGCTCTGACATCTTTTCGCGTAATCTTGATTTTTCAAAATTTTCCCTGATCTATGCCGGCGCACAGAAAAATATGGGGCCTGCAGGAACAACACTCATTGTTGTTAAGGAAGAAATTCTGGGCAAAACCGGAAGGCATATTCCTGCGATTCTTGATTACAGGCAGCACATTGCTAAGGAAAGTATGTACAACACGCCTGCCGTTTTTGCGGTCTACACCTCTTACCTCACGCTACAATGGCTAATGGCAAACGGGCGCATCGATGGTATAGAAAAGCGTAACGAAGAAAAAGCAGCGCATCTTTACGCTGAAATTGACCGAAACCCTTTATTTAACGGAGTGGCCAAACCTGAAGACCGCTCTAAAATGAATGTTACCTTCACTTTAAAAGATGATGCTTATACAGAGAAGTTTGATAACCTTTGGAAATCGGCGGGCATTAATGGGCTGAATGGGCACAGGTCGGTAGGCGGTTACAGGGCTTCGATTTATAATGCTATGCCTTTAGAAAGCGTACAGGTACTTGTTGATGTAATGCAACAATTAGAACGTTCTGCATAGGGCAATCTTCAATTTTTTCAATTCTTAAATTTCATCCATGAAAATATTAGCAAACGACGGCATTTCTCAAACAGGAAAAGATCTCCTGGCAAATGCCGGATTTGAAGTTATTACGACAAAAGTGGCACAGGAACAGGTTGCCAATTTTATTAATGCCCACAATATTTCTGTACTGTTGGTTCGCAGCGCGACAAAGGTCCGTCAAGACATTATAGACAGCTGCCCGTCACTAAAGGTAATTGGCCGGGGCGGTGTAGGCATGGACAATATTGATGTTGAGTATGCGCGCGCCAAGGGTATTCACGTAATCAGTACACCGGCGTCATCTTCAGATTCTGTAGCCGAACTGGTTTTTGCACACCTTTTTACCGGAGTACGCTTCCTGTATGATTCCAACCGTAATATGCCGCTTGAGGGCGATACTAATTTTGAAAACCTGAAGAAACAGTATGCCAACGGAACCGAACTTCGCGGCAAAACCTTAGGGATCATCGGTTTCGGCCGTATTGGCCGTGCCGTGGCACGAATTGCACTCGGCTTGGGTATGCGCGTTATTGCTTCAGATAAATTTGTGGGAAGCGCCGAGATACGTGTCGATTTTTACAACGGCCAGTTCATTAACGTTGATATTAAAACCGAACCTATAGAAGATATACTTAAGGAGGCGGACTTCATTACATTACACGTTCCTGCCCAGGAAAGCGGTTACGTAATTGGCAGTAAAGAATTTGAAGTTATGAAAGACGGTGTAGGTATTATCAATGCCTCGCGCGGAGGCATTTTGGATGAAGTGGCCCTGATCGATGCTTTGGATTCAGATAAGGTTTCGTTTGCAGGCCTTGATGTGTTTGAAGAGGAACCTACACCTGCCATACAGGTTTTGATGCATCCTAAGGTGTCGCTTACTCCCCACATAGGCGCAGCAACACTCGAAGCACAGGATCGTATAGGCGCCGAACTCGCAGAGCAGATCATTTCATTACTTAAGACTGAAAGCTAACGCACTGTGCGTTAAACTATATTGAAAGCACCTTTTTAGGTGCTTTTGTTTTTTGTACCTTTATAAAAAACATGCACATGAAAGCTTACCTCGCCACATTTGCCGCCCTCGCTTTAGTCGGCGTAGCATGCAACTCGCAAAAGGAACCGGCTTCCAACAACCCCTCTTCTTCAGGGCAGGTTGCCGCCATGTCGAAAAATGATACTGTACGTATAGCAAATGATTCACTGGAATATGAAGTGATCATCATAGAGCCCGGATTCAACACCTGGCTTGCTTCCCACGCCAGACCAAGAGGCTACTATGCGCAACCTTACCTTGAAAATAAGAACCGGTTTTGGGTAACCGAATGGAATGTAAGGGCCGACCAGCCCGCACGCTACCGCGATATGTACCAGATGCGCATCGATTACGACCCTAAGATCAATTATGGATACGAGGTAAATTACCTGCTTTATAATTACCTCGTATATTTCCAGCAAACTACCGGGCAAAAACTTGGCGGTATTGTGCCTCAATTTTAATTGCCCTATATTTGTGCTTTACCCTTCCCGATGAACAGACTTAAGCAGCGCTGGGGCATAACCCACAACTGGCAGCTGGCCGTAATATTCATAGTTTTTGCTGTTACAGGCTCTACCTCGGCTTACTTATCGAAGCCTGTGCTGGCCTGGATGGGTATCACTAAAGCCACCATGGCCCCATGGTTTTATTATCCTTTGTACATCATTCTTATTTTTCCATTGTACCAGGTATTGTTAATTACATTCGGATTTCTGTCGGGGCAATTCCGCTTTTTCTGGAACTTTGAAAAACGGATGCTTAAGGCTTTGGGCCTCGGTTTCCTCTTTAGGGAAAAATAAAATCCCGGACGCTTGCCCGGGATCTATCATTATAATTTTTTGAAGTTACATCCTGCCACCCATTGCGCTGGCAAATACCGTAGCCATTACAATTATTCCGATAATATAAGTTACGATAAGAACAATTGTCAAAATCCCAATAAACTTATAATGCGATTTCAGATTTTGAAGGGCTGACGTTAGTGTCTGGGTATTCTGCGAAGCAATAGCATCTTTAGTATTTGACGCAAATTTGTACAGATAATAGACAGGGAAGAAATACAGCAGTGCAAACAAAAGGTAAGCTACCCCCATTGCGGACATTGGGAATGGCAGCGCACCGCGTGTCATTGCATCAGTTGCTCCGCCGGCCGCCAGCATAAATAGCCCACCGAGCAGCATAAAGCCGAGCCCGATGAACCCAAGGATTGATAAAAACGTTGCCCATTTTGCGGTTTCGCGTAAAAAGCCCTGTGCCTCATTTGTGAGGTGCATTTCAAAAGATTCAAAAGCAGATTGGTTTTCCATAGATGTTGGTTTTGGTTAAAATTGGTTATAGTAATTTATTTTTCGAACTTCTTAAGCGTTTCGGTAATTATCCGCACGCAATCAGACAATTGCTCCTCGTCCATTACAAGTGGTGGTGCAAAACGGATTATGTTGCCGTGTGTGGGCTTGGCAAGCAATCCTGCATCCTTCATAGCCACGCAGATGTCCCACGCAGTAGAACTGTCTTCGGTGTCGTTGATCACGATTGCATTCAACAACCCTTTTCCGCGTACGAGCGACACAATATTGCTTTCGGAAATATATTCGTTTAATTTATCCCTGAAGATCTGCCCCAGCCTCTCAGCATTTTCAGCGAGTTTTTCTTCTTCCACCACTTCAAGTGCAGCAATGGCTACTGCGGCAGCTATTGGATTACCACCAAAAGTCGAACCGTGCTGGCCCGGCTTAATCACATTCATAATATCATCATTAGCAAATACAGCGGAAACCGGGTATGCCCCACCAGAAAGCGCCTTACCTAAAATAAGGATGTCCGGTTTCACGTTTTCATGCTGAACTGCAAGCAGCCTACCTGTACGCGCGATACCTGTCTGTACTTCGTCTGCTATGAAAAGGACATTATGCTGCCCGCAAAGCTCTTTGGCTGATGCAAGATAACCTTCGGCCGGAACGTATACTCCTGCTTCTCCTTGTATAGGCTCGACAAGGAATCCTGCAATATCTTTATCATTTTCAAGTACTGTTCTCAGCGCTTCAAGGTTGTCATACGGGATTCGGATAAAACCCTCGGTATAAGGGCCGAAATTTTTGCGCGCATTCTCATCGTTAGAAAACGAAATGATGGTGGTGGTTCGTCCGTGGAAGTTATTTTCGCAAACCACGATCTTTGCCCTGCTTTCCGCAATTCCCTTTTTTTCGTAAGCCCACTTGCGACAAATTTTTACAGCCGTTTCTACCGCCTCTGCGCCGGTATTCATTGGCAAAAGCTTATCGTAACCAAAATACTTCGTTGCAAATTCTTCATAGCGCCCGAGCTGGTCATTGTAAAATGCGCGTGAAGTAAGCGTCAGGGTCTGTGCCTGGCTCACAAGCGCACCTACAATTTTCGGGTGGCAATGGCCTTGATTTACAGCGGAATAAGCTGAAAGAAAATCGTAATATTTTTTCCCTTCCACATCCCACACAAATACTCCTTCTCCCCTGCTTAGTACAACCGGCAGCGGGTGGTAGTTGTGGGCGCCATATTTATCTTCAAGGGCTATAGCATCAGCCGAACTTGTTCTTTCAATTACAGACATCTTTATGCGTTTTAATTATAGATAACCAGCCTTTCTATCGACGGGCAATTTTGATGCAAAGTACTAAAATTAAGTAAAAGCGCAATATAAATTGCTTAAAATGCAAATTCTACGGAAGAATAGAATGTTATATTCAGATTTTGACACACGAATTGTTAAGATAAACTCTAAATTAATATCTTAGCGTAAAACTCAAAGCAATGAAACGAATTTCACTTTTCGCTATCCTGGCCGCATTTCTTGCAATTGGCTGTTCAGACGATAGCAACGACAGCAGCAATGACACCTCTACCACTAATTTCCTTCCACTACAAACCGGTAATTACTGGGTGTATGATGTAGAAGGAAGCGCAGTAAACGGCCGGGACTCCCTGTTCATTTCGGGTGATACACTTATTACCGGGAACACTTATAAGAAGCTCAAAACAGAGAATCCGGCATTTGGTTTCTATTCAAACGCGTTGAGGAACAATGGTATTCGCAAAAGCGGCGACAGGCTGCTCCTTACAGGTGCAGCGGACTTTGGCTTTGCTTCGGAATTTCCACTGAGCATCAACGTAAGCGACTACACGATATTTAAAGAAAATGCAACTGCCGGCCAGCAATTAGCCAGCGTCTCCGGAACGGTAACACAGCCTTACGATGGCTACAGCATCGTATTCAACTACACGCTTTCGAGCACCGCTAAGGCTTCCGAGGCATCACATACAGTAAATGGTGAGGTCTATCAGAATATTCATCCTGTAGAAACAAAGCTTTCCCTAAATGTGGTTGCGCAGTTTACAGTAAGCGGTATAACCATACCTTATACTATAATGCCGCAGCAGGATGTGGTGGTTTCTACGCAGTATTATGCCGAAAACATAGGTGCAGTGCATGTGGTCACTAATATCAATTACCAGTTGGCAGACCTGTCTGCACTGGCAGGTGCAGGTGTAGAACTTCCGCTTCCGCAATCCGGTTCCGACAGCCAGGAAGAAAAGCTGGATGTTTACCATCTGGAGTGATCAGGGGAACTTTTTTCAGCTAAGTACGTCTTGTTAAAGATTAGTAAATTAACAATTCTTACAGAATTATGAGGTTTATATTTGTGCGTATAACCAAAGTAATCATATGAAAAAAGTACTTTTATCTGCCTTTTTGCTAATTGGATTAGCATTTAGCGCAAATGCCCAGGATGGCAGAAGAAACGCTTTAGGTCTGAGACTTGGCGACAACGACGGATTTGGTGGGGAGCTGTCTTACCAGCGCACTCTGGCCAGCAGCAATAGGCTTGAGCTTGATTTAGGGTGGCGGGATTCAAAGCACTATGATGCCATGAAACTTACCGGACTGTACCAATGGGTTTGGAATATCGACGGTGGTTTCAACTGGTATGCAGGCCTTGGTGGTGGTGTTGGTACGTGGGAATTCAATGATGACTACCTTCCACCAAACTGGAAAGACGACGACAGTGGTACGTTCCTGTTCCTCGCAGGGGATATCGGTATCGAGTATAACTTCGATATCCCGCTACAGCTTTCGCTTGACTTCAGGCCGGAAGTTTATTTCGGGGATGATTTCCGCGAAGATAATTTCGGCCCGGATATCGCTCTTGGTATAAGGTTTAAGTTTTAACAATGCGCCAACTGAAATACAGTTTTATAAAAACAGCCACCGAAAGGTGGCTGTTTTAGTTTTATCGAACAAGCTTTTTATACTTGATGCGTTTCGGAGTAAGGTCGCCGCCAAGGCGTTTTCTCCTGTTTTCTTCATATTCAGAAAAGCTGCCTTCAAAAAAGTATACTTCAGAATCTCCCTCGAATGCCAGGATGTGTGTACAAACCCTGTCAAGGAACCACCTGTCGTGCGATATGATCACGGCGCAGCCTGCGAAGTTCTCAAGGCCTTCCTCAAGGGCGCGTAGCGTGTTGATATCAAGGTCATTGGTAGGCTCATCCAGCAGGAGCACATTACCTTCTTCTTTAAGAGTCATGGCTAGGTGCAGCCTGTTGCGCTCACCGCCCGAAAGGGTATTGACTTTTTTGTTCTGGTCGCTGCCGCTAAAGTTAAAACGACTCAGGTAAGCGCGTGAATTTACCTGCCTGCCCCCCATCATGATAAGTTCCTGCCCATCGCAGAAGTTTTCCCAGATCGACTTCTCCGGGTTGATGTTGGAATGCGACTGGTCTACATACGCGATCTTCACAGTGTCCCCTACTTCAAACTCACCTTTATCTGGTGTTTGTTCGTTCATGATCATCCTGAATATGGTAGTTTTACCGGCACCATTCGGCCCGATGATACCAACAATACCCGCCTGCGGAAGCTTGAAATTTAGATTATCATACAGCAATTTGTCACCAAAAGCTTTAGCAACACCTTTTGCCTCTATGACATTGGTTCCCAGCCTTGGCCCGTTCGGGATATAGATCTCAAGTTTTTCATCGAGTTCCTTTTGGTCTTCGTTAAGCAGGCGGTCATAATTTTGCAGACGCGCTTTTTGCTTGGTCTGGCGGCCTTTGGCTCCCTGCCTTACCCAGTCGAGCTCGCGCTCAAGGGTTTTGCGGCGTTTAGAAGCAGTCTTCTCTTCCTGCTCAAGGCGCTTGGCTTTCTGGTCGAGCCATGAAGAGTAATTGCCTTTCCACGGAATGCCCTCTCCCCTGTCGAGTTCCAATATCCAGCCTGCAACATTGTCGAGGAAATAACGGTCGTGCGTTACCGCGATAACCGTTCCCGGATACTGCTGAAGGTGTTGCTCCAGCCAGAGCACGCTCTCGGCATCCAGGTGGTTGGTTGGCTCATCCAGCAAAAGTACATCGGGCTGCTGAAGCAACAGGCGGCACAGCGCCACGCGGCGTTTCTCTCCACCCGAGAGTACATTGATCGGGGTATCGGGCTCGGGCGTGCGCAGGGCATCCATAGCTACTTCCAGCTTATTATCGAGTTCCCATGCACCGCTGGCATCGATCTTATCCTGAAGCTCGGCCTGGCGGTCCATCAGTTTCTGCATCTTATCGGCATCCTCATAAACTTCAGGAAGCCCGAACATATCGTTTATTTTGTTGAACTCGTCCAGTATGGCTACAGTTTCGGCCACACCTTCACGAACGACTTCTATCACGGTCTTGTTTTCATCAAGCTGCGGTTCCTGCTCCAGGTAGCCCACGGTATAGCCCGGTGCAAAAACAACATCACCCTGGTAGCTCTTATCAACCCCGGCAATGATCTTGAGCAGCGTTGATTTACCCGAGCCGTTAAGACCGAGGATACCTATTTTGGCGCCATAGAAAAAGCTCAGGTAGATATCTTTCAGTACCTGCTTATTTGCCCCCTGGTAGGTTTTGCCCACACGGGACATTGAGAATATAACTTTCTTATCGTCTGACATGTTTTGTAAATTTGTAAAGCAAAGATACTCTTTAAACAAACAAATGCAAGCCTGCCAGCGGGGCAAGACTTTCTAAATTTTATTTGCGATGAACACCGATGTTTTTACGCTGCCGCGTGATCTTGGTACCGGGACACAACCTCCGCCGATTGTGTTTTATTCGGCTGCGGCGCCGTCTGTTAAGAACCGGGTTATCCTGACCCAGAATCTTTGCTGCTTTTTGCTTAGTGGAATAAAGAAAGTACACGCATCGGACAATTGCATACAGGCTGACGGCGGCGAGTTGCTGATGGTTCCTGCAGGCAATGTACTGATGACCGAAACGCTGACAAAACAAAATCAGTATGAGGCAATCCTTGTATTTCTAAGCGATGAGGATTCAGTTTCTTCCGATGGCAAAACACCTGGCAATGCAATCCTCTCGAAGATTCCTTTTGACGAATTTCTGGAGAATTATATTCAGTCTTTACTTCTTTTGCGTTACTGTGGTGACATCGATCTCCTGAAACTGAAAGCAAGTGAATTGACAATCTATCTGCGACTGTATTATCCGCAACATTACGCGGCTTTTAAATATAGAAATCCATCAACTCATACAGTTTTAAAATTCAAACAGGTTATTTCAGAAAACTTATTTAAAAACCTTAGCGTTAGCGAACTTTCTTTCCTGTGTAATATGAGCATATCTTCGTTCAAACGCCATTTTTTAGAAGTCTATGGAGTGGCGCCACAGCGCTATTTTTTTCAACAGCGAATGATGGAGGCCGAAAGACTGCTGACTAGCGGGATTAGAGCAACCGAAATTTTTGGTAATATAGGTTATGAATCACCCGCTGCTTTCAGCAGCGCATTTCGCAAATATTCCGGCTGTTCACCGAAGCAATATTTGGCTAAGATTGGCCTTCCGGAAAAAGTTTTTGAGCCGGCAGCGAAACAAACAATACAGTATCTTTAACCAAATTGCGTAAATAAAAATCTCAACTTATGGACACAGGATATTTAAGCGGTGCAATTAAACAATTCGACTATTATAAAATGTTGGGCGAGAAAACGTTCAGCCAGTTGACGGATGAACAATTGTTTTGGCAACCCAATGAGGAAAGCAACAGCATTGCGACCATAGTTAAACACCTTTGGGGAAACATGATGAGCAGGTGGACAGATTTCCTGACTTCTGATGGTGAGAAAGAATGGCGTAACCGGGAAGGTGAGTTTGACAATGACCTCGCATCACGAGAGGAAATGATGGACAAATGGAACGAGGGATGGAGGGTTTTCCTCACCACTTTAAACTCACTAACAGAGGCCGACCTGATGAAGATGATCTACATCCGGAACCAGGGACATACGGTAATGGAAGCCATCAACCGGCAGCTTGCGCACTATCCCTACCATATTGGGCAGATTGTTTATATCGGTAAAGTGGCGAGTGAGAATTGGACATCGTTATCTATACCCCGCGGTAAATCAGTTGATTTCAATGCCGATAAATTTTCGCAGCCTAAGCATCGCCAGCATTTTACGGACGAATTCATTAAAGATGATGATGCAAAGTAACCAACAATGGATCGAACACCCGCAGGTGCTGACAGGAAAAGTGGTATCACTACTGCCGCTTGAGCATTCGCATTTTGACGAACTCATTGCGCTTGCGGGCGACAACCGCATCTGGCAGCATTACATTTTCGATGCGTCCAGGAAAGAGGTGTTTAGAAAAAGCCTTGATGATGCACTTTTGGCAAGGGAAAAAAGGATCCAGTACCCTTGGGTGATAGTTCATAAGCCAACGGGAAAGCTTATTGGCAGTACGAGGCTGATGGACATTGTCCCGGAACACCGCAAGCTCGAAATTGGCTGGACCTGGCTGATACCCGATTTTTGGGGCACAGGAATAAACGAAGAGTGTAAACTATTGTTACTTACCTATTGTTTTGAAGCTTTGAAAACGACCAGAGTGCTCTTAAAAACAGACGAGAATAATGTGCGGTCGCGTAAGGCAATAGAAAAAATAGGCGGAAAATTTGAGGGAATATTGCGCAACGATATGATACGTGAAAACGGAACCCACCGGAATTCAGCTTACTACAGTATCATCGACACCGAATGGACGGAAATAAAGAAACAGTTAGAAAAGATGTTGCTGTGACTAAACCCTGCCCTTCAACGCGTTGAAAGCCCATGAGATGGCAAAAAAACCAATACCAACTGTTGAAAAGCCTATCGCGTAATCTTTATATTTTAAAACACCCAAAAGCACAAGGGTTGTGCCAATCAGAAACATTATAAAAGAAGCCCATCCGAAGATGGTATTTTTATTCATTGCCATAGTTGTCATCTTACAAGGGTGCAAATATCGTACTTTTAAGCCGCAAATAAAAATGAACGCAATTACATTGTCGTAATTTATTGAACAGACTATTTTGAAAAATACCATAATTTATTTGTCCTTCGGACCGACAGGCTACCATGATGAAACGGTATTTTCGCTGCTCAGCTATTACCGCCTGCATACTGCAGACGAGAACCACGTTGCCGTTTACACTGACACTCCCTCTTTCTTCAAAGGCAAAACACCCGGCCAGGTAGAGATTATATCGGTATCCGAATCGAAAATGAGCGAATGGAAAGGGGAAATTGGATACTCTTACAGGGTAAAGGCCAAGGTCTTACAGGATGCTGCCAGGCGTTTTAAGGGAAATGTATTATATGTTGATACCGATACTGTTTTTCAGAAAAAGGTCACCCCTCTATTCAGTTATTTAAGCGAAGGCGCTTTTGTGATGGATGCCTGTGAAGGTGCGCTGCGCGACAACAAAGGCGGCATTGCACGCAAGATGAAACGGCTGCTTAAAAAACAGCATATTTTCAGACATGACAGGCTTCCGTTGGAAGTTGAACTTAGCGAAGAATTTGTTGTGTGGAATTCGGGGACTGTTGGCTTTAACACGCAAACGGCGGGCAACCTTTTTTGTTACGCTGAAAACCTGATGGATACTCTTTATATGGCCTACCCATTGTACACAATGGAACAGATTGCCATTACCTATTACCTCTCTCAGCACCCCCTGAAAGAAAGTAAAAACTATATACACCACTACTGGTATTTTAAAGAGTTCCGTTTTCTGCTCAGCCAGTTTTTTGACTACCATACAGACCGCACTTTCGACGAGTTGGTTGGCTTACCGGTGTTGCCGAACCCGTGGCAAGCTTCGGCTGCAAAAAGGCAGTACAAAAAAATGTCGTTCTGGCAAAAACAATGGCAAAAGCTGCAGCATGGTGTAAAATGGAAAATCCCGCGGTATAATCCTAATTAAAAATCTTTACAAGCATCTCTTTGAGCAGGTCGCCCTGTGAAATATTGTTTGCCCCGACCCCTTTGCTTTTCACATCGATATCTCTTAGCGCGGCCACAATAGCGCTAACTTTTTTCATAGGATAGTTACGAAAAGCAATATCATAATCCTTAACGAAGTACGGATTCACTTTAAGTGCCCTGGCAACGTTACCGGGGCTTTTATCGGGCAGGCCATGATATTGCAGCAACTGTGAGAAGAACCCAAAAACAAGGCCTACAGTCATTACCAGTGGATTATCTTTAGGATTCTGCGCAAAATAATCGGCAATCTTATAAGCTTTCAGCTGGTCGCGCTCTCCAAGCGCTTTACGGAGTTCGAACACATTATAGTCTTTGCTGAAGCCAATATTGTCTTCGATTATTTTTGGAGTGATTACTGCACCCTCGGGAACGATTATCGCCAGCTTATCCAGTTCATTGCTGATACGGCTAAGGTCATTGCCGAGAAATTCAACAAGCATCGCGGCAGCCTTAGGCTCTATTCCATAGCCTTTGCCCGAGAGGACGCGCTTTATCCAGTCGGCCACCTGATTCTCGTACATTTTTTTGCTTTCGAATACCATCCCCTGTTTGTCAAGCAGCTTAGTGACTTTCTTACGCTTATCCAGAGTTTTGTATTTATAGGCAAACACCAGCACGGTTGTTGGCTGCGGATTTTCGGCATAGCCCTCCAGTTTTTCGATGGTGCGCGAAAGCTCCTGGGCTTCCTTTACAATAACAACCTGCCTTTCGGCCATCATCGGATAGCGTTTGGCATTGGCTATGACTTCCTCTATAGTTACATCTTTTCCGTAAAGAACCATTTGATTGAATCCCTTTTCATCTTCGGTCAGGATATTATTCTCAATATATTCGGTAAGCTTATCAATATAATAAGGCTCTTCACCCATAAAAAAATAAATAGGCTTTATATTGCCCTGCTTGATGTCGTTGACGATCCTGGTAACCTCCTCCAATGGTATAAGGGTTTAAATGTTTACCTTTGCGGTATGCAAAAACTGAATTTTCCGGCTTATGACTTCCGCTTCAAAAATAGCGAAAATAAGATCGCGATATTTGATGGTGTCCGCAAAAAGTTTGTGGTGCTTACCCCCGAGGAATGGGTTAGGCAAAACGTTGTAAGTTATTTGTTGTCAGAACTTGATTACCCAAAAAACTATCTGAATGTTGAGAAAATAATTAAAATAAATGGTTTAACCAAGCGGTATGATGTTGTTGTATTTCAGCCAGATGGAAAAATATTTTTATTAGTGGAATGCAAAGCCCCGCATGTCCCGATAACCCAGGGTACATTTGACCAGATTGCACGCTACAACATGTCGCTTGACGCCCGCTATCTTATGGTGACCAACGGTTTAAATCACTATTTTTGCCGTATGGACTACCGGGAAGAGCGATATGAATTTCTACCAGGACTCCCTCCCTTTTCTGCTCAATAAATGAATACAATCGCAATTGTTATACTAAACTGGAACGGCCGCGCTCTGCTCGAAGAATTCCTCCCTGTCATGCTGCGTTATTCGCAGGGTGCTCAAATTTATGTAGCGGATAATGCTTCTACAGATGGCTCGGTATCATATATACAGCAGGAATTTCCCGAAGTGTCTATCATCAGGAATAAAGAAAATTACGGTTTTGCCCTGGGTTATAATGAAGCCTTGCAGGAGGTTGAAGAAGACATCTATGTACTTGTAAATTCGGATATCGAAGTGACAGATGGGTGGCTGGACCCGATTTTAGAACTATTTGAAAACGATCCTGAGACGGCCATAGTACAGCCTAAAATACTTGATTATTATAAGCGAACGCATTTTGAATATGCCGGAGCAGCAGGCGGTTTCATTGATAAATATGGTTTCCCGTTCTGCAGGGGTCGAATTTTTGAAACCCTGGAAGAAGACCATGGTCAATATAACGACGTTATTGATATTTTCTGGGCATCAGGAGCATGCTTTTTTATCAGAAAGCAAGTCTTCCGGGAGTTGGGCGGGTTTGATGCCGATTTCTTTGCCCACCAGGAAGAGATAGATCTTTGCTGGCGCGCATTTAACAAAAACTATAAGGCTAAATACTGTGGCTTATCTACAGTATACCACATGGGCGGTGCCACACTGCAAACCGGCAGCCCCCGGAAGACTTTTCTTAATTTCCGGAATTCGCTTTGGATGATGCTAAAAAACCTTCCGGCACGAAGCCTTTTTCCTGTCCTATTTTTGCGGCTTTCGCAGGACGGCATGGCGGGCATCAGTTTTCTGGCAAAAGGTAAACCGGCACATCTTTGGGCGGTATTAAAATCTCATTTCTATTTTTACCTGAAACTTTTTTACTTTATAAGCAAAAGAGAATCAAAGCAGTACAATAATTATTACCATGTAAAAAGTATTGTTTACAGGTACTTTATAAAAAAAGGCAGGGTTTTTGGTGACTTATTTTAACAATAGTTTATATACAAACCCGTTATCCCTTTAACCAATAATAAGTAACTTTGTTAAAATTTAAAACGTTTAGTTTATGAAGAGAACGATTTTAACCCTTTCGCTGGCAGTGCTTACGCTAACGTCATGCGGCTCGAAGAAGAAAATTGCAGAACTGGAGGCAAAAAACAAAGAAATTCAGGATCTGTTGAATACCGCAACGGTTAAACTCAACACCTGCCTTGCCGAGAAAGACGTCATGTCAGCACGTATTGAAGACCTTAAAGCGAGCAACGAGAACATGAAGGTATCCAGCCAGAATTTTGCTGAACTATCTAACAAAGGTGCCCAGACACTGGAAAAATCGCTCGAAAGCTTAAAAGAAAAAGACCTTAAGATCAGCCGGCTTCAGGATGCACTGACCCGCAAGGACTCTGTTACCCTTGCATTGGTAACCAGCATAAAAAGAGCAGTTGGAGTTAACGATCCGGACATTCAGGTGAATGTTGAAAAAGGG
Organism: Flavobacteriaceae bacterium; assembly: GCA_021151665.1. Taxonomy (GTDB): domain Bacteria; phylum Bacteroidota; class Bacteroidia; order Flavobacteriales; family Flavobacteriaceae; genus Flavobacterium. Next base: position 26,206 of record JAGKWW010000011.1, read on the forward strand.
GTGGTTTATATCTCTATTGCTGATAAGCTCCTATTTAAGAGCGGAAGCTATGAGGTTAGTGACAGGGCAAAAGAAGTTTTGGGCAAAGTTGCCGCTATTGTAAAGGACAAGCCTGATTTTGAATGCATGGTAGAAGGCCACACAGACAATGTGCCAATTAAGAACCCTGTACTACAGGATAACTGGGATTTGAGTGTGAAGCGTGCTACCTCTATCGTACGCATACTACAATTAGATTACGGCATCGACCCGAAACGCCTCGTTGCTGCGGGCCGAAGCGAGTTTGTGCCTCTTGAGGCGAACACCACTCCCGAAGGCAGGTCGCGTAACCGCCGTACAAGAATACTTGTTCTTCCGAAAATTGATCAGTTCTACGACATGATCGAGAAGGAAATGAAGACCATGACAAAATAATCAGATATAGATTTTATATGAAAGCGGCCCGTTGAAGGCCGCTTTTCTTTTTATTGAAATTGCACAGTCATATAATTTTATCATTGTATTTTGTTTACATTTATAAACAAATGTTAATATTGTGCACACAACGTAATTCAATATGTAAATTGCAATATGTGCAGGAGCCAGAAAAAATAGAAAATATGAACGATGCAGATCTGAATTTCGAAATGGCAGATGGCAAAACAGATATCGGCGATAACAACAGGGAAGATTTCAGCCATTTAGCAGATTTTCTCCCATTGCCTATAATTGTTTGTAATACCAGCGGGACGATAGTATACAGCAACAAGGCAATGACATCATACAACGGCGAAGAGATACTAAAAGGTTCGGATCTGAAAAACCTTCAATGGAAATACTATAATCAGAGTGGTGTTTTACCAGGTGGTACTGCCGATGCATTCAGTCAAATAATACAGGAGTGGGCGGATGGTAATTCCCGCATTATCACCGAGAATGCCTATGGCGTAAGACGCAGGGTTACCATTACACCCAGATTAAGCCATAATTCAGGAGAATGCATAGGTTTTATATTTACGTTTAACGAGTATGACGGCGAGGGCGAGCTTCGTGCACAGGTTGAAGCCGCTAATTTTATTTCCGCAAAAGCAAAGCTTCCCATTGAGCATATTTACAGGATGATTGAGGAAGTTCAGGACTATGCAATAATCATGCTTGACAGGGATGGGAAGATTATTAACTGGAATAAAGGCGCCGAGCGGATAAAGGGATATAGTGCTGACGAAATCATTGGTAAGCACTTCCGTCAGTTTTATCTGCCCGAAGATAATGAGCGTGACCTCCCATCCAAACTCATCACAGAGGCCATTAGAAACGGGCGGGCACTGCATGAAGGGTGGCGCCTGCGCAAAAACGGCACCATCTTCTGGGGGGCAATTGTAATTACGGCAATTCACGACGAGGCTGGAAATGTATTAGGCTTTACCAAAGTCACACGCGACCTGACAGACCGTAAAGCGTCTGAAGATAAAATCAAAAATTACTCGGCCGAACTCGAATTCAAAAATCGTGAACTCGAAGAATTTGCCTATATCGCTTCCCACGACCTGCAGGAGCCACTACGGAAAATACAGGTATTTGCAGCCCTGATGAAAGACAGTATCAACAGCCCGGAGAAAACAGGCAATTATCTCAATAAGATCATTTCCTCTTCAGAGCGAATGTCTTTATTGATACAGGAAGTATTACGATATGCCCGGATGGCAGATAGCACCGAGATGACTACAGTAGATCTTAATACGGCCTTAAAGTATGCAATGGAAGATTATGAAATACTCATCAAAGAGAAAAACGCACAACTGGATGTAGATTTCCTTCCTTTAGTAAAAGGTTATGAAGTACAGCTGCGTCAGCTCTTTTCCAATCTGATAGGGAATTCATTAAAGTTCGCATCTCCGGACAGGCGTCCTACAATCTCCATAACTGCTTATCCGGCTCCGCATACAGATATTCTTAAAATGCCTGCATTAAGGGCAAACCTGCACTATCACAAATTTGAGTTTTCAGATAACGGGCTTGGTTTTAGTGAAGAGTTTTGCGGAAAGGTATTCAAAATGTTTCAACGGGCAGACAACACCCGCGAGGGTTCGGGTATAGGGCTTGCATTATGCCAAAAGATAGTAAATAACCATCATGGTTACATAAAAGCAGAAAGCGAGATAGGCAACGGAACAAAGTTCACTTTCTACCTGCCGGCAATTTTTTAAATTACGACTTGTTCTTAAAGACCTGTGCCCTTGCAAAAAGCCTGTTGAAAAAGCTTTCGAGGCATTCTGTGCTTTTTACAGTCCGAGCATCGGTGCGGAGCACCCCGTTGTTTAAAAAGATTGTTTCTGCCTTCACGGTTTTCTTAGAGCCAAAACAAATGTTTGATACTGTTATGCGATATTTGTTACCGTTAGGCTGCATTTCGAAGTCAAATGATATGTAACCAGAATCTGCGCCTGTATCGGTACAACTGCTTTTTAGCATAGCGCCCTTTCCCTTAAGAAGGCCTCCCGTATTGCTTTCAATCTTTAACCGGGGATGCCGTGATAAATAATCTGCTACATTACTGTCTTCGGAAATGTATACATTTTCCCAGACGAGCGAGTTTTTGTCTACCGTTATATTAGCCTGCGAAAATACAGGAACGGAAAAAAGTAATATTAAAAAGAGACAAAATTTCATACACAAATATATATAAATATTCTCCTTTTTAATGATTAATGGGCTGACAATTGCATAAACGTTAAAAAACACAAACAACCAAATGCGGACTACATACAACGAAAACGTTTTCTTTAATAATTATTTTTATTTCTAAAGGCAAAAATGTAAACTTTTATTCTTAAATGTTTTAAAATATTTATTAAATTAGCAATGTTGATTTTTTAATATATCTTTAATTTTTTCTTTAAATGTATATTAGAGAATTTACAGAACTTGCATTGCAAACCTAAAAACCTTATTATGACGATGAGCAATTTTAAACTCCGGCTTAAGAGGCTGCTGCATGAAAGTATAAGGAATTACAAACAAAGAAAACTCCGGAGATATTTCTCTTCGTGAGGCCGACGCAGTTTCTTCTACAGGTTTTGCCTTTGATCAGGGATTGATCAGGGGCAAAATTTTTTTTCGCCAGAGGTCAAGCTTTTGTGCGTAAGGCATAAATGCATAGGCACCGCTTGGCGAGGGCAAAACATAATAGGCAATTCCTTCCTTTTTAACAGCATACCGGTTATAAAACCATTCCGCTTTTTTGCTCGTAAAGAATACTGCCCGTAAGGAAGGGTGACTTTTAAAAAACGTTTCAAAGTCATTGGCCACTTCGTTTTTTATATTACTGTCGAGGCTTCCCTCCCGCTCACAAAGCTGAAGCACATCCCATAGCGCAAAATTATTTTCTTTAATGAATCGTAACCGGTCGTTATAATCGTCCAGGAATGGATGCGCCATTACCTCAAAAAGCAATTTCCAGAACTGGTTACCGCGGTTGCCATAATACTGGCCCAGTTCCAGCGACTTTTCGCCGGGCATAGTTCCGAGGAACAGGATTTCGCTTTGCGGTGTGACTATGGGTGGAAATGCGCTCTTCATAAAGCAAAAATACGCTTGCCGCGATATAGTTTCATCAGGTGCAGGTCGTTAAATATATGTTAGCACGCCTCCTTTTATGATTTAATTAATAACGGACCCTTAAGGCATTAATTAAATTTGTTAGAAGACATTGAAAAAATGTGCAACTAAATTATAATTCAAAGGTATATTATGAAAACGACAACCAAAACAACAGCAAAGAAAAGCACAACGTCTAAATCGACGGCATCAGGCTCGGCTAAACCTGCTAAAGCAGCTTCTGCTTCCAAAACTTCAACAACTTCATCGTCATCATCTTCAAGAGGTAAAGTAAAAGCAAAATCTACCGCTGCAGAAGGCCTCCGCGAACTTTACATTGACAGCCTTAAAGACATTTACTGGGCCGAAAAAGCTTTGTTGAAAGCACTTCCGAAAATGGCGAAGAACGCTACAACAGAAAGCCTGATCATGGCTATAGATGAGCACACTGCAGTAACCGAAGAGCAAGTAGCTCGACTTGAAAGAGTATTTGAACTTGCCGGTAAAAAAGCAGTAGCCAAAAAATGCGAAGCGATGGACGGGCTTATCAAAGAAGGCCAGGATATCATGGAAAGCACAGAGCCTGGGCCTGTACGTGACGCCGGTATTATTGCAGCTTCGCAAAAAATAGAGCACTACGAAATAGCCACTTATGGTACACTATGCGCATTTGCTAAAACGCTTGGCGAGGATGAAGCAGTGCAGTTGCTTGAAGCAACCCTTAATGAGGAAAAAGATGCGGATATGACATTGACGGATGCTGCTTACAACAACATCAACTTCGAGGCCTCTGAAATGGATGAGGAAGAAATGTAGTCAGGCAAGTCTGCATACAACAAAAAAACTAAACGGGGTTTTTTCAAAAGCATCTGAACTTTTGAAAATGCCCCTTTTATCGCTAAAAATATGACTATATGAAAGCAATATGGAAAGGCAGCATCAGTTTCGGGCTTGTAAATATACCCATCAGGCTTTATAGTGGTACGAGTGTACACCGCGTCGCGCTGGACATGGTTCGCGAAAAAGACCAATGCCCGATACAATATGTGCGGGTTTGCAAGAAAGATGGTAAAGAAGTTCCGTGGGAAGATATTGCCAAGGGCTACAGGAAAGAAAACGGTGATTATGTGATACTTGATAAAGCCGATTTTGAGCAGGCCTCTCCGGAAAAAACCCAAACTGTAGATATTTTCGAGTTTGTGAAAGAAGAAGAGATACCTTCTAAGTATCTCGAAAAACCATATATCGTAGAGCCATCAAAGGAGGCAAAAAAAGTATATGCGCTGTTAAGGGAAGCTCTCAAAAAATCTAAAAAGGTAGGGCTTTGCCGTTTTGTTATGCGTACTACACAGCACCTTGGGATACTTAAAGTGGAAGACGATGCCATACTGTTGATACAAATAAGGTTCAACGACGAGCTTCGTGACCCGGGGGAGGCAGAAATCCCGAAAGACATTACCATTGCCAAAAAAGAGCTGGACATGGCGCTGACGATTATTGAACAGCTGACCGATAAATTTGAGCCATCCAAGTATAAAGACACATACAAAGAGGAGCTGGTTAAGATCATTAAGAAGAAGGTTAATGAAAAGCCAGGCGCAAAAACTCCTGCACCTCGCAAACGTAAAACGGCCGCCCCTAAGGATGACCTGTTGGCGCAACTTAAAGCCAGTCTTGAAGCCATTAAAAACTAACTGCCATGAAACTTTCTGAATATAACCGCAAACGCGACTTTAACAAAACCAAAGAGCCGGAGGGCAAAGTAAAGAAGTCAGGTAAAGAGCTGCATTTTGTAATACAAAAGCACGCCGCTTCACACCTGCATTTTGATTTCAGGCTTGAGATAGATGGTGTCCTGGTAAGCTGGGCAGTACCGAAAGGGCCGTCTGCCGACACGTCGGTAAAAAGGCTTGCCATGCATGTGGAAGACCACCCAATGGATTATATAGATTTTGAAGGAACGATACCGAAAGGGCAATATGGCGGCGGCACAGTGATGGTTTGGGACACGGGCACATATCTGGCAGAAGGAATTGATACCGTTGAGGAAAGTGAGAAAGAACTCCGTAAAATGCATCGGGAGGGAAATATAAAGATCGTGATGAACGGCAGCAAATTAAAAGGTTCTTATCACCTCGTTCAGATGAGCGGTAAAGACAAAGAATGGCTACTGCTGAAAGGTAAAGACGAGTATGCCGATAAAAAAGAATTTGACCAACACTCCGTACTTACAGGGCGCACGCTTGACGAAATAGCCGGGGATAAAGAACCTGAAGTATGGCAAAGCAACAAAAAAGCAAAGAAAGCTGCCTCGCCCCAACCGGAAAGGATTGAAGAAGATGCATCTGTAACGCATAGAACTGCACAACCCGATTTTACCGCCAGTGATGTGGAAGGCGCGAAAACACTTAAAAAATTCCCTGCGGACTGGAAACCACAACTGGCAACACTTACCGATGAAGTATTTGACAACGAAGAGTGGGCGTTTGAAACCAAATATGACGGCTATCGCTCCCTGGTGCAGATCAATAAAGGTAAGGTCTCAATAGTATCGCGAAACGGGTTGTCTTTCAACAGCAAATATGGTTCGCTCGTTGAAGCATTTTCGGGAATTACAGAGGACATGATACTGGACGGCGAGATTGTAGTCGAAGACAAAGAAGGCAAAAGCAGGTTCCAGTGGCTTCAGTATTATCAGGAAAATCCAAACCAGGGAACGCTGAAAATATACGTTTTTGACATACTTTATTTTAACGGATTCGACCTTACCTCCCTTACCCTGCTCCAGCGTAAAAAAATACTGGAGGCAGTATTGCCACAAAGTGAGCAAATAATATATTCGAAGCATACGGTTGGCAACGGCAGCAAGGCACTGAAGGAAGTGGAAAAGAAAGGTGGCGAAGGCCTCATCGCTAAAAAGCTCACTTCGCGATATGCAGTAGATAAACGCAGTAAGGAATGGCTTAAAATAAAAGTAACCAAGGAACAGGAGATGGTTATCGGAGGTTTTACCGACCCGAAAGGCGGCAGGCAAGGATTTGGGTCACTGCTGCTCGGTTACTATGAAAAGGGCAAGATTATCTATGCGGGTAAAGTCGGGACGGGGTTTAACGATGATTCACTGAACGACATGTATAAGCGTTTGAAGAAACTGGAAACGGATATGTCCCCATTTTCCGTGAAGCCAAAAGAGCGCACGGCGCACTGGATAAAACCAGAACTGGTAGCGCAGATAAAATATACCGAATGGACGGAAACAAATAGCCTGCGGCACCCGGTATTTTTGGCCCTAAGAGAGGATAAGGATCCTAAAAACGTAGGCCGTGAAGTCGCAGATCATATTGTGCCTGAAGTAACTGAAATTCCACGGAAGGCAGAGAAGACGAAAAGAACCGTTTCTGACAAGAAGCCTGTGAAAAAAGAAACTAAGCCTGTAAAGGAATCTAAAGAACCAACTTCGAAAAAGCAAAAAATGGGTTACGATAGCGAAAAAGTTGAAATTACACACCCCGAAAAAGTTTTCTGGCCGGACCTTGGCATCACTAAAGGCGATGTGATAGATTATTACGATCGTATGGCAGAATATATCCTTCCTTACATTCAGGACAGGCCACAGTCGCTCCGCCGCACCCCGGACGGGATTAAAAGCGAAGGTTTCTTTCAAAAAAATGTCGCAGGGATGGTTCCTGACTGGATTAAAACCCGAAAGATAAAATCGAAATCTACAGGGGAGTCAATAGAATACCTGATCTGCAACGATAAGGATACGCTCATTTATATGGCCAATTGGGGCTGCATCGAAATTAACCCGTGGAGCAGCCGCATCGGGACAATCAACAATCCTGATTATATTATATTCGACCTCGATCCCAATAAGGTCGGTATGAAAGAGCTGGTTACAACTGCCAAAAAGGTAAAAGAGATTCTCGATAGCCTAGGCATTAAAGGGTACCTGAAAACTTCGGGTGGAAAAGGGCTTCATGTTTTTATTCCTGTGCAGAATAAATACACGTACGACCAGACCCGCGACTTTTCGCAGATTATCAGCCAGGCCGTAAATAATGCACTGCCGGATATTACGAGCCTGGAGCGCATGCCTAAAAAACGTGAGGGGAAAGTATATTTAGACTTCCTGCAAAATGGAAAGGGCAAAACTATGGCCTGTGCCTATTCATTGCGCCCACGTGCCGGTGCCACTGCCAGTACACCGCTTGACTGGGATGAGCTGGATGAGAATTTCGATGTAAAAAACTATACTATTAAAACCCTTCCGGAGCGCGTAAAAGAGAAAGGCGATTTATGGAAAGGATTTTTTGATGACGCCGCAGACCTCAAAGCAATACTTGAAAAGCTGAGCTAGTGTTATCAATTATATTATATTTGGGTGAATATGCCAACTATGAAAAATATCTTGTCTTTCTTTTTTGTTATTGCAAGTGTCCTTGTGTCGTGTTCCGATAACGACAATACGATGACGACACAGTTGCCGAGTTTAACGGGAGAATGGAAAATTGCACAGAAAATGTTCCTGGGCCTGGAGGTTCAGATGAACGAATGCCAAATGACCGAAAAGCTGGAGTTTGACTCCCAAGGGAATTATTTCTATACTTACCTACAGGATGCCCAGGCAAGTCCGTGTCAGCAAACTATAAGCAACGGTACTTACGAATTGGTAAACAACACGCTAACATGGAGGGTTCCCGAAACAGCTCAGGTTAGGGTTGTCTGGCAGGTTATCCAGTTTGACGATCAGATGCTTACTCTGTACAGCAATGCCGACGGAATGCCAATGCAGAACAAATATACCAGAGTTACTGATTAGCGATTCAAAGTTCTTCCCAAGGCTTTTCGCGGCCGCCAAAATTCTTAGCCTCTATGTAGATTTTTTTTACCGAAGGATATTTCGCTTTTATCCGATCCTCTAATGAAGCGGTCGTGGTAAAAAGTTCGGCGACGGTCATGTCCTTCTTAAATTCCACATCGAGCGCAAGGAGTATTTCGTGTGGCGCGAGATGCATAGTAAGCGGATAATACAAAGTTTTTACTTTCTCCTCGGCATTTACAAGGTTATAGATGCCCTCTACCATTACAAAATCTGCACTTTCTCCTACGAGTAAACCTTTGCTCTCTCTAACCATGGTAACGGCTACAAAGATGAGCACCCCGCCGATGAGCATAGAGGCTATCGCGTCATACATTGGTTCGTTAAAATAATGACCAAGAAACACCCCCGCCAAGGCGATCAGCAAACCGGTAATAGCCGCACTTTCTTCATAGATCACTGCAAACAACCCGGGATCTTTACTCATGCTCAGCTCTTTCCAAAAACCATGCTCACCCTTCGCTTTGTTAAACTCGCGTACGGCGTAAATAAGCGAGGCACCCTCAAAGAACATCGAACTTATCAATACTATGTAATTCCAGAACGGATCACGAAGCGCTACCGGATGCTGCAGGTGTGCAATACCTTCATAGAGCGACATCCCGCCTCCCAATGAAAAAACAAGGATAGCGACAATCAACGTCCAGAAATAGAGTTCTTTTCCATGACCAAAAGGATGTCCTGCATCAGCGGGCCGTGTACTGCGGCGCATACCTAAAAGCAATAACAGTGAGTTCCCGCTGTCGACTGTGCTGTGGATGCCCTCAGACATCATGGCCGAACTTCCGGTTATAGATGCGGCCACAAACTTTACCGCAGCGATACATAAGTTTGCCGCAAGAGCGCCATATATCGCAAATTTCGAATTACTTTTCATAGTTTAAAAAAATCCCCGACATCTGGAGATACCGGGGACTTGTAAATATAGCAGCAGTTATTAGTAGCGTTCATTAGTCTCTTCAAAGTCCTCATCATCACTGGAAAGCGACTGGTTCTGGTCTTCATCAAGGTCTACGTTGTCGCGGAGTATGTAATCGTCCTGACTAAAGGCATCAGCGTAAGTACCGGCTTCAGTTTCTTCATTCCACACACCGTCGCGTGCACTGTCGTTATCATAATCCAGTGTATCAGATAAATTGGCGGGGTTAGAATCTTTAGTATAAGTTACGCCTGGCTGCTCCATGGCGAGATACTTATCGGTATCATCAAGGCCTTCGCTGCGTTCGGCTTTCACATCGTTACCGGTATTTGCCTGATCGTCATTTAATCCTTCATCACCCGTATAATCGTTGCGGTGAAATTCATTCCTTCCCAGATTATCTCCGTCTCCCCTGCCGGGTTCGCGAAGGTTTTCATTTTCAGTATTTGTTTTCGGCTCCTTATCCATAACTATCCGTTTTAAATTAAAATAAAATGAGGCTCAGTTCATTCAGCTTCAGCAACTTCAGATTGGTCTTTAAAAGGTTCTTCAATAACTGGTTGCAGGTTACCTCCTCTGCCCTTTTCATCTCCTGCTCAAATTCGGCAGCGGCCTTATCAAAAGGCACGGCTCCCGAGTCGAGCCTGGCATCATGTTGTAATACTCTTTCCATAGTAGTTGCAATTGTGTAGTTCATAGTGTTGTTTACATTTTTAAAATTACGGATAAGGATTGTAATCTTTGCTAATATTACTATAACAGAATATTAATTTACTGCCAATAAATATAGTGATTGCAATGGTTAAAGCTATACTAATTAACATTTAAAATTGTAAGGCATTATTTATTTTTAGAAAAACAACATCCCGATGGATATCAATTTCAGCAACAACCCAAAGCTCCTCATTTATCTACCTTATATATATACTGTTTGGCAGGATGATGCTATTACATCCGAAGAACAAACTGTATTAAAAAACCATGTTGCAAAACAGGCGTGGCTTACCGGTGCAGAAAAAGATTACCTAAACAAATTGCTGGACCCGAACAATCCGCCAACACGGTCGGAGCTATTTCACTGGTCGCAACAGTTGACGGGCAGTGGCTCTCGCGATATAAAAAGCCTCGCTGGTTTAGGCATATCCCTTGCGAACAGTAAAAGGGAAAGTTTTTCTACTGATGAAATTACCATACGCCATGCAGAGTTTGCTGAACTCGGTTCCCGTTTAGGGCTTTCGGATACCGAAGTTCTTGCCTCTTTTAGGGAGTCGTCTGCAGTTACCCGCAAATACAAGAGCCGTTCGGCGTTTGATGTAGCAGCATTAACTTCATTGCTGGACGGTGAACAGGCTGCTGTGATAAAAAAAGTCAAGGATATTATCAGTTCTGAAGCATTCCGCATGGAAGAGATCACCGACGTGCCGCTATACCGCGAAAAGATAATGGACTGGTGCAAAGCCTTAGCCGATGCAGGGCTGGGATCTTATGCTTATCCAAAGGCTTCGGGCGGGCAAAACGATATGGAAGGCTACTTTGCGATCATGGAAACGCTGAGCTATCACGATTTGAGCCTTGTTATTAAATTTGGGGTACAGTTTGGTCTTTGGGGTATGAGCGTATTATTCCTGGGAACCGAAAAGCATCATGAAAAGTACCTGAAGGACATTGGCACACTTAAGCTTCCCGGGTGCTTTGCCATGACGGAAACACACCATGGATCTAACGTAAAAGGAATCCAGACTACAGCCACGTACGATCATACGGCCCGCACATTTATCATAAATACGCCCGAAAAATACGCACGTAAAGAATACATAGGCAATGCGGCCAACCATGGCGAAATGGCGACCGTATTCGCCAAGTTGATTATTGATGAAAAAGATTATGGGGTAAATGCTTTTATAGTTCCAATCCGCGATGAAGAGAAGAAGGTGCTCCCGGGTGTTATCATTGAAGATTGCGGGCACAAAATGGGGCTCAATGGGGTAGATAACGGCATTATTACATTTAACAATGTAGTTATCCCGAAAAAAAATATGCTTGATAAATTTGCTTCGGTTAGTGAAGACGGAGAATTTGAAAGCCCAATACCGAGCGATAACCGGCGCTTTTTTACCATGCTTGGCACGCTGGTGGGTGGCCGTATAGGGATACCACGTTCTGCACTGGCAGCTGCAAAAACGGGACTGGCCATTGCAATAAAATACAGTGATAAGCGAAAGCAGTTCGGCCCCACAAACGGCAGCGAAGTGCCGGTTTTAAATTACCGCATGCATCAGCAGCGGCTTATTCCTTATCTGGCCAATGCATATGCGCTACACTTCGGCCTTCAATACCTTACCAAACGATTTATGGCCCGCACCCCCGAAGATATGCAGGAGATCGAAGCTTTGGCAGCAGGCCTGAAAGCTTATGGTACGTGGAATACCCGCAACACCCTGCAGGAATGCCGTGAGGCCTGTGGCGGTAAAGGGTATCTTAGCGAAAACAGGATAGATGCGCTAAAAAACGATACGGAAATCTACACCACTTTTGAGGGTGACAACACCGTGCTTATGCAGCTTGCCGCAAAAAACCGGTTAGGAGAATTCAGGAAGCAATTCGGGGAAATGAATGTATCAAGTGTTTTTAGTTATCTGCTGGACCAGGCAAAAACGGCGGTAACCGAGAAAAATCCAATAGCCACGCGCAACATGTCTGAAGAACACCTGAAAGACCCGGCATTTCATAAAAGTGCATTTGAGTACCGGGAAAAGCAGCTTATCGCATCGGCCGCAAGGCGATTTAAAAAGCTTACCGATGACGGCCTGGATCCTTTTGATGCTGCCAATATACTACACCCACACATGCTCGCGCTCGGCAATGCCTATATTGACCGGGTTGTGCTGGAACAGTTTAGAGGCGCCGTTGATGCAATACAATACCCAGAACTAAAAGAAGTGATGGAAAAACTCTGCCAGCTTTTTGCATTAAACAGACTGGAAGAGCACAAAGGCTGGTATCTTGAAGAAGGCTATATGGAAGGTGTGAAAACCAAAGCCATCAGGAAAATGGTAAGCCAGCTCTGCTGGGAATTGCGCCCTGATGCGGTGGCGTTAACTGAAGCGTTTGCTATACCGGAAAGCTGCCTCGCCCCAATAGTAACGCATAAATCCTCAGAAGCTTAAAGAACTAAGGGTATATCCCACGGTAATTCAGGATCGTAATGAAGTCTACCTCCTGCAACCTTTAGCGGACTGTCAAAGTTATTGGTATACAATGCGCCCGTACCTAGTCCCTGTGGCATAGGGTTGTTTTGAAGGAACGCCCACTGTGAGATGGCATTAAGTCCCACATTGCTTTCCAGCGCAGAAGTTGCCCACCAACCTATGTTTAAGCTCTCGGCAAGCGCAATCCATTCCCGGCTGCCCCGGAAACCACCAATCAGGCTGGGCTTTAAAATAATATATTGCGGCTTTATTTGTTCGAGCAAATCTTCTTTGCGCTCAAGGCTTGTAATACCGATTAACTCCTCATCAAGCGCGATAGGTATCGGTGTTTCGCGGCAAAGCTGATTCATTGCTAAGACCTGCCCTTGCTTTATTGGCTGCTCAATACTATGAATTTGATATTTAGATAACTGATTAAGTTTATCTAAAGCATTGGTAGCAGAAAATGCACCGTTGGCATCAACCCTTATTTCTATGTCGGCAACTGAAAAATGATTCCGGATAAATTTTAGCAAGCCTAACTCTTTATCAAAATCAATAGCGCCAATTTTAAGTTTAATGCAGTTAAAACCTGTTTCGAGTTTTTCCTCAATCTGCTGCTTCATATAGGCTTCATCGCCCATCCATACTAATCCGTTTATAGGGATGAGTTTGGAGCCTGAAGTAAATTCGGAGGGAAACAATACAAATGGATTTTTTGCTTCCAATGAGCGAAAAGCCGTCTCTACGCCAAATTGTATGGATGGCCATTCAGACAGTTCGTGCCACAGCCTTTCTTCGCCGAGTTCGATGTTGGCACAAACCCATTGCAGCTTTTCTTCATAGCCCGGCCTGTCATCGTAACTCAGCCCACGAAGAATGCCACATTCACCGATACCTTTTTTTCCATCGTGTTCAAGAATGATAAAGAATGTTTCCTTTTCGGTCATCACCCCGCGCGAGGTACCGCTAGGGCGTTTGAAATTAAGGACATAACGGGTGTAAGTGGCTATCATCGCAGGCTTGAAATTATAGTTCTATACTTTCCCCTACTTCCAGGAGCATGAGGTCTTTGCCTTTATCGAAGAATTTCTTTCTTGACGCATCCTTATCGATCTTGATATAGCCGAAAGTATCAAAGTGGTATCCTAATATTTTATCGCACTCCAGGAAATCCGAAGCAATGATGGCATCCTCTACATCCATGGTAAAGTTAGACCCGATAGGCAGTACCGCAAGGTCCAGCTTTGTGCGCATGGGTATCAGCTTCATGTCAAATGTTACTGCGGTATCTCCGGCAATATAGATGGATTTGTGCTCGCCTTCAATTACAAATCCTCCCTGATTACCGCCATAAGTTCCGTCCGGGAATGAGCTCGAGTGGTGTGCCACAACATATTTCACTTTCCCAAAATCAAACTGCCAGCTGCCGCCGTGGTTCATCGGGTGTGTTTTAAAACCTTTCTTGTCGTAATATCCTGTTATCTCGGCATTAGAGACGATTACAGCTCCGGTATTTTTTGCGATGGTTTCCACATCGAGTATATGATCGCCATGAGCATGGGTTATCAATATATAATCGGCCTTAAGGCTGTTAACGTCAATGTCTTTCGCCAGTTCATTTGCTGAGATATAAGGATCGGTAATAATATGCTTGCCCCCTACCTCTATCCCGAGGCTTGCATGCCCGTAAAATGTGATTTTCATATTGTATAGTTTAGTCGTTTATAAGTTGATTTGTTTATAATTGAAAAGCGATGCATAACAATACCGAAAGGAGGAATGTACTAAGCGCTACCTTCTTTAGTTCCGGGTCAAGCTCCCTGGGCACTGTATTTTTAGCTACCGTTTTTAAGTGAATAAGAAACGGCACAAATGCTAAAAGGAAAATATACTGTACCGGCTTAAAGTGGGACAATACCGCAAGTACCAGTGCAAGCAGCAACGCCGTAATTATTATGGTGTAATGATAAATTTTAGCTTTTGCCGGGCCCATTTTTACAACAAGCGTATTCTTGCCGGACATGGCGTCTGATTGCTGGTCGCGCATGTTGTTCAGATTAAGTACCGCAACGCTCAACAGGCCAATAGAAATTGCCGGCAGAATAATTAGTGGGTCTATATGTTTAGCAAAAAGGAAATAGCACCCAATCACGCTTACCAGACCAAAGAAAATAAATACGAACAGATCGCCCAGGCCGCGATAGCCATACGCCGAACTGCCTACTGTGTATTTTATTGCGGCTGCAATTGCGCTTATTCCCAACAGAAAAAAGAATAGTGAGTAAGCAAAATTTTCGCTTCCAAAAGAAAGGTATATCAACAGTATCGCCGCAGCTAACGTGAGTAGTGAAGTGATTATGATACCTCTTTTCATAGATTCCGCCGATATCGCTCCGCTCTGGATCGCGCGTTGCGGGCCTATCCTGTGTTCGTTATCAGTACCTTTAATGCCATCGCCGTAATCATTGGCAAAGTTGGATAATACCTGAAGGCCAAGCGTAGTAACCAGTGCCATTGATATGATTCCCCAATTTACCAACCCTTGCGAGTAGGCATAGAAACTACCTACCAATATCCCCGATACGGAAAGCGGTAAAGTGCGTAAGCGCGCGGCCTGAAGCCATGCTTTTGTGTTTGTCATTTTTCTAAGTTTCTAAGTGGCTAAGTTCCTTAGTTCCTAAGGCTACATCCACCCTTTATTCGTTGTTTCTACCTGATAAAGCCAGTAATTTGCCAGCTCTTTCATTTTAGTAAAGTTGGCCACGCCGAACGATATCGAACCCCCGGCGGTATGTATCTTAATAGTACCCACATTACTTCCCACCTGCCAGAAAAACTGATGAAGCGTAAGGGATTGAATCCGATGCGGCCCGATATAATCTTGGGCAATGTCCCAAGCGCCACTTTGTTTTATGATGAAGTCGTCGCTTACGAAAAGCCGGTTGTTCCGGTAATTAAAGTATACAATTATAAAAGCAAAGACTGCATAGATCAATGCGAAAACCTGATATTCCCGCAATTCTGCGGAAAGCTGCCATGCCAGTGTATAGTAAATACCTACCGGAATACAAATGGAAAGAAAAATACCGAGTATCAGTTTCCTGATGTTAGGCTTAACTTCCTGTCCACGGTGCGGGTGGCCCTGGAGCAACATCTCTAAAAGCGCATCTTTCTCTACAGTGCTGCACCCCGGGATTTCGGTTGCCGTTTGCCTCTGCTGTTTTGATGAAGCCTCCATATCCGTTGCCTGTCGAATGCGAAGATCATTGATGTTCAGTTTCTTTTGAAAGAAATTCCGGCTCGTCGTCACTACCTGCACCTTGTCGGGACGAATAATTGTATTGCGTGTGTTGAGCAATCCATGGGATAGCAAAAGCGCATTTCGTTGTTTCGTTATTTTAAAACCGTAAAATTTGAAAATGGTCCGTACCAGGTTGATCATTAAGATGAGTACGAGGATAACCATTACAATGGTGGTGATGAACTTCAGCAGTACGCGTGGATTAATATAATCATCCAGCGGATTAGAATCATACCCTGCCGCCTTTACAAAATCATCAATGTGCTGGAAAGTAGTAATGCAGAAGGCAAACAGGAGCGCGAAACTACGGGCATAGTTAGATGTGATTCCGGTTTTAAAAAGGCTAAGAAAGCTAATCTCGATAAAAGGCGCTTCATCTGTTGCATGCAGGATTTCATTATTAGGCATTGTGCGCCCTTTTCGTTTATCGGTATCTAAAAGCCTCAGTTTTAAAGCTTGCGCCAGATCATGGTCAACTGCCTTTATTTTCGCTTCATTGCCGCTGCTTCCCGCGGTATCAATTTCTAAGGCATGCACCCCAATAAGCCTTTGCAATAACGATTGATTGATATTGACCTGCTGTATCTTATCTAAAGGAATAGCCAGCCGGCTCTTATTCCAGATACCGCTGTTGATGACGAATTCCTCGTTATCTTCATCGAGCATAAAGGTAAAGTTGCGGTACTTTAAATAAGCTATGACTGCAACAATTACCACAAATGCAAGTATTCCGATAATGATGGGCAGCGGACCGATCTTACGAATATTGATAATGACCGGTATAAGAAGCGGCACGAGTGCACGAACCAGCTTCTGGAAAGTATCGGCAAACATGACGATAACCCCGATAGCCGACTGCCGTTGCGGTATACTGAAATCGTTATTGCTCATCGGTGTCGCGTTCAAGGATCTTGCCCATCAGCAATTGTTTTATTTTTTCCGCATGTTCTTTTTCAAGCCCTTTGATCTCAATATCGCTCTGCTTTCCCCCGGCCGTAAATATCTCTATCGCGGCCAGCCCAAACCACCTCGCAATAAGGCCTTCGTTCAGGGCAACATGTTGTACACGCGTATAAGGGATGATAGTAGTTGATATGCTAATTGCGCCGCTTTTATACAGTGCATCATGTGTGCGGAACGCGAAGCCCCGGTTACGGAAGCTAATGGTTGAAACGATTAACGAAAACACCAGCAATACCACCCATACAACTGCAACCACCCACCAATAATCTCTCAACTCATCAATCAGCAATACACCGCCAACTCCTAATGCTCCCAATATAACAAAGGTAATTGCCGTATTCAGCAGGATCACTTTGTAATAGTTGGGGTGGAGTTTAGTAAGGCCGACATCCTCAAAGCGTGGAAGTGCAGCCGTATCAATAGCGACGTTAGTAAAATTTTCCATGGAACTACTGCTTACGGTATCCATTTGATATCCCTGAAATTAGGCTTCCTTTTTTCAAGGAATGCATCACGCCCCTCTTTAGCTTCTTCAGTCATATAGGTAAGGCGCGTTGCCTCGCCGGCGAAAACCTGTTGGCCTACCATCCCATCATCGGTCAGGTTAAAGGCAAACTTCAGCATCTTGATGGAAGTCGGCGATTTGCCTAATATTTCCTGTGCCCATTCGTAAGCTGTGGCTTCCAATTCATCATGCGGAATAACAGCGTTCACCATACCCATTTCGTAGGCATCCTGAGCCGAATAGTTGCGGCCGAGAAAGAAAATTTCACGGGCACGCTTCTGCCCTACCATCTTTGCCAGGTAAGCCGAACCATAACCGCCGTCAAAGCTGGTTACATCGGCATCGGTCTGTTTAAAAATGGCGTGTTCCTTACTGGCAAGCGTAAGGTCGCAAACTACGTGCAGACTGTGCCCCCCGCCTACTGCCCATCCGGGAACAACTGCAATCACTACCTTAGGCATAAATCGGATAACCCTTTGCACTTCGAGTATATTAAGACGGTGCATACCATCATCGCCCACATAGCCCTGATGGCCACGCGCCTTTTGGTCGCCACCGCTGCAGAAAGAATAAATACCATCCTTGGGCGACGGCCCCTCAGCAGAAAGCAACACGACACCTATTGAAGTGTCCTCACGGGCGTCAATGAAAGCCTCAAAAAGCTCGGCGGTAGTTTTCGGGCGGAATGCATTGCGTACTTCCGGCCTGTTGAACGCGATACGGGCCACGCCATCGCATTTTTTATACGTTATATCTTCAAATTCTTTTACAGTTTTCCAGTTTATTTCGCTCATAACAATAGTTTGTTTCCGTAAAAATAATGCTTTTTTCGCATTACCCAATCTCCTTTACAGGCGGTTGGCCGTTTAAACAATAACTTCTGAAATATAAAATATTTGTACTCAAAACGTTAAGTATTGTTTCGTGACATTCGCCACACTAAAATGTTAAGCACTTACAAAATACGCAAAAAACAAAGTTGGCGTTTATTATATTTGCGCCCATACGCATGCCGAAAGATGAAGTTAAGATACCTACCCTATATATTTATTTTTTTCCTGTTTTCCTGCAAAAACAATACAGAAAAAACCGCTGAAACTGCCGAAGAAGAAAACGATACCGTACTCCATATTGTCCCTCCGACGATAAAATTTAAGAAAGTATCCCCGCAATATAAACGGGAGAAACTTATTGAGATCGATCATTTTTACAGGAAGCTATGGCCTAAAGAAGACTTAAGCGGCGGACTGCTGATAGCCAAAAACGGCCAGATACTTTTCGAAAAATACGGTGGCTTTGCCAATCGTTCTAAAAAAGAGATGATAGGCGCCAATACGCCCATTCACCTTGCTTCTGTGAGCAAAGTGCTTACTGCTGCTGTAGTATTGAAGCTGATCGCTTTCGGCAAGCTCGACCTCGACCAGAAAGTGAACACGATCCTGCCGGAATTCCCGTATGATGCTATTACCGTTAAGATGCTGCTGAACCATCGCAGTGGCCTGCCCAATTACGCCTATTTTGCCGATGACCGTGCGATATGGAACAGGAGCATGATGACCAATAAAGACGTATTGGCATTGTTGGCTAAGCATAAGTTCAACCTGTATTTTTTGCCCGATAAGAAATTTGGCTATTGCAACACCAATTATTCTATCCTTGCATTGATTATTGAAAAGGTTATGCATACCGACTACCGGTCGGCTATGAAAAAGGTGATTTTTGAGCCATTGGGAATGAAGAACACCTTTGTATTTGATTACGATAAGGATAAAGACCGTGTATCGCAGTCATACAAGGGTAACAATGTTCTTTACGGCTTTGACTTCCTCGACAATGTATATGGCGATAAGAACATTTACTCCACACCGCGCGACCTGCTGAAATTTGACCTCGCTACATACTCTAAAAAGTTTCTGAACCCGAAACTCGTAAAACAGGTTTTCCAGGGATACAGCTATGAACATAAAGGCACCCGGAATTACGGGCTCGGTATTCGACTGCACGAATGGGAAACGGGTGAAAAGCTTTTTTACCACAACGGCTGGTGGCATGGAAATACCTCGTCTTACGTAACCCTCAAGAAGGATACCGTGACCATGATTGCCTTATCTAATAAGTTTTCATATAAACCGTACAAGATCTGGAAGCTTTCGCCCCTATTCGGCAAATATCCTGTAACTCCTGATAAAGAAGACGATAGCGAGTAGTTCCCGGCTTTGTGAAATTATTAACCGCCTGGGTTGATAAATAGTCTACTAAATCAATAGAGTATTTACTACATTTGTAAGTAAACCGATACTCTATGCAAAACCTGAACTATCTGGCGTTTGCCATGCCTGCGTTTTTCGTTTTCGTTTATCTTGAATACGTTCTTGTAAAGCGAAACCGAAAACCCGGCCTCTTCAAATACGAAAGCTCGATAAGCAACATCAGCGTGGGCATCGCCGAACGGCTGATCAACCTTTTTGTGGCAACTTCGTTTTATGGTGTGTTCTATTGGGTGTACGATAATTACCGTATTTTCGAAATAACGGAAAGCTGGCTCTCGTGGATCGTACTCATCCTCTGCACCGACCTGGTTTGGTACTGGTACCATCGTCTGGGACATGAGGTAAACCTTTTTTGGGCGGCACATATTGTGCACCACCAAAGCGAAGAGTTCAACCTTACTGCCGCTGCCCGCATCACTACAATACAGGCATTTATACGTACTTTCTTCTGGGCGTTGCTGCCCTTAGCTGGTTTTCCGCCAAAAATGGTAATCATTATGCTATTGGTACACGGCGCCTACTCATTCTTTACGCACACACAGGCGGTGAAGCGCACTAAGTGGCTGGAATATATCTTCATTACACCATCGCTCCACGGTGTGCATCACGCATCAGATGAGAAATACCTCGACAAGAACTACGGCGACATGTTCGTTTTTTGGGATAAGCTGTTTGGAACCTATCAGTCTGAAGAGGAGGCGCCGAAGTATGGCCTTACCCACCCTATTAAAAGCTACAGTTTCCTTTGGCAGCATTTCCATTACTATTTTGAGATTGCCGAAAGTTTTCAGCGGGCAAAAACGTGGCGCGGCAGGTGGAATGCGATTTTCGGCAGCCCTGCCCTTATGGATCAGTCGATACGGCCGGAACTCGAAAAACGTTTTCTTCAGGACCGGGCGTTAAAGCTGCAACCGCTGAAATTTCAAGGTTACATTACCTTTCAGCTTGGGCTGTGCGTGGCCGTGTTGTCATGGTTTACCTATTATTACGGACAACAACATCTTTCCGATAAACTTTTTGTCGGCACATTTATCCTGATTACGCTTGTAAACTGTGGAGCGCTTCTCGAACAGCGCCGTTGGGTTTGCTATCTGGAATATGTCCGCCTTATGATAGTGCTGACTTATTTAATGTATAACGAAGGTTATGTTGAGTTTATAATTTTCCCTTTCGCGATACTTATCGCGGCAGAAAAACTATTTTCACTAGGAAAGCACTATCAGCAGTTCATTTTGCAAACGAAATAATATTAATAATCCTTTAACACTCCCATTAATAATTTCTTGTAACTTTGATTTACCACTAAATCAATTACTTAGACATCGATATGCAACTCATAACTTTTGTCGGAATATTATTCGCCATTGTAAATTTACAATTGAAGGTGCCCTTATCGCAGTCAGCATCTATACTTGTCGAAAATCCGGATAAAGCAACATTTGAGTTTTCGATCTCTGAAGATAGTACGTTTGCGTCTTTTTCAATTTACCGAAAGAACACGCGCAAAAGCGATGTGAAAATGCATAAAAAATTGAAAACATCGGGTAAAAAAAAATATACTATAGATGAGTCTTCAGCTGAACAACCTGATATGCAGTATAACTTTATTAGTACACAGAAACCATGTATTTTAGGAAATCTTGATAATGAGGAATATATTACGATTAACGAATTCAGGGATAATGTATCTAAATATTTAGAGCACAAGCCAAAATATATAATTTTAAAAAGTAACGGCAAGTATTTAAAATGGAGAGTCACTCTGCTGCCAAAAGAATAATCGATCGTAAAGCTTTTCGCCTTGATACAACTGGTTTTAATATTGATAACGGTTACCTTCGCTTCGCATCAGAAATACGAGGGATTGACGGACATATACATCAAATTCGACCCAATCCGTGATTCCATGCAGGCATCGGGCAATATTACCCGATTTATTTTAACAGATCATAGCCAACTTCCGATTAATTCCAGGCATCAGTTAAATGACTTTCGGTATGATAAGAAAAAGAATAAGTTTTACGCTACTGATTATTCCATTATTGCCTGTAAGTCAATATCTGGTATTGAGGCGATAAAGATTGTAGATAAACATCTTAAAAAAAATGACGGGAGATTCAGGACGCCAATGTATTACAACAGCTATTTTAAACACGTTTACATGGTTGTTCCTGCCGAAAATAATATAGCTAACGTGTACGAAGTTGACTGGCGATGGGTGCAGCGATAGTAAAATAATAAGATATGAAATTCGTATTGCTTTTTGTAATCAGTTCTCTGATTATCTTTATCATAATCAGCCTTATTTTCAATTGGCGCAGCGTCAATAAAAAAGCGTTAATTGCATCGGGTTCAGCGGTTTTTGTTCTTATAATATATTACTGGCTTACCTATAATAACTTTACCGTTACGATAACAGCGGTCAATAATTCAGCGCGGGTATTCGATTCTATCCGGTTTACAACCTTTCCTAACAGATCGTTCACATTTTACAATATTAAGCCCGGTCAAAGCGTAACCCATTCATTCGAATACCGCAACTTTTTCTATCCGCGAGGCGAACATGGAGCCGCATCGATAAAAGCGTATACAGGTAGTTTTTATTCCGAATATTATTGCGGCGTTATAGATGCCCCGTTCGCCTTACTTCACAAGGAATACAAATTCTATTTGCATGACAAGGGAATAAATGAGCGCCCTGAAATAGAAGTCTCAGAAGAACCAATCAATAAAATTTAATTTGAAATAACAGCCTATCCAATCTTCACCGACGTCATATTCAACGAACCGCCCACAAGCCTGTCATTAAAGAATGAGATGTCATCATTCTTACCCTGCAGTCCCAACGTATAAAGCAACGGGTAGTAATGGTCGGGCGTGGGTACTGCAAGTGTCGCGGCCTTATTAAGGCTTTGATAATCGATAAGCGCGTTGTGGTCGCGGTCGCCTATCTTTTGCTTGAATACTTCATTCATTTCAATGGCCCAGTCATATCCGTATTCCGGTTCGCGCAGCTTATCCCATGCTACCATCCTTAAATTGTGTACCATGTTACCGCTACCAATTATAAGGACACCTTTTTTACGAAGGGATGCAATTTCTTTGGCCAGTTCATAATGGTATTGCGGCGGCTTTGCATAGTCAATGCTCAGCTGCAATACAGGAATGTCGGCATCGGGATACATGTGGCGTACCACCGTCCATGTGCCATGATCAAGGCCCCAGTCATGGTCCAACCCTACATCTGTGGCATGAATAAGGTTTGCTGTGGTTTCCGCCAGTTCCGGGTTTCCGGGTGCGGGGTATTGCACTTCAAATAATTCCTGTGGGAAACCTCCGAAGTCATGTATCGTTCGGGGTTCCGGCATTGCGGTAATATGGGTCCCGCGGGTTAACCAGTGTGCAGATATAACCAGCACCGCCTTGGGCTTTTCTATTTGTTGGCCCATGGCTGCCCAGGTACGCGAAAAGTCATTGTCTTCAATGCCATTCATCGGCGACCCATGCCCGATAAATAGCGCAGGTAGCACCGTGTCCTGCTCTTTAAAAGTTTCTGTCCACTTTTCGAAAATGCCCATAGCCTATTCAATCAGGTGAATACCGTCTTCTTTTATTTCGATCAGCTTTTGCTTATACAGCGTACCGATCGCCTTTTTAAATGACTTCTTGCTCATCTGCAGTATCGCCTTGATATCTTCGGGGTCGCTGTCATCGTTCAGCCTTAAAAAGCCGCGGCCCTCGCGCAGTTCATCCAGAATTTTTTCTGCATTCGGTTCAATGCTTTCTACACCCGGTTTTTGCAGCGTCACGTCTATTTTATTGTCAGGGCGGATGGCTTTAATGTAACCTGTAATCCTGTCGCCGGTGCGCAGTTCCCTGAACACCTCGTTTTTATACAGCAGCCCTTTATGCCGTGTATTAATGATCACGTTAATCCCCATATCGGTAATATGGGAAACGATCAGCGATACTTCGTCGCCCTCAGCAACGGTAAGTTTTTCATTATCGAGAAACTGGTTAAGCTTACTCGATCCTGCAAGGCGGTTAGTTTCATGGTCAAGGTACATAAATACAAGGTAACGCTTGCCTTTTTCCATCGGGCGGGCCTGCTCACGATACGGAACAAAGAGGTCTTTTTCAAGGCCCATATCCATAAAAGCGCCATAGTTGTTGATATGGTTTACCCGCAAAAGGGCAAACTCCTCCAGGTAGATGTAAGGCTCCAGAGTCGTGGCCACGGGGCGCTCTTCCTGATCGAGGTAAACGAAAACAGTCATTTCATCGCCAATTTCAAACTGGCGGGGAACGTATTTATTCGGCAGCAGGATATCGGTCGTGCCATCAGTCAGGTAAAGTCCGACAGCTGTGCTGCGTGCTATTTTAAGGTTATTGTATTTTCCAATTTCAATCATGTGGCAAAGGTACGAAGAATGAATGTCTTTAAGCTAACGCCTTAAAATACTGCAACAGGATTTTATCATTCTCGCGCATCGGTGTAAAAACTTCCAGCAACTGCGGCGTAGAATCATTTGCCATTATTAGTTGAAGCCCACCAGCCAGCTCTTCTTTATCGCGGGCGGTAACATAATCGAAGCTATACATCTTTGCAAGGTGTTCAGCAGTAAGGTTGTGCGTCGTTTCGAAAAACGTATTGAACACAGGCGACTCATCGTGCCCCGGCAGTATACGGAAAATTCCGCCGCCGGCGTTGTTTATCAGTATGATCTTAAAGTTTTTCGGTATATAATTATTCCACAACGCGTTGCTGTCGTACAAAAAGCTGATGTCTCCGGTAATGAGTGTTACCTGTTTGCCACTTGCTACGGCCGCCCCTACCGCCGTAGATGTGCTGCCGTCAATACCGCTGGTGCCACGATTACAGAAAACTTCGACTGAAGGTTTGATGTCGAACAACTGTGCGTAACGTATTGGCGAACTATTGCTGATCTGCAATTGCGAACCGTCTTTCAGTTTTGGTAAAATAATCTCAAACGCCTTAAAGTCTGAAAAGGGTATAGATGCGAGGTACTCATCGTGCTTCACTTTTCGGTAGGCCTGCATTTCTTCGGCCATCGCCGAATAGCCACTACTTACAGGGCTTGTCTGTTGCTTTAATTGCAGGAGAAACTTGTTGGCATCAGTTTCAAAATGTTTGGTAAGTGCGCCAAAGGTATCGTAAGCGCGAAGCTTATCCACGTGCCAGTGATGTTCCGGCTTGTATTTCCGAAGCCATGCTTTTACACGCTTCGAAACTACCATGCCTCCAAACGTCAGCAGTATTTCCGGCCGCCATGCTTCAAAATCTTCCGTGGTAAACGGGGTTATAATTGTGTCAATACTATTCAGGAAGGATGGATGGTGCAGGTTGGATGTTGTTTCTGTCATCACAACTACCGATGGATCCGAAGCCAGATAATCGATAACCGACTGTTCGATACTACCCGGTTCGTTCACGCCCACTAAAACCAGCTTCCTGGCAGAATGATTCCAAAGATTTGCATAAGGTTGCAAATCTTCAACGATAGACGGATCAGCAACTACTGTATCAAACACACCCGCCTGAACCGATAGTTCCGTAACCGTTTCATACAACGGCTCTTCGAACGGTGCATTGATGTGCACGGGGCCTTTCCCATGTATTGCCGTGCTTATCGCTTCATTAATCTTCCGGTCGTTTTCGGCAGAGGCTTCTTCCAGAAGATTGGCGCTGTACAGGATATGGTTGGCGTACACATTTTCCTGGCGAATGGTCTGGCCGTCGCCGATATCTATTTTGTCATGAGGCCTGTCGGCAGAAATTACAACCAACGGTATCTGGCTATAAAAGGCTTCGGCTACAGCCGGATAATAATTCAACAGTGCGGAGCCTGAAGTGCAAACAACAGCCACCGGTTCTTTAAGCTGCTGTGCCATCCCGGTCGCAAAAAATGCCGCACAGCGTTCGTCAGCAATGCTGTAACAGGTAAAGTTGGTGTTGTTAACGAAGCCAATAGTAAGCGGCGCATTGCGCGAACCCGGCGATATTACAATATGCTGTATGCCCCTCGCCAGGCATATTTCGATGATGCTCTGCGCAAGGGGAATTTTAGGGTAGATCATTTCTTGAAGTTTCGGGTTTCGGGTTTCGGGTCGATCATCGTTGAGATAATAAACCAAAACCCGGAATAGATAACTGAATTACGATTTTATCCAGTTGACGATTTCCGCATCAGTTGGCAATGTGCGCGGGCTTATTACTTTTACGAGTTCGCCTTTTTCATTGATCAGGTATTTCTGGAAATTCCACTCCACCTCACTGTCCTGAAGGCCGTTCTTGCTTTTCTGGGTAAGGAACTTATAGATTGGAGCCATGTCACTTCCTTTTACAGATATCTTTTCCATCATCGGAAAAGTAACACCATAGTTCTTCTGGCAAAAAGCGGCAATTTCCTGATTGGTTCCCGGTTCCTGCTCTGCGAAGTTATTGGCGGGGAATCCAACGATTACAAAGCCTTTTGATTTGTATTGTTCGTATAAAGCTTCGAGGTCTTTGTATTGAGGTGTAAGCCCGCACTTAGATGCTGTGTTTACCACCATTACTTTTTTTCCTTTTAGCGAAACGAAATCAAATTCCTTCCCCGAAAGGTCTTTTACTTTATACTGATAGATAGTTTCTTTTGACATAGGTTCTGATGTATTAGCTGTGGCAGCCGCCATTGCCGGAGCCTGGGCCCTGTCCTGGCAGCTTACCAAAAGTGCAAGCGATGCTGCTATTGCAAGTTGTTTCATAAGATTAATTTTACTGTAAATTTAGGCAAAAAATAGAAACGCGTTCGCAAAAAAAGAGCTCCCGGAGGAGCTGCTTTCTACTTTTTATTCTTTTTGTAAAACTGTATGTATTTAAAATAAGCTGCCCCCCCAAGTGCAAATACACCCAGCGCCATCCATAGGAAGTAGGTTGGCGTACGCACCTCGCCGCTCGCATAGGAATGCAAACCGGTAAGGTAGAAGTTCACCCCGAAATAAGTCATTAGTATCGATGCGAATGCGAGAACACTAAAGAAATTGAATATCCATAGTCCGCGCAGTGCAGGTACAAAACGCATGTGTATTACAAACGCGTAAACCATGATGCTTACCAAAGCCCAGGTTTCTTTCGGGTCCCAGCCCCAGTAACGGCCCCAGCTTTCATTCGCCCATTGCCCTCCCAGAAAGTTGCCTATAGTAAGCATGATTAGCCCGATGGTAAGCGCCATTTCGTTGATATAGGTTATCTCTTTAATGTTCAGCTCCATGCGCGCTCTATTACCGTTATTGGTAAACAGCATAAGGAACAGCGATACAATTCCCAGTATCATCCCAAGCGTGAACGGACCGTAACTCGCAACGATAACCGCCACGTGTATCATCAGCCAGTACGAATTGAGCACAGCCTGCAGGTTGGCGATCTCGGGGTCAGTCCAGTTCCAGTGCGCTACCATGAGCACAATAGATGCAACAAACGCCGTTGATGCCACCGTGAGTTGCGACTTTCGCCCAAACGCCAAACCGAAAAATACAGTTGCCCATCCTACGTAAATTACCGATTCGTAAGCATTACTCCAGGGCGCGTGGCCTGAAATGTACCATCGTGCGATAAGCCCTGCCGTATGCAGGCCAAACAATATCGCGATAATAATATGGAAGGTCTTTGCCCCTATCCGGTTCACTTTGGTATCCTTAAAGATTCTTAATATTGTGAACAGGAACATCGCTAAACCTGCATACAGGTACCATTCGAATAATTTCTTAAAGATGTCGTATTTATTGTAGAGTATCTCAGCGTTTATCTTATCCTCGGTAGGCATTACATCTTTACCGTAAAGCTTTTGGTATTTGATAAGCCCTTCAAGGAGGCTGTTCGCCATCTTGTAATCTTTCGTTTGCGTTGCCTCTGCGAGCGATTGCACATAAAACGGCAATACCTTTTTTATTTTCTGGAGCTCGGCATTGGCAATAGTATCGCTTTCGGGGTAAGAAACCCACTTTCTGTTTTTATCGCCCGGTATAGGGTACACTTTCAATATCTGTCCTGTCAGCGCCGAATATAATAAATCGATACGCTTTCCAATGTCCATATAATCTTTTTGGAATTGCGTAGGAACACTTTCGCGATAGGCCTTCTCCAAAATACCTGCCAGCTTATAGTTGCCCTGCGGATCAAAGAAATCGCTTAATGCAGCATATTTCGCGTCTTTTTCCAAGCCGGCTACTATGCGGAGGCTGTCGTTACCGCGTTTCAGGTAGATAACCGGAATTTCAAACCAGAGCTGGTCCATCATCGTCATCGAAAGGAATGCCTGGTCTGCATCAAGTCCGCGGTAGGTATCTGATTTGCTGACCTTACGCAGCAACTCGCTCG
Organism: Flavobacteriaceae bacterium; assembly: GCA_021151665.1. Classification (GTDB taxonomy): domain Bacteria; phylum Bacteroidota; class Bacteroidia; order Flavobacteriales; family Flavobacteriaceae; genus Flavobacterium. The sequence continues at coordinate 54,193 of JAGKWW010000011.1, forward strand.
AGAACGTGTTGAGAGGCTTCATGCGCCCGCCGGCATCCTGTATGATAAGGCGGCCAAATTTATCGGCATGCTCCTGGCTAACCTTGTATTTATTAAGAAGGCTGTCTATCTGCTTATCGGTAATTTTTTGGTGTACATGCTGTTGCGCAGAAGCAGACAGAGAGAAGATCAATATGAATAGTATTGTTAGCGCGGCTTTTTTCTCATATATTTTATCAAGCTTTCGCTTAAGGTCGCCAAAACGCGTATTCTTATCGAACATGATCGCCATCAAACCAATGTATAAAAGAAAGTAGCCGATGTAAGTGATCCACGTTCCCCAGAAATCATGGCTTACCGAAAGCCGCGTACCCAATTCGTCAGGATCATAGCTCGACTGGAAAAAGCGGTAACCGCGGTAGTCAAGGACATTATTCATAAAAATGCGGCTGTCAAACGTTTTATTTTCTTCTTTGTCAATAACTGTTACCTTGCTTTCGAACGACGAGTAACTGGACTGCGTGCCCGGATACCTGGTTGCTATAAAATCATTGAGCTTAATGCTGAACGGAAGTTGGTAAGTACGGCTGCCGTACAGCAGTGTATATTCCAGCTTGCCAAGCTTGAAAGACTGCGGGATACCTGGCTTGCCTTTTCCGCCCACGAGTGTCACCTCTTTTTCCTTGCCTTCGTTGCGAACCACTACGGTAAGTGCGGCATCTTCTTTCGTTTTGAAATTGTTGCTTGATTTGTAAGCGACCCTGCCTTTAATAGCCGGTTCAGGAAATACAAAACGTGCGCCTGCAACAGTATAGAGCGACCGCAGCATTAAGGGCTGTGCAGCATCTTTAGCGACACTTCCCTGCAACTTATCAGCCATGCGCATAAAGTTCCCTTCAAAAGGAGACTGTATCGTATAGCCATCAGTAGTTTTTACGATATTAATAGCACCTTTAACAGGCTGTGTCGGGTTAAAGGCGAAAAGGATGTTATGAATGTTCTGCACCTCCCCCGCTTTCAGGTAATGCTCATGCCTGCCGCCATCTCCGGCTTCAACCATCTTGATGTAGTAATCGCCCTTAACATCTTCTTTGATGAACTCCTTCGCCCCCAGCATAAAATCTTTGTATTCAATTTCGAAGGGAATTTTATTGAACTCATTGCTAATGGTAAAATGATTATTGGCAACGGGCGACAAAAGCATTGGCTCGGTAAAAGTGCGCCGGCGCGTCTCGCCCTGGTATTCGCCATCTACAAAAACCGTCAGGTAGGTTTTGTCACTGTAAAATTCATTGCCGGTTTCTCCTTCGCGTATTCCCACCATACCTTCGTAGCTGATATAACGCGTTATAAAGGCTCCAAAGAGAATAAGGATGAAAGAAAGGTGAAGCAGCAGCGTAGCCCATTTTTCGCGTTTGTGCAGCTGGTACCTTTTTATGTTGCCGATAAAGTTAATAACGAAGAAAACCATTATCGTTTCAAACCACCAGGCGTTGTAAATATAGATGCGTGCGGTTTCTGTATTGTAAGCATCTTCTATAAAAGTGCCTGCGCCCATAGCAGCAGCAAAGACTATAAATAGCATTGCCATAAGACGGGTTGAGGAAAAGATCGAGAATATTTTATCCATCGGATGAAGGGTAGTGTTTTACGGATGCAAAAATACTCAAAACTTCGCGTAAGGGTGGTAATGCAATGCTTAAAATGTAACAAATATGGCGATTGCCTGATAATTTTATTATTAAGTATAAGTTAGGTATATTTGACGTTTCCGTCTCACGCAGAAGCGGAGGCGCTAAACATTTAAACCAGTTGTACTTAATGAAAATAAAGTTGTCGCTGCTACTGGCAGCCTTTTCAGGGTTAAGCATTTTTGCCCAGGAACCCGTAAAAAACAGCCAGTGGGAATTTGATGATATTACTTACCGAAGGGGAAATGTGTACCGCTCAGCCTCGGGTGTGCCCGGCCCTGATTACTGGCAAAACCGCGCTGACTATAGTATCGCGGCAGAATTGGATGAAAAAGCCAATGTAATAAGAGGCAAAATGGTGATGACCTACCACAACAACAGCCCCGAGGCACTGTCTTATATATGGATGTATGTAGAGCAAAACCGGTTTACGCCCGATTCCCGAGGCACGCTGACTACGCCAATATCGGGAGGCCGCTATGAAGGCGACACCGATGGCGGATTTGTAATAAAGAACCTTCAGGCGAAGGCCAAAGGCGGCGCGTTGTCTAAATACCTGATTAACGATACCCGGATGCAGGTTTTCTTTGAGAAGCCGATTCCGGCAAAAGGCGGCAAAGCAACGGTAAGCCTTGATTTTGAATTCAGGATACCTACCGAAGGAATGGACCGTATGGGCAAGCTCGAATCGGGCAAGGGTATCATCTATTCGATCGCACAGTGGTACCCCAGGGTTGCCGTATTTGATGATGTTGTAGGATGGAATACGGAGCCTTACCTGGGCGCCGGCGAGTTTTATTGCGAATATGGCGACTATGATTATAAGGTGACTGTTCCGCACGACTTCATCGTGGCTGGCTCGGGAGAACTGGTAAATCCGGGCGAAGCGCTTTCTAAAGAAGTGGCCGCACGTATGAAAACGGCATCGCAAAGCGACAAAACGGTTTATCTTATAAAGCCGGAAGAAGTTGGCAACCTCACGCTGACACGTCCGGCAGGTAACGGAAAAGTTACCTGGCACTTTAAAATGAAGAACACCCGCGATGTGGCGTTTGCAGCCTCCAGAGCCTTTATATGGGATGCCGCACGGATAAACCTGCCCGGTGGTAAAACCGCAATGGCGCAGTCGGTATATCCCGAAGAAGTAAAAGATAATAAGGCCTGGGGGCGTTCAACCGAATATGTAAAGGCTGCAATTGAGCATTACTCGAAGCAATGGTTTGCTTACCCTTACCCGGTGGCTGTAAACGTGGCCAGCAATGTAGGCGGTATGGAATATCCCGGATTATCCTTTTGCGGAGCGACAAGTGTGGAATCAGACCTTTGGGGTGTTACCGACCATGAGTTTGGCCACAACTGGTTCCCGATGATTGTAGGTTCTAATGAGCGCCGTTACGCCTGGATGGATGAAGGCTTCAATACTTTCATTAATCACTACAGTACGCTTGCCTTTAATAATGGTGAATATAAATCTGACCTTACTGACGGGCAAAAAAACAGCTACTGGCTGAAATGGGACCGCAGGGAGAGCATCGCCACTTATCCCGATATCGCGCAAAGCATGAACCTCGCGTATACTGCCTACTACAAACCTGCCACAGGAATGGTGCTGCTTCGCGAATACATACTTGGACCCGAGCGTTTCGATAATGCATTCCGGGCGTACATCAACACCTGGGCATTTAAACATCCGCAGCCGACAGATTTCTTCAATTGTATGGAAAACGTAGCCGGCGAAAACCTGAACTGGTTTTGGCGTGGCTGGTTCATTGGCAACCAGAATATCGATCTTGGTATAAAGAGCGTTACCGTAAAACCGGAAGCAACCGTGATTAACTTTACGAACAATGGCGGGCTGCCAATGCCGGTAAACTTCCGGATCACTTTTGCCGACGGAACCGTTGAAGATAAATCCATCCCGGTGGAATCATGGTATCATGGTGATGAGTGGTTCTACCTTATCGAGGGAGGCAGAAAAATAAAAAGCATACAAATAGACCCCAAAGGTTTGCTGCCTGATGTTAACCTGAAGGACAACACGTGGGAAGCAGGAAAATAATTATGACGATTGACACTATATTTATTAAGGAGATAATTGAGGCTGGGCAAGCCTGGTCGCTGGCATCGGATAATGGCTGGGCGGTTTCGGAATCTGTAGACTACGAAGATGCCGAAGTAATTCCGTTCTGGTCATCTGCGGCGAAGGCTGAGGCCGCTGCTTCGGACGAATGGAAAGGCTATAAACCAGAATCCATAGCACTAGCAGTTCTGCTGGAAGAATGGCTGCCGGGTATGCATTATGATGTTACATTGGCCGGGGTTAATTGGGGTGGCGACCGTAAAGGCCCTGAAAGTGAGCCGTTGGCGCTGGCACAGGAGATTATCACTGCATTGAAAAAATCCGGAAAGCAGCTATCTTTTGCTAATCATGCCGATCTTTCAGATTATGAAAATGAAGTAAAAGAAGCGCTGAAAGGATGATACGTGTTGTGGTGATAGGTTCGGGCAATGTAGCGCACCATCTGGTAAAAGCGCTTACGGCAGCTTCGGGGATATCTCTCGAAGGCATCGTAGTCCGGAACTCTGAAAATTTAGATAACGTAACTACTAATATAATAGTTAGTTATGAGTTTATACCTGAAGCAGATGTGTATATAATCGCGGTTAGCGACCGGGCAATAAATGAAGTCTCTATAAACCTTCCGTTCAACAATCGACTGGTGGTACATACCTCAGGCAGCGCGCCGATGGAAGAGATCGATGGTGGCAACAGGCGCGGTGTTTTTTACCCACTTCAAACTTTTTCTAAAGAAAAGGAAATTGACTTTAAAAAAGTGCCTATATGCCTTGAGGCTGAAAATCAGGAAGATTACAATATACTAGAAGAACTGGCCTCGGCCATTTCAGACTCGGTGTACAGGATAGATTCAGCACAACGCAGGGCACTTCATGTGGCAGCAGTGTTTGCGGCTAACTTTACCAACCATATGTACACGATTGCGGACGACATTTGCCGGACACATGCGATGCCCTTTGACTTGCTGAAACCATTAATATCTGAGGTGGCTTTGAAAATACAGCAGCTATCCCCTGCCCTCGCGCAAACCGGGCCGGCAGTGCGACACGACGAAGAAACCATACAAAGGCACCTGGATTTGCTTACCGATGAAAATCAGAAAAATATATATTTGCTATTAACACGATCGATACAACAATCGCATGACAAAGAGCTATAAAGAGCTAATGAATGGCATTACCACCTTTATCTTCGATATGGATGGTGTGCTTACCGATGGCACAATACATGTTTCGCCCACGGGAGAGATGCTTCGCAACATGAATATCCGCGACGGCTATGCCATGAAAGCCGCGATAGAGAACGGCTATACCGTTTGTATTATCTCCGGCGGAAAAAATGAGGGTGTCCGCATACGGCTGCGTAATCTCGGCATTACCGATATATACCTGGGCGTTGCTAACAAGGTGGAGACCTTTCAGGAATTCACAGATATTTACGGGATCAAGCCTGAGCACGTTTTGTACATGGGTGACGATATACCTGATTATCACGTGATGCAGCTGGTCGGACTGCCCACCTGCCCACAGGATGCCGCCCCGGAAATTAAGGGACTAAGCAAATACATATCGCATAAGAACGGTGGCACAGGCTGCGTTCGCGATGTCATTGAACAGGTAATGAAAGTTCAGGGCAAATGGATGGAGCATTTTAATGCCCGATACGATTAACATTTAAAACAAGCAGAATTTAAAACAAGCAGATGAAATTTCTACGACTTATAAATTACCCCTCCTTATTATTAATCATAGTAGCGCTTGCGGCTTTGCATTTCGGTTTCCTTAAACCGGCAAGTCCTGTATTGGCATTAAACGATATGCAATTCGGCATCCTCGTATTCGGAATTCTGCTGATTGCTGCGGGCGCATTCTTTATTATTAACCTTAACGGTAAAAGCGAGGGCGCCTATAGTGATGGGACTACATATAACATTTATGGCGGATTGACCATTGCCGGCTTCGCAGTAGCATGGTACCTCGCTAATGCCCTTGGCAATTCGGCGATAATGGCCGTTATGGTGATACCTGCGGCGGTAGTTTTTCTGTATGCCACGAGCCTTAAGCAGGTGATTATCCTCAGCAACTTACTGGAAGCGATGTTTATCACTGTCCCTTTCTTTATCCTGCCGGTATACGAACTTTATCCGGCAATTACACCTGAAAACCAGATACAGATGGCAACAATTTTCTCGCTGATCCTGGATTTTGGGATGTTTATTTTTGCCCTGGCCCTTGTACTTACGTTTGTAAACAACCTTCGCGATACGGATCACGATTATAATTCAGGGAACGCTACCCTCGCCATCAGCTTAGGAAAAAAACGTACGGCACGCATTGCTTTTGCACTCATGCTTATCCCGGTAGCAATGGCGGTTTATTATGCCACTACATATATGATGGACTTGCTGCAGGCATTGGCCTTTGGATTGCTGTTTATTGCAGGGCCGATGCTTTGGTTCCTTTTAAAAATCTGGGATGCCAAAACAGACAAGCAGTTTGCTACCATTGCGACGGTTTTGAAATACACAATATTTTTTGCAGCAGTATTTATTTCGATAATAACCTTAACGATCAATAAACATGCTTAACGAAAAACTGAATGGCCGAAAAATAGTACTCGCTTCGGGTTCGCCAAGGCGCCAGCAGTTTCTCCGCGACCTGAATATTGATTTTGAGATACGCCTGAAAGAAGTTGAGGAAGTCTTTCCTTCACATCTGCAGGGTGCAGAGATCACCGATTATCTTGCTGTATTGAAAGCCTCAGCGCTGGATGATTCGGCAACCGAAGATGAGATCGTTATTACAAGCGACACCATTGTATGGCACGAAGGGAAAGCGCTTGGCAAGCCGGCCGACAGAAACCATGCTTTCGGGATGCTACAGTCACTGGGCGGCAAAACCCATGAGGTGATCACATCGGTTTGCATTCGCCACAAAGGCGACAGCGACGTTTTTAATGATACTACCAAAGTGACCTTTAATCCGCTGTCTGATGATGAAATAAATTATTATCTGGAGAATTACAGGCCTTACGATAAAGCTGGTGCTTACGGCATACAGGAATGGATCGGTCTGGTAGCCATCGCCCGTATCGAAGGCTCATACAACAATGTTGTCGGGCTCCCGGTAGATAAAGTATACCAACACCTTTTAAAAATTGCAGGATGAATTTAGAATACTTCAGGGAATGGCTTGGCACCGTCATTACACTGGCAGTATTCCTTGTGCTTGGTATTTTGCTGAGGCACTTTATACGCGGGTATGCCCGCAAAGGCAGCCTTTCTGAAAGGCGGACCAATCTGGTGATAAAATATGTGAACTTTTTTCTGATGGCTTTGCTAGCAGTTAGCATTTTTGGTATCTGGCAAATTAATCCATCACAGCTGTTCGCCTTTTTTACCGGTACCCTTACAGTTATAGGCGTAGCATTCTTTGCACAATGGTCGATTCTTAGCAACATTACATCCGGCATAATATTGTTCTTTACGTTCCCTTTCCGCATCGGCGATTTTATAAGGGTTCACGATAAAGATTTTCCGCTTGAGGCGCAGATAGAGGACATTAAGGCGTTTCACACCATACTTAAAACACGGGAAGGCGAACTGGTAACGTACCCCAACAGCCTTCTGCTCCAAAAAGGTGTAAGTATCATACCGGTTCAGCCCGAAGAAAAAGATTTTTTTGATTAAGCATGCAAAAATTAATACTATATCTTACGCTATTCTGCGTTGCGGTCAGCCATGCACAGCAGCCTGAGAAACCTACATCGTCTGAAATTTATCAAAAGCTCCAAAAGCTAAATGTGCTGGGTACGGCACTTTACATTGCGGCCCATCCTGACGACGAAAATACCCGGCTTATTTCTTTTCTCGCGAATGATGCGAAAGTCCACACCGGCTATCTTTCACTGACCCGCGGCGACGGCGGCCAGAACCTTATAGGGCAGGAACTTCGCGAACTGCTTGGCGTCATCCGTACTCAGGAACTCATAGAAGCCCGAAAAGTAGATGGCGGTGAGCAATATTTTAGCCGGGCCAATGACTTTGGTTATTCTAAATTGCCCGATGAAACTTTAATGATATGGGATAAGGAAAAAGTTTTGCAGGATATGGTCTGGGTGATTCGCAGCCTGCAGCCCGATGTGATTGTTACGCGGTTTGACCACCGTTCGCCCGGTACCACCCATGGCCATCACACCACTTCGGCAATGCTGACGCAGGAAGCTTTTGAATTAGCCGCCGACCCTAACTATCAGCCGGAACAACTGAAATATGTCTCGACATGGCAGTCCAAACGCGTATTTTTTAATGTATCCTGGTGGTTCTTTGGGGGCAAGGATAAGTTTGATAAAGCAGACAAATCAAAGTATATCAATTTGCAGACGGGCTCGTACTACCCTTTGTTGGGCAAATCGAACCAGGAAATAGCAGCGCTCAGCCGCAGCAGGCATAAGAGCCAGGGATTCGGCACAACCGGAGCGCGCGGCGAAGACATGGAATACCTGGAACTTATAAAGGGGCCGGAACTGAAGAACAAGCAAAACCTTTTTGAAGATATCGACACTTCGTGGAACCGAATTGAAGGCGGCCGGACAATAAGCGATGCACTCGCGTTAGTGATAAAAAATTATAATTTTAAAAAGCGAATCGTTAAATTCGAAAAGTACACTATGAAATTAATACGCTAATTTTGCTTGCATTCAAACAAGATTGATGGAATACTTAACCTAAACTATAGCCCTAGACACTATAGTGTGGCAATAACGAGCGATTATCTTAAAACATGAAAAACAACATAAAGGAACAAAACGAAACGTTAAATCAATTGGATCAAAATTCAGCATTGCTAGCAGAACACCCCATTCTAGTAGAATTTAAAAACCTTATTCACCAGTATCCTCAGAATCACTGGGACCTCCAATTCTACTTGAAAAAGCTCAATATATCAAGAATAGCGTTACATCGATTGACGCTTTCAAGCAGTGAAACTTCACCCAGCACGATCGTTAAGGAAATTGTTGCAAGTGAGATTGCAAAAAAACTAGCTTCTACTGAAATTCCCATTAAAGAGTTGACTTCATATTATGGCTTTAGCTCATCAGCATCATTAACACGGTTTATAAAAAAGCATACTGGTCTTAGTCCGCGAAAATTTAGAGCATTAAACGCATTGGATTATATTTAAACTTATCCAGCGGCAATCTCTCATTTCGATAGCTAAAAATTGAATATCGTTCGATAAACCTTTTTATGATGTTTTGATGAT
>JAGKWW010000064.1 GCA_021151665.1 Flavobacteriaceae bacterium
AGAGCTATTCACAGCAAGGCTTGGCAGCGTCTTGATCTTGAACAGCACGTTACCCTTTTGATTCGGGCCCAGGTTAATGGCATCAAAATAGAATTCTACCTTGTTTCCGTTGATTCGGGTTTTTACGTTATGGGAGGCGGTTATCAACTGAAGTGAAGCGAGGTCAAATTTAGCTGTATCTATCATATCCTTCACAACAATAAATGTTGCAGGGACGGTACCGGTATTTTCAAAATTAATGTTGTAGTGCAGGTACTTGCCGATATTATCCGGATGCTCGGTGTCGCCCTCCAGGCAGGTAATGTCGTTCGGGTCAAACGATCCCGTCAACGTCTGTTCTAATGTAAAAGTGTTGTCGCCTGGGGTTTCGTCTCCCGTTGTAGGGGATATTGAAGCGGTAAAATTAAGATGGTCGCCGTTGTTTAACGCAGGGACTTCCGTTGGGCCATTCATATTTAAAGTTACAGCAATTACACGCGATTCAAATGGTTGTAGATTTGTATAATCCCATGCAATGCTGCCAACAGATGTTGTAGACGGTGATACGGAGGTATTTACAAAATCCATAACGCCATCATTGTAAAAGAGATTTATCTGGCCTGAAAGTGGCTGATTTCCCTTATTTCGGTATATAATTCTGTAAGATGAATCAAACCCCGGCTGCGCATTTCTGACGGGTTGAATCATTACTTCAACGTCTTTGTGTATACCATTAGGCGCAATGCAGAAATTTTTGGTCACGGAGTTATTGTTGGCATTGGCAAAAGATGCCGAAGCCGAAGGAGGAGATACTGTAAACCAGGATGGATTTTCCAATTGTGGACTTATGGTAAAATTACCTGTCTGTGTATAAAAGTTATAATTACCGTTCTGCATGGTCATTGTCGAACCTTGCATACCCCCGGTTATTTTATACCGGATTCCAGACAACGCGCCGCTACAGCCCGCGTTATTACTGTTGTAAGTAGTAAGGCCGGTGATAGTGTTATACATCCCGCCGGGCACTGCCGTACAATAGGTGTTAATATTTACCTGTTGGGTACTGTTGCTATAATAGTTAGTAAAATAAGATTCTTCCCATTCCCCTTCGTCTACGCAAATAGTAGTTACCGGAATCGCAGCGTTTGTAACGATGCCAGTAAAGTAAATCGCGGCGTCTTCACCATTTTTCATATTTATATAGGTGAGTGGATTGTTGGAGGCCGCAAGACTATCAATCATAGGGCACCCACTTACATCAATTGAACTTAGATGGTTATTTTCCAAATAAAGAAATCTGAGTGACGGAAGATATCCCAACTGTATTTGCTGCACCGAATTATCGGTTGCTATAAGTGTTTTAATTGATGGTATATCACCTAAAATTATAGACGTAATATTGTTGTTATTACAATATACCTCTATTAGGGATGTGTTGGTAGATAGATCAACTGGCCCGGTTATTTGGTTCTCACTGCATTCTATCATTTTAAGCGCTGCCAAGCCGGTAGTATTTAAACTTGTTAACATCTGTTGTCGGCAATTCAGCGTTTCAAGACTTGGCGCGGCGGAAAGGTTTAAGGAGGTTAAAAAACCACCGGTACACTGAAGTGTTTTAAGGCTTGTGTTTCCCGACAGTATCAGTGTATTTATAGGAGATCCATCACAAGTAAAATCCTGTAATAAAGCTAACCCAGAAAGATTAAGTCCGGTTATCTGCGAACCGCTGGCATTAATTTTTTGGAGTGATGTTAATCCCTGAACTGACAGTCCTATAACATTAGTGTTACTACAGTCTAAAATTTTAAGTGATGTGAGTCCGTTTATATTTAAGGATGTAAGCGCCAGACACTGTTGACAATACAGTTCTTCAAGATAAGGCATTGAAGACAATGAAAGTGCTTGTAAATTAAGAGAATAAATCTGGAGATACCGCAGATTTGCAAAGGCCGTTATCCCTGTAACATTGGCAGTAGGAGAATAAATCGATAGCTTTCGTATCAGCAACGCCTCAGATACCTGTATTTGCCCGTCACCGTTGGCGTCTACTGGCACCTCTTGGCTAGTGCTGTTATAAGCAACTACGGTTGAATTCGTACTTGTTCCCAGAAGCGCACTTTTAAATTCGGCATCAGGGATATTTACCACCTGGGCTTGAATCGCTGCTGCTACAAATAAAAATAGATAGAGTAATTTTTGTTTCATGTTCGTTAAAATAAAGTTTGTAAATATAGTCCTTATTTTAACGAAAATTAAAATAAAAGCTCCGGTTACGGAGCTTTTCGCTATAAACTATTTCCTCTTTTCAGGAGGGAACTGTGCTAAGATCTTCTGCACAAACTCATTAATGCGGTCTTGTTTTTCATCGCGGTCGCGGGTTAGTACGCCGTTCCCGATTCCCTGCCAAACGAGTTCTTTTTTGCCGGCATCAATCAGGTCAATGTAAAGTGTTCCTTCGGGGTAGCTGCTTACCATGGGGTAGCTTCCGTAAAAGCCCGGGCCCCAGCCCCAGCCATAACCCCATCCAAAGCCGCCATAACCCCAGGTGTTCACGTTAACGCGCTCCTGAGATTTGGTAAAAATGTTGACCAACAGGTCCGGCTTGTCACTTTTCGTAAAGCCCTTTTGTTGCATCTCGGCATCGATAGCGCGCATAATGCGTTTCTTGTCAAGGTCGGATATCTCCACCTTATCTATACCTTCTTTAAAGTAAGCATAGGTTTTGTAACTGCTGAAAGACGCCGTGTCATCATAATCAGATGAAACACGCACCGAACTGCATGACGCCGCGAGGGCTGTAAATAAAAATAACGATAGCAATTTTATTGTCTTCATAAAGATCAAAAGTTAATATAATTCCGGTGAAGCCGCCAAAACGCTATCGTTACACTACTTTTTAAAGGAGGGAGTCGTCTACCATGTTGGGCAATGTCACCTTAAGCATCGGCTCATTTTCCATAGCACGCTTAATGGCAAATACTGCCTCTTCGTTGCGGGCCCAGCTTCGCCTCGCAATACCATTATTTACATCCCAGAAAAGCATTGATTTCAAGCGCCTTGCCGCATCTTCAGTACCATCAAGAACCATACCAAATCCGCCGTTTATCACCTCGCCCCAGCCTACGCCTCCGCCATTGTGGATGCTCACCCAGGTTGCACCCCGGAAGCTGTCGCCAATCACGTTGTGGATAGCCATATCGGCCGTAAAGCGGGAGCCGTCATAAATGTTTGAGGTTTCACGGTACGGCGAATCAGTGCCCGATACATCGTGATGGTCGCGCCCCAATATTACGGGGCCTATCCTGCCTTCGGCAATTGCTTTGTTGAATGCCTCCGCAATACGTATGCGCCCATCAGAATCGGCGTATAAAATACGCGCCTGCGATCCTACCACCAGTTTGTTTTCCTGAGCACCCTTGATCCATCGGATGTTGTCTTCCATCTGCTGCTTTATTTCTGCCGGCGCTGTAGCGGCCATTTCTTCGAGCACTTGTTGTGCAATTGCATCAGTTTTGGCAAGGTCTTCGGCACTGCCGGAAGCACACACCCAACGGAACGGCCCAAATCCGTAATCAAAGCACATAGGGCCCAGGATATCCTGTACGTAGCTTGGATACCTGAAGTTGATGCCATCTGCTGCCATTACATCGGCACCTGCGCGGGAGGCTTCAAGAAGGAAAGCGTTGCCGTAGTCAAAGAAATACGTTCCTTTGGCTGTGTGTTTATTGATGGCGGCTGCCTGCCTGCGCAGCGATTCCTGTACTTTCTCTTTAAATTGATCCGGGGCTTCGGCCATCATCCGGTTGGCTTCTTCAAACGATAACCCGGCAGGGTAGTAGCCGCCCGCCCACGGGTTATGGAGGGATGTCTGGTCGCTGCCCAGATCTATGAATATATCTTCGGTATCAAATTTTTCCCAAACGTCTACCACGTTACCCTGGTAGGCTATCGAAACCACTTCTTTCCCTTCTTTGGCCTTGCGTACCCTTTCTACCAGCGAGTCGAGGTCGGTAATTACCTCATCTACCCAGCCCTGTGAATGGCGTGTTTGCACGGCTTTAGGGTTCACTTCGGCGCAAACCGTAATGCACCCGGCAATGTTTCCGGCTTTTGGCTGAGCGCCGCTCATGCCGCCAAGGCCGGCCGTAAGGAAAACTTTTCCTTCAAGCCCTTCACCATGTTTGGCAATTTTCCGCCCGCCATTCATCACGGTAATGGTAGTTCCGTGTACTATGCCCTGCGGGCCAATATACATATAGCTTCCGGCAGTCATCTGGCCGTACTGCGTTACGCCGAGTGCATTAAAACGTTCCCAGTCGTCCGGCTTAGAGTAGTTTGGTATCATCATCCCGTTGGTAACCACCACACGCGGCGCCTCTTTGTGCGACGGGAAAAGTCCCATCGGGTGGCCGCTGTACATTACGAGGGTTTGTTCGTCGGTCATTTCGCTCAGGTACTTCATGCACAGGCGGTACTGTGCCCAGTTCTGGAACACCGCGCCGTTTCCTCCGTACGTTATCAGTTCATGCGGATGTTGCGCCACGGCATAATCCAGGTTATTTTGTATCATGAGCATAATCGCTTTCGCCTGTTCCGACTTTCCGGGGTACTCCGAAACCGGGCGGGCATACATCCTGTAATCCGGGCGCAGCCTGTACATGTATATGCGTCCGTAAGTTTCAAGCTCGTGCCGGAATTCTTCTACCAGTTCTGCATGCTGATGCGGCTCAAAATAGCGTAGCGCATTGCGCAGTGCCAGTTTTTTTTCTTCTGCGGTTAGGATGTCTTTGCGTTTTGGGGCATGGTTTATAGCCGGGTCATAGGGTTTTGGTTGCGGGAGCACCGCCGGGATGCCTTCCTGTATCTGTTGCTGAAATGTCATATTTGTTTATTGGTAGTTTGATAGGTTCGTCGTTATTGTTTGTTCCTGAAGGTGCCGGTGTTTTTATCATATCCGTACGGACAGTGACGGCAGCCGCTTTTGCAGCAGTAGCCGCGCTTCAGGTGAAATTCTTTTGTAAAAACTTTGTAGCCTTCGGGCGTCAGGTAATAATCTTCGCCCTCCACTAATTTATTATCAGTATTTTCACGGTTCATACCTACAAATTTAGCAACTTTACAATTAATGGTAGTTGTTTGCAAATATTTAATCCCAAAAGGCTACGCCGCAATGGCACTGTTCCCTTTTATTATTTTATCGGATAAAAAATACATGCATAGTGTGGCGCTTATCAACCACGAACGGATCCATCTTAGGCAGCAGGCTGAATTACTGGTCGTACCATTTTACCTTTGGTATGGCATTGAATACCTTATACGGCTTATCAAGTTGCGAGATAGCAAGAAAGCTTACCGGTCAATTTGTTTTGAAGCGGAGGCTTACGCTAAAGAAACTACGCCGGGCTATCTTGAAAGCCGGACATCTTTCTCTTTTATTAAGTATCTTTAAATCTTATTTTTGTTAAAATATTCGTAAATTTTTTATATTTGGTTTAGCAAACCAAAAACAAAACATTATGGAAATCAACTTTTTGGCAATCCTTGCCGCTGCACTTTCAACCTTAGTTGTGGGGTTTATATGGTATAATCCTAAAGTTTTCGGTACCATCTGGATGCGCGAAACCGGGATGACTGAGGAAAAGGCGAAAACCGCAAATATGATAAAAACGTTTGGACTCGCGATCCTTTTTGCATTCATGCTTTCATTCATCTTACAGATGTTGGTTATCCACCAGTTCGGCGCACTGGGAATGACAGGTGGCGACCCCACTCTTGCAAAGCCATCCTACCATGCATTTATGGCGGACTACGGCGACGCTTTCCGCACCTTTAAGCACGGCGCGTTTCATGGGGTTATAGCCGGTATATTTATAGCGCTGCCTATCATCGGCACCAATGCGTTGTTTGAGATGAAAAGCTGGAAATATATACTGATCAATGCCGGTTACTGGATAGTTAACTTTACGATTATGGGCGGCATTATATGCGCCTGGAAATAATTTAAAAATAGTAGCATTCATTAAAATCTCCTGCAGGAGATTTTTTTATTTTTGACAAATTGAAAGCAACGTACTCTTACCGTATTTTTAAAGATGCTGCCGCCCTTCCTGATGGTTGGGAAAAGGTTGCAAGGCCTAATATTTTTTTGTCGCGCGCATTTCTTCTGGCGATGCAAAAGGCTGCTCCATCTAATATGGAATGCCTGTTTATAGGCCTGTTTTACGAAGAATCGCTGTGCGGTGTAGCCCTTGTGCAGTATATAAATCTGGCCGGTATCGAGACCTTTAAAAACGAAGCGCGCACGTTTTGTATTAAAGATTATTTGTTCCGCAGGTTTTCATCCCACGTGCTTATTCTCGGGAATAATAACCTCACGGGGCAAAATGCGTATGTGCTTTCAGACAGAATCGCCGAGAAAGACGCTCTCCCGCTGTTTGCCGCTGCGCTTGACGAGATAAAAACACAGTACCGGAAAAGGAGGATATGCATCAACCTCATTGCAGTGAAAGACTTTAATGCGGCTGAATTTCCCGGTTTTGATGATGCAGGCTTTCCTGGCTATCATAAGTTCTGTACGCAGCCCAATATGATCTTTACCGTCAGGGACAACTGGACAACGCCTGAAGATTACCTGGCCGATATGAATACGAAGTACCGCACGCAATACAACAGGGCACGCAAGAAAGCGGATGGGATAGTTAAGAAGCGGTTAACCACGGATGAGATCAGGGAAAGCAGCAAGCGCATTTCAGAGCTTTATCATACCGTAGCTAACCGCGCCTCATTCAATACATTTTTCCTTCCGGAAAATCACTTTTTAGTACTTAAAGAAGAGCTACAGGACGACTTTCTTTTGTATGGCTATTTTCTTGACGGGCAAATGGTGGGATTCAATACGCTGATCCGAAACGGGGAAGATATGGATACCTACTTCCTTGGTTATGACGAAGCCGTACAAAAGGAAAAAATGCTATACCTGAATATGCTTTACGATATGGTAAGTTACGGGATAAGCAAAGGCGCCCGGCATATCGTGTTCGCTCGTTCAGCTATGGAGATCAAGAGTTCTATAGGCGCCGTAGCCGAACCTGTTTACGGAATCATTAAGCACACCAATGCTGCCATCAACCGCTATACGGGGCAGCTTTTTGAATACTTTGACCCGAAAGT
The DNA here is from genome assembly GCA_021151665.1 of Flavobacteriaceae bacterium. Lineage (GTDB taxonomy): Bacteria > Bacteroidota > Bacteroidia > Flavobacteriales > Flavobacteriaceae > Flavobacterium. The sequence continues at coordinate 7,150 of JAGKWW010000064.1, forward strand.
GGAGTGGAAGGAGCGCAACCCTTTTAAGCAGGAACATGCTGTTCAGCTTTAATTTTTACAGTTCGTTGTTGCTGGTGATCTTTTGCAACGGTATGCTCTATAGCATGCTGTCTTTCTTTAAATATTTTAGGCAAAAGGATAATTCAAAAATATGGCTTGCAATATTCGCTGCATTGTGTATGCTTTATATTACACCATGGATGTTAGGGTTTGCAGGATGGTATGACGATCGGCGATACCGCGACCTTATATTCTATATTCCGTTCACCCATACGTTTTTCATTGGCCCGGCCTTTTATTTCTATATACGATCGCTGCTCGATCCGGGATTTCGGTTTCGCCGGCGTCACCTGGTGCATCTTGTGCCGGGAATGTTATATGTCCTGTTTAGTATTGTAGTTGCGGCGGCCGACAAAATTTTTTTCGACGAAGTTTATTTCCTTGCAGAGGGAAGCGACCTCGAGTTTGATGCATGGTACAAGATTGCGGGCTGGCTCTCGATGTTAGCGTACTTTGTATTCTCGGCAAACTATTTTACCTCCTTTAAAAAAGTGATGGCCAACACGGTGAGTTTCGCCGACTCGTTGTTATTCCGGTGGATAAAAAATGCACTTACAGCGTTTGTTGCAATGTTGGGCTTACAGGTTATCTATGCGGTTCTGTTTACGATATCCCCCGGACTTGAAAGCTATAAAGCGAACTGGTGGTTTTATTTTGCTTTCGGTATTATTTCCATCTACGTCACCATTAATGGGTATAACACGGCGCCAATCGCGGTACATTCCTACCGGATAGAGGATAATGCTATTGTAATGTTAGATGCAGCAATAGATGAAGGTTCGGAAAGGATTCCGTTGGATGATACAAAAACTGACGATACAGGCAATGTCCCGCCCGAAGAATGGAAAGCAGCCGTCGATGAGTATATGAAAGGCGGTGCTTATCGTGATCCTGAGCTAACCCTGCCTGTAACAGCAAAGAGCCTTTCGAGTAACAGCACTACAATTTCGCGGGCTATTAATTACTATTTCGGGATGAATTTCAATGACTATGTAAATTCCATTCGTGTTGATTCGGTTAAAAGAGCTTTTGATGATAACCTGCAGCATCGCCAAACACTTCTTGCTATTGCCCTCGATAACGGATTCAACTCCAAAGCAACATTTAATCGTGCGTTTCGTAAACATACAGGATTTACGCCGACAGAATATCTTAATAGATATAAAACTGACGGTCAAATAGGTCTCAAATCATAAATTGAAGCGATTCATGGCGCTGTGAGGCAGACATTTGCTGAAACTTAAATCACACAGTACCATGAAAAAAGCAATGTCATTTTTTACCGGCGGAGTCGTTTCCAATTCCCGTTTTTACGAAATTATTTATCTCCTGTTCCGGTTGCATGTAGGGATATCCATAGCCTACGGTGCCGGCTATTACAAAATGTTTACTAAAATTAATGAGCAGTTGCCATGGGAATGGAACAACCTGCGCTTCGGCACGTCGTCATGGTTTATAGAGCAGGTCGGCACTATTGGTTTCACTTTTCCAAATCCTTCTTTTTGGGCTTATATCGCTGTTTACGGCGAGTTTGTAGGAGGGATATGCATTGCCATCGGCCTGCTTACACGCTTTAGCGCTGTGCAACTGGCGTTTCAGTTCTTTGTCGTTTCTTTTTTATGGTATGAAAATCCCGAGCCGCTGTTCGGTATGTACTACCAGCAACTTTTCTTTTTTTGCTTTCTTATGATCGCCGGTAAGGGCAGCGGACGATACAGTCTTGACAAAGTGCTATTCCGCCGCCAGCGAGCCATAACGCTTACGGCACCGCAACCTTCATTTGCCGGTGAAGTATCTTGATGTCGAGCTTGTCGGCTTCATCGCAGTATTCGCCATCAATCTGGAAGTGAACGGGCGTGTTGGTAGTAATCGTCGCTTCCTCTGCGGAAATAATCTCTACGTCGCCTGTATCCAACGGCATATTGCCTGAAAGTATTTTGCCCATTACAACAAGGTCGAGATTTCGCAGGATCACGATTTCAAACTTGCCGTCGTCCATTTTCCCAACCGGATTGATGGTAACACCGGTGCCATAACGGTTCGTATTGGCTATCACGATCATCCTGGCCACGGTTTCTATGGTGTTTCCATTGGCGGTTACTTTCGCGGTAAACGGATCTTCAAGCCCCGTAAGCGTATTAATGGCTTGTAGCGCATAGCCCAGCTTTCCCCGGATGGAACTGTTCTCGTAATTCTTTATAAGCTCGGCATTCAGGCCAATGTCGCTTAGGTGGAGGCTTTTTTTACCGTTGATGCTCACCATGTCCATCTCCATCGCCTTTCCCGAAAACGCGATGCGGAGGTACTCTTCCTGTTCAGCTGGTATTTCAAGGTCAACCGATAGCCCGTTTGCCGACCCCGCAGGTATTACGCCAATGGTAACATCGTGGTGCTCTACCGCTTCGGCAACCATTTTAATAGTACCGTCACCGCCCGCCACCAGGATACGGGAAGGTTTTAGTTGTTCATAAAGTTGCCGGATCTTTTTTTCATCACCCTCTCCGGTAGTTTCATATTCGGCTAATTCTATTGCGTGTTCTTTTGCATAATTGCGCACTGACTCAACGATTTCGGTTTTATCTATACCACCTGCAATCGGGTTGATCACAAATAAAAATTTGCCCTTTGGCTCCATGTTATAATTTTTTTGTGATTAAAATTAGGTAAATTGTACTGTGACAAGTCTTAGTGAAATGATAATTTTTGCTGATGAAGCCAATTATAAAACTTTACCGCGGTTACGCGAACGAACAAGAACTGATTGTGTTTGGACACCTTTTTCGCCCGAATACTGCGGGGAGCTATGAGTTTGAAAAAAAACATTTTAAAAATGCGCGCTCCATTATCCGCATGTACCGGATTAAAACACTCTCTAATACCGATGTGTACCTTGAGCACAATGGCACAAAGATACATACCAAAACCCTTGATGACGGATACTTTAAATTTTGCATTCCCTTAAAAGAGGAAGTAGGCCACGGCTGGGCAGATTATTATGTAACAACACCCTATCTAGGGGGAGAGGTTCGTGAAAAAGGCACGTTTATACGGCCCTTTGAGGGTAACCTTGGTTTTATATCAGACATCGATGACACCTTTTTGGTTTCGCACACTAATAGCTTTTTCAGGAAGCTCTATATCCTGTTATGGAAAAATATAAACGACCGCAAGCTATTTGCCGATGTAGTGCCGCACTACCAGGCGCTAAGTACGGCAGGGCGTGATAATAAGGAAGAGATGAATGCTTTTTTCTACGTATCGAGCAGCGAATGGAACCTGTATAACTTTATTGTAAAGTTTGCCCGCATACACGAACTTCCGCGGGCTGTAATGCTTTTAAAGGACATTAAGACCAGCCTATGGGATTTCTTTGGAACCGGGCGGGGCAGCCATACCCACAAATTTGATAAGATAAAACATATTCTCGAATTCTATCCCCGCCTTCAGTATACGCTTTTGGGCGACGATTCCCAGCACGACCCTTATTTATATCAGGATGTCTGTAAGATTTTCCCCTGCACTGTAAAGGCGGTTTATATAAGGCAGACTGGCCACAAGAAAAAGGAGAAAGTGATTAGGGTGCTACAGAATATGGAATCGATGGATGTGGCCACCTGTTATTTCCGTGATAGCAGTGAAGCCATTGCGCATTCAAAGCGGATAGGGCTAATTGCTTAATTTTAAGTTTGTTTTAAAATTATTTAATATCATAAATTGTAATTTTAAGCATAATAACCTAATAATTGATTTATGAAAAAAGCAACCATCCTGGCTGTGCTGGCGATCTCAATGCTGGCCGCCTGCAAGCAAAATGAACCCGCTCCTCCGCCACCGGCCCCGGAACCTGTAGCAGATCCGGCGCCAGCCCCTGCCCCGGCGCCGCGGGTATCGAGCGAGACTACAACAACTACCACCACCACAACCGCCGAGACTCCAAAAGACCCGGACGGGACTTCTATTAGCGTAAATGGTGATGGAGTAAGCATACAAAGTAAAAAAGGTGAAGACCAGAACGATGTAACGGTTTCAAGAACCAAAAAGGAAGTGACTATAAAACGCGATTAAAAAAAAGACGTCGAGTATACTAAAATGTACGCCGGTAGAGTTACTATTTATAGTTCGTCAAACTGTTATTATTATTTCTTTGTTTTTGTTCAGGCCGCAGCAGCAATGCTGTGGCTTTTTTTGTGGACCCTGTTATAATTTCGTAAACCGCTTTTTTTATATTAGAATAAATTAAAATTATCAACTGTAAGCCCCAATCCATACGAATTCCTTAAATTTACCTGAATTACAAAGTGCTATACCATGAATGCTGCAATAGAAAGCAATCCGCTTATTGAGAGGCTGCCGAAACATCTAAAACAATTTATCAAGCCCCAGGATTATGAAGATTATACCCCTATAAACCAGGCGGTGTGGCGGTATGTGATGCGGAAGAATGTAGATTACCTAAGCAGGGTTGCCCATAGCTCTTATCTCGATGGCCTGAAGAAAACGGGTATCGAGATCGAGAACATACCCAGCATGTATGGCATGAACCGTATCCTTAAGGAAATAGGTTGGGCAGCTGTTGCGGTAGATGGTTTTATTCCGCCCAACGCATTTATGGAATTCCAGGCGTACAATGTGCTTGTAATCGCATCAGATATTCGCCAGCTTGAGCATATTGAATATACGCCGGCACCCGATATTATTCACGAGGGAGCCGGGCATGCACCAATAATAGCGAATCCGGAGTATGCCGAATATCTTAGGCGCTTTGGCGAAATAGGATGCAAGGCAATATCATCGGCGCGTGATTATGAAATTTATGAGGCGATCAGGCTTCTTTCAATACTTAAGGAAGCGGAAGGCATTCCTGCTGAAGAGATCGAGGCGGCTGAGAAACGCGTGGATGAGCTTCAGAACGATATGGGCGAATTGTCTGAAATGGCACTTATACGTAACCTGCACTGGTGGACAGTGGAATATGGCCTTATAGGGACCGTTGACGACCCAAAAATATATGGCGCCGGACTGTTGTCGTCTATTGGCGAAAGCGCGTGGTGCATGACAGATAATGTAAAGAAATTACCATATACTATTGAGGCGGCTTACCAGAGCTTCGACATTACCAAGCCTCAGCCTCAGTTGTATGTAACCCCTGATTTCGCACAGCTTAGCCTGGTGCTCGAAGAGTTTGCCAACAAGATGGCGCTGCGAACCGGTGGCCTTTCAGGCATCCGCAAGCTGATACAGTCTAAAGCATTGGGTACGGCAGAGCTGAGCACCGGACTTGAGATATCGGGCGTGTTTACGAATGTTATTGAAAATGAAGGCAAGCCTGTGTACCTGCAAACCAATGGCGAAACGGCATTGTCTTACCGTGAAAAGGAATTGGTTGGTCACGGTACCGCTTACCATAGTGAGGGCTTCGGTAGCCCGGTAGGGAAGCTTAAGGGCATAAACCTGGCGATAGAGGACATGAGCCCGCGCGACCTGCGTGCTTATGATATTTATGAAGGTGAAAGGGTGACGCTGGAATTTGAAGGCGACATTACGGTTTCGGGCGAAATTATTACAGGCACACGCAATATACAGGGCAAGATTATCCTGATAAGCTTTAAAGATTGTACGGTTACACACAAAAATGAGATTCTTTTCCGCCCCGAATGGGGGATTTACGACATGGCTGTTGGTAAAAAAGTGGTGTCGGCATTTTCAGGTCCGGCTGATGTCAACAGTTTCGACCTTGTAACGCACGTGCCATCCAGCAAAACCATAAAGGCAGAAAAATCTCTGAAACGCCTCGAATTGGAAAATCTTTACCGTCACGTTCGCGATATACGCGAGGGCAAAGGATCAGTCGGATCGCTTACTTCTATTTTTGAACAGGTTAAGGCCGGACATCCAAAAGACTGGCTGCTATCAGTAGAAATAGCAGAACTGGCTAATCTTAATAAAATGGATCAGTTACAACAGGATGCCCTTTTGCATCTTGAAAACGTTAAAAACTCAAGGCCCGAAGTCGTTCACCTGATAGAAGGAGGGCTAGGCCTCATATTTGAAAAAGAAAAAATAGTTTAATAATGAAATGGCCGCTGTTAAGCGGCCATTTTTATAACACCATTCTGATGTTCTCGTCATTTACAGTGTTGCCATTGTATTGTAATTTCCAGCCCATGGTGTTCGTA
>JAGKWW010000065.1 GCA_021151665.1 Flavobacteriaceae bacterium
AGGTAATAGACAACTCTATTGATGAGTTTGTTATGGGTACGGGCAAAACCATCGAGGTAACGGTAAAGGATAAAACGGTAACCGTACGCGATTACGGCCGCGGCATCCCGTTGGGAAAGGTGGTAGACGTAGTTTCTAAAATGAACACCGGCGGTAAGTATGATTCCAAGGCGTTTAAAAAGTCGGTGGGCCTTAATGGGGTTGGTACCAAGGCGGTAAACGCGCTGTCCAATTATTTTCGTGTAGAGGCAGTTCGCGACAACCAGATCAAGGCTGCGGAATTTTCTGCAGGCGAACTTACCAAAGAGGAAGATATTGCCGAAACCACCAGGCGCAAGGGCACCAAGGTTACATTTATAGCCGATGAAACCATTTTTAAGAATTACAAGTACCGTAACGAGTACATTGTGAAGATGCTCAAAAATTATTGTTACCTCAATACGGGGCTGACGATAATTTACAACGGCGAAAAATACTATAGTGACAACGGCCTTAAAGATTTGTTAGGCGAAACCATTAGTGAGGACGACCGCATTTATGACATCATCCACCTGAAGGATGACGACATCGAAATTGCGATGACCCACAGCAAGACCCAGTACAGCGAGGAATATTATTCGTTTGTCAATGGGCAGAATACTACTCAGGGTGGTACGCATCTTGGCGCTTTCCGGGAAGCGATTGTCCGCACTATAAAAGAATTTTACAACAAAAATTTCGAGGCGTCAGATATACGGAAGTCCATCGTGAGCGCGATCAGCGTGAAGGTAGAGGAGCCTGTATTTGAGTCGCAGACTAAAACCAAGCTGGGGTCGACCGAAATGGGGCCGGGGCTTGCAAGCGTGCGCACCTTTGTAAACGATTTCATTAAGAATAAGCTCGATAATTTCCTGCACCGTAATCCGGAAGTGGCCGATGCCCTGCTAAAGAAAATACTGCAGGCCGAACGCGAACGCAAGGAACTTTCGGGAATACGCAAGCTTGCGCGGGACAGGGCTAAAAAGGCCAGCCTTCACAACAAAAAGCTGCGTGACTGCCGCGTACACCTTACCGATGCCAAAAACCCGCGTAGCCTTGAGAGTACGCTTTTCATTACCGAGGGAGATTCGGCATCCGGGTCTATTACTAAGTCAAGGGATGTGAACACCCAGGCTGTATTCAGCCTTCGGGGTAAGCCGCTCAACTCATACGGCATGAGCAAGAAGATCGTTTATGAAAACGAGGAATTTAACTTATTGCAGGCTGCGCTTGATATTGAGGAGGAAATGGAAAACCTGCGCTACAACAACATCGTGATCGCGACCGATGCCGATGTTGACGGTATGCACATCCGCCTGCTGCTTATCACGTTCTTCCTGCAGTTCTTCCCCGAGCTTATTAAGGAAAACCATTTGTATATTCTACAGACGCCGCTGTTCCGAGTGCGCAATAAGAAAGAAACGATTTACTGCTATAGCGATGAAGAGCGCCGCAATGCCATAGAGAAGCTTCGGGGCAAGCCGGAGATTACCCGCTTTAAAGGCCTGGGCGAAATCTCGCCGGATGAATTTAAGCACTTTATCGGCCAGGAGATACGCCTCGACCCGGTACAACTGGACAGCGCCACCTCGATACAAACGATGCTTGAGTTTTACATGGGCAAGAATACACCGGACAGACAGGAGTTTATTATTAATAACCTGAAAGTAGAACTGGATGTGGTGGAGTAGCTTAGCGGCGGTTTAGAGTTTAAATAGAAAATGAGCGAAGAAGAAGAGAATATAAACTCCTTTGAAGGGGAGCATTTTTACGAAAAGGAACAGGATCCTGATTCGCAGGACACCATTACTAAGGTAACCGGCATGTACAAGGACTGGTTCCTTGATTATGCATCCTATGTTATCCTGGAGCGTGCCGTGCCTGCCATTGAAGATGGCTTTAAACCCGTGCAGCGCCGTATTATGCACTCGCTGAAAGAGCTTGACGATGGCCGCTACAACAAAGTGGCTAACGTGGTAGGGCACACTATGCAATACCATCCGCATGGCGATGCCAGTATTGGCGATGCGATGGTACAGATAGGTCAGAAAGACCTTTTGATAGACACTCAGGGTAACTGGGGTAACATCCTTACGGGCGATGGCGCGGCGGCATCACGTTATATTGAGGCGCGCCTTTCTAAGTTTGCACTGGACGTACTTTACAGCCCGAAGATCACGACATGGCAGCTATCGTATGACGGGCGCCGTAATGAGCCGGTAAACCTTCCGGTGAAATTCCCGCTGCTGTTGGCGCAGGGAGCCGAGGGGATTGCCGTGGGACTTTCTACCAAGGTACTTCCGCATAACTTCAACGAGCTTATCGATGCATCGATAAAGGTGCTGAAGAATAAGCCGTTTACACTGTATCCTGATTTCCCGACCGGCGGCATTGCCGATATATCGAATTATAATGATGGTATGCGCGGCGGGCGCGTGCGGGTTAGGGCGAAAATTTCGCAGTTGGACAAGAGCACGCTGGCCATTACACAGATTCCGTTTTCAACGAACACCGGTACGTTGATTGACAGCATCCTGAAAGCTAACGAAAAAGGAAAGATCAAGGTTAAGAAAATTGAAGATAACACCGCGGCGGAGGTCGAAATACTGATACATCTCCCGCCAGGCGTTTCTCCGGATAAGACCATTGATGCGCTGTTTGCATTTACCGCATGCGAAACGTCGGTTGCGCCGCTGGGCTGCGTGATCGAAAATCACAAGCCGTACTTTGTGGGTGTCAGCGAAATGTTGCGCATCTCTACGCACCGTACGGTCGACCTACTGAAGCGCGAACTTGAGATACAACTGGACGAACTCGAAGAACAATGGCATTTCCAGTCGCTTGAGCGAATTTTCATTGAAAACCGTATCTATCGCTTAATTGAAGAGGAGGAAACATGGGAAGGTGTAATCAGGGCGATAGACGAGGGGCTTAAGCCGTTTACCAAACATCTGAAGCGCGCCGTTACCGAAGAAGATATTGTTCGACTGACTGAAATCCGTATCAAGCGAATTTCGAAATTTGACATTGACAAGGCACAGGAAAAAATAGAAGCCCTGGAAGGAGAGATCGCTCAGGTGAAGCACCATCTGGAACACCTGACAGATTTTGCCATCAGCTACTTCCAGACCCTGAAAGACAAATATGGCAAGGGCCGCGAGCGTAAAACGGAGCTACGCAGTTTTGACAATATCGAGGCGACCAAAGTAGTGTTGCGTAACACCAAGCTCTATGTAAACCGCGAAGAAGGCTTTATTGGCACCGGGCTTAAAAAAGACGAGTATGTTGGGGATTGCAGTGACATTGACGATGTTATCGTATTCCTACGCGATGGCAGCATGGTGGTAACCAAAGTAGATGTAAAGACCTTTGTGGGCAAGGATATTATTCATGTTGCGGTATTTGACAAGGGCGATAAGCGCACGATCTACAACATGATTTACCGCGATGGCAAAAGCGGTCCGTCTTACGTGAAACGATTTAACGTATCGGGCATTACCCGGGATAAAGCATACGACCTCACACAGGGCAACAAGGGATCGCAGGTTCTCTATTTTTCCGGTAACCCTAATGGTGAAGCAGAGGTGGTTACAATATTATTGCGCCAGGTGGGCAGCGTGAAGAAGCTTAAATTTGATATGGATTTTGCCAATATCGCTATCAAAGGCAGGGCGTCGAGAGGAAATACCGTTACCAAATACCCGATCAAGAAGATCGAGCTAAAGGAGAAAGGTATTTCTACTCTGAAGCCGAGGAGGATATGGTTTGATGATACGGTGCAACGCCTCAATGTGGATGGAAGGGGAGAGCTTTTAGGCGAATTCAGGCCGAATGACAGGCTTTTGATAATTAACCAGAACGGAAAGCTTAAGACCATCATACCTGAACTGACCACGCATTTTGAAGAAGGTATGATCGCGCTCGAGAAATGGGTACCTAACAAACCGATATCCGCTATTTATTTTGACGGCGAAAAAGAACGGTATTACGTGAAGCGGTTTGTGGTTGAGAATGAAAATAAAGAAGAAACGTTTATTACCGACCACGCCAATTCGCAGCTTGAAATCGTGTCGACAGACTACAGGCCTGTTGCCGAAGTGGTATTTGCCAAAGTAAAAGGGATACAGAAAGAAACCCTGACCGTTGACTTGGAGAACTTTATTGCTGTAAAAGGAATTAAAGCGCAGGGCAATGTGCTGACAGGTGATAAGGTAAAGCAGATCAGTCTGCTTGAACCGTTGCCTTACGAAATTCCGGAAGAAGAAATTCCGGAAGAGATAGAGGTAAAAGATGAAGTAAGCCTGACGGATGAAAACACAACGATAACACTTGATGAAGACGGCCAGATTACATTAAGTCTTGAATAAAAAAAGGCTGTCCAAACGGGCAGCCTTTTTTTATATAATAATTATTATACTTTCTTTTTCCGGATCTTCATATTGATGAACTCTACTACCAGCGAAAATGCTATGGCGAAATACAGATAGCCTTTTGGCACTGCGCCAATATGCTGGCCGGCCAATTGAGCCCCGGATAAGTGCATACTTTCGGTAAGCAGCATAAAGCCTATCAGGATAAGAAACGCAAGCCCTAATATCTGGATAGAGGGGTTAGCATTTACAAAGTTGCCTACCGGAACCGCAAACAGCATCATAATACCCACCGATATTACCACCGCCGTTATCATTATGATAAGCGCGCCCTCCAAACCGTTTGTCATACCAACTGCGGTAAGAATAGAGTCGATGGAGAATATCAGGTCGATCATCAAAATCTGGAGGATAGTATTTGCAAATGATTTTCTGGCGGCACTGCCCAACGATTTTTCTTCTTCACCTTTATGGTCTACCTTTTCACTTATTTCCTTGGTGCTTTTATAAATAAGAAATAATCCGCCGGCAAGCAGTATAAGTGCCTGGCCTGTAAAATGTCCGCTGAACCAACCCCAGTCGATGCTAAATAGAGGCGCCTTCATAGCTGTAAGTAACGTGATGCCGAACAGTAGCCCGATACGCATGAACATAGCCAGAAACAAACCTATACGGGTTGCTTTTTTCCGGTCGCTTTCCGGTAATTTTCCGGTAACGATAGAAATAAAGATAATGTTGTCTATACCCAAAACGATCTCGAGGAAAGTAAGGGTTAAAAGTGCTATCCAGGCATCCGGATTTAAGAAAACCTCCATGTGTTCTATTAGTTGATTTTGGTTACTGTACCTCTCTGTTTGTTAGTGTCGCCCACCAACGAGAACTCAAAGGTATATGAATTTCCCGAAGTGGTCAATATTTTTATGTGTACTGCTTTCTTTTCCTGCATGTTTTTTGGATGTACTTTTTGCAGCACATACTCGCAGTCATTTATCCACCGGATAGAAGACGTATCTGTTTTGCCTTCATAGGTCTCAATCTCAAGTGAATCGGTACGCTCAAAAAGTGTTGTCTTCTTATTGCCGTTTATCTCGTGTTCAAACCGGAACTTCCCTGTGTGGAAGTCCTTGCAGTTACGCTCTGCATTATAGCAGCCGCTAATGGAAAGCGCAGCTCCTATTGCGAAAAATAATCTAATGCTTTTCATTGTCAAAAAGGCTTTTCATTATGGTTTTTATACCCAGAAACATAAACCACATTCCGGTAAGGCAAATGATTGCGCCAAGCCCGAGCACGGGAATGAACAGGGGATGCTGCTGGTTTTTAAAAGAGCTGTGGATAACTACCGGCCCAATAAAAAACATGGGCAGTGCCAGCGCCAGCGACCGGATTCCGCGCATTAAAACCGTTTTATTTGTTCCCATAATTATCTATAGCTTTCCTTACATTTTTATACTTTTCAAGCAGGTTGGCAGCCTCGTCTTCAGCAACTCCAAGCTCGTCCATGATCATTCGTACTCCCCGGCCTACGAGCTTATGGTTAGTTAATTGCATGTCTACCATTTTATTTCCTTTTACCCTGCCAAGCTGTATCAAAGTGGCTGTAGAAATCATATTAAGCACCAGCTTTTGGGCAGTCCCCGCTTTCATGCGCGAGCTTCCGGTAACAAACTCTGGCCCTGTGACTACCTCTACCGGAAATTGGGCCACAGCTGCAATGGGGCTTCCGGCATTACAAACAATGCATCCGGTAGCGATACCGTTTTCATTGCATTTTTGCAAGCCTCCAATAACGTAGGGAGTAGTGCCCGAAGCGGCAATGCCAATCACTATATCTTTTTCATTGATCTGGTGTTCTGAAAGATCCTTCCAGGCCTGTTCTTTATCATCCTCTGCAAATTCAACGGCGCGGCGTATCGCCGTGTCGCCACCTGCAATGATGCCGATAACAAGATCGAAAGGAACACCGAATGTAGGGGGGCACTCTGATGCATCTACTATGCCCAGCCTTCCGCTGGTGCCGGCGCCAATATAAAACAAACGGCCTCCCGCTTTAAGCATTTCGATCACCTTACGGGTTAAGGCTTCAATCTGCGGAAGCGCTTTTTCAACCGCAAGCGGAACAGTTTTATCTTCATTATTAATGCTGGCAAGCAGCTCGCTTACCTGCATTTTTTCGAGATGTTCATATATGGAGCTTTGCTCTGTTGTTCTGTTAAAAGACATAATCTTATAAATAATACGCCGTTATTACCCCAAGTATTATAGTAAGCAGTTTGGCAAGGTTAAACTTATGCCCTTCACCGCTTTCAAAAATAATAGTAGATGAAATGTGGAAAAGTATACCCACTACAATTGCGGAAATTTCGGTGTAATAGTCTGTGGCAAAAGCAAGCTGCCCGCTAAGCAGTGTGCCAAGTGGCGTCATGGCGGCAAAAGACATCATGAAAACAAATACCCAAAGTTTGTTTAATCCGGAATTTACCAGGAAGGAGGTGAGTATTACGGCTATGGGAAGGTGGTGTATTGCGATGCCCCAGGCCATATCGTGTTCGTGAGATACCGGCATACCTTCGAGTAGCGCATGTATACAAAGGCTTACAAACAGCAACCATGGCATTTTGTGCATGTGGTCATGGCTGTGTACATGGCCATGCTCAGCACCTTGCGAAAAATATTCCAATATGATCTGGAAAACTATCCCGACCATTATAAACACGCCTACAATGCTGTTGCCCCCATGTTCATGTGCATGGCCAACATGCTCATGCAACGAAGACTCGTAGACTTCGGGCAATAAATGCATTACAGTGAGTGACAAGAGGAAAGATCCGCTAAATGAAAGCAGCAATTTAAGGCTTTTCTTATTGGTAGGCTTCAGTATTAAGGCCATAATGTAGCCAAATAATACGGCGGCAAACGGTAATATATATATCATTACTTGAAGATCATGATTAGTCGTTCTGACTCATTCCTGTAAAATTTCCGCAATTTGTAGTCTCCAAATATCTCAAGCAGGTAAATCCCGGCTTCATCCATCATCTGTTCAAAATCCTCGAGCCTCAGTGCCTGTACACGTTCGGTAAAATTGAACTTCTTGCCCTTATCCTCAAACGATATATCTTTAAAAATATGGCCGTCCGCCACGTAACGCCTGATATGAAAGTCTATGCCTTCAACAGACTTAGTTTCTTCGGGAACGAGATTTTTAATCACATGTTCTGCATTCATAAAATCGATGACACCGAAACCATGGTCGGTAAGGCTTTTACAGATAGATTTTAATGTGGCAACGTTATCTGCATCATCTTCAAAATAACCGAAACTTGTAAAAAGGTTAAAGATAGCATCGAATTTTGTACCGAAAGGCTCCCTCATATCGTGCACAGTAAAGTGCAGTTTTTCGTTCTCATGCTTTTTTGCTTCGGCAATACTATTGTCGCTAAGGTCGGCTCCGGTAACATCATAACCCAATTGGTTCAGGTAAACTGAATGGCGGCCTTTACCGCAGGCAAGATCCAGTATGCGCGCATCGTCAGGAAGGTTGATATAAGAAGTTAGGTTATCCATAAACAGGCGCGCTTCGGCATAATCCCTGTCTTTGTAAAGTATATGGTAGTAAGGCGTGTCAAACCAGGAGGCATACCATGTATCTAATTCCTGTGGCATAGTTGCGTTTTGTGAAAGCAACAAATTTACCTTTTTTTGTGTAGATAGCACAACAGGGGGAGTGATATTTAGTGTTTGCCGTAAAATGAAAAAGGCGGTACAAAATGCACCGCCTCATATCAAAGTGTAAACTTAATTACTTGATCATTTTTTCAAGCTCGTCCAAAGACTGTGCTACAACAACTCCCGGAAGTTTTACCGGTGCACCCACCTGGGCTACAAAGCTTCCCTTTACATCACCTGTTTTGTATGTTGTAAAGCAAACGCGGTACAAACCGGCAACAAGCGCTTTTTCAGGATTGCTTACTTCACTTGTAATACGCATAAGTGAGTTGTATTTGCTGCCTGAAGGCTGTGCAGGCATTTCGCTGCTGTCATCATTCTGGTCATACTTCTTCCATGAAGCTGTTTTTGCCTTCTTAAGGTCGCCTTTTGTAAAGATGCCGTCAGCCCTTTCAAGAGCGATCCACGTATCAAAATAACTGGTTTTATCCGATGCGTTTGCAGTAAAAGCAGGAGATACATAGTCAGTTTTTCCTGGCTCCATTTTTTCAGGTACCGGCGAAGCCATACGCACACCAAGTTCAGGAGCAGCTACAGGAATCCATACGTACAGATAGTAATAGTTTTTACCGCCACGAACTTCATCCGGCTTAGTGCCCGGCTTTATGTATCCGTAATAGCTGATAACATCGGTGTAAGGAGCACGTATTTCTTTGCCCATTACAGACTTCTTACCCATTTCAGCGCCAAATTTGTCAAGCTTCTGGCCATAAGAACACACAGCCCCAAGGATGAAAGCTGAAAGTAATAATTTTTTCATTGTTTAGGTTGATTTGTTATTTGTACCTACTCATAAGGCTTTTCGGTTTTCGCCGCACGATAAGCGCAAGTCAAATCTATTAAAATATTTGACAGGTACACAGTTTTTTCGTTAAGTTTTTATTAACAATAAAACTTCACCGGCTAAACATGTGCATTTAATACTCTTTACGTAATCCTGATATTTTGGTTACTTTTGCAGTAAGAATTTTATCTATGGCAGAAAATTTTAAAATGATCGCTAAAACTTTCTTTGGGCTTGAAGAAGTTCTGGCCAAAGAACTACAGATACTCGGTGCGCAGAATGTAGAACAGGGGGTGAGGATGGTGAGCTTTGCAGGTGATAAAGGCTTTATGTATAAAGCCAACCTGGCGCTTCGCACGGCACTTAAAATATTAAAGCCCATTCACAGCTTTAGGGCCTATAATGAACAAAGCCTTTATAAAGGAATGCAGTCTATAGACTGGTCGTCATACATTGATGCGGGGCAGAGCTTTGTAATTGATGTGACGCTGTTTTCGGAACACTTTAACCATTCGCAGTTCGTGGCGCTTAAGGCGAAAGATGCCATAGTTGACCAGTTCCGCGATAAGTTTGGCAAGCGCCCAAGCATTGATAAAGACCACCCGGACCTGCGGATAAACCTGCACATACATAACGAAACCTGTTCCGTGGCACTGGATACGTCAGGTGCCTCTTTGCACCACAGGGGATACCGCACCGCCACAAATATTGCCCCTATAAATGAAGTGCTCGCGGCGGGCATGCTTTTATTAAGCGGATGGAACGGGCAAAGCGATTTTCTCGACCCAATGTGCGGAAGCGGTACATTGCTTGCTGAAGCAGCAATGATAGCCTGCAATATCCCGGCCAATATCAATCGTCGCGAATTTGCTTTCGAAAAATGGAATGACTGGGATAATGCGCTGTTTGACCTGGTGACCGACTCCTTACTTAATAAAACCCGGGAGTTTCACTATACCATAAAAGGATATGATAAAGCGCCATCTGCAGTTAATAAAGCCAAAGACAATATTCATAACGCGAACCTGGACGAATACGTGAAAATAGCCCAGGAAGATTTCTTCCGCACCGAGAAGGAAACCCGCGGCCCATTGCATATGGTATTTAATCCGCCTTACGGAGAAAGGCTTGACATCGACCTGGAACGCTTTTACCGTGAGATAGGAGATACGCTCAAACAATCCTACCCGGGAACCGAAGCATGGTTTATCACCGCAAACATGGAGGCGCTGAAATTTGTGGGGCTTAAGCCTTCGCGCAAGATAAAATTATTTAACGGCA
Source organism: Flavobacteriaceae bacterium (assembly GCA_021151665.1). GTDB lineage: Bacteria > Bacteroidota > Bacteroidia > Flavobacteriales > Flavobacteriaceae > Flavobacterium. Next base: position 10,183 of record JAGKWW010000065.1, read on the forward strand.
AGCTCGAAGCGCGTTTCGTAAAGTACGAAATGTATGAAGGCAGCAAGCGGGCAAAATTCAATACAGAAAATCAATAACGAAAATGAGTAAAAACATAAAAGCACTGCTCTATAACTTTCTTGGCTATGCGCCTCTTTTCATCGCATTTTATTTCCTGACTGATAAATTTTCAGCGCTTACCGGCTGGTGGATACCTGTAACTGCCGCCATTGCATCTACTATCCTTGCGCCAAGATTTCAGTTAGTTAAGTTTCAGGATGGCGAAAGGATACTTATGAAATGGATTTTCATAAAGGGAGTGAAAGAAGTTAAATAACTACTGCCCCCAAACATTTTATTATATTTGCCTCTTTACAAAATAAAACAAACTGAATACTACCATGAAACTATTAGAAGGAAAAACGGCTATCATAACCGGCGCAAGCAGGGGTATAGGCCGTGGTATTGCACAGGTTTTTGCTAAACACGGAGCAAACGTGGCTTTTACATACAGCGCATCTGCAGAGGCTGCTAAAGAGCTGGAGGATGAACTGGCTTCATTTGGTATAAAGGCGAAAGGCTACCAAAGCAATGCGGCCGACTTTAACGAGGCACAAAAGCTGGTTGACGATGTTGTGGCCGAATTCGGGGCAATAGATATCCTGATCAATAATGCGGGTATTACGAAAGATAACCTGCTTATGCGCATTTCTGAGGAAGATTTTGATAAGGTGATAGAAGTAAACCTTAAGTCAGTTTTCAATATGACAAAGGCCGTCCAGAAGACAATGCTTAAACAGCGTTACGGGTCTATTATCAATATGAGTTCTGTAGTGGGAGTAAAGGGCAATGCGGGCCAGACTAACTATGCGGCTTCCAAAGCTGGAGTAATTGGCTTTACCAAGTCGGTAGCACTAGAATTGGGTTCGCGCAACATTCGTTGCAACGCAATTGCTCCGGGCTTTATTGAAACAGAAATGACCGCAAAACTTCCGGAAGACGTGGTGAAAGGCTGGAGAGAGAATATTCCGCTAAAAAGGGGTGGAACCCCCGAAGATGTAGCGAATGCTTGTATCTTCCTGGCTTCAGACATGTCGGCTTACGTGACCGGACAGGTTTTGAACGTGGATGGCGGTATGCTGACATAATCACAATTCAAACTTTACGTTTACAAATAGAATTACACGATAAATGACAACATCAACGGTTTTATTGCTGATACTATCTGCTATTATAGCCATTGCGTTGTCATTTTACCAATATTTATTTAAGGCCGGGAAGAGGAGTAAAACAAATCTTTTCCTGGCTTCTTTGCGTTTTATCAGCTTGTTTGTGATTTTTATCCTGCTGATAAATCCCGTCATTGCCCGCAAGGTTTTTGAGATAAAAAAAACGCCGCTGCCGGTACTTGTAGATAATTCACAATCAATAAAAGAACTGGGCAGGGAAGAGGCTGCTACAAAAGCGTTGGAGGCTATACTATCGGACAACGGCCTGGCCGACAGATATGATGTTCAGCCATACACTTTTGACAATCAGTTTGAAAGCGGCAGGAAGCCGGACTTTAAAGGCACCCAGACAAATCTGGACAACGCAGCCCAAAATCTTAAACAGTTGTATCGCAGTTCAACCTATCCTGTGATATTACTTGCCGATGGAAACCAAACTGTAGGCAACGATTATATTTACAGCTTCCGGGAAAACACAAAAGTGTATCCCTTGATTCTTGGAGATACCACGGTATTTCCGGACCTGAAAGTTGGCCAGGTGAATGTGAACAAATTTGCGCTGTTGGGGAACAAGTTTCCCGTGGAGGTATTTTTACAGCATAATGGCGTTAAGCCTTTGACAGCGTCATTCAGTATTGTGCAGGGAAGCAAAACGTTGCATAAAGAATCGGTGACTTTCAACCCATCCCAAAAATCGAAGGCCGTTACCGTTTTGCTGGATGCATCAAAAGTTGGTGTACAAACTTTCAGGGCGGTAATTACATCCACTGTCAAAGAGAAGAACACCTATAACAATACAAAGAACTTTGCGGTAGAGGTAATCGACCAAAGGTCGGAAGTAGCGTTGGTGTCTTCAATAAACCACCCGGACCTGGGCGCCCTTAAGCGTGCTATAGAATCGAACAAGCAGCGCCACGTATCTATTGTGAAGCCCGGTGAGATCAAAGCTATCAGCGATTATAATGTATTAATTCTTTATCAGCCCGATGCATCGTTCAGGACGCTGTTTGAAGCGAACAAAAATGCCGGCCTGAATACACTCATCATTACGGGTACAAACGCCGATTTTAACCTTCTTAACCAATATCAGGATGTTGCGCAGTTCCGGATGACCGGGCAGCGGGAAGATTACTCTGCAGATTACAACTCCGGGTTCAACCTTTTTTCGCAGGAAAATATTGGTTTTGAAAATTTCCCGCCACTTCTCAATCCCTTCGGAACGGTCACTTTAAAACAAGGCACATCAATCCTTCTGCAAGCAAGAATACGCAACGTAAGGACTGACAATCCCTTATTGGTATTTGACGAAAAGGGTGGCAGGAGGAATGCTCTGTTTTTGGGCGAGAATATCTGGAAGTGGCGGGTAGAAAGCCACCTCAAAAGCAAATCATTTGAAGAGTTTGACCTTTTTACAGATAAGATAGTCCAGTTTTTATCATCAAACTCACGCCGTACGCCGCTTGTTGTAAGCCATGAAAGCTTTTATAATTCAGGTGAGCTTATCAGTATTGCCGCTCAGTTTTTTAATAAGAACTATGAGTTTGATGAAAATGCCCGCCTGACGATACAATTGAAAAATCAGTCGACAGGACTTTCAAAAACATATGATTTTTTGAAAGGTAACGGCGATTATAAAGTAAATCTCGACGGCCTCGCTGCCGGGAAGTATAGTTTCTCAGTAAAAGAAAATACTTCTAAAACAACTTACAATGGCAAGTTTGAAGTGCTTGATTTTGAGATAGAAAAACAGTTTGTAAATCCAGACCTTCCTCGCCTTACCCAGCTTGCCGCTACAACAGGAGGAAAAGTGTTTTTTGAAAATCAGGTTTCCGATCTTATTAAAACACTAAAGGCAGACAGCTTTTTCAAAGCGACCGAAAAAGTAACGGTAAAGCGGACTCCATTAATAGATTCTGTATGGCTTTTAGTGCTATTATGTATTTCATTGGCTACAGAATGGTTTGTCCGTAAATACAACGGGCTTCTTT
>JAGKWW010000012.1 GCA_021151665.1 Flavobacteriaceae bacterium
CATTAGTCGCGGGTTATTTCCAGGATTTCAAATTTCAGCGTTCCATTCGGCACCTGTATGTCGGCCACTTCGCCAACAGATTTGCCCAACAGGCCTTTCCCTATCGGCGAAGTTACCGATATTTTGCCCGATTTCAGGTCGGCCTCGCTTTCGGCAACCAGTGTATATTTCATCTCCATACCGTTGGCAGTATTTCGTATTTTCACAGTAGAAAGTACCAGTGCTTTGCTCACATCCAGCTGTGACTCATCAATAAGGCGCGCGTTGCTCAGCAGCTCTTCCATCTTGGCTATCTTTAGCTCCAATAGTCCCTGGGCTTCCTTTGCCGCATCATATTCTGCATTTTCAGAAAGGTCGCCCTTATCCCTTGCTTCCGCTATTGCTTCAGAGGCTTTCGGCCTTTCCACGCTCTTCAGGTGGTCAAGCTCCTCGCGTAATTTTTTTAGTCCTTCTGCTGTGTAGTAAGATACTGTATTCATAACTTCATCGTTTATATAAAATAGAAAAAATCCCATCTGCACGGGATTTTCTTTATTCAAAGATAATAATTTTCGTTTAAATCAATTTTAGTGGCACAACGGCACATGCCAAAGTTAATTAAATTAAATTTGTAACATAGTACTTCGCAAAAAATTAAACATGAAAAAGATACTGTTCGTGCTGTTTGTGGCATCCCTTGGCTTTGTAGCGTGTGATAAAGACAATGTGGTAAACAACAATCCGTACCTTCCCAATTACAACTTTTCTATAGATATAGACTTCAGCTTCCCACTATACCAGTCGCTGCAATTTACGGCCAACCCGGTACGCATCAACCAGGCGGGTATCGGTATAAATGGCGTAATTGTGATGAACACGGGCAGCGGTTATGTTGCCTATGAGGCCAGTTGCCCCAACCAGCAATTGAGCAGTTGCTCAGGCCTTACACTTACCGGAACCAACGTTAAGTGTGGCTGCGATAATGCGGTTTACAGCCTTTTTAACGGTCAGGCGCCGGGGGTACAATATCCGCTGAAAGCTTACCGTGTGCAGGTAATAAGCAGCACCGTGATACGTGTTTATAATTAACCCAACTGTATTGAGCTGTTATAAAAGAAATCCTGCCGCATGCGCAGCAGAATTCGCTTATATAACCCGGATTCAAATTAAAATTTCAGTGTTGCGCCAGCCAGGAAGTTAATGCCCGCCTGCGGAAAGTAGTAAGCCGATGTGCCGTACAGCGCACCGTTCGAGATATAGTCTACATCAAGTACGTTGTTTATCAATCCGGTAAACACGATGGATTTGAATACCGGAATGTCGGTTAGCTCATAATTGATGTTGATGTCGTTTACTAAATAATCCGCCAGCTTGCCGGCTTCGGTTTCAAGGTTGTCCATATATTGCTCCCCAACATATTTGGTAAGCAGTGCCGCCTGGAAGTTTTTAAATGGCATCCAGATCACCTGGTTTCCGGCAATGACCGATGGTGAAAAAGCAATCTGTGTATTGCCCGCATTAATAGGGCCGCTATCGCCTTCGGTATAAAAATCCAGGTTCTTATTACTGCTTAATGCAATGTTTGGCCGCACGGCGAGCTTATCAAAAACATAGACTGTTGCATCAGCTTCTATACCCGCACGGTAGCTGTCGCCGCTGTTGGTGTAGATGGCGCTCCCCACATCGTTTAGTTCGCCGGTAAGGACCAGCTGGTCTTTGTAGCGCATATAATAACCATTCAGGCTCAGCATGTTTTTTCCGTTCTTATAACGCCAACCCAGCTCAAAATCATTCAGGCTTTCAGCTTTGGTGCTGCCACTTTCATAATCGCCCCGGCGTGGCTCTTTGTTGGCGCGACCGTAAGAGAAATAAATGTTGTTATGGTCGTTTACGGTAAATGTGAGTCCTGCCTTTGGGTTGATGAAATTAAAGGTATCATCAACCGGTACGTTTTCGGAAGCATTCTCCAATACGCTGCTTGTCTTGTAATGCACGGTACGGTACTGGATATCGCCATACAATGCAAGGCTGTTTGTCAGCTTATAATTAGCTTTTGCAAACAAGTTAAAGTCGGTTTTGGTGGCATCATTATCGTAGTACCTGTCATCGGGGCGAACCGACCCGGAATTCTGTGCCCAGATAATGTTCCCGAAGTGGGCGCCTTCATATTTGTTCCAGGCGCCACCGATGACTGCGTCCAGGTTTTCTTTCTTGTAATTGGCAGAAAAAGTAGTGCCGTAAAAATTGTTGTCCAGCCACTTGCGCGTTATCAGGTCGGTGCCCGGTACAAGACTGCCATCCCAGTCGGTTACCATCTGGGTCGCGATGATACCCGGATAGTTGTAAATGGGTGAGTTGTCGCGGTAGTTCTCATAGTAGCCCTTACCTTTGGTATAGTGCAACGCTACGTTGCTGCTCCAGGCGCCGGAAAGTTTCTGGTTCCAGTGCAACTGGTAATGGTCCTGCTGGTAGTTGTCGGTTTCATTATCGTAGTAGCGGATGTTGCCCGCATCATCGGTATACATTCCCGAATAGTTGAAGCGGCGGTTGTCATGCAGGGTGGCTTCGTCTATACCGTTCCAGGCCTGGTAGGTGCGCTCAGTACCGCCAAAGACCAACGCCTTTATCAATGTCGTGTTGTCAACATAAGTACCTTGTAGGAAGTATGATTTCAGGTTGGTTGAGGCACGGTCAATATAGCCATCACTGGCGATATTGGACAGCCTGCCCGCAATCTCGAAATGATTGTTCAGCAATCCCGTGCTGAACTTAACCGTATGCTTTCGCGAATTAAAGCTGCCGAAGGAATTGGCAACCTCACCTGAGGCATCCGTTTTATAGGCATCGGTGAGCACATTCAGGCTGGCGCCGAAAGCACCCGCGCCATTGGTAGAAGTTCCAACACCGCGCTGCAACTGGATATTTTCGGCAGATGAGGCGAAGTCGCCCATGTTAACCCAAAAAGTTCCGTGCGATTCGGCATCGTTGTAGGGGATGCCATTCAGCGTTACGTTGATGCGTGAGGCGTCGGCACCGCGTACCCTGATGTAAGTATACCCAATGCCATTGCCGGCATCGGTGGTAGTGACTACAGAGGGCAGATAGTTGAGCAGCACAGGTACGTCCTGCCCGAGGTTGCGGAGCGCAAGTTCGCCTTTCCCAATGTTGCTGAAGGTTACAGGTGTTTGCGCAGTTACGCGCACAGCAGATACCAAAACCTCATCGAGTTTAACGGTGGTACTGTCCTGTTTGGGTTCTTCCTGGGCCGTTGCAGAAAATGCGGCCAGGCAAAAGGCAAGTGGGAAAAATAATTTTTTTCCGCGAAAATGGAATAAAGTTTTCATCCGTAAAATGTTTACGAATAAAAGGGGCAATTATCCTGATGGTTAATTAATGGTTTTGTGGCAATAGCCCGGCGTGCACTCCGCGCTAATTTGCCGTTTCCCTTGGCAGCATTACCTGCCCAGGTTCGTTGGGTATGATCTCAGCCCGAAATATAGGGCACCCCTTTGAGACGCGGCAAAGATAACATAATTTCAGATTTGTGAATTTAGATTTCAGATTTATTGTTGGACGCATGTGCGTTGTTCATGCAATCTAAAATCTGCAATCTAAAATCTGAAGTCTATACATCCGGCCTCCTGCGCGATTGTTTTTTATCGGCCTGGCGGCGCTTGGAGTCGATGCGCTTTTGTATGACGGCTCGGGGAATTTTCGTTGGTTTGCGTTGTTTTTGCACTTTTAGGCTATCCTCCATCAGTTGCAGGAAACGACGGGTAACTAACTCTTTGTTGCGGAGCTGGCTTCTGTCTTCATCGCACTGAAGGATAAGGATACCTTCATTGGTAAGCCTCGGTGCAAGCCGTGTTTCCGCTAAAGCTTTCTCTTCTTCCGAAAGGCCTGTCGATGCTTTCAGGTCAAAACTTAATACCACTTTAGAGGAAACCTTATTCACGTTCTGCCCTCCGGAACCGCTGCTGCGCACCGCTTTGAAAACTAGTTCGTTTATAAGGGTTTCTTTGTTCATTTGTTTTTATTGAGAATTGAGTACTAAGTATCAAGTATCAAGAATTAAGAAATGAGAGACTAGAAATAGGATTAAGTAATGATATAGATTGCAGTCACTGATGTGGCCGACGATCTATCTATCTATCTATCTATCTATCTATCATCTATTGTCTATCATCTTTCTTCTTCTCTAAAATCCGACCATCTAAAAATCTAACAATCTCTATTGAGGTTGATGCGCCGGTTTCAGCAGGTCGTTTACGGTTTTTACGGGGTTGAACGTTTCCAGAGGCACCTCCACAAACAGGGTGATCCATCCGGCCATGGCGCCGTTCCAGAGTCCCGGCAATTCATAAGATTTCAGGTCTTTGCCAAAGCGCGTTTTATGCACAATGAATCCTGAGCTGTGGTCAATATACTCCCTCAGGTTGAAGCGGTTCCCCTTATAATCTTTAAGTCCGCATACTATGTCCACCGGGTTAAAGTGGGTAGATGCGGCAAATATTTCGGCTTGCCCGCTATCGGTTTGGTTGACCTGCGAACTCTCAACAATTTGCAGCGAAAGCCTGCCTCTGTCCGCTTCTATCCAGAAAGGCCCGCCGCCGGGTTCGCCCTCATTCTTTACCATTCCGCATACGCGGATAGGGCGATTAAGAAGCTGCCTTGCATATTCAACTTTGTGTTCGGCAGTATATTTTGATACATCCGATGGGATGTGTTGTGAGAGCTTGCTTTCGGCAAAGCTGAATATCTCCGCGATAAGCGCATCCGTAGCCTCTCCGGCATCGATACGGTTCATGTAGCCAAACACGATTTCCTGCAATTCCAGCAATCCGCCCGCCAACGCCTTTTTGTAGAGCGCTATCGCTTCCATGTTGTTGTGGCTTACATTGTCGATATTCTTAATGAAGACAATGTCAGCATCCAGCTCGTTCAGGTTTTCTATGAGTGCCCCATGCCCACCCGGGCGGAAAAGCAGGCTGCCATCGGGATCCCGGAATGGTTTATTGTTTATGTCTACGGCAATAGTATCGGTACTTTTATGCTGGTATGAAAAAGTACAGGTTATCGCTACAGCCGACTCTTTTTCAACCTCTAACCGCGCGGCTTCTACGGCCTCGACAAACCCGTCGTAGTGCTCTTCAGATATCGTAAAATGAACGTTGGCAGTATTGCCCGAAGCAGCATAAGCTACTGCCTCTTTAAGGTGTTCGCAGACAGGCGTGGCCACATGGTCCTCATACAGGTGGAAGGGGAGTATACCCTTCGGCTTGTTCGCGTAATTAAATGGCTCCTCATAGAGCAATATCCGGATAAGGTGGAACGTGCGTGCTGTTTTGGTCCACGAAGCATAGTCCGGCTGCGCCATCAGGGTATCCATCAGTTTCTTGTAAAAAGGGAACTTCTCAAGGCCAATCAGGAATACGCTTAGCGCCGAATCACGCTTTCGGTTGATATATGCGTTAACTGTTTCTTTATCGGGATCGAATGATGCATCGAAATCACACAGGAACTTGAACATCCTCGACGCCGCTCCCGATGCCGGAACAAATTTTTTCAGTGTGAGCGAGTCTTTGTGTGCGTCAAATATATCAGCATAGCTGCGTGCAGCCTCTTCGGTCAGGGCAAAAATACCATCGCCGATAGTAGCTGCTTTTGCCAGTTCCATTTTGCCAATACCGTTGCGAAAGGCCGTGAGCTGCCTGCGGATATTTTCCACCGGTGTGCGCTGACCGTAAGCCTGTGCAAAATCGGCGAGGGTAAACCCAAGGTCCGTCATGGCTTCAAGGTTTAGCAGTATATCCTTTAAACCCTCAATAGTATCCGTTGCACTCCTGGTGTTGATAACAACCTTGGGTGCATCGGGGCCTAGTGTGTCGAGGTCATTCTCGGCGATGATATAGAGCGCCTTTTCCTGCACAGCAATCGCATTTTCGGGGTGTTTTTCAAAACGGAAGTTAAACTTCCTGAAGTCTTTTCCGTCCGGGTCTATAAAATCATGTAGTAACGCCGCTGTAGCTTCTGTTTCCAGCAAATGCGGCGTATATATTATGATGTCGGTTGTATGTGTCCCGCTAATGTTTTCTTCCATGCCAGGTAGCCAAAAATGGCAATTATGGTTAGCACTATGTTCAGTATACTGGTAAAGGTAAGCCCTTTCAGGTAAAACAGCGGCACTGCTATAATATCACCAACAATAAGAAAAAGCCAGTTTTCGAGTTTCCTTTTCGCCAAAAGCCACATTCCTATAAAAAACAGCCCCGTGATAAAAGTATCTACGTAAGCCCACCAGTATATAAATTTTCCGTCATAATGATAAACGAAAGCTACAAATATAACCGAAACTACAAATATCCGCATGATTACAACATTATCTTTGGCTGTCATCCGGGTTATTTTCAACTCTGCAGTCCCGGCCTCGTCTTTGCGGTTCCAGAGCAGCCAACCGTATACGCTCATGTAGAAGTAGTAAGCATTGATGATCATATCGCCGTATAGGCTCGATTTGTAGAGCAGGTATATGAAGATTGCAGTGCTAACCAGTCCAGTAGGGTAAACCAAAATATTGTTTTTGGCGGAATATAGTACACTAAAGATGCCGAATACCACAGCCACTATCTCGAGGACAATATCAATGGTTTGGTAGCCCCTGTACTGGCCGAATAAAAATTCGAATATCTCGTGCATGGCTATAGTTTGTTGGATTCTTCAAAAGTGTATACCAGCGTGAATCCCTCTATTTCCTCAAAAAAGCAAAGATAATTCCGGTTGATTTCTTCAAAGTTTACTGTCGCAGTGCCTTCGCCGTCTGCCGGTGTAAAGGGATGCACGTGCATGTGTCCTTTAAAGCTCATCCCCTGTCGTGATATCATTTTAAACAGCGCTTCCTTAATGCCCCATATAATGGTAAGGCTGCGCACATAGTCATGAAGGTGTGACGGCTCGAGGTAAGCCATTTCATTTATGGCAAATTTTTCTGCAATGGTAATGATCTTTTCACGCTGCATCTCAAGATCGATGCCTACATTCCGTGAACTGATGATAATGGCAGAAAATCCGTGCGAATGCGTGACTGATATATTGCGCCCGTCTTTGAGATGGGGCTTGCCATCGGGAGCGTAGTACATATCGAAATCGGTGTACCCAGCCTCCTGCAAAAGCATCCGCACACTCAAAAACCCCCGTTGGTGCTGTTCTGATTTCATGCCCGAAAGCCGGCTTTGGCAAACGTCTTTCAGCTGCACACCGGCAAGCAGCTCATCGCGGCTTTCGTTTATCTTCCAGACGAGCAATTGTGTTTCACTATCAATAGTTTGCGATTTGTAAAGGGGCATTGGCGGATAGAATTTTTAGTTGAAGGGCTTTAAAGTATTCGGGGCGTTATTTAGCATCATTAAAAACTAAATGCCTAACTTTGCACAAAATTTACAATAACAAATATACATATTTCATGAGCACGAAAACATTGCCGTATGTGGCTTACAAAGTGAAAGATATATCCCTGGCCGACTGGGGGCGAAAAGAGATTGAGCTTGCAGAGGCTGAAATGCCCGGGCTTATGGCGCTGCGCGAAGAGTATGGCGCAAGCCAGCCACTGAAAGGCGCACGTATTGCCGGCTGCCTGCACATGACGATACAGACTGCCGTACTTATAGAAACACTTATAGCCCTGGGTGCAGAAGTAACCTGGAGCTCTTGCAACATTTTTTCTACCCAGGACCATGCTGCTGCCGCGATAGCTGCTGCCGGTATATCGGTATATGCGTGGAAGGGCATGAACGAGGAAGAATTTGACTGGTGTATAGAGCAGACGCTTTTCTTTGGCGAAAACCGCGAGCCGCTTAATATGATCCTTGATGATGGTGGCGACCTTACCAATATGGTATTCGATCGTTACCCGGAGCTTGCTTCTGCTATCAAAGGACTTTCTGAAGAGACGACTACAGGTGTACACCGCCTTTACGAAAGGATGAAGAACGGTACCCTCGTGATGCCGGCCATTAACGTGAATGACTCGGTTACCAAATCGAAGTTTGATAACAAATACGGTTGTAAAGAAAGTGCTGTAGATGCAGTACGCCGCGCTACCGACGTGATGCTTGCGGGCAAAAGAGTAGTGGTGTGCGGTTATGGCGACGTGGGTAAAGGTACTGCGGCTTCTTTCCGTGGAGCGGGCTCTATCGTGACGGTAACGGAAATTGACCCTATCTGTGCGCTCCAGGCAGCAATGGATGGTTATGAAGTGAAGAAACTGGATACCGTTGTAGGTAATGCCGATATCGTGATCACGACAACAGGTAACAAAGATATCGTTGTGGCGCGCCACTTCGAGAAAATGAAAGATAAAACCATTGTGTGCAACATCGGCCACTTTGATAACGAGATCGATATGGCCTGGCTTAATGCCAACTATGGCAACACCAAGATCGAGATCAAGCCGCAGGTGGATAAATACAACATCAACGGAACCGATATCCTTATCCTTGCCGAAGGCCGACTTGTAAACCTTGGCTGTGCAACTGGGCACCCAAGCTTTGTAATGAGCAACTCGTTCACTAACCAGACACTTGCCCAGATCGAGCTTTGGACTAATAGCGATGCCTATGAAAATAAGGTATACATGCTGCCAAAACACCTTGATGAGAAAGTGGCATCCCTGCACCTTGCCAAGCTGGGTGTAGAGCTCGAAACCCTTACCAACGGACAAGCCGAATACATAGGCGTGGAAGTGGAAGGGCCATTCAAACCGGAGTACTATCGTTACTAATTATAGGTTTATATCAACGAAAAACCGCTGCCTTATAAGCAGCGGTTTTTTTATAAACAAAAATCCCGCCGAAGCGGGATCTTAGGCTATTTGCCGTTTGTTTCTTACCACCAACCGATGATGTTGTAAGATACAGTATTCGGTTGTCCGTTTCCATAGGCTACACCCACATCGCGGTATGCTTTGATCATATCACGCTGAAGGTTTACTTCTACGTCCATCTTGTAGTTCCACTCCCTTTTGTCCAGTTCGTAAACCCTTTTCCCAATCTTGTCCGAAAGGGCTTTAACCTCGCCGAAACAAGCCGACTGTGGGTCTATCGTTACCAATATCTCGCCTGCAGCGTTGGCAGCTTCGATATTTTGCCCCGCATTCCAGATGTTGGTAGCTTCAACAAGCTTAGTCTTGCAGTCGCGGTCAATCTTTTTCTTATACAAAGCCGGTAGGGCTGCAATCGCTTTGGTGTAGCAGTCTGTAGCTTCCTGAGGAATTGTGGTAAGCGTAAAGATAGCGCCGTCAAAGTTGTTCTGGCTTTCCTGTAGCTTGGCTTCCTGGAAGATCTGGCTGCACCTGCCATTATAGTAATTTACTATTTTTTGCTTGGCACCGGTAACGAAAGCCTGAAGCCCGGGGTCGTCTACACGGATGTTCTTTATCGCGTTGAGGTAAGCTTTAGTTTCGTTGGTATCAACACCCTTTACGGTAACCGATTTACTTGAGAACAGCTTGCTGTCTACACCATCACCTATGTAAAACGTTACATCCAGCGTAAGCGCTGTCATTGGCGGCGCGGTAGCCGTCAGGTCTTTGGTAAGTACATTGATATTGGCTGTAAGGATAAACCTTGTGTTGAATCCCGAACCGGCAACACCGTTAGCCGAAACGATCTGGTTCAGCTTGTTTTTAAGTGACGAGGCTACAGCATTATTTAGCTGCTCTACCTGCGGCGGAATAAAGGTTGTAATGGATACGCGGCCCATAGCATCCGAAGCGCCTCCCTGTGCGTTGGCAGAAAGAGACAAGCCCAGCGCAGCCACCATACCCAATGCGATATTTTTAAATGTGTTTTTCATGTCGCTTTTTTTATTTTTCTCCGATAATAAGTACTGCCTGGCCAAGGCCTTTCATAGTAAGCTTGCTTGGCACTGCATAAGGCTGTGCCTTAAGGAAGTCCTGCAACCCTTTAAGGAACTGGCGTGCATCGATAGCTTTGCCCGAAGCGTTGAACAGCGGCATACGCACCTGCTCCATAAGCATCATATTCTCGGTTGCATCACTTGTGCTGAAACGTCCTTTTACGGTGTTTTGTGTCATCCACTCTTCAATAACATCTTTTAGCTCTTTACCGGCATATTCGCTTTCAAGGTCATTCGGCCATGAATCCCATTTCTTGATCCTTACGATGATCTCGCGTCCGTTCTCGAACATGTCATCAAAGTGCTTTTGCAGCGAGTTGCTAAAGTTGTCCATGTGGGCAATTACCGATTCTTCCAAAAGCAACGGAAGCTCAGACGTGAAAGATGGTGCGCCGGTACCTGTTGCGGTGGCAATCTGCTTATCGGTATAAGCATCCAGCCCCTGCAGGGTAAATGTAACCGATTTCTTAGGGCCTACTGTATTAAGTGTCCATGTAAGCTGCATGATAATATCAGCCTTGGCTACTTTCTTCAGTTTATCTACCGGAGATTCTGCAATACCGCCACCCGATTTAGAAGTAGTCATGTTGTTCTCTGCAGTTTCGGCTTCAAGGGTTTTTATGGCCGATTCCATATTCTTTAGCGGGAAACCTTTGTCGGCCATGATACCGTTTATCTTGGCTATTACCGAAAGCAAATCCGAGTTTTCCTGGAAAGCCTTTTTGTAATCAGGGATCTTAACTTTAGTTCCCTGGTTGTCAAATTCCATCATATAACCATTCTTGGTGCACCAAACATCGCTCGGTACAACCATAATGGTTGGTTTTTTGGCCTGCGAGAACCCCGTGAAAGCCGTAAACAGCGCGAGGGCTGCTATGATATGTTTAAAGTTTTTCATCTGGATAGATTATTGTTTAATGATGCCGTCAGCGATAAGCTTGGCTTTCAGTTCGGCGCGAAGCACACGTACTATAAGTCCGTGGGTAACGCTTTCACGCGCTCCTTTTTTGTCTCGGCTTATCTTGTCGAATATCCTTTCATCGCGTAGCGAAATAAAGTTTTTGAATTCGCCGTTATCAGCAAAAAACTTATTGAAATAGTCCTCATATTTCTCCTCGGCATTTACTTCAAAGATCAGCGGCTTGCTGTTGCATTCGCTTTTCCCTTCAGATATCCCGTGAAAGATCACGTCGCGCACGGCATTCTTCTTGGCCTGCTCTACAGCATCGGCCCTGTTGCGGCCATTGCCCCACGCCTTAAGTGTAGCAGAACCGTCAAGCTCTACGCCCATGCACTCTGTCTTGTACTTATAATTACCTGCTGTGCTTTTTTGAGCCTGGGCAGTATAGATGCCAAAAGTGGCAATAAGTATAGCTAAAACTTTTTTCATGTAATTAACCTGTTAGAATCCTGATGATAATCCGCGAATGATGCCGGCTGCTTCAAGGTCTTTCCTTAAAAGGTCTTTGTTTACCGATACCACTACGCCAATTTTATACTCTTTGCCTACTTTCAGGCGGTCTTCGGCACCCACATTTCCGTCGTTAGACTCAGAAACGAATTTCATGTATTTGCCACCCTCTTCAAAGAAAGGCTCAAAAAAGTCTTTCTTCTCCATTTCGATGTTTGGGTTGCTTGCCAATGGCTTTTGGGCTACGCAGCCCCTTCCGCCGCCGCCGAAGCCCTTAAATATAACGCCGTGAACGGCGTTCTTTTTTGCCTGCGTAATAGCTACACTGGGTTTTTTAGAATAGCTCCATACTTTTATAAGATAATTACCATCGGTACCCGTGCCTACGCACTCGATCTCGTAGCGCCATTCCTCGGTGGCTTTATCAGCCTTTTTTTGTGCCTGGCCAAACATGCCTGCTGTAGCCAGTAAAAACATTGCAATTAGGATTTGCCTTTTCATAAATGGGGTTATTGTTATTGGTTATTTTCCTTTTTTCTGTACCAGGAGCATCCCCGGATAGAAATCTTTGCCGCTTACTTTTTTAAAGTAGGTGCGGTCTACCGTGCTGCCCGGATTTTCTTCTTCGGCACCATAGCGGTTATCCCATATGGGGTACTTAGTGTCTACTTTCACCTGGCCTACCACTACATAGCTGGTCTTGCCGGTTTCAGGATCCATCTGCTGCTCAAGCACATCAAATTTAGATTTTTCGCTTACGCCTTCTTTCATGCCGATTTTAGCACAGATAGGCTCGCCCGAATAGAGCGGCGTTTTGGTTTTGAACTCGTCATGGTTCTTCTGAAGCTTAACGATTACGGCGTCAACTGCCTTTACGGTAGCACGCTCTACCAGCTGCTCTTCAGATTTGCTTGTAAATACCGAAGACTGTACATCTGCCCACGAATTATCTGAACCGATGTATTTAAGCTTAAAGATATTGGCATCATCAAATGCTTTCTTTTTAGCCGGAGTAATAGTTTTGTCGTCTGCCCAGTATTCATTATAGAAAGCGTTAGCAGTTGCTTCGTCCCAAACCAGTTGGTACAGGTGGGCAGTTGTTTTTACCACATAGCCCTTTCCGGCTACGGTGGCTCCCGCAGAAAGTGCTGTGGTGTAGGTTGATGCATTCGATACGCCTACCGCATCGCCCAGCGCACCGGCAACTGAAAGCCAGCCTGATGCCTTTTTAGCTACTTCTTCTTTAGATACGTATTTGAACTCATTGATAAGTACGAAAGTCTTTCCGATAAGCTCCTCTCCGGCATCGGCAAGCATGTCCAGTCCGCGCTTACTTGCCTTGGCCGTTGCAACATCCATAGCTGAAGCATCATAGCTGCCACGCTGTTTTATCAACTCCATATTGAAGCCTCCTTTTGCAGAGCGGTTGAACCACTTCGATACCAGTTGCTTGGCAATGTCGTTTAACCTTGGATCATCGATGCTTACATTTACAGGCTGCGTACCTGCAGTATTCGCTTCGAGGTTAATATCGCCCGGATTCAATACCCTTCCATCAAGATTATGGTCGTTAAACTTGTCTGGTATCGGGCTATTGCTAAAGTTTTTTTTGATCTCTTCAGCATACGGGAGTCCCGGACTGTCTACCATAAGGGTATACAGCGAGCTTCTCCTGTATTTTACATTCATTTGCCCTTCAGGAGCCTGTGCAAAGGCCTGAAGGCCAATCAGCACAAATAACGGTAAGATAATTGCTTTTTTCATGGTGGTGGATGGTGTTGGTTGGTTTATCAGGTGGTCCGTTGGTTTTAAAATAAAATACCTACAGAAGCCTGGAATACTCCATTAGAATACTCGACTACCGGATTTTTTGCTTCGTAAACATTGGTGATACCAAGGTTGTAGCGCAGCTGAAAGAAAACGCCCGATTTAAGTTCGTAACCGGCGCCGGCACATACGCTGAAGTCGACTGTGTTAAGGTCATCAACTTTGTCGTTTGTCTGGCTAGTCTTATGTTTCCCTGAAACCAGAAACCCAACCTGTGGGCCCGCTTCGATGCTCAACCTGTCGGCAACGTAGTACTTCATCATTACAGGAAGGTTAATGTAGTTAAGCTTGTACCTGCTGTAGCCATCAAAACCTTCATCAGAGTAACCTTGCCCTGAAAAGAGAAGTTCCGGCTGGATAGAGAAGTTGTCACTCACGATGATCTCTGAAACCACCCCGATGTGAAGGCTGGTCCTGAACGTGTTGTCTTTAACATCGCCATACATATTGGCTACGTTAAGCCCGCCTTTCAGGCCGAATTTAATACCCTCTTCGCGCTTAGAAGATTGCGCATTAGCGAATACTGCCGTCATCACGGCAACTACTACCAGTAGTTTTTTCATAATAAATTTTATTAAAAATTTGTTAACGTACAAAACTACTAAAACTGGTTAACAAATAAATACCTATTAATAGGTATTTTTAATAATATGTTAATTTATTATTTATCGCGTAAATTTCTTACAATCTTGTCCAACAGCTTGTTATATGGTCATTCACCATTCCTGTTGCCTGCATGTGTGCATAGATTACTGTGGAGCCTACAAACTTAAAACCACGTTTCTTCAGGTCTTCACTGATAGTGTCAGACAAAGGGGTAGTGGCGGGTACTTCCTTGAGTTGTGTAAAGCTGTTTACGATGGGTTTTCCACCGGAAAACCCCCAAAAATAATTGCTGAAGCTCCCGTGTTCCTGCTGTACTTCCATAAAAGCGCGCGCGTTGCTCACTGCCGCAAGTATTTTAAGCCGGTTGCGTATGATGCCCGGATTTTGGAGCAGTTCCTCAATTTTCCCGTCATCATAATTGGCAATTTTCCTATAATCGAAGTTGTCAAACGCTTCTGCAAAATTATCGCGTTTGCGCAGTATCGTGATCCAACTGAGCCCTGCCTGAAAGGTTTCCAACAGCAAAAACTCAAACAATGTTTCATCGTCATATACAGGGCGGCCCCATTCTTCATCGTGATACCGTTCGTATAGCGGGTCGCCTTTGCACCATCCGCAGCGTACTTTTTCTTTCATGGTTAATTGTGGTTTTCTTCTACAACGTCGGCATGCATGTGTTTGCCAATGAGGCTGTGGCCCACGTAGATTAGCGGGGTAAGCACTATTGCAATGACGAGCTTTACACAGTAGCCTGTGAGGCCCGAAGCAATATAGGTTTGGGTATCCATTTGGCCTGTGGCATAAAACGCAATACCCAGTACGATAAATGAATCAAAGAACTGTGATATCACGGTAGAGCCCGTGCTTCGCAGCCAGATCATGCGCTGGCCGGTTTTTCGCTTTACAAAATGAAACAACGTCACATCAATAAGCTGCGATACGAGGAAAGCAGTTATACTGCCAACGATGATCCACATGCCCTGCCCGAATACCGATGAAAAAGCACCGTCCTGAACGCCCATGCCGGTAACCGCCGGAATCCGGAGCGCTATCAGTAAGACAAAAAAACAATAAGCGATAAGCCCCGCAGTGATATACGAAAGCCTGCGGACACCTTTCTCCCCAAAGTATTCATTGATAAGGTCGGTAGTGATAAATACCACCGGCCATGGCAGTATGCCGACACTCATCGGCACGCCGAAAACGCTGATCAGCTTTCCGCCAATAAGTTCGGCTACCACAGCATTGGTGATAAAAATACCACAGAGTACGGTGTATATAAGCTGTTTTTTGGTAGTGGGCATAATGTTTTTACTCAATAATCTTCTTTAAACCGTCAATCACCATACGCCAGTTTTCTTCGCAATGTGCCGCCTTTTCCTCGTTGTAATTCGATTGGGTAATCTCCAGGCGCGTGCCGTCATTGTCTTCAAAAAGCTCGTACGTTACCACAAGATAGTTTTCAGGTTTGTCTTCAAGTCCGCTAAAGCTGCTTAGGTAGCTATAGGAAAGACGGTGCACCGGCTCATACTGCAACACTTCACCCTTATCAGTAAAAGGCTGGCCTTCATATTCCCCTTTCCAAAAGACAAGGCTTCCTTCACGCCAGTCGGTTTGCTGGTCGGAGCCAAAAAAATATTGTTTTACAATGTTCGGGTCGGTAAGCCCTTCCCATACTTTCGCCGCCGGAGCGTTGATATGGGTTTTGTAGGTAACAAGGTAGCCGGTTTGCATAACGGTTGTTTTTGGAAGGGGTAAGGTACGATTTTTTGCAAATAGTGTATTCGCATTCGTACTGTAAAATCGACGTAAAAAAAACCCACACCTTTCGGAGTGGGTCTGAGTATTGTGTTTCGCTGTTAGTTAAGCAAGCGCAACCCTTTTGAAACCTGTTACGGTTAGTGAAGAATCTACAGACTTAACATACTCGCTTACGCTCATTTTGCTGTCTTTAATGTAGTCCTGGTTGATAAGGGTGTTGTCTTTAAAGAAACGGCCAAGCTTACCTTTTGCAATGTTATCAAGCATTGCTTCAGGCTTGCCTTCCTGGCGAAGCTGGTCTTTTGCGATCTCGATTTCTTTTTCTACAGTCGCAGCATCTACACCTTGCTCGTTAAGGGCAAGCGGAGCCATAGCAGCAGCCTGCATAGCGACGTTGCGTGCAGCTTCTTCAGCGCCTTCGGCATTTCCTGAAAGGCTTACAAGGGTAGCGATACGGTTACCGGCGTGGATGTATGAACCAACAAAAGCGCCATCAAGCCTTTCGAAAGAGCCGATCTCGATCTTCTCTCCGATAACGCCTGTTTGCTCTGTAAGTTTCTCTTCTACAGTGATGCCGTTGTATTCTTTAGCAAGAAGTTCTTCTTTAGTGTTGGCAGTAAGGGCAAGGGCAGCAAGGTCGTTAGCCAGCTTTACGAAAGACTCGTTTTTTGCAACGAAGTCGGTTTCGCAGTTAAGCGAGATAACCACACCAGATGTTTTGTCATCGTTTACCACAGCAATTACAGCACCTTCGCTAGATTCGCGGTCAGCCCTGTTAGCAGCCACTTTCTGGCCTTTTTTGCGTAGTATCTCGATTGCCTTGTCAAAATCGCCTTCGGCCTCAACAAGAGCTTTTTTGCAGTCCATCATACCTGCGCCTGTAATCTGGCGTAGCTTGTTTACGTCTGCAGCAGTAATATTTGCCATTTTATTTGTTGTTTTTAAGGGTATTAAAAATTATAAAGCCGTTATACAGATAATGTTACAAAAGTAAACATCACCACGCACAACGGCTTTACTGTAATGTTAACTTTATTCTTCTGATGTAGTGGCTGTAGCCTCTGCATTTACAGTTTCAGCTGCAGGAAGGTCCTGAGCATCTTCTTTGTCAGATTTACGGTCAGAAAGACCTTCTACAACGGCACCTGTTACCAGAGATAAAATTTTGTCGATAGATTTTGAAGCATCATCGTTAGCTGGTATTACGTAGTCTACCTGGCGAGGGTCAGAGTTGGTATCTACCATTGCAAAAACCGGAATGTTTAATTTTTGAGCTTCTTTTACTGCGATGTGTTCTGCTTTGATGTCTACTACGAAAAGCGCGGCAGGAAGCCTTGTCATATCGGCAATAGAACCAAGGTTTTTCTCAAGCTTAGCACGCAGACGGTCAACCTGAAGACGCTCTTTCTTAGAAAGCGTGTTGAATGTACCGTCTTTCTTCATCTTATCGATAGAAGCCATTTTCTTAACGGCTTTACGGATAGTAACGAAGTTAGTAAGCATACCGCCCGGCCACCTTTCGGTGATGTACGGCATATTGGCAGCAGCAGCTTTTTCAGCTACGATATCCTTAGCTTGTTTTTTTGTAGCAACAAAAAGGATTTTCCTGCCTGATGCAGCAATTTTTTTAAGGGCTTCGTTAGCCTCTTCTATTTTGGCTGCAGTTTTATACAGGTTGATAATGTGTATGCCATTACGCTCCATGTATATATATGGGGCCATGTTCGGGTCCCATTTCCTGGTCATGTGCCCAAAGTGAACACCTGCTTCCAGTAATTCTTTTACATCTACTTTATTTGCCATTTTTGTAATAGTTTACGTTCTGTTGAGTAAGCAATGCACAGGTGGCTTAAGGTAAGGCCCTGCCCATTTAGATGCTAAACTAACTCCCGCCTCAACGGGACAACAACAACTGAGTTTTTTAAAATCAATAATAAAAAATGAACGCCCCTCGACATGCTCGGGGTATTGAAGAATATTAACGCTTAGAGAACTGGAATCTCTTACGGGCTTTCTTCTGGCCGAATTTCTTACGCTCAACCATACGGGGATCCCTTGTCAATAGTCCTTCAGGCTTAAGGATGCCGCGGTTTTCTGCATCTACTTCGCACATAGCGCGAGCGATTGCCATACGTACAGCTTCTGCCTGGCCGGTGATACCGCCTCCGTATACATTTACTTTTACATCAAAGTTTTCCACGCTGTTTGTCATAGCAAGCGGCTGGCGCACTTTGTACTGTAGTGTAGCTGTAGGGAAATAGGTTTCAAGGTCTTTTTTGTTTACCGTGATCTTTCCTGAACCTTCTGTCAGGTAAACACGGGCAACAGCAGTTTTCCTCCTGCCGATTTTGTGGATAGTTGCCATTACTTCAGATCGTTTAAGTTAACGGTTTTAGGAGTCTGAGCCTCGTGCTTGTGGTCAGGTCCTACATATACATTCAGGTTGCGGAATAGCTGAGCCCCAAGTTTGTTCTTAGGTAGCATTCCTTTTACAGCTTTCTCTACAAGGATAGCAGGGTTTTTTGCCTGGATGTTCCTTGCGGTAAGCGTCCTTTGGCCTCCCGGGTAACCTGTGTGGCGGATGTAAGTCTTGTCATCCAGCTTGTTACCTGTTAGGTTGATTTTGTCTGCGTTGATAACGATCACGTTATCGCCACAGTCTACGTGCGGTGTGTAACTTGGCTTGTATTTACCCCTTAAAAGCATCGCCACTTTTGAGGCAAAACGACCTAAGTTATGACCTTCAGCATCAACAACGATCCACTCTTTCTGAGCAGTAGCCTTGTTAGCCGAAACTGTCTTGTAGCTTAATGTGTTCACAATAAATTATTTTAATTAAACATTCCATCCCCAATAAAGGGAGTGCAAAAGTAAAACTATTTATTGGAAAATCAAACAGTAAACAAAAAGTTTTAGTCTGCTGCCGTTAAGGTGGATAAGCAGCATAATGCACTACAATATAAAAGTTGTTTATCAAGGCGAATCTTCTCAGAAAGGAAGCATACCTTTACATTTAAATATAGGTTTATGACCATCAGCGAACTCGACCTTGAACTTAAAGCGCTGGCATCCCGGAATCTGATTATTATCTTCACGGATTGTATGGCTCTACAGACGATCGTGACAAAGTCGCCCTCAGGATTATGAAGGGTAAATATACGTTGGTATATGAAGTATATTACATTGAGCGAGGCGAACTACACGTCAATGCGAAATTTTATACCGAAGATGAGGCCTGCCAATATATATTGAAACGCTTCAAGTGGCAACAGGACTATAAAGCAAATACGGATGACAAGAAATGAACTGCTTGCAAAACTGCAAACTTACAATGTGCCGCCAAGCCTGTTTTCTCTGAATGAAGGACTAAAGCCCGACGCATTCATTCTTTCAGAAAGCAACGGGGTATGGGAGGGTTTCTATTTGGACGAGAAAGGCAATGAGCATGACCGCATTATTTACCCTTCGGAAGAAATCGCCTATGATTTTCTGTGGGTAAAGCTGGAACGCGAGATGCGTTTTTTCTATCCGGAGCGTTTTTCCGGAGATGCAACACCCGGGTAAAATCATGTAACAATTGTATTTCTTTTCACGGTTATCTTGGTTTCATAAAACCAGGCAGCTATGAAAGAGGAAACCCAGATGCATCAAAGCAAGGACAGCCACATTATACCCATGACCTCTATCGCTTCAGGAAAGGGTATTGAGGTGGCACCCGATGTTTATTACTACACCGACCAGATTGTAAACCTTATATTTTTTGGCGCACCTGCCTCAGGCAAATGGGTGCTTATTGATGCAGGCATGCCCGGCTCGGGAGAAGACATCATAAAAGCAGCCGAAGCCCGTTACGGAAAGGGTACACGTCCTGAGGCCATTATCCTTACCCATGGGCACTTTGACCATGTGGGTTCTATCGTGCATTTACTCAACGAATGGGATAACCCGACTGTATATGCGCACGTGATGGAGTTCCCGTTTCTTATAGGGCAACGCGCTTACCCCAAACCCGACCCATTAGTAGAGGGCGGCGGCTTGCTGGCCAAGGTATCGTTTCTATATCCGCATGAGCCCATAGACATTACTCCCGTACTGCAGCCGCTGCCCGCCGATGGCACTGTTCCGGAAATGCCGGGATGGAAGTGGCTGCATACCCCGGGGCACTCACCCGGACATATATCGCTGTTTCGTGAGCA
Source organism: Flavobacteriaceae bacterium (assembly GCA_021151665.1). Taxonomy (GTDB): domain Bacteria; phylum Bacteroidota; class Bacteroidia; order Flavobacteriales; family Flavobacteriaceae; genus Flavobacterium. Next base: position 19,693 of record JAGKWW010000012.1, read on the forward strand.
GGACAGATTCCTGATTGCCGGCGACGCATTTGTTACTGTAAAGCAGAGCTCGCTCTATAAGGTGCTCGTTCAAAAGGAGGAGGTTTACGGGCCGCCACGCTACCTTACAACCGATTGGGAAGCGGCTCGCGCCTCGGTAAAAATACTCGATGAGCTTCAGCCGGAGCATGTGGTTTCGGGGCACGGCGCTTACATGCACGGCGAAGAACTGCGCAAAGGGCTTCATCACCTGGCAACAGAATTTGATACCATCGCCCGCCCCGAATATGGGAAGTATGTAGATGGAGATCTTGAATAGGTTATTCTAAAGGGCGAAGCGTATTGCTGTACGTAACGGTGAAGGGATAGTCTTTGCCCTGTGCTTTCTTTACATAAATGAATTTATGTTTTTTTGCTTCGCCGGCATCAATGATCAATTCTTTTTTATCAGAGCTATCGTATATTCTGGTGTCAAGCGTGTTGTCTATACGTAGCTTGTCGGCAATTCCTGTTTTTTTGTTGCTTATCAGGTAGCCGCCGTAAAGCAGCTTTTTGCTGTTGGATACCACCATTTTTTCGCCAATGTAGCCTTGCGTGAAAATTAATACCGAGAAATTCGCTCCCGTAGCGTCCATGCTCTTCAGGATCGCGGCTTTCTTGGCAGGTGTCACTGACCTGAAGTCATCCCTGTATTGTATGGTGTTGGATTCTTTAGCGGCTGGCGCCGAAGCCACGGCTTCTTTTTTTGCTTTGCACATGGTAAACAGCAACGCGCAGGCTATAATCAAAAATATCTTTTTCATTGTATTTAATTCGATACCTATAAAATTAGCGCATGCGGATTTTTTGAGTGGATGGTTTAAGATTAAAATAACAAAAGGCCTCCGTTACGGGAGGCCTTTTCTAACTTAACATAAACTAACTCAAAAACTATTCTTTGATAAGCTTAACCGTTTTCTGACGGTTGCTGTTGTCTGTCAGTTTTACAAGGTAAACGCCTTTGCTCAGTCCGCTTACGTTATATACATTATACGATGCGTTAGCGCCGAACGTTTTTACAAGCTGGCCGGTGATGCTGTACACTTCAACCTTAGCTACGGCTGTATTTAAGGTAAACACATCTGTAGCAGGGTTAGGGTAAAGCGCAATGGTTTCCATCGTTTGCTCTGTAGTGCTCAGCGCAGCTGGCTGGTTGCCATACATACGGAATTCGCCTGCCGGTACTGCAATGTTCGCATTTACATCGGTCACATTTATTGTAGAACCGTCCATGAGGTTATACCACGTTCCGGCAAATGGGAACGACGGCGTGATGTTCGCGCTGCCAATGTTGAAGTTGGCCAGTATCACCACATTCTTCAGCTGGTCTGTCGTGAGGGCGTCATTCCAGATGTATATCTTCTGTGTAAGCGAATTGCCTGAAGACGGATTGATAGAATAACTACCTTCAAAAACGGGTTGCTGTATCTTAAGCTGGATCATTTTTGCCCAGTCATCGTACACCTTTTTGCGGGCTACATTGGTAAGCCAGCTTTCTGTCCACTGCGGTTGCGGCTTGGTATCAAGCTTGCAGTCCCCACTGGTAGCATCGGTATTGGTATTTACTGTACCGTTATTGCAGGTATAGATCGATTTGTCCCACCCAAGGTCGCCGAAATGCCATATCATTTTAGGGCCCGGTACCGGGATAAGCGTTGCGCCGAGTGTAGACATACGGGTTAGCGCAACAGGTAGTGTACGCACATTGTGCGAAGAGTTTACATTGCTTCCGTAAGTAAGGTTTTTGTACATGATACGCTCTTCATCATGGCTTTCTGCATAACCAACAAGGCGCTTTCCGGTAAACCCGCGGCTGTCGCTACCTACACGATTGATGTTGGCGTCGGTACTAAAGCCCATCGTCAGCTGGTTGTAAGCGTAGTTCAGGTTACCCCAAAGCATTACACCTTTACCTTCGGCTACTTTAAAGTTGGCCCACTGCTGCTCTTCAGAATCAATGCCAAGGTGCTCAAAAATCGTGTAGTGCGTAGGGTCTACTGTCCATGAATAATCTGCGTAGTCTTTCAGGATATCCACGCGGTCCTGCTGATAGGCATTGGTACAGCTTTCGTTGCTTGCCGTACACGCCTGTGTAAAGCCTTTGGTAAGGTCCCAGCGGAAACCATCGATATGGTATTCCTGTATCCATTGCTTTATTACCCTTTTTACGTAGTACTTAGTACGGGCAGACGAGTGGTTGAAGTCAGAGCCAACGCTGTATGCATGTTTTGCCACTGTATTAAAATACGGGTTCTCGGTGGTAGGATCGCCAAAACCATCGCCGTCCGGGTCGTTCATCCACATCCGCACCATTGGGTTGCGCCCAAAGGCGTGGTTCAGCGCCACATCAAGGATCACTGCAATGCCGTTCTGGTGGCAAAGGTCGATAAGCTCTTTCAGTTTGTTGGCCGGGCCGTAGAATTTGTCGTTCGCCATGTGGAACGACGTATTGTAACCCCAGCTTTCGTTACCCTCAAATTCCATTACCGGCATCAGCTCGATAGCGTTTATCTTAAGGTTCTTAAAGTAATCGATTTTATTGATAAGGTCCTGGTAGCTCCTGTCCGAATCAAAATCCCGTACAAGTGCCTCGTATATAATAAGGTCTTCTTTTTTGGGCTTTTCGAAATTGGTTACCTGCCAGTTGTAAGGTGTCTGGCCTGTTTGAAGTACGGTTACTTCGCGTTCCTGCCCTGCCGGGTAAGCCGGGAGGTTAGGATATTTAGAGGCTGGAATATAGGGGTCATCGTATGGTGAAAGCACAAGGGTAGAGTAGGGGTCAGCCGTTTTTACTACCATAGACGAACCTGTAAGCGGTGTCTGGTCTACTACCCAGTATTGATACGAATATTGTGTTCCCGGAGTGAGGCCGGTCAGCTCAAGATAAAATTTACCTGTCGAAGGGTCTTTGCGCATTGCGTAGTCAGATCCCGGAGTCCAGTTATTGAAACTGCCTGCAACGTATACAAAATCTTTTCCGGGTGCATCAAGCACAAGGGTTGCTTTTGTAGCGTCGGACGAATTATAGTTAATACCGTCTTCAAGTCCCGATGGCATTGCTGCGCTGATAACGATAGGCGCCGCAATTACCGAAAAGTTTTTGGTAATGGTCTGCGTGCCCTGAGTTACAACCAAACTGTAATTTTGGTTGGATGTGATGTTGTTGTGCGAAAAAGAATAGGAAGTTGCGCTTGATACCGAGTTGAGAGCGGTACCATTGGCAATTAGTTGATAAGAGGCATTACCGCCAGTATTGCTTGCAGAAATTGCAAGGCTGCCTCCTTGTGACACTACCGTCACGCTGTTTTGTACGGGTGCCGAAAGCGTGACCTGAAAGGCGCCAACATTGGCAAATAGGTCAGAACTCTGTGGGCTTCCGGTTGCTGCGCGAAATACCACGCATATTTTTGTGATGGTGCTCCCTGCCGGAACGCCAAAATAAGTGTAAAGATCCGGAGTGATATCCAGCTTATAGGTGGTTCCCGATACCAGCGTCATCGCGGGTTGGGTGGTATTATTGCCCCAGCTGCCTTTTACGTACTGCCAGTCGGTACCGTTTACGGTAAGGCCGATGTGGGCATAAATGGTGCCGGTGTAGCTTGCCAGCGGCGTGCCCGTCTTGTTGAACAGCACAGTAACAGGCCCCTCTGCAATTGCCGGTGAAGGCGTTGTAGAAAGCTGCCCGAAACCGGCCATGCTAACCATCAGCAGAAATAATAATGTAATTCTTTTCATAGTATTTAGTAAAAGCAACAAAAGGGCTGACAAGCAGCCCTTTTGTTTTTGTTAATTAGTTTAGCTGTAAGCTGTAAGTGTAAGCGCGCGGTGTGCTAAGATCAAGTGTAACAGTGTAGTTACCTGAAGTAGCCACCGGAATGTTGGCTCCGCCTTCGTTAAGGCTTCCGTCAGCTCCATCGTCACCGTAGTTTAGTCCCCAGTCATCGTTTGCCCTGAACTTAATTTCCTGTCCGCCTACAAGGTTAAGAGTAATGGTCCATTTTTTGGTTGCAGGATCATATGTCATATTCTGGTCAGAGTTCCATCCGTCAGGAGTTGCAGAACCAATGATACCCCAGTTGGTAAGCTGTGCGCTATAAGTAAGGAGGCCTGTGTTAGCCCTTACCAGGTAGTAGCCGGCAACAGGAGCTATAGCGTTTACTTCACCCTGCTCGGCAAGTACGCCAGAGAAAGATCCGTTATCGCCGTAGTCTGTATTGCCCCATGCAAATGCGCCTGTAGCATCCGGCATAAGGAACTTATATTCGCCATCAAGCCAAACATATCCTTCGTAGTTAGTTTGTCCGAATCCGGCAGAAGCCAGTACAGGCACATCTGTTGCGGCAGGATTCCAGCCCTGGTGGTTGCCCGGTACAGCAAGCTTAGGAAGTTCGTTAGAGAACGGAGTTACAAGGTAAGTGATTACATTAGAATACGTTTCCATTGTGGCAGGGTTACCTACAGTAGCCTTGATCCTTACATCCATTCCACTTTGTACAAATGGCGCTAAGTGAATATCAAGTGCCGCATCGTTTAGCGTTGCAGAAGATACAGTGATAAAAGTATTAGATGTAGAAGCTACAGCTACAGGCTCAGCAAAGTTGGTGTTGTTTGCAGCAACCTCTACCGTATAGGTAACTGCCGTAGGCGAGGTGTAGTCTGCATCTTCCCAGGCAAGAACAAGGCCCGGGTTATTTGGTGTAGCAGGGTTAAGCTCTACCGATTCGCCCGATTGAGGCGTAAGTATGCTAAAGGTAGCTTCCGGCGATACCACCATAAGGTTCTGGTCTTCGTCGCACGATGTTGCAAGCCCGGTGATAAGGGCAGCAGCAATAACAGTTTTGAATATATTTTTCATTTTAAGTAAAGTTATGATTGAACAATTTTTTTTAGTAACCTGTGTTTTGCGTCAGGTTAGGGTTAGACGCAAGTGAGTTTGTAGGAAGCGGGTACACTTTCATGTGTTCCGGTAGCGCGATACCCGCAGGGGCGTTGCCTTTCCAGTCCCAATTGTAGCTTCCTCCGGTAAATTTGCCAAAACGGATAAGGTCCTGCCTTCTGTGAGATTCCCAGTAAAGCTCGCGGCCCCTTTCGTCAAGGATGAAGTTCAGCGTAAGGTCAGACCCCGAAATGTTGTGGGCTGTACTGCCGTTGTTAGCACGTGTCCTAAGCGCGTTTACGTACTGTAGTGCCAACGCATTGGTGCCACCACCGCCTCTAAGTACACACTCTGCATACATCAGGTAAACGTCTGCCAGGCGGAATAGCGGGAAGTCAGTATCTACAAAAGTAGAGTTAGCGCCTGCAACACCGGTAGAAGACCTGTTAGAATACTTAGTTACGATGTAACCAGTTGCTTTGTCTGCAATATCTGTAACCCGAATTGGCCTTGCCTGAGAAAGGATAGTATTCCTCGCATCCATGTCAAATGCACTATCCTCAAATTTTTGAGAGAACTGGCTGCGAACGCGAAGTGCACCGCCCCATCCAGAGGCACCTACACCAAGAGAAGCCCCATTCTGCTCTACAGAACCTACTTCTCCATTGATCATAACGGTTGTTGGCCCATAAGCCTGAGTTACATTTCCGTTTGCCTGAAGTGCGAAAATGATTTCTTTCTGAGCGGCTTCGTTTGTACTGTTATCAGCGTTGAAGTTGTTCAGGTAGTTGTTGGCAAGGGAATAACCTGATGCAATGATGTTTTCGCAAAGCAGGCGGCAATCATTATACATGTTCTGGCCGATGTAAACTTCTGCATTAAGATAGATTTTTGCCAGGATCATCTGTGCTACAGCCTTGTCAACACGTCCAAACTCATTTGTGCGGGCCGGCTTAAGCTGATCCATCACTGCTTCAAGCTCGGTTTTTATAAAGTTAAAAAGCTGAGCCCTTTCATATTGCTGCGGTTTAAATGAAGTGCTTACCGGGTCGTTTTCTGTAACAAAGGCTGCCTTTCCGAAAGTATCCATCAGGTGGTAATAAGCAAGTGCCCTAAGCACCCTTGCTTCTGCCCTGTAGTATGGCATTTCGGCAAGGTCGGCAGAAGAAACGTTCCTTCCGGCCAGTTTTTCCGGCGCAGACTGCCTCAGGAATTCATTAGCAAGTGAAACCTCATACATCGCACGGCTGAACATTCCCTGGAAAAGGGGGTTGCCCGCTGTCCAGATACCACGCTGTATCTCGCGTACACCAGGGTCAGCCTCGTAACTCCAAACCGCCTCTTCAGTAGAAAGGCACTGCAGGTACCAAAGGCATCGCCCGTACTGGCTGGTGCCCGGGTCTACACCCTGGATACTACTTGTCACGGCATCTGTTGCGCCGGGAAGCGCAAGGTTAGAATACACACCTGCCATTGCCTGCCGGTAGGCTCCCGGTGTGTTAAAGAAATTCTCGGTAAGCAGGATATCATCATCTTCAGGAAGCACATCGAGATCTTTCTCACATGAGTTCAGCATCAGGGCTGCTCCCATAAAATACATTATACGTATATACTTTTTCATCATCAATTTTTTTAGAATTTAAAGTTGGCTCCAACAAGGAAAGTCCTTGGCCTTGGATAAATAGTTTTGTCGATACCGCCGGTTACTTCAGGGTCCAGGCCACTGTAGTTGGTTACCACAAACACGTTCTGCATCCCGGTGTAGAAACGAACAGAGCCTTTTTCGCTCAACCATTTCTTAAAGGTATAGCCAAGCGTAATGTTATCCATTCTCAGGAACGATGCATCTTCAATAAAATAGTCGCTCAAAAGCAATTCCTGTGTCGGGGTAGTAAAGCCTGAATCAGTAACAGCTGTTGGGATATTGCCCAGAACCGCCTGATCCTGTAGCCTGTTATATTGTGCCAGGTTGGCGTTTACGTTGTTAAGCAACCTGTTTCCTATACTTGCCCTAAGGTTGAAGTAAAAATCGAAGCCTTTCCAGTTGAAGTTTGAGGCGAAGCCCATAGTTACTTTAGGGTCAGCATTCCTGAAGATGTAACGGTCGTTGCCGTTGATCACACCATCACCGTTAAGGTCGGCATATGCACCCTCTACCGGCGCACCGTTAGCATTATACAATTGCTTATATACATAGAATGAAGAAGGGTTCCAGCCCTCGCTGAATATCTGGCCTTTAACCCCTGTACCACCATCTACGTCGCCTTGGGCAATATCACTATGATTAAGTAGTTCGGTCACTTTTCTTTGATAGTGCGTAGCATTGAAATTTACATTCCAGTTCATGTCTTCGCTATCGATAACTTTTGCATTAACCGAGAATTCGATACCCTTGGTAGTAAATTTACCTACGTTCTGGAAACCCTGGTTACCAAAGTTACTACCGTCGGCTACCGGTCCGTAAGTCACAAGGTCGCGGGATTCTTTATAGAATACATCAACTACTCCTGTAAGCCTGTTGTTTAGGAAACCGTAATCAATACCCGCATCATACTGCGCTGTCTTTTCCCATGCAATGTCGAAATTGAAGAATTGCGGCAATCCGATAGTTATTGGCGTATTGCCTAAATAATATTGGGAAACGTTACTTCCCAGAGCTGTTGTCTGAAGGTAAATATTACCCGCGTTGAGTAAATCCTGCTGTCCGGTAACACCGTAGCTAAGTCGTAGTTTCAGGTCGCTAAGTGTTTTAGAATCTTTAAGGAACGACTCCTCTTTTATCTTCCATGCAAAAGCCGCCCCGGGAAAGAATCCGTTGTGCTGGCGTACACGCGATGTGTAGTCATTCCTGCCCGAAAGCGTGAGGAGGTATTTGTTATCCCATGAAAAATTAGCCCTCCCAAAATAAGCGAGAAGTGTGATGTCATAAGCGGTATCAATATCCTGAACACGGTTAGGGTTAAACAAGTCGCCCGTAGTAAAGTTATTGGCGTCAAATTTTTGGTATGAATAACCTCCGGTCAGGTCAAAATCAAATTTGCCAAAGGTATTTTTATACACAAGGTATCCGTCAAACAGTTTGTTTTTCCTGTAACTCCAATATTGTGTATTGCTTCCCTGAGGAACGTCGTTTTGTACAAAACTTGTTGCAGCATTGGCAGCAGCCGTATTGCTGCCGTCAAATTTAGACTGGTCAAAGCCAACATTTAATACGGCCCTAAGTTCAGGGAGGAAATGAAATGCATAGTCTACCTGGAAGTTACCATAAACACGGTTTCCTGAAGATATATCCCTCCGCTGCAGCAATGCTGCTACAGGATTGCGGGCTACGTTACCAATAAGTGTTCCGGTAGTATGGTTGTAATATTCAAAAAATCCACCGTATGGAGAATTGGCATCATATACAGGTTGAGTCGGGTCAAAGCGAATCGCTGCACCTTCCTGTGCTCCTGCAAACCTGTTCCTTTCGTGGCTGTAATTACCATTGAAATTGATTTTCAGGTGATTGTCAAAAAATGACGGGTTCATGGCAAGTGATGTTGTAGTCCTGTTGAAGCTGTTAGTCAGCCTCAAACCTTCCTGGTACGTATTACCTACGGATAAACGGGTAGGTATGGTTTTAAATAGGCTGCCGCGGATGTTCACATTATTATCTACTAGGTCTGTCCTTCTGTAAATTTCATCCTGCCAGTCGGTATTGGCCGTACCCAATAAGGCAACGCCTGATGGATTGTGAAGTGCAGTCTGCGCGCGGAACTCGTCGGCGCTGAACACGTTTACCTTACTTGCTGCTTTACCGGAGCCGTACTGGAAGTTATAGTCTACCGCAAGTTCCTTACCACCTTTTTTAGTGGTGATAATAATCACACCGTTAGACGCGCGCGAACCGTAAATAGCGGTAGCAGAAGCATCTTTCAGGATGTTGAAAGACTCAATGTCATTCGGGTTGATAGAGGCGAGTATAGATGACGCACCGCCCGCATTGCTGTTTGTAAGCGGAAGACCGTCTATTACAATAAGCGGGTCATTTGATGCGCTCAGTGATGCACCACCGCGAATCCTGATGGTCGCGCCCGATCCGGGCTGCCCCGTCTGGTTAAGGGTAACACCCGCAACACGGCCCTGGATAAGGTTTTCTGCCGTTACGTTGGCGCCACGGTTAAAATCACGGGAAGTAACTGTAGCTACAGATCCGGTTGCGTCGCTTTTTTTAACGCTTCCGTAACCAATAACCACTACTTCGCCAAGTTGCTGCGCATCTTCAGAAAGGCCTATGTTAAGAGCGCTTCCTTTGTATTCAGCAGTCTGGGAGGCATATCCGATAAACGAAAAAACAAGGCGGTCGCCCTGCTTCACGTTTGATAAGGTATAGTTACCGTCCATGTCGGTAGCCGTACCATTTGTGGTGCCTTCCACAATTACATTTACACCGGGCAAGGGCTCGCCGGTGGCATTATCACGAACATTGCCCGTTACAGTGCTCTGTGCGAGCATGCTAAAGGGCAACATCAGTAACAAAAAGAGTAATTTTTGATACATAGTTTTCATACAAGTTGTTTAGGTTAATTTTGCTTTTTAAGAGCTTATAAAATCACTTCGAATGTTAAAATTATGTAAATAACCCACATAAAAAAACGTTTTAGTTGTGGGTACGTGCCGAAAACGTTTGCGTGTTGAAAACTTTTTCCAATTTTCAGAAATTCAGTAAGATAATTGCTAATAATAAATTTTAAAACTACCTTTATTTTCAATTCACATTAACGTAATATTAATGAAGCGAAAAATAACCCTGAAGCAAATTGCTAAAGAGCTGGACGTGTCGATTTCAACAGTTTCAAAATCCTTGCGCAACAGCCCCGAAATAAGCGAAGATACCCGCCAGAAAGTACAGGCATTTGCCAAGCTGTATAATTACAAGCCTAATAATATCGCTCTTAGTCTTAAGAATAAGAAAACCAAGACTATCGGGATCATTATCCCTGAGATCGTACATCACTTTTTTGCTACTGTGATCAGCGGAATCGAGCAGGTGGCCAATGAAAATGGCTACAGCGTAATTGTGTGCCTTAGCGACGAGTCGTTTGACAAGGAGGTAATCAACATGGAAATGCTTGCCAACGGCAGTATCGATGGGTTTGTGATGTCATTATCTAAAGAAACGCAGCTCAAAAAAGACTTTCACCATATTGTAGAGGTGATCAACCAGGGGATGCCGGTAGTAATGTTTGACCGTGTGACCAATGATGTGCTTTGCGATAAGGTAATTATAGACGACCAGCTTGCTGCCTACGAAGCTGTCGATTACCTGATTAAAGGTGATTTTAAGAAAATAGCGCTTGTTACCACAGTGGATTATGTGAGCGTGGGCAAATTGCGTACCGATGGCTATACCAATGCGATGTTTGACCATGATATAAAGGTAGATGAAAACCTTATTGTAAAGATAGAAGATATAGAGAACTGCGCGAGCAAGATAGAAGCCCTGCTGAAGGAACAAAAGCCGGATGCCATATTTGCTGTAAACGAACTGTTTGCTGTTACCAGCATCAAGCTGGCTACCAAAATGGGAATTAAGGTACCCGAAGAACTTTCCGTTATTGGGTTTACCGACGGAATTATCTCGCAATACAGTACGCCGAGTATTACCACAGTAAGCCAGAACGGAATAAAAATGGGGGGAAGGGCCGCTCAGCTGCTGATAGACAGGCTGGAAATGGAGGAGGAAAATGAACAATATACTACCGAACTCATAGAAACCCATTTGGTGGAACGGGAATCTACGGCAACGTTGTAGTTTTTGTTACCGCTTTAAAATACAGATTGTTACAAATTAGATTCCGGCCATATAGTCGGAATTTTTTTTGCGGTAAAAAATCTTTCGCGTCAAAAATATTTTATATTTGTCCTGATTATCAAAGCTTATAACTTCACTTCGCCCAATAAGTTTTTGATAAGCAGTAATGCGCTTATCGTAGTATTTACATATAAATTACGATAATGGAAAAGCGTAAATTAGGTTTCTGGGAAATATGGAACATGAGTTTCGGTTTCCTTGGAATCCAGATGGGTTTTGCCCTCCAGAATGCCAACGTGAGCAGGATCTTCCAGACACTTGGCGCCGAAATAGACGATATCCCCGCCCTTTGGGTGGCAGCGCCTCTTACAGGCCTTATCGTGCAGCCCATCATTGGGTATTTCAGTGACAGGACCTGGACAAAGCTCGGCCGCAGGAAGCCTTATTTCCTTGCCGGGGCATTGCTCGCTTCTATAGCACTTTTCATCATGCCGAACTCGCCGGTACTTTGGTTTGCCGCCGGTATGCTCTGGATACTCGATGCTTCCATCAACATTTCGATGGAGCCGTTTCGTGCTTTTGTGGGTGATTTGCTTCCGGACAGGCAGCGTACGGCAGGCTTTGCCATGCAGAGCTTTTTCATTGGCCTGGGTGCTTACGTGGCTTCTAAGCTGCCAAACATCCTTACGCATTTTGATGTGGCCAATACCGCGCCACAGGGCGTGATACCGGATTCGGTAAAGTATTCGTTCTACATTGGCGGTGCTGCATTCATAATCTCGGTGCTCTGGACAATATTTACCACCAAAGAATATTCGCCCGAAGAGCTTGAGGCTTTTGAGAAGCACGAAGCTGAAAAGTACCAGAAGGAAGAGCTTCCGCATTCCTGGTTCCTGGCAAATGGTAAAAAGCACCTTACCATGGGCATCATCGCGTTTGCTATCGGGCTTGCTTTTTCCTATATTATATATTCGTTCGACCTAAAGAAGGACTTGTATGTGCTTTCACTCGGATTAATCGGGTTGGGGGGGCTTGCGCTTATTTTTTCGGGGCTGATGCAAAGAGGCGGAAGCTACCGCAATGGGTTTATCACCATCATGAACGATTTCCAGTTCATGCCAAAAGTGATGAAGCAGCTGGCCTGGGTGCAGTTCTTTTCGTGGTTCGCACTTTTCTCGATGTGGATTTATACTACAGGAGCAGTTACCGAGCATATTTTTAAAACGACAGATACAACATCTGAAGCTTATAATACAGGTGCCAATTTGGTAGGCGAGATGTTTGCCAATTATAACCTGGTTGCAGCCATTGCAGCATTCCTGCTTCCGGTCATTGCGCGTAAGACAAGCCGTAAGTTTACACACTTCCTCGCACTTATTGCAGGGGGCTTAGGCCTGGCATCTATTTATTACCTGGGCAACTGGGGCATTTTTAACGATGACCTATTTACCATCGGCGATGCTTCATCAAAGTACCATTTTACGTTTTATATGTATGATATCTCGATGATAGGCGTGGGTATTGCATGGGCGAGTATCCTTTCGATACCATATGCCATGCTTTCGGGTGCGCTCCCGGCGTCTAAAATGGGATACTATATGGGGGTATTCAACTTCTTTATTGTTATTCCGCAGCTTGTAGCAGCATCGATACTTGGTTTCCTTGTATCGTATTTCTTTAACAATGAACCCATCTACGCATTATTGATAGGGGGGGTATCTATGGCATTGGCGGGTATTATGTCGCTTGCGGTAAACGACCGGGCCAAAATTGAACTCAATTCAAAAAATTAATGAATCAGAAAGCATTTATATTCGATCTCGACGGCGTTATCGTAGATACGGCCAAATACCATTTCCTGGCATGGCAGAAGATAGCAGGCCGTCTGGGCATCGATTTTACACACGAACACAATGAGCAGCTAAAAGGAGTGAGCCGCATACGCTCCCTCGACATTATTCTTGGGCTGGGCAACGTAAGCGCCACGCAGGAAGATAAAGACCGCTGGCTTATTGAAAAAAATGAAGATTACCTTTCCTACATTATCAATATGAAGGAAGATGAAATACTGGAAGGCGTTGTGCCGGTGCTACAGTACCTGAAAGACAACAACCAGCTGGTAGCGCTTGGCTCAGCAAGCAAAAATGCGAGGCCGATACTTGAAAAGGTGGGCATACTGGAATACTTCGACGCCATTGTAGACGGCAACGACGTCTCTAATGCCAAGCCCGATCCCGAGGTATTCCTAAGGGCGGCGCAACTATTGGGCAAACCTGCGGAAGGCGCCATCGTATTCGAAGATTCGGTTGCCGGCATACAGGCAGCGAACATTGCCGGTATGGTGAGCATAGGCATAGGCGACGCGCAGATACTAAATGAAGCAAAATACAACTTCAGGGACTTTACAGAAATAGATACTACATTTTTAGAAACTTTAGTCAATAATTAAGATGAACCAGGATTATATAGTACCGGATAATTGGTCGATCATAGAAGAAGGGTTTGATGCGGAAAGGGTAAAATCGTCAGAGAGCCTCTTTAGTATTGGTAACGGCGCCATGGGGCAGCGTGCCAATTTTGAGGAAAGCTATTCCGGTCATACATTTCAGGGAAGTTACATTGCGGGCATTTACTACCCCGACAAAACCAAAGTGGGCTGGTGGAAGAACGGGTACCCCGAATATTTCGCCAAAGTACTTAATGCACCCAACTGGATAGGCATTGATGTAACGATAAACGGCGAAAACCTTGACCTTGCCCAATGCCGTGAGGTAAAGAATTTCAGGCGTGAGCTTAATATGAAAGAGGGGTGGTACAACCGTTCTTTTGAAGCAGTGCTGCACAATGGAACGGCCGTTTCGGTAAATGTGCGCCGTTTCCTTTCGCTTGTGGCGGATGAGCTTGGGGCGATTAAATATGAAATTACGCCGCTAAACCAGGATGCAGCTATTGTATTCCGTCCGTATCTTGATGCAGGTGTAAAGAATGAAGATGCCAACTGGGAAGAAAAATTCTGGGAGCCGATGGATGTGCAGCATTCCGGCAACGAAGCCTTTGTAGTGGCGCGCACTTTTAAAACACATTTTAAGGTGGCGGCATTTATGCACAACAGCATTATGTTAGGCGGAATAGACCAACATGCGGAAACCGAAAGCGTGGAAGCATCTTCCGATAAGATACAATTTACGTATACCATTCAGGCTGCAGCCGGACAGGCCGCCGGAATTACCAAATTTGGCGGTTATACCGTATCGCTGAACCATGCTGAAGATAAGCTAATCGAGGCAGCCCGCAACGTGATCTCGGGAGCCAGGGCCATGGGTTACGACGCACTTTTTGAAGAGCAGAAAAAAGCGTGGGCAGGCATCTGGGAAATGGCCGACATTACGATTGAAGGCGATGTGAAAGCACAGCAGGGCATCCGCTTCAATATCTTCCAGCTGAACCAGACGTATCTTGGCAAAGACCCAAGGCTTAACATCGGCCCGAAAGGATTTACCGGCGAAAAATATGGCGGAAGCACTTACTGGGATACTGAGGCCTACTGCATTCCGTTCTACATGGCGACCAAAGACCAACAGGTAGCACGCAACCTGCTTACCTATAGGCATAACCAGTTAGGCAAGGCCATCGAGAATGCGGCGAAGCTCGGCTTTAAGAACGGAGCAGCATTGTACCCAATGGTAACCATGAACGGCGAAGAGTGCCACAATGAGTGGGAGATAACCTTTGAAGAAATACACCGCAACGGCGCAATTGCCTTTGCAATCTATAACTACTACCGCTTTACGGGAGATTACAGCTACATTCCCGAGAAAGGTTTGGAAGTGCTTATAGGTATCGCGAGGTTCTGGCACCAGAGGGCGACTTTTTCGGCGTACCGTGATAAGTATGTCATCCTGGGTGTAACGGGGCCAAACGAATATGAGAACAACGTAAACAATAACTTCTATACCAACTACATCGCCAAGTGGTGTATTGACTACGCCGCCGAGCAGATAGCAAGGGTGAAAGAAGAATATCCGGCCGATTATAGCCGCATCATGGCGTTTGCCAGCCTTGATGCCGAAGAAGTCAAAGCATGGAAAGAAGTGTCAGACAACATGTACTTCCCGTACAGCAGGGAGTTTGACGTATACCTGCAGCAGGACGGTTTCCTGGATAAAGAGCTTATACCTGTAGCGCAGCTTGACCGCAGCCAAAGGCCTATCAACCAGAAATGGTCGTGGGACAGGATTCTTCGCTCATGCTACATCAAGCAGGCCGACGTGCTTCAGGGCTTCTATTTCTTTGAAGACCATTTTTCAAGAGAACAGCTTGAAAAGCATTTTGAATTCTACGAGCCGCTTACAGTGCATGAGTCCTCACTTTCGCCGTGCGTACACTCTATACAGGCGGCAGTACTTGGAAGGATGGAACAGGCATACACATTCTACCTGCGCACTTCACGCCTTGACCTTGATGACTATAACAAAGAGGTGGAAGAAGGTTTGCACATTACCAGTATGGCCGGAACATGGATGAGCATTGTTGAAGGTTTTGGCGGAATGAGGGTAAAGGATGATATGCTTCATTTTGAGCCGCGCATCCCGCAGCAATGGGAGGGCTATTCGTTTAAGATCAACTTCCGCAACCAAGTGCTGAAAGTTTCGGTACACGCCGGCGAAACCAACTTCTCGCTGGAGGGCGACCGTGAACTTACAGTAGTAGTGAATGGCAAAGAGGTATCGGTAGAGCCGAATACCCTGGTTACTGTTTAACAGTTAGAATTAATATGCCCCGCCTTACGATTTGGCGGGGCACCTTTTTTATGGAAGAGAATGTTAAGCAATATTATGGGTAACTCGTAAATTCACTGAAAGTGCTCTGCATGGACGATGCTGATTACGGAAAGTATCTTCCGGATTTTACAGATAAACCGTTTGAGATAATGGATGGCTTTTGGAAGGCTTTTGAACTGATGCCTCAGATCGTTGAGGCTTGCCTTTTAGCGAATCCGGCGATTGCCTCTATTTTACGATTAAACAATTATCTGGATTGGCTGGCTGATAAAAAAGAATATAAAACATTACCAGACGATGATTTCTTTGCATTGGCAGAATGGAAGCAAGCGAAAGGACTGGCACGCGAAGCCTTACGGGAGATGAAGGAGTCGGCAGAAAATCCTGATATAAGATTTATATAAAGAACAACACAATGAAAAAATTAATTGCGGCCTTGCTTTTAACCACAGCTTTTGCAATCGGACAGGTGCAAAAGACAGAGCCGCCGTTCTGGTGGAGCGGCATGCACAACCCAGAACTTCAGGTAATGTTTTACGGAAAAAACATTGGGCAGTACAACCCCTCGGTGTCGAACGGCGTTGTCATCAAAAATGTAGTGAAAACGGAAAATCCGAATTATATTTTTGTCACCGTTGATACTAAGAACGTACCCGCGTCACAACTCGTTTTTTCTTTTAAAGATGCAAAGGGAAAGACCGCCTTTACACAGAATTACGAGCTGAAGCAACGCCGGAATGGGTCGGCAATGCGTGAAAGCTACGACTCATCCGACCTTATATATCTCATTATGCCCGATAGGTTGGCTAATGGCAACCCCGGCAACGACAACACATCCGACACTGCCGAAAAAGCTAACAGAGCTGAGCCCTTCGGTCGCCACGGCGGCGATATTGAAGGCATCATCAAAAACCTTGATTATATCAAAGATCTTGGCGCTACGGCGGTATGGCCAACACCACTTTGCGAAAGCAACGATGCGCGTGGGTCGTACCACGGTTATGCTGCAAGCGATGTTTATAAAATAGATCCCCGTTACGGTACTAACGAAGATTACCTGCGCCTTTCGGCGGAATTGAAAAAGCGCGGAATGAAACTCATTCTCGATTACGTGACCAATCACTGGGGCGCAGAACACTGGATGTATAAAGACCTGCCTACTTATGATTGGGTGCACCAGTTTCCGGGCTATTCCCAAAGCAACTACCGCATGACGACGCAGTTTGACCCGAATGCCTCGGCGATTGATAAGGTAAACTGTGTAGATGGCTGGTTTGTTCGCTCCATGCCTGACCTGAACCAAAGCAATCCGCTGGTGTTGAACTACCTTACCCAAAACGCGATTTGGTGGATAGAGTACGCCGATCTGGGCGGGTTCCGTGTAGACACCTATTCGTACAACGATAAAGATGGTATTTCAAAATGGACGAAAGCCATTACCGATGAATACCCTCACTTTAATATTGCGGGTGAGGTTTGGATGCATGACCAGGCGCAGATGGCCTATTGGCAGAAAGACAGCAAAATTGGCGCGATCCAGAGCTATAATTCCTACCTGCCTACCGTTATGGATTTTACACTCCATGACGCTATGGGTACCGTTTTTAACGAAGACAAGCCTGAGTGGGACAAAGGTATTATCAAATTGTACGAAAACTTTGCTAATGATTTCCTGTACCCCAATATCAATAATATATTGGTATTTGCCGAGAATCACGATACGCAGCGCTTTAACCAGGCATATGGCAACGACTTTAATAAATACAAAATGGCGATGGCGCTGATTGCAACCATCCGCGGCATTCCGCAAATTTATTATGGCAGTGAGATAGGCATGGCAGGCGACAAAGGCAAAGGCGATGGCGATATCCGTCGTGATTTCCCGGGCGGATGGGCCGGCGATGCTAACAATGCCTTTACCAATTCCGGACGCACGGCGCAGCAAAAAGAGTGGTTCGATTTTTCTGCCAAGCTATTCAACTGGAGAAAAAATAAGGAAGTTATCCATACCGGAAAGACCACACAATATATCCCGCAGGATAATGTGTATGTTTACTTCCGTCATAATGATAAGGAGACGGTGATGGTGGTGCTAAACAACAGTACCGAGCAAAAAACCTTTGCCACTGCCCGTTTCGCCGAAAGCATCAGAGGGCGTAAGAGTGGAAAAGATGTAGTAAGCGGCAACACGATAAGCATCGAAAAAGAAATTACCATAGCGCCAAAATCTGCGCTGATACTCGAACTTAACTAATGAGAAGAAGCCTAAGCATATTATTTCTATTTGTAGCCGCTATTGCCGTTGCGCAAAACACACGGCAGTTGAAAGAGGTGAAGCACTCCGGAAACATGCTTCAGCTAACTGTTTCCGATGGCCGGTATGTGATACGTGCATACAACGACAACATCCTCGAAACGGCATTTATTCCAAACGGCGAAAATATGCCGGCCGAATCGCACGCCGTTGTTCTTCAACCGGAAAAGACAGAACTTAAATTCAGCGATAAGAACGGCACTATTATATTCGCCACCAGGGGCATTGAAGCCCACATCACGCGCAGTCCGTTTGGTATAACTTATGGTTATAAAGGAAAGGAATTAATCTCGGAAAAAGAAGGCTATGTAAAACGTGATACGTTGCAAACGCTCAATTTCGCGCTGGATAGCAACGAGGTATTATATGGCGGCGGCGCCCGCGCACTCGGAATGAATCGCCGTGGCAACAGGCTGGAACTTTACAACAAAGCGCATTATGGGTATGGTGATCATGCACCATTGCTGAATTTCTGTATCCCGATGGTGCTTTCATCTAAAATGTATGCCATTCATTTTGATAATGCCCCTATCGGGTATCTCGACCTTGACAGCAAAAAGAATAACACACTTTCGTACGAAACCATTAGCGGGCGAAAGGTTTACCAGGTGATTGCCGCAGATACCTGGGATGGCATCACCGAAAATTATACGGCGCTTACCGGACGGCAGCCCATGCCTCCGCGTTGGGCGCTGGGCAATCTTGCCAGCCGCTTTGGCTACCACAGCGAAAAGCAAACGCGCGAAGTAGTACAAAAGTTCCGCGATGAAAAGATACCGCTTGATGCCGTGGTGCTCGACCTTTACTGGTTCGGCAAAGAGATACAGGGCACGCTTGGGAATTTCGAATTCCTCCGCGACAGTTTTCCAACACCGGATAAAATGATTGCCGATCTGAAAGCCCAAAACGTAAAGACGATACTTATTACGGAGCCCTTTGTGCTTACCACCTCTAAAAAGTGGGAAGAGGCAAAACAAAAAAATATCCTTGCCGCAGAGAGGTCCGGGAAGCCTTACACTTATGATTTTTACTTTGGCAATACGGCCATTATCGATATTTTTAAGCCGCAGGGCAGGGAGTGGTTCTGGAATATTTACAAAAGCTACATCAACCGCGGTGTGGCCGGATGGTGGGGCGACCTTGGCGAGCCCGAAAAGCATCCGTCGTTCGTTCAGCACGCAACCGGTTCGGCAAACGAAGTACATAACATATACGGACACAACTGGGCAAAGCTGGTTTATGAAGGCTATCAAAAGGATTTCCCCACGCAGCGCCCTTTTATCCTGATGCGTGCGGGGTATTCAGGTTCGCAGCGATATGGCATGATACCGTGGAGTGGCGATGTGGGCAGGAGTTGGGGCGGACTGAAGTCGCAGCCTGAGATTGCCTTGCAGATGGGGATGCAGGGAATGGCCTACATGCACTCTGATCTTGGCGGTTTTGCCGGCGATAATGTCGATGACGAACTGTATGTACGATGGCTGCAATATGGCGTATTCCAACCCGTGTTCCGTCCGCATGCGGCAGAATCGGTCCCTCCGGAGCCTGTGTTCCGCAAACCCGAAATTACAGCCCTGGCCAAAGAGGCTGTTGAACTTCGTTACGCGCTGCTGCCTTATAATTATACACTGTCTTTCCTGAACAGCACCAAAGGAACGCCGCTGATGCGCCCCATGTTTTTTGAAGAACCGTCGAATTTGAGAATTCAGAATGTTTCCGACCAATATCTGTGGGGTAATGCTATTCTTGTAGCACCCGTAATGGAAGCGGGTGTAAAGGAGCGTGAAATTTACTTCCCCCAGGGTTCCAATTGGTACAGCCTGCACGGGCAAAAAGCAAGAGGAGGCTCTAACTATAAGGTTGCGGTTGAAGAAAATTCTATTCCGGTATATTTCCGCGGGGGGTCTTTTGTAACGATGCTTAAAGAGAGCATCCAATCAACGGAAGAATATTCCAAATCAGGTATTGTGATCCGTTACACCCATGACGAAACTGTGAAAAGCGCAACGGGCGTTTTTTATGATGATGATGGCCAGACACCCGATGCGTACGCTAAAGGTGAATATGAGCTTATCAGATTCGAAAGCAAATGGAATGGCAGGACACTAAAAATTACTGCGAAATCAGAAAAAGGGAAAAAGTACAAAGGCCGCGAGCGTACGCTGGATATCGTTGTTACTCATGACAACCACGATGAAAAAGCCACGATAAAGCTCAAAGCCGGAGGTCGATCCGAAATAAAATTTAACTTAGGCAAATGAAAAGATATTTTTACCCTATAGTTGCCCTTGCCATGATGGCAGTTCCAACGGTGGCAAATGCGCAGGCAAAAAAAACCACGGCAAAGAAACCTGCTGCCCATAAAAAGATCACGCCCAAAGCCCCGGTTGGCGAAACCATAGGCGAAATTGAAAAAAGCAAAGCACCCTTTGTATGGGAAGGTGCAAATATGTATTTTTTGCTTACAGACCGCTTTGCGAACGGCGATAAAACAAATGATGTTACACTAGGCAGGCGTAAAGCTACAGCTAAATTACGCGGATTTGAGGGTGGTGACATTCGCGGGATAATCCAGAAGATTGACGAAGGCTATTTTGATAAGCTCGGTATAAACGCGATCTGGTTTACGCCGGTGGTAGAACAGATACATGACGCTACCGATGAAGGAACCGGAAACACCTACGGTTTTCATGGCTATTGGGCGAAAGACTGGACCGCACTCGACCCTAATTTTGGAAAAGAAAAGGATCTTGCAGAGTTGGTTGACAAAGCGCATCAGCACGGGATACGGATAGTTCTGGATGGAGTAATAAACCATACAGGCCCCGTAACCGAAAACGATGCCGCCTGGCCTCAAGAATGGGTGCGTACCGAGCCACAGTGCCGTTATTCTGACTTTGAAACCAATACGGCCTGTACGCTGGTAAAAAACCTGCCGGATGTGCGTACAGAAAGTAACGACGAAGTCCGGATACCCGAAGCACTCGCCAGGAAATGGCAGAAAGAAGGGCGGTATAACCAGGAAATGGAGTCGCTCCAGGCTTTTTTTACCAGGACTGGATATCCGAAAGCGCCGAAATACTATATCATCAAATGGCTTACGGACTATATCCGCAAATACGGGATTGACGGATACAGGGCAGATACGGTAAAACATGTCGGCCCCGATGTATGGTCGGAGTTCAGTAAACAGTGTGACATTGCCTTTGCCGACTGGAAAACTGCGCATCCGGACAAGGTTATGGATGAAAATAGCTTTTTTACGGTAGCAGAGGTGTATAATTATGGGATATCGACTAAGAACCTTTTTGACATAGGCGACCGCAAAATAGACTACTTTGAGAACGGCTTTGATGCCCTTATCAATTTCGAGGCAAAATATGATGCAACACAACCCTATGACGAAGTATTTAAAAGATATTCTAACACCATGAAAGTAATGCCGGGTAAAACCGTGCTCAACTATCTGGCCTCCCATGATGACGGATCCCCTTATGACAAGAAGCGGGAAAAAACATATGAAGCTGCAGTAAGACTGCTGCTGTTGCCAGGTATATCGCAGGTATATTATGGGGATGAAACCGCCCGCCCGCTGGATATCCCCGGCACAGTAGGTGATGCTACGCTTCGTTCGTTTATGAATTGGGGAGACCTGGCCAAACCTGAAACCAAAGCCTTACTTGCCCACTGGCAAAAGCTGGGCACTTTCCGGCGCAATCATCCCGCTGTGGGCGCCGGCGAACATAAAATGGTTGCTGAAAAACCGTACATGTTCAGCCGCACGTATCAGAAGGACGATTACAGCGATGTTGTCCTGATAGGGCTTGACCTTCCAAAAGGGGCAAAAAAGATAGACGTATATAATACTTTTGCCGACGGCATGAAAGTACGTGACGCTTATTCCGGAAAGACAGCGCTTGTAGAGAACCAATCAATCACATTTGACAGCCCTTACAGCATCATATTGCTTGAGGAGGTAAAATAATACTATTATGAAACATACATTTATACTGGCTCTTTGCCTGGCGACGCTGGCAGGATGCAAGAACGACAAAATGGACAGCGCAAAAGCTCCGGAAAAAATTGCGGCTGTGGGCGATGCCATGATGGAGAACAGCGTGATCTATGAGGCCAACATCAGGCAGTATTCGCCCGACGGAAAGTTTGAATCATTCACCAAAGACATTCCCCGGCTGAAAGAGCTCGGGATAAAAGTGATCTGGGTAATGCCCATACACCCGATTGGGGTAAAAGACCGCAAAGAAGGCCTTGGAAGTTATTATTCTATTAAAGATTACCGAGGGGTGAATCCTGAATTTGGTAACCTTGCCGATTTTAAAAAACTCGTGCAGACCGCCCATGATAACGGCATCTACGTGATCATGGACTGGGTGGCCAACCATACCGCACGAGACCATGCCTGGGTAACAGAGCATCCGGACTGGTATACAAAAGATAAGGACGGAAAGATACTCGCGCCATTCGACTGGACGGATGTCGCCGAGCTGAATTACGATAACAAAGAGATGCGTAAAGCGATGGTAGCCGATATGCAATACTGGCTAAAAGAGGCCGATGTAGATGGGTTCCGTTGCGACGTGGCGGGCGAGGTTCCGGTTGATTTCTGGGATGACGCTGTAAAACAACTGAAAGCCGTTAAACCTGTATTTATGCTGATGGAAGCCGAAAAGCCGGAGCTTATGAAAAATGCTTTTGATATGGCTTATGGCTGGGAATCGCACCACCTCATGAATGACATTGCCCAGGGAAAGAAAACCGTAAAAGACTGGGATGACTACATGAAGAAGCGCGATACGGTTTGGCAAAAAGATGACTTTACGATGTATTTCACTTCCAACCATGACGAGAACTCATGGAACGGCACCGAATATGAAAGGATGGGCGACGCAGTAGAAACTTTTGCTGCACTTACCTATATGGTTCCGGGGATGCCACTGGTGTACAATGGGCAGGAGTATGATTTTAAAGAACGCCTGAAGTTTTTTGTAAAAGACACGATTACAAAAAATAAAGGGCATATGTACCCGGTCTATGAAAAGCTTGGTAAACTTAAAAATGAGAATCCAGCGCTGAATGGAAGTAAAAATGCTGCATCTTACAAACGAATGGCTACGTCAGACGATGTGCACATCCTGGCATTCGAGCGGGAGCGTAACGGAAAAAAGGTCCTGTTTGTAGCCAATCTGAGCAAGGCGCCCGTTGAATTTACTATGGACGCAGAAGGGACTTATATCGATTATATGTCCGGGAAAAACCTGAAATTAATAAACGGCCAGAAGCAGGCCTTCAAGCCGTGGCAGTACCTGGTTCTTACCAAAAGTTAGTTGAATTTGTAATATATCGAAATTATGATGAAAAGATTACTTGTTATTGTTTTGTTGGCGTGCCTTTCTACCGTGAAGGCACAGTTTGCCAGTATTGGCATAATCGGATCTGCCACTCCTACCGCATGGGATAGCGACATCGATATGATCACGACCGACGGCGTAGTGTACACTCTGAACAACTTTACGCTTACGGGTGGCCAGGTAAAATTCCGGAAGGATAACCTGTGGACAGAGAATTGGGGCGGTACGTCGTTTCCGTCGGGAACAGCGGTAGCCAACGGCAGCAACCTTACCGTTGTAGCGGGCGTTTACAATATTACCTTCAATCTTACTACGCTCCAATATTCATTTGCAGATGTTTCCGGTTTTCAGCAGATCTCCCTTGCAGGTGATTTTAACAACTGGGTAGATGTGCCAATGAATACTACCGACGGAATTACATACACCTTGCCTTATCAGCCTATTGCTGCAGGCGGGGTTAAATTTAAATCGACCGGTTCATGGTCCTTAAACTGGGGTGGGACAACCTTTCCTTCAGGTGCGGGAATTCAGGATGGGCAAAACATTACCGTACCCGAAGGCACTTATAAAGTTACCTTTAACAGGCAGACACTGGCTTATAGTTTCGGCATCGTAGGCATCAGTATTATCGGGCCGGCAGCATCTGGCTGGAGTACAGATATCGCCATGGCCACTACGGATGGCGTACACTACACCTTACAACAGCAACTGGTTCCCGGTGAGTTAAAGTTCAGGGCAAATAATAACTGGGACCATAATTGGGGAGGCGTGTTCCCCGATGGTACAGCAGTAGACAATGGCTCAAACTTCATTGTAAATGCTGCCGGGCTATATTCTGTAACCTTTAATCTGCAGACTAAAGAATTCTCCTTTGCAGTGCTGTTGGCAACGCAGGAAAATACTGTTGCAAGCGTTACAGTTTATCCTAACCCGACCTCCGCTATCTGGAATTTCAGTGCACAGAATTCAGTTACCGAACTGCAGGTAACGGATGTTTCCGGAAAGGTTATTTTTTCCGGCAGGCCAGACCAAAACGTAATATCCTTAAATGCAGAAAGTTTCTCTCCGGGT
Source organism: Flavobacteriaceae bacterium (assembly GCA_021151665.1). Taxonomy (GTDB): domain Bacteria; phylum Bacteroidota; class Bacteroidia; order Flavobacteriales; family Flavobacteriaceae; genus Flavobacterium. The sequence continues at coordinate 43,916 of JAGKWW010000012.1, forward strand.
ATTTACTTTGCAAAAGTTACATCGGGTAAAGAATCAAGGACAATCAAACTTGTAAAAAAATAAGTTACATTTTGGGTTATATGTAGCAAGGGCACAGGCTTTCGGTTTGTGCCCATTTTGTTTTTGTACTTTTGCAAAATCAATCATCGAGAGAATGCTTACAATAGGCCATAGAGGTGCAAAAGCACACGTTGCCGAAAATACCCTGGAGTCTTTCGCCTATGCACTGGCCAATGGGGCCAACGGTATTGAGCTTGATGTGCACCGGTGTACCTCCGGCGAACTTGTCGTGATCCATGATTTCACCATAGACCGTACTACCAACGGAAGTGGCGAAGTAAGCAAACTGCCCTGGCAGCAGTTAAGAAATTTCTCTGTTGAAGGTTCTTACAAGATTCCTTTGCTTTCCGAAGTTCTCGATCTTGCCGGTTCTGATGTATTCATCAATGTCGAATTAAAAGGCAGGTGTACGGCAAAGCCTGTGGCGCTTATGCTTGAGGAGTATGTTCATAACCGCGGCTTCAGCTATAATAACATAATCGTTTCGAGTTTTCAGCAGGAAGAGCTCGAGGCCATACACGCTGTAGCGCCACATATTCCGTTAGGGATATTGACGCAGGCTAGTGTAACTGAAGCGTGGGATTGGGCGGAAAGGTATTCGGCAAAGGCGCTGCACCCCCATTTTTCGCTGCTAACCGAAAGCAATGTCCGGAAAGCGCAGGAGGCGGGGTACAAGATTTTTACATGGACGGTTAATGATCCCGACGATATTGCAAGAATGAGAGCCTATGGCGTAGACGGCATTATTTCTGATTACCCCGAACGATTATGAGCAAAAGTTATGATGTAATAGTAGCCGGCGGCGGCGCGGCAGGTTTTTTCACCGCGATAAACATCGCCGAGAAGAAGCCGGGCCTAAAGGTTGCTATACTGGAACGTGGCAAAGAGGTGCTTTCCAAGGTACGCGTATCGGGTGGTGGGCGTTGCAATGTTACACACGCGTGTTTTGTGCCGTCCGATCTGGTTAAATTTTACCCGAGGGGAGAAAAGGAATTGCGTGGGCCTTTTAATCGCTTTTGTTCCGGGGATACCATCGAATGGTTTGAGCGGCACGGGGTACAACTGAAAACGGAAGATGATGGCCGGATGTTTCCGGTGACGGACAGTTCGCAAACAATTATCGATTGCTTCCTGGAAGCTGCCCGCAAATGCCGTATTGATATCCTTACAGGACAAAGTATACAATCACTTTATCGCGCAGACGATTATTGGAAGATACAAACCCAGAATGAAACATTTGTTGCCCCTACGCTCGTAATGGCGACCGGCTCTAACCCGAAAATGTGGGAAATGCTGGCGGAGATGGGCCACACCATTGTGCCTCCTGTGCCTTCCCTGTTTACCTTTAATATAAAAGACCCGCGCATAAAAGACCTGATGGGGCTTTCCTGCCTGGCCTCGGTTAAGGTGAAGGGTACAAAACTTGAAGCGACAGGGCCATTACTGATTACGCACTGGGGCATGAGCGGACCCGGAATTCTGCGGCTTTCAGCATGGGGTGCACGTGACTTGTTTGCTAAAAATTACCAGTTCGTGCTGGAAGTAAACTGGCTTAATGACATCAATACCGAAGAGTGCCTGGACAGGCTTAAAGAATTGAAGCAGGAGCAGGCAAAACGCACAGTAGCCAAACGCGCACCTTTCGAAATGCCGAACCGCCTTTGGGATAGCCTGGTAAATGCCGCGGGAATTAGTGATGCAGTGCGGTGGGCCGACCTAACGCGCGCGCAAATGGACGCTTTGGCGCAACAGCTTACAAACGCCAGATTTAATGTGAATGGCAAAAGTACTTTTAAAGAGGAATTTGTTACTGCGGGGGGCATATCGTTAAAAGAAACTGACTTTAAAACAATGCGCAGCAAAATACAGGAAGGGCTTTATTTTGCGGGAGAAATACTTGATATCGATGCGATAACCGGAGGTTTCAACTTCCAGAATGCGTGGACGGGTGGATTTATAGCTGCTGAAGCTATTGTAGGAGAATAAGTGTTAGCATTACGCAACCTTTCCTTATATCGGGCATCTTACTATAAATCAAATCACCATTGCTATGAAAAAAATTATTTTAACCCTTTGCCTTGCTGCCGCTCTTTTGGCTGCGTGCTCTGAAGACAGTGCAAATCCCGTGAATGTAGCCAACAACGGCAACAAGCAGGCCGAAGCGCCGGCCAACCCGGACCCGGTGACCGAAACACCTGTAGAAAACAAAGTGATGCTCCTGAAAGTGAATTTCCAGGATTATGCTTTTGAAGGAGGCGCAGAACTCACTTTTCCGGATGCGGATACCTTTACCATCTCTTCAGATTACCAGGCGCCCGGCGACTTTGGAAGTATCACCCTTAATTATGCCGAAACAGGCCAGCCGCTATTCATGGGCGAAATCATCTGGGCAGGGCTCGGGCACATGATCTACCCATGTGCTATGAACACGCCCGACCTTTTTGAGCCTATACAACAAACGGTAGAAATGCCTGCCATAAGCAGCTTTGAAAAGGTAAACTATGATGAGTTTGCTATCTATCCTGAGGTAATTGATTACCAATCGATATGGTCGTCAATAGATAATCTTGCCCTTGTAAAGCAATACCGCCAGAGCAATCCATCAGCTAAAGTGCACCTTTTCCTTTACACTCCGGGCGTCGGAGTGGGCGACCCTGCAGAATGGGACTGGTATGTAATCCTTAAAAATTAATATAGCCTCCTTAGGGAGGTTTTTTTATTTGTTCAGCCACCAGATATTGGCGTTAAGTACCGTGGCAAAAGAAACCCACAAAATGTAAGGCACGAAAAGATATCCGGCTATTTTATTGATACGCATGAATTTTATCATGGTCTCGTAAATCATCAGCCAGAGCAGTACAATTTCGATAAGCGCTAACAACGGGTTGTGCAAACCGAAGAAAAGGTAAGACCAAAGTGCATTCAGCGCCAGCTGTATCCAAAAAAAGGTGAGCGCCTTTTGGACCTCGGGGCGGCGCGATTCAATTTCGTGCCATACCAGTCCGGCTGCGATTCCCATTAATATGTAGAGTGTTGACCAGACAGGTGCAAAGATCCAGTTGGGCGGATTGAACGAAGGTTTTTCTATAGTGGTGTACCAGGTATCTACGCTGTCGCGTGTAACGAGGCTGGAGAAATATCCAACGGCGGCGCAGGTGGCTACCATGATCAGTATTTTGGCAATGCGTGGCATAAACGACATTTTTTTCAAAGATAAAAAATATACGAATTTGCTGATAAATATTTAAGACGATATTAGCAGCTGTCCACCCGGCAGGCAGCGGAAAAAACTCGCTATCTTTGTGGCAAATCTTATCATATGACCGAAAAGGATTTTATCCCTTCAGGCTATACCGGATCTGCGGGTAGTGGCACCTTAACATGGAGCGCGCCAAGCAATATTGCCCTTGTAAAATACTGGGGAAAGAAAGGCAGCCAGATTCCGGCCAATCCATCCATCAGCTTTACGCTGAACAACTGTAAGACCATAACAACGCTTGGGTACGAAAAGCGCGAAGGAATTACCGGCTTTTCGTTCGACCTGCTTTTTGAAGGTAAGCCTAAAGAGAGTTTCCGGCCCAAGATCGAGAAGTTCTTTGAGCGGATTGAGCAATATCTTCCGTTTTTGAAAAAATATCATTTTACGATTGATACTCAGAATACCTTTCCGCACAGCTCGGGTATCGCATCCTCAGCCTCGGGTATGGCGGCCCTTGCTGTAAACCTGATGAGCCTTGAACGGCTATTGGACCCGGAAATGACCGACGAATACTTTAATGCCAAAGCGTCGTTCCTGGCGCGGCTTGGGTCGGGGAGTGCCTGCCGTAGTATAAAGGGAAGCCTTGTCGCATGGGGGGAGCATAAAGAAATTGCCGGAAGTTCCGATCTTTTCGGGGTGGAATTTAATGGAGAGGTACATCCGTTGTTTCAGAATTGCCAGGATACGATCTTACTCGTTGATAAAGGGGAAAAGCAGGTTTCGAGTACCGTTGGCCACAACCTGATGCATGGCCATCCGTTTGCAGAGCAGCGGTTTGCGCAGGCGCATGCGAATCTTTCGAAGATAAAAATGGCATTTGCCGAAGGTAATATCGCTGCTTTCATAGAAGTGGTAGAAAGCGAGGCCCTTACCCTGCATGCCATGATGATGACCTCGCTACCCTATTTTATCCTGATGAAGCCCAATACGCTCGAGATTATCAACCGCATATGGCAATACAGGGCAGAAACGGGAATACCGGTCTGCTTTACGCTCGATGCCGGTGCCAACGTGCATGTGCTGTACCCCGAAAACGATAAAGTAGCAGTGCTTCAATTTATTAAGGCTGAATTGCTTGCGTTTTGCCAGGACAACCAGTACATTTGTGACGAAGTTGGTAAAGGCGCGTTAAAAATGTAATACTATTTTTAATAACGTACCGTTTTTATGCTACCTTTATTTAAAATTGTGCCTGTATGAAAGGACCTCTATTTTATTCGAAAATCCTCCTGTTTGGAGAATATGGTATTATCCGCGATTCCAAAGGTTTATCTATTCCATATAACTTTTACAACGGTGCGCTGAAGACGGATGGCAATACATCAGAATCGGCCATTAAATCTAATGGCAACCTGAAGCGCTTTGCAGAGTATCTTGCCGATCTTCAGGAAGAGCAGCCGGAACTGGTTTCGTTTGACCTGAGCCTGCTCAATCAGCACATCAGCGAAGGCATGTACTTTGACTCTACCATTCCGCAAGGGTATGGTGTAGGCAGCAGTGGCGCGCTTGTGGCTGCGATTTATGACCGATATGCCCATAATAAGATTACGGTTCTCGAAAACCTTACCCGCGAAAAGCTGTTGCAGCTTAAGCAGATCTTCTCCCAGATGGAAGCATTTTTCCATGGAAGGAGTTCGGGCCTTGATCCGCTAAACAGCTACCTGAGCATCCCGATATTGATCAATTCGCAAGACAACATCGAAGCGACCGGCATCCCGAGCCAGAGTGCTGATGGTAAAGGTGCGGTATTCTTGCTCGATTCGGGCATTGTTGGTGAAACGGCCCCGATGGTTTCCATTTTTATGGAGAACCTTAAGGACCATGGTTTCAGGGAAATGTTCAAAAAAGAGTTTGCCCAATACACCGATGCTTGTGTAGATAATTTCCTGCACGGCGACTTCAAATCGCTTTTTGCCAATACCAAGAAGCTTTCTAAAGTGGTGCTCAATAACTTTAAGCCCATGATCCCGGAGCAGTTCCACGAACTGTGGCAAAAGGGTATCGAAACCAACGACTACTACCTGAAGCTTTGCGGCTCGGGCGGTGGCGGCTACATCCTCGGCTTTACCGAAGATATCGACAAGGCTAAGAAGGCCCTTGATGGGCATAAGCTTGAAGTAGTTTACCAGTTTTAAGCGGTGAACAGTCCCGTTTTCATATCCTTACTGCGATTGCTGCAGGCCGTTATAACAGGCTTTGGCATTGTCGTACCGTTAATTTGCCTTATACGCAGTTCCACTTTAAAAAATATCGCTTTTAAAGAGGCGTTTATTTTAACTGCTGTGCAGGTGATACGCATCCTCGGTATCATAAACTTTATAGCAAATGGAATATTTGTTTGGCAGCATTCTCAGTCAATGGGAAAAGATAAAACTGCCTTTATCCTGTCAGAGCTAATGCCGGCGCTGTTGTGCCTCGTGATTACGCAATGTTTCTGGATTAAAAAGCTGTACCACAAAAAAGCGGCACTTGTAACGTTATCCCTGTTATTATTGATACTGCCTTCTAAATGGCTTTTGGCCTATGCGGTAAGTATGGATAAAAAGTTTTTGCCCGATGCAGTCGCTGCAAAAAATCTTGTGTTAGCAGGTGCGCTTGGCGCAGTGGTATTTTTCTTCCTAGTTTTTATGGTTATGAGTGTAAGCGGCAGGCTCAAAAAACTTCAAGAGTTATAATAAAAGATGCCTTTTATAGTTGAATAAAACACTTAAACTTATCTAATGGCATCAAGGAAAACACGACTGACACTCATGAAGGTGCTAAGCCTGTTTTCGGTAGTACGTGGTTATAACATCCTCGTTATCGTGGTTGCGCAATACCTCTCAGCCATCTTTATACTCGACAAAGAGCGCCGAGCCTTAGATGTACTTTTAGACTGGGATCTTTTCCTTATCGTGCTGGCCTCCGCGCTTACCATTGCTTCGGGCTACATCATAAACAGTTTTTACGATGCTAAAAAAGACCTGATCAACCGCCCAAAGAAGTCGATGCTCGACAGGCTGGTAAGCCAGGGAACCAAGCTGCAGGTATACTTTGCGCTGAATTTTATGGTAGTTTTCCTAGCCTTCCTGGTGTCATGGAAAGCCTTTGTGTTTTTCTCTGTCTACATTTTCCTGATCTGGTTCTACTCGCATAAGCTCAAAAAATACCCGGTTATTGGCAACCTTACCGCAGCATTATTGGCGGTGCTGCCTTTCTTCGGTATCCTGATGTACTTCAAGAATTTTTACCAGGTGATCTTCGCGCATGCTACCTTTCTGTATCTGCTTATCCTGATTCGCGAGCTTATCAAGGACCTCGAAAATATTCCGGGCGACCTGGTGAACAATTACCGCACCATTCCGGTAATGTTCGGCGAAAAAACATCGAAGAAAATCATTATTGCGCTGACGGTACTTACTGTAATTCCGGTTTACCTGCTTATCGATGTGTTTGATGTCGGCTACATGGATATTTACTTTTACGCCGGCATGATCGTGATCATTTACTTCCTTGGGAAACTTTGGACAGCTACTACCCAGAAGGAATATTTACTGCTGCATAACCTGCTAAAGCTCCTTATTGTAGCAGGGGTCTTTTCTATTGTACTTATCGATCCCGAGGTGCTGGTACATGGCAGAAAGCTATTAGCCTTATTATAGATTTTTCAGGGGCAAACTTTCAAACTTTTAACTTTCCGGCTTTCAACTTAAAAAGGAGTATCTTTGCAAAAATATTTGCAATGAACACAAACAGCAGGGGCAATTCTTCCGGAAGGGGAGGTAATGGTAAAAGGAAACCATCTAATTCATCGGCGCCCAAAAGCAGCAACGGCAACAGGAAAGGCCTGTATAGCAAAACCGACAAGCCTGCCGGAGATGGCGCTAAGAAGCCATTTGGAAACAAGCCTGGTTATGCGGGTGGAAAGCCTTTTGATAAACCGGTAGAGAAGAAAGCCGCACCCAAGCCTGCTGCCAACAAAGATGAGCTGCGCCTAAATAAATATATTGCTAATTCGGGGATGTGTTCGCGCCGCGATGCTGACATCTACATCCAGAGCGGCAACGTTAAAGTGAACGGCCAGGTGGTAACCGAAATGGGCTACAAGGTAAAGCTGACCGATAAAGTGGAATTTGACGGTACTACCATTACTCCTGAAAAGAAAGAATACCTGCTGCTGAATAAGCCAAAGAACTTTACCACAAGTGGCGAGGAAGATAAAAACATGCGCAATGTGCTCGACCTTGTACGTAATGCTACCGAGGCAAAAATCCAGCCTATCGGGCGGATGGATAAAAATACTACCGGGCTGCTGCTGTTAACTAACGATGCCGAAATGGTACGTAAGTTTGCACAGCCCAACCAAAAGTCATTTAAGATCTACCAGGTAACGCTTGACAAGAACCTGAAGTTTGAAGACCTCGAGAGCATCAGCCAGGGTGTTACTATGGATGGGCATCGTTTGTATATAGACGAGATAAGCTACATCGAAGGCCAGGCTAAGACAGAGATCGGCATCAAGCTGCGTACGCCGAATGTACGTGTAGTGCGTGCTATTTTTGAGCAGTTCGGTTACGATGTGCTTAAGGTAGACCGCGTTTCTTTTGCCGGGCTTACCAAGAAGAACCTGCCGCGCGGCAACTGGAGGTTCCTTACTGACCAGGAAGTGATCAACCTCAAGAACCTTTAATGGCTCCCGAAGTTATCGCCGAAAAGTGGTTTGCCGCCTTTAATGCGCACGACCTCGAAGCGTTGCTTTCACTGTATGACGACAACGCACGGCACTACAGCCCGAAACTGAAAGTGCGCCGCCCAGAAACCAACGGACTGGTGCAGGGGAAAGATGCCTTGCGCGAATGGTGGCAGGATGCGTTTGACCGGCTGCCCTCATTACATTATAAAGTAAACCACCTTACGGCAAATGCCAACCGCGTTTTCATGGAGTACACCCGCACCGTTGACGGCGAAGAAAATATGGATGTTGCCGAGCTGCTTGAAATCGAGGACGGCCTTATCGTATTTTCACGGGTATATCATGGATAAGTTAAGGCGCTGAGCCTCTTAGTTCCTGAGCACTTAGTTTAGCCCTCTCTTTTTTAACAACGGCTCTATTGACGGCTCTGCGCCCCGGAAGCGTTTATACATATCCATGGGTTCGGCCGTGCCGCCACGCTCCAGTATATTTGTGCGGAACGACTTGGCTATTTCAGGATTAAATAATGTAGTCGACTTAAACGCCTCAAACGCATCGGTATCCAAAACTCCCGACCAGATATAGCTGTAATAACCGGCAGAATACCCGCCGTTAAAGATGTGGTTGTAATAGGTGCTCCGGTATCTCGGGATAATGCTGTTGATAAGGCCAATGCGGTTCATTGCTTCTTTCTCGAAAACACTTACGTTTTGCGTAAGCGGGCTGCTTAGCGAATGGTACGCCATATCCAGATAAGACGCTGCCAGGTATTCTACGGTAGCAAATCCCTGATCGAAAGTTGCGGCATCCTGCAGCTTTTTGATAAGCGCATCCGGTATTACCTCACCCGTTTTATAATGTTTTGCATATAACTTTAGTATCTCAGGTTCAGCTGCCCAGTTTTCCATGATTTGTGAAGGCAGCTCCACAAAGTCAGTGTACACCGCCGTACCCGAAAGGCTCTCATACGTTACATTGCTAAGCAATCCGTGAAGGGCATGCCCAAACTCATGGAAGAAGGTTGAGGTTTCGTCAAAGGTCAGTAACGCAGGATCATTACCTACGGGTTTCGAGAAATTGCATACGATAGAGATAATAGGCGCAATGCGCTTGCCATCAGTCATTTTTTGTTTGCGGTACGAAGTCATCCAGGCGCCGCCTTTTTTAGATTCCCGCGGAAAGAAATCCATGTATAGCAATCCAATATACTTGCCATCCTTTTCGGTAACCTCCCATGCGGCGACATCTTTATGGTACACCGGCACATCTTTCACCTGGCGGAATTTTAGTCCGTAAAGGTTGTTCACAACCGTGAAAATACCGTTGCGCACATTTTCCAGGCTAAAGTAAGGTTTGAGCTCCTGCTCGTCGAGGTCGTATTTTGCTTTGCGTATCTTCTCTGTATAATAGCGCCAGTCATAAGGCTGCACTTTATCCGTAACACCATCTGCCGTCATCATTTTCTTAATTTCGGCTTCCTCGGCTTTTGCTTTGGCAAGGGCAGGTTTCCATAACTTGTCGAGCAACCCGTAAACATTTTCGGGGGTTTTGGCCATACGTTCTTCAAGCACGAACGCTGCATGGCTGTCGTAACCAAGAAGCTTTGCTTTCTCGGCGCGAAGGTTTACCATTTCCACCACATTAGTACGATTGTCAAGGTTATTGCCATTGTTGCCACGGCTTTGGTAGGCTTCCCATATTTCTTTGCGGAGCTTCCGGTTGTCGGCATATTGAAGGAAGGGCATCACGCTTGCGTTATGCAGTGTAAACACCCATCCCTCCATGCCTCTCACTTTTGCGGTTTCTGCAGCGGCTGCCACTACTTCCGCCGGCAGGCCTGCGAGGTCTTCTTTTTTTGTAATGAGAAGCGTGTAGGCATTGTTCTCGGCCAGAACATTGTCGCCAAACTTAAGTGACAGCACCGATAGCTGCTCGTTGATCTTCCTGAGCCTCTCTTTCTGCTTTTCGTCAAGTGCCGCACCGCTGCGTATGAAGGCTTTGTATTTCTTTTCCAGAAGCTTCGCCTGTTCGGTGTTTAGCTTAAATTTCAGCTGGTTGTCCCAAACCTGTTTTATGCGTGAGAATAGCCTTTCATTCAGGTAAATATTGTCATTGTGGGCGGCAAGTTCCGGCGCAACTTCCTGCGCCAGCTTTTGCAGGGTTGGGTTGGTGTTGGCAGAGGTAAGGTTGTTAAGTGTAGTAACTACCCGGTTCAACACAGTGCCTGAATTTTCCAGCGCCTCGATTGTGTTCTTAAAATCAGGCTTTTCGTGGCTGTTAGCAATAGTATTTACCTCCGCATCATGGATATGGATCGCTTCCCTAATCGCCGGGCGAAAATGCTCGTCCTTTATCAGGTCGAAGGGCGGAACTTCATAGGGCGTATCATAAGCAGCAAGAAGCGGATTATCTTCCCCGATCACGCCGGGGCGGTTTTCGCGGTGGCAGGATAGTGTCATAATTGAAATTAGTGTTATAGCAAACGTTCTTATATTCATTGTTTCCAGTGTCTTTTTACAGGCCTACCGTAAAGGTACCCCAAACCGCAATACTGCGCAACAGTATTAAGGGTTCGTTAAACAAGTCTTTAAAATAGTAGGAAAAACCTAACTTTAATTAAAGAATCAGATTGCTATGAATGCCCGTGTAAAAAAAATATCGCTTAAGATACTCAAATGGATGGGGGTGTCTATTGCAGTGATTTTACTACTTCTGTATCTTATCCCGTTGCTATTTCCCGGAAAGGTTTCGCAGCAGGTAAAGGCACTTGCCAATGAAAGCCTTGCTTCCGAAGTTAACTTTTCAAAGTCGAAGCTGTCCTTTTTTACCCATTTCCCTTCACTTACCGTTAGCCTTGACAGCCTCACGTTAATGGGTTCGGCGCCTTATAAAAATGATACGTTGCTAAAGGCAGAGCAGGTCGCTTTCGGCATCAACCTGAAGCGCCTCATTTTTGATAATGAGATAAAGATAGATGAGGTGTATGTGAGCAATGCCGATGTAGATGTGCGCGTAAACGAGAAAGGCCAGGCCAATTACAACATTTATATTTCTGAGGATAAGCGCCCAAAAGACAGTACGGAAGAGGGGACAGCTATCCGCCTGGACAAGATAAAATTTGAAGACTGCCACATCCGGTATAATGATCGTTCGGCTAAAATACTGGTGGATGCCCATGGTTTTAATTATACGGGGCGGGGCGACCTGAGCGAAGATGTTTTTGACCTGCGTACCGATGCCGAGATCGATTCAGTAGACTTTTATTATGATAAAGTTCCGTACATTGAAAAGAAACGGGTGCGCGCCGACCTGATTACACGGATCAATACGAACTCGCTTTCCTTTATCCTGCAGAAGAACGAGCTGCGCATCAACAGGCTGCCGGTAGAGTTCAGCGGGATTTTTTCAATATTGCGCGACGGCTATAACATCAATGTTATCGCCTCTTCTGAAAACGGCAGGGTAGAAGACCTGCTGAGCGTTCTTCCGCCGGACTATCTTGAGTGGCTCGATAAAGCCGATGTAGAGGGAAGGCATGACCTGCAGCTGACTTTTAAAGGACGGTACAATGCTGCCAAAAAACAGCAGCCCGACCTTGGCTTCAGCCTGAAAGTGCGCGATGGTTCGGTAGAATATAAAGACGCGCCTGTGCCGCTTACCGGGTTTAACCTTGATGTTAGCGCCTCGTTGCCTGCTCTGGATGTAGAACGCCTGGCAGTGAACCTGCGCAGGCTTAGCTTTAAGGTGGGGGACCATGACTATTTTAAGGCTACCGCAAATACTGTCGGCGTTGGTAATATGATGGTTAAAGCCGACGTTAAAGGATCGCTAAACCTGCAAACGCTTGACGCGGCCGTGGGGTTGGAGGGCATCGACCTGAAAGGAAGCCTTAAAACAAACATTGATGCTAATGGTTATTTTAATGCAGAGAAGAAACTGTTTCCGCGGGCCAGGGGAAATATAACCCTTACCAATGGCTGGCTGAGGTCTGACCATTATCCCAACCCAATTACCAACATAAAATTTATAGCAAATGTTTCTAACGGGACGGGAACGTTTCAGGACGTAAAGGTGGCAGTTACGCCGGCGAGCTTTGTGTTTGAGGGTAACCCGGTATATGTTGCAGCAGCATTTTCCGATTTTGAAGATATTTTTTATGATATAACGGCAAAAGGCGAGTTAAACATCGGGCGTATTTACAAGGTATTTAAGCAGGAGGGGCTGGATGTAGATGGATACGCTAAGGCAGATTTCGCTCTGAAGGGACGGCAGAGCTATGCCACCACCGGGCAGTACAGTAAATTAAATAATAAGGGTACGCTGTTGCTGCGGAACATCAAAGCCACATCAGAGCTGTTCCCCAAGCCATTCCTGGTGCGCGAGGGACATTTTACATTCCAGAATGAAAAGATGTGGTTCGATAAGTTCAAGGCAGGGTATGGCAAGTCTGATTTTGCCATGAATGGCTACCTGCTTAACACCATTAATTACTTTCTCGAATCGAACGGAACGCTTCATGGCAATTTCAACCTGAAGTCAAAACACATATATGTTGATGAGTTTATGGCGTTGAAGGAAGGCGATAACAAAGATCGCAAACCCTCGGTAGAAGATGCAAAACAGGCAATGCCGAAAGCTTCGGGTGTGGTAGTGCTGCCAACAAACCTTGACGTTTCGCTAATAGCTAATGCGGATAAGGTAGATTATAATGGCCTTACGTTAAACCATCTGATAGGGCGGGTGGGTATAGGAAAAGGAAAATTATTCCTGCAAAACACCACTTTTGACATTATAGGGTGCCAGGTAGGCATAGACGCCGGTTATGACGACGAGTCGCCCACCTCTGCCAACTTTAATGCCCATCTCCGGGCAAAAGATTTCAGCGTGCAACGCGCGTATAAAGAAATCCCCATGTTTCGCGAAATGGTGACGGCGGCAGAAAAAGCCGAAGGGATTATTTCGCTCGATTATACCCTGAAAGGCGACCTTAATGAAAATATGGGGCCTATTTACGAATCGCTTGAAGGTGGCGGTACGATCTCGGTAAGGGATGTAAAAGTTGCCGGGCTTAAGCTATTTGGTGGGCTGAGCGACAAGACAGGAAGTGAGGGCTTTAATAATCCCGATATGAAAGGGATTGATATCGTAACGCATATCGACAACAACCTGATCCACATTGATAAATTTACATTTACGGTGTCGGTATTCCGGCCATCGGTAAGCGGTACTACCAGCCTTAATGGCGATCTCGACCTTCGCATACGCCTTGGGCTGCCACCGTTTGGACTGATCGGGCTGCCTATTACGGTAACCGGTACGCATAACGATCCGAAAATTAAATTCTTCAGCAAAACCGGCGAAGAAATACCAGCCGCAAAATACAATGAGCAGATAAACCGGGTAATTAAAAAAGCGGGCCGGAAAGGCAAAAAATAGCTATTAAGCTCCTTAGTTCATAATGCTGCAGTCGCGTGATTGTGAACTAAGGGGCTCAGTGGCTCAATGCTCAGAGGTTTCTTTACCCATTAAGCGCTTCTACTTTTATGTCATTGTCGTTGAGCATGTCCTTCAGCATATTTTCGATGCCGCTTTTTAATGTAAAAGTTGAGGAGGGGCATCCGCTGCAGGCGCCCTGCAGTACCACTTTTACGCGTTTCTCTTTTTCATCATACGAATCGAAAGCAATGTTTCCCCCATCGCTGGCTACTGCAGGCTTTACATATTCTTCAAGGATATTGATGATGCGCTGCGAGGTAGTGTCAAGCGAATCAAAATAAGCTTCCTGCTGTTTTTCGGCCTGTGGTGTCTGCTGAAGCATAGACTCGTCGATCACCTGTTTCCCTTCTTCAATAAAAGTGCGGATATAAGAGCGCACTTCCGGAGTAATCTCCGCCCATTCTGTCACCGCATATTTGGTTATCGATACATAATTCTCGTCAATAAACACTTCCTTCACATACGGAAAACGAAAGAGTTCTGTTGCCAGTTGCGATGGCGCAGCTTCGTCGATATTCTTGAATTCCGCAGGTGTTTTGGTAAGGCGCTTATTGCTTACAAATTTCAGCACCGATGGGTTAGGGGTAGTTTCAACGTATACGGTAGACGGCACTTTTTTAATGGCATCGGCAGCTTCTTCTTTAATGATCTCGCCACCGCCGTTCACAAAGTCTTCAATTTGCTGCGCCACTTCCTCCTGAACCTCCGGCCAGTCTACAATAGAATATTTTTCTATCGCCAGGAAATTGCCCGAAATGTAAATTGTCTTTACAAATGGCAGGTAAAACAGCTGCTTTGCCAATGGCGACTTGGCGGTTTCGTCTATATTCTTAAATTCATAATTAACGCTGCGCGCGATGAATTCGCTGAATTCAAATTTCAGGATATTAGGGTTTTGCGTGGTCTTTATCGTGATCTTTTCCATAATAAAATTATATACCGGCAAAGTTACAAACTAATGCCGTTAAAATATAGCGCAAAGAGTAGGGTAAAGGGTTTGTAAACTGTTATACTTTATTTGTAAGGAATAAACCTGATTTAACGTTACTATTTCATTTGTTTTACAATAATTTGTGATTTTAGTAAAATTAACAGGCGATTCTTTAACGAATATTTATATTTGACGATTCAATCAACCGGAAAACACCATCTAAATAAACAGCTTATGAAGAAATTATTACTCGGCTTCTTATTGCTATTAGGAAGTTTGTGCGCCTATGCACAGTCGAACGTAGTATATTTCAGTTCTAACCCGACTATGGCCTATGAGCCGGGCGAAGTGCTAACATTTACCATTACCGTTACCAATACAGGTCCGCAGCCGGCAAGCAATGTCAATGTTTTCTATGCGTTGCCGACCGGGCTGAATATCCTGCCGCCTACAGTCACGCCGCAGGTCACCAAATTCTGGTGGACGGGCAGCAATGGCTCTTCCGGAACCAATGCGTCATTGAACAATACCATTCCTACCCTTGCCGTAAACCAGACCATTACCTACACGGTAAATATTATGATACAAAACGGTTACAGCAATCCTTTGCCGCAGCCTGTGATTACCTATAAGAAGAGTACCGACGTGAAAGTTATTACAACAGATAACCGCGACACGTACCTGTTAGGTGGGCAAAATGTTTATACTGTAACTGTAATAAACAAAGGGCCGGACAGCGCAAAGGATGTTGCCGTAAGTGTGCCTATGCCATCAAATGGCACAATAGCCTCGTGGACGGGTAGTAATGGCACTTCGGGAACGGGGGCAGTTTCTGATACGATTGCCAGCCTCGCTTCGGGTCAATCTGTAGTGTATACAGTTACCGTAAATGTTTCTCCCTCGGCTTCAGGCAACCTGACGCTTCAGGGAAATATTTCCTCTTCCGCCTATATAGATACCGACACTTCTTGTGGGCAGTGCGCCGATACCGATACACGCTATAATGCCGATGTGAGCCTCGCTGTTACCAACGGCAGGGAGATATACATAGCGGGGCAGCCGGTAACCTATACAGTTACCGTAACAAATCCTTCTTTTTACCCGGCTGTGCAAAATGTGCACGTTTTAGGAAATCTGGCCGGACAGGGGCTTACAAATCTTTCATGGCAGGGGGTAGGCGCCTCAGGTACAGGCGACCTGAATTATACCATTCCCGTAATCCCATCGGGTGGCAGTGTAACTTTTACGGTAACCGGGGATGTGCCGGCAGGCTTTTCAGCAGCTTCAATACTTTATCATGTAATTGCCGATAGTAATGCCTGCAACTCATTTGGCTGCCTGAAATATGCAGACGATACAGATGTTGCACCGACTGCTAATGATATTGTAATCTCACTTTCCAACACCAGGGAATATTACAACCCGGGTCCGGGCAATAATGTCCCTCCAACGGCGTATACACTTACAGTAAACAATACAAGCACAAACCCTGCCCAAAACGTAGCGGTGTACTTCGATTTTACCAACGCAGCAGAGGGCATGTCATATTCATGGATTGGTAGCAATGGGTCGTCAGGCACTATGAACAGCAATGACCCTTTGCTTATAGATACAATTGCCGTGCTTGCCGCAGGACAAACGGTTACCTATACAATAACAACCTGTTGTTCTTGGCCCGATGCGGTAAACCAAAACCTGCCCGCTATCGCGAGCGCCACAACCACAACAGCGGGTTTCAATGTGGTGTGCGTTCAATGCCAGGACGTAGATAAGCCGAATTATGCCAATCTTGTAGTTACCAATACCAACAACCGGCAAAATTACATAGCGGGCACTACGTCAACATATACCCTTACTTTATCTAACTATGGCCCCGCATCAGCGCAAAACGTGCAATTGCAGAATAACATCCCTGCGGGTATTACGTCTTTTTCATGGACGGGCAGTAACGGCACCTCAGGCACCAATATGGATCTTTCTGATACAATTGCGTCGATGCCGGCCAATTCTTCTGTAATATATACGATAAACCTTGATGTTCCCGCGTCATTTACAGGCAGCCTTGTGAGCACGGCTTCGGTAACAAGCACTACAACAGATCCGGATACTACATGTACCGCATGCACCGATACCGATACTGCTGCAGGCGCTGATATAGTAACAACCATGACCTTGAATACCGGCACAGTTTACACCGCCGGGACCAATGCCGTTTACACGATTACGGTTACCAACAACGGCCCCACCGCTGCGCAAAACGTGAGCGTGCAGGATGCCGTGCCTGCCGGGGTACCCTCCGGCGCTATCGGGTGGTACGGAAGCAATGGCACTTACGGTACAGGGAACCTTAATGATGTTATTGCAACGATGCCGGCCGGTCAGGCCGTCACTTATACAATGACAATAGCTGTACCGAGCGGTTTTAACCCGGCTTCCCATATAGTGAATTCAGTTTCGGTTACCAGTACCACACCAGATCCTAACCCTGGCTGTACGGCATGCTCAATAAATGCTTCTCCGAGCCCTAAGGCCGACCTGGTAACAATAAAAACCGATGGAATAACGGAGTATGTGGCCGGAGACCAGAATACTTATACAATAACAATAAGCAATCCGGGGCCAAGCGACGCGTATAATGTTCATGTTGTGGACCCTAAACCTTACCAGATCGTTATCATGAACTGGGTAGGCAACAACACCGGCGGCTTTGGTACAATTAACGATATTATACCTGTTATCCCCGCAGGTACCTCTGTGCAGTATACGATTAACCTGACAATACCGGCAGATTATCACCAGACCGTTGTCAATCTTATTAATACAGTTACGGTAACTTCAGATACTCCGGATCCCGTGCCGGCGTGTCCGGGTTGTTCGGATACCGACACTCCAAGGGGCAAGTTTGTTGTGCCTACCAATAACCAGTATACAGTGCCTGAACTGGTGACTGATGTTCTCATCGATATGCAATGTATCGGAATTTCAAATATAACCTGGAAAACAGGTGTCGACTATGGGCAACCGGAAAACGGAATTGCTTACTTTCATCGTGGAAACTCGTCATTCCCTATAAAGGAAGGTGTAGTGCTTACATGTGGTAATGCTGTAGACGCTCCGGGTCTCAGGGGGGTTGGCGGCCCAAATAATTCCAGGCTTTCCAATGGTGCCGGTTGGGTGGGCGACACCCAGCTTCAACAATATTCGGGAAATAACAACGATGCTACTTTTATCAAATTTAATTTTACCCCCCTTACCAACGATTTTAGTTTCCGATACCTTTTCGCGTCAGAAGAATACAATACTTCAAACAGCTTCATGTGTACCTACTCAGATGTATTTGCCTTTATTCTGACAGACCTTGTTACCAACGTTTCTACAAATATTGCCGTATTGCCAACCACCCCTCCGGTAAATGTGCTCGTTACAACCGTTCACCCCGCCACCTCGTTCTGCTCGGCGGCAAATCCTACATATTTCGGGCAGTTCAACCTGCCGGAGGCTGCAAACAACACCTCACCGATTAACTTTAACGGACAGACTAAGGTGCTTACAGCACAAAGCACCGTTACGGCGGGGCACGCCTATTCTATAAAACTTGCTGTCGCTAATGCGCGTGACAATGCTTATAACTCTGCGGTATTCCTTGAAGCGGGAAGTTTCAACATAGGACAGCCAACGCTGCCTGGCGACTTCTCGTTTGCTAACGATGGTACGGCAGTTTGCCCCGGTACCGTATTGCCTATCTCGGTAGATACGCAAGGAGTTCAGTATGTACTTGAATGGAAGAAGGATGGTGTAACCATGGTAGATTCCAGCAATGTGCCGCTTAGCAGTGATACGATCAACGTAACGGAACCCGGTACCTACACGATTATCGCGCATTTCCCGGGCGATCCGAATTGTAACCTCACAGACGATGTCATTGTTGAATACCTGCCTCCGGTAAATGCCGGCACACCGTCCGACATTACTATCTGTAATAATACATCGGGTACCAACGTCTGGAACCTGAATCCTAACAAAGCCACAGTACAAAACGGCTTAGATCCCAATTTCTACGCGGTTACTTTCCATACCACCGAATTTGATGCTACCGAAGGTTTCAACCAGATACCTAATGCCCAGATGGGCGCTTATCCCGGCACTAATAACCAGACAATTTTTGTTCGGATTGAAGATTTTACTTATGGTTGTGTTCTTGTCAAAACATTTAAGTTGTTTGCCATATCGTGTGTGGTCAACCCCGTACAGCCACCTTTAATGGGTGTTTGTGAGGTGGCCCCATATGATGCTTACGAGCAGTTTGACCTTACATCGCAAACGGCTACCATTCTGGGTACAATGAACCCTGCAGATTATACAGTAACGTTCTATACCTCTCAGGCAGGAGCTGATGCAGGTACAGCGCCAATTCCAAATCCTGCAACCTACAACGGAACCAATCAAACCATTTACGTACGCGTTCAGAGCAATAGTATTGCCCAGGCCTACGGTACAACTTCATTTGCACTCGAGGTAGTGGCAAAACCGGATGTTCAGGATATGCCTGATGTAACGGTTTGCTCGGCTTCGGGATATACGCTGCCGCCACTTCCTGCCGGTCAGTATTATTTGAACGGCCCCAATGGTTCCGGCGGAATAATTAACCCGGGTACTGTTATCACAACTAACAAAACGATTTACATATACGATACCGAAAACGGAACTACTACCGTCTGTTCTGACCAGGAAGACTTCACCGTCACTGTAGTTCCGACGCCGGTAGCAGACGACCCTGCGGATGTAACGGTTTGCAACAGCTATACGCTTCCGGCGCTTACCTCGGGAAGTTACTATACG
>JAGKWW010000066.1 GCA_021151665.1 Flavobacteriaceae bacterium
CTATAAAAACACACTAAGCCAGTTTGTTAATTATATTATTGATAAACGTATTTATCTGAAAAATATTCAGCTGCAATTGTTAATTTAAACATTGGTTAAAAAGTTAAAATCGCCGTTACTGCCCTCGCCCGTAATAGACATTTATAATTATCTTTGCACCACTCATACTAATTGTAAACTTATACGGATGTCCCACAACGAAGATAATAGAGACGAAATAGGAGAAAACCACGTTGCTACCAGCGCCGTTACCCCATTGCGGGCCGATGCATTTGACATTAGTGACGATGAAAAGATAGAATCGATAAAAAAGGATGTTGAGCGTATTTTACTAACGCTGGGCATGGACCTGACCGACGACAGCCTGAAAGGCACACCCAACCGTGTTGCCAAAATGTTTGTAAAAGAAATATTCGGAGGGTTGAATCCGGCAAAAAAACCGGGTTCTTCTACTTTTGAGAACAAATACAAGTACGGTGAAATGCTGGTAGAAAAGAATATTACCATCTATTCTACCTGCGAACATCACCTTTTGCCCATTGTAGGCCGCGCACATGTAGCTTACATTTCTAATGGTACCGTAGTAGGGCTGAGCAAAATGAACCGTATCGTAGATTATTTTGCAAAGCGCCCGCAGGTGCAGGAACGCCTTACCATACAGATTGTACAGGAACTGCAGAAGGTGCTGAATACTGATGATGTTGCCTGCGTGATCGATGCGAAGCATTTATGCGTAAATTCCCGCGGTATCCGCGATATTGAAAGCAGCACGGTAACGGCGGAATTCGGCGGAAAATTTAAAGAAGAAAATGTAAGGCGCGAATTTCTGGACTACATTAAACTGGATACACAGTTTTAATATTACACATTAATAATATATGCATCTCTATAGCAACCAGCAGTTAAGGATATATAATTCGCTAAGCGGCGAAAAGGAACTTTTTAAGCCCATCCATGAAGGAAGCGTGGGCATGTATGTATGCGGGCCTACCGTGTACAGCAATGTTCACCTGGGTAACTGCCGCACGTTTATATCTTTCGACCTGGTTTTCCGGTACCTGAAACATTTAGGGTACAAGGTGCGCTATGTGAGGAATATCACCGATGTGGGCCATATTGAGGACGATGCAGATGAAGGTGAGGATAAAATCGCTAAAAAAGCCCGCATCGAAAAGCTGGAACCCATGGAGATCGTGCAGCAATACAGTGTTGATTTTCACCAGATCATGGAGCTTTTCAATACGCTGCCGCCAAGCATAGAGCCAACTGCTACGGGCCACATTGTAGAGCAGATCCAAACAATTAAAGAGATACTTGCCAACGGATTCGCTTACGAATCTAAAGGCTCGGTATACTTCGACGTTGTTAAGTTCAATAAGGACCATAATTATGGCAAGCTTAGCGGGCGCAACATAGAAGATATGATCGCCAACACGCGTGATACCAGCGGGCAGGATGAAAAACGCAACCCGCAGGATTTTGCCCTCTGGAAAAAGGCCGAGCCGCAGCATATTATGAGATGGCCATCGCCTTGGGGCGACGGTTTCCCCGGATGGCACCTGGAATGTACTGCCATGAGCACCAAATACCTGGGCAACCACTTTGATATTCACGGAGGCGGGATGGACCTAAAGTTCCCCCACCATGAATGCGAGATTGCGCAAAATGAAGCCAGCACCGGCCAGACTCCCGTAAACTACTGGATGCACGCCAATATGCTTACGCTTAACGGAAAGAAAATGTCGAAAAGTACCGGAAATAATATTTTGCCTCGCGAGATATTTTCCGGAAATACTGACAAGCTTAGCAAGGCGTTTACCCCTACTGTTGCGCGCTTCTTTATGCTGCAGGCGCATTACAGGAGTGTGCTCGATTTCTCTAACGATGCCATCATCGCAGCCGAGAAAGGTTTCAGCCGCCTTATGGAAGCTATTGAGTTACTGCCATCCCTTAAACACTCGGGCACCTCTACCATAGATATCAAAGCCTGGAGACAGCTGTGCTACGATGCCATGAACGACGACTTTAACAGCCCGATACTTATTGCCCAGCTTTTTGAGGGGGTTAAGTTTATCAACCTTGTAAATGATGGCAAGGAAACACTTACTGCCGCCGATGCTGAACTGCTTGCAGCAACGCTCAAAGGGTTTGTATTTGACGTACTTGGCCTGAAGGACGAGCGCGCAGCCGAAAGCAGCAACGACAAGCTGGAAGGCGTTATCAATATGCTGATTACAATGCGTAACGAAGCCCGTGCAAATAAGGATTTTGCAATGAGCGACCAGATACGCGACCGCCTGAACGATTTGGGCATTGTAATAAAGGACACCAAGGAAGGGACAACCTTCTCGATAAGCCAATAATCTTGAGCGCGAAAAAGATCCTAATAACGCCATTTATACTGCTTATCCGGTTTTATCAGAAAGGCATCTCCCCATTTTTGCCCGCGGCCTGTCGGTATACTCCCACCTGCTCGCACTACGCAATAGAGGCGCTGCAAAAGCACGGACTCATCTATGGAAGCTGGCTGGCGCTGAAGCGGATTGTAAGTTGCAACCCGTGGGGCGGGCAGGGATACGACCCGGTGCCGGAAAAGCGCTGCTCCCATAAACACTGAAACTTTTTTGGCGATGCTAACCAATTGCCTATCTTTACTGACAATACAAAAAAACCAATAGAATGATCCGTACATTAAGCATCGTCTGGAACCCGTCAGAAGGGCTGGACCTTGGTTTCTTCATGATCCGCTACTACAGCCTTATGTTTGTGGTAGCCTTCGCCCTTGGGTGGTTTATCATGAAAAAGATTTTTGAGCGCGAAGGTGAGTCCATGGAAAAGTTGGACAAGCTTTTTATATACACCCTTATTGCAACATTGCTGGGCGCCAGGCTCGGCCATGTTTTCTTCTACGACTGGGATTATTACCAAAACCACCTCGAAGAGATACTGCTTCCTTTCCGTTTCCGCCCACAGTTTGAGTTTACAGGCTTCCAGGGGCTGGCGAGCCACGGTGCTGCTATAGCAATAATCCTTGCCATGATCTATTACAGCAAAAAGATAATCCACCGTCCGTTGCTGTGGATGCTCGACAGAGTTGTAATACCAGTGACAAGCGGGGGTATATTTGTACGCCTTGGTAACTTCTTTAACAGTGAGATACTGGGCCGGGAAACGACCTCTGACGTACCTACAGCCATTAAATTTATAAGGGGCGAAGAATTGCTCGATAAAAGGGAAGTAGTGGCGAAAACACATATTCCTAATTACAATGATGCTTACCACGCCATAGAAAACAACCCGAAATTTGCATCAATACTTGAGAGTATACCCTATCGCCACCCGGCCCAGCTTTATGAGGCAGCCGGCTATGTAATTGTGTTTGCCATCATTTACTATATGTATTGGAAAACCGACGCCCGTAAAAAGCACGGGCTTATCTTCGGGGTGTTTCTGGTCCTGCTATGGACCGTGCGCTTTATAGTAGAATATGTGAAAGAAAGCCAGGGCGGATTTGAAAAGGCGCTGCACATATTTTCAACCGGGCAATGGCTGAGCATACCGTTTATCATTGCAGGGTTTATTCTGATCTTTACCGCAAATAAGCGCACTGAAACGCTATAATAGGATATATCACAATCCAAACCGCCTTCAGAGGCGGTTTTTTTGTACTCTATTGCGAAGAAAAAGTGAGTCGATAACCACGGCGAACAATACCCCGATTGTGTAGGCGAGCAGGTCACTCCACAAAAAGCCTGAACCCAATACCAGCCTGCCAAATAAAGTATTACGGAGAGCATCTACAAAAGATGAGTGATACAGCTGCGACAACTCTATTGCGAAACATATCGCGAGTGCAGTGAAGGCTTTAAAATAAGCCGATTTTAAAGGAAATAAAAAAGCCATGACGAAATACATCATCACGGCGTATAGTGTGTCTCCAAGATACAGGTTTATTACATCAGGAAACCAGTGTTTTCGCGTTCTGGAAAGAAGGCCGGCGCCGATTGTTACAATAGTTGCAACGAGATAACGAAGCCTCAGGTTCACTACTCTGTAACTTTAAAGTTATAAACGATCTGGCCCACCTGTTGGTCCGATTCTCCCGGGTCGAATCTCCATTTGAGCGCCGCTGCCTTAGCCTGCTTTATAAGGCATGGCGAGGCATTCGTACCCCGGCCCGTATCAGCTTTTACAACCCGCCCTGTACGATCTACTGTAATTTGAACGGTAACCGTACCAAATTCATTACATCCGGCAGGTTCAGACTTGGCGAGAGCTTTACGGCCGGCAAGACTGTAGTTACCAACACCGGTACCGCGGCCACCGCCACTTCCTCCCCCTGATCCGCTTCCGCTGCCAGGGCCTGTTCCTGTACCATTTCCGCTACCGTTGCCTCCTCCGGTACCGCCACCGCTTCCTCCGTCGCCGTAATAGCCACCTGAATTGCGGTCACCGCCAAGATTTCCTTTGTTGCCTGCGCGGTCATCATCACCATCACCTCCGCGGTTGTTGCCGTTCAAGATACTGCTCAGCGCGTCAGATGTCGCTTTGCTCGGCTTTGGCTTTATAGGTTCCGTCGGTTTTGTATCTTCCTTTTTAGGGTCTTTACGCGTAACAGGCTTAGTGTTTACTACCGCCGGTGCATCATCCAGGTCGCTGGATACCATCTCATCTTCCTGTGCTGCTGCGGGCGCCTGCTGTTTTACCTTTTCGCTTACATCGAGCACCTCGCTCCGGTAATCTGCACCGGATCCAAATTCGCTGTCGCCGAAGTTAACGGTAACACCGCCTCCGCCCCCACCGCCTTCAAGGTCAAGAAGCTCACTTTTCTGAGAATAGCGCGCAAAGATAAGCGCCACAAAAAGCACGGCAAATATCGCTGTGGTTATCGCAAACGATCTCTTTTCCTGTTGTGTATGCAGTAGCGCCATAATATTATTTCGTTGTGGCTATAACAAATTTCAGTTTTAGTCGCACTCCTATTTCTAATAGATTTACCATATCCTGAACCTCGAGGTCACGCGGCAGCCGCACAATCACCGTTTTATCGCCGGTAGCCGCTGTCCGTTGCGCGAGCATCCCTTCTATCTGGTCAAAATTCACTTTCTCCTTATCGATAAAATACTCTTTGTCTCCATTTACAGAAAGGCTGATATGCGCCTTATCCGTTGTGTTATTAGACTTTGCTTTAGGCAGCTGGAGGTCGATAACATTGGGGTTGGCAAGCGTAGAGATGATGAGGAAGAAAAGCAACAGAAAGAACATGATATCGCTGAGCGCAGAAGCTGCGATCTCGGCATGAAAACGTTTATTTCTTTTTACCCTCATCTATCGCGTGATTATAGTTATAAACTGGATCACCTGCTTTTGCACACGGTGCGAGAAACCGTCGATTACCATGTTAAAATAATGGTATGCCGAATAGGCAATAACGCCGGTAATAAGCCCAAGCGCCGAACTGATCATTTTCTCGTAAAGGCCTTCGGAGATACTACCGATACTCACATCGCCCGACTGGGAAATAGTGTAAAATATCTTGATAACACCGGCAATTGTACCTACGAAACCTAAAATTGGCGCCACACCCGATACGAGGCCCAGCCATCCCAGCTTTTTCTCCATATTTCCAATTTCGACATTGGTAGTCTTCTCCATCATCCCCTCAATCTCACTTAAAGGACGGCCAATTAGGCTAAGGCCGCTTTCGATGATCTTGCCCTGTGCTGTACCGCTTTTTGCCGCCGCCATCTGCGCCGCGTCTACCCTGCCCTGGCCCAAATGCAGCTGCACCTCGCCAAGCAATGATGTATCTTCCTTAGTTATCTTACTGTAATATAAGGCCCGCTCAATGATTACGTAAACCGTAAAAAAGAGCAATATGAGGATAGGGATTACCATCACCCCACCCTTTAGCAGCAGTTCAAAATAGTTAAGTGATTCTTTTGCCGCCAGTGCTGCGGCTGCCGCTGTTTCGGCCGGAACTGCAAGGGTATCCTGCAGCGCTAAGAAAAATACGTTTGTCATGCTTTAAATTGGTTTCCTATTATCGGTAAAAATACACTTTTGGGTTTTAACCTACAATTACAGTTATAACGAATATATCATTTTTTACGTATGCAAAAAGCGTGCAAAAGAAAAACCTGCCGGTTAGGGCAGGTTTTCCATTATTCTGATAAAGCTGTTATTATTCAACAGACTCGTTATGTTGCTTTTCGATAGCCTCGCGGTCTTTTTTCGACATAGAGTCTACAAGTACGGGCGTAGCGATGAAAAGTGACGAATACGTACCCACAACGATACCCACAAGCATCGCGAATATGAAACCGCGGATAGACTCACCACCGAAGATGAACATGATAAGCAACACGATGATCATGGTTAGCGACGTGTTGATCGTCCTTGACATGGTGGTGTTGATTGATTTGTTAACGATCTGGTGGAAGTTACCTTTGGTTTTACCGGCAATATACTCGCGCACCCTGTCAAACACGATTACTGTATCATTCATAGAGTAACCGATTACCGTAAGGATAGCCGCGATAAAGTGCTGGTCCATTTCCATGTGGAAAGGCATGATCTTGTAGCAAAGTGAGTAGATACCAAGTACAAAGATAACGTCGTGCGCCACAGCAGCGATTGCACCAAGGCTGTACTGCCACCTCCTGAACGAGATCATCAGGTAGATGAATACGATCGCCATAGATCCAAGAACCGCCCAGTATGAGTTGGTCTTGATATCATCTGCTACTGTAGGCCCTACTTTAGATGCCTGAAGCACACCAAGCGTTTTGCCTTCGTGAGTATTTACAAACTCATCATAAGTCATATCTTTTGAGTAATATTTCTTAAGTGCGTCGTATAGTTTCTTGTTTACTTCCTGATCCGCTTCAACACCGTGCTCAGCCACCTTATATTTGGTTGTAATCCTGAGTTGGGTTGCATTACCGAATACCTTAGCATCAGCGCTTTCAAAAACCTCAGGCTTAGAAAGGTCTTCTTTCACCTGATCTACAGAAACTTCTTTGTCAAATTTAACCTGGAAGGTACGTCCACCCACGAAATCTACACCCTGGTCAAGGCCATTGATGAAGAATATCGACACAAGGCTCACAATTGTCACTGTCGCAGAGAAGATATAGGTAAACTTCTTAGCACCGAGGAAATCGAAGTGGAAGTTAGTAAACCAGTTTTTAGACATTGGTGTTACAAAGGTAAGTTTGTCACCCCTGCGCACGCTCCAGTCAAGCATCAGCCTTGTAATAAAGATAGAAGTAAACAATGAAGTAAAGATACCTATCAATAGTGTAGTGGCGAAACCTTTAACCGGGCCCGTACCAAAAGTAAGAAGTACAAGGCCTGTAAGTACGTGGGTTACGTTAGCATCGGTAATAGATGACATCGCACCCCTCCAGCTAAATGAGGTACTCACTGCTTCTTCAAGCGACTTGCCCGAACGAAGCTCTTCTTTTGCCCGCTCGTATATAATAATGTTAGCATCTACTGCTGTACCCATGGTAAGCACGATACCCGCAATACCCGGGAGGGTAAGCACCGCGCCAAGACTGGCAAGGATACCAAACAGGAACAGAAGGTTCACCGCAAGGGCAACGTTGGCATACCAGCCTGATTTGCCATAGTAAACGATCATCCATAGTGATACGATAAGAAGGCCTACGATAGATGACATGATACCATTATCGATAGCTTCCTGGCCCAGTGACGGACCTACCACTTCAGATTGTACGATATCGGCAGAAGCAGGAAGTTTACCTGCCCTTAGTACGTTGGCTAAGTCTTTAGTTTCAGATACGTCAAAAGACCCTGAAATTTGCGAACGGCCACCGGCAATAGCACCTGTAGATACGCCAGGTGCAGAATACACCACGTTGTCAAGAACAATAGCAATAAAGCCTTGTGTGCTGAATGCTTTTCCTGTCATCTCCTCCCATATCTGGGCACCTTTGCTGTTCATCTGCATTTCTACCGACGGCTTACCCATCTGGTCGAAAGCATCGTTTGCCCCGGTGATTACATTTCCGCCAAGCGGCGCGATGTTCTCACGGTTTCCTTTCAGTGCATATAGTTCAAGCACGCCCGGAGACTGCTTTACATTTTCTTTACCCCACGCAAAACGTGCATAGCGAAGATCGCCATTAAGCAATGAGCGGATATCTGTCCTTTGCAGCCAGCTGTTGATTTTAGCTGTATCTTTTACTGCAGCCATACCAATGATCGGGCCTGACTGTCCGGGCATCAACCTTTCGAAAAGTGGGTTAGCACCTTTCTTTGGAGCGGCAGAATCTTTATCTGTTAGAAGAGAGTCGATACCTTTTTTAGGAGCTTCCTCTTTTACGGCAACATCGTTCTTCTCGGTTTTCTTTAGGGTTTCGTTCGCCGCCATAAGGAAGTTCTGAAGGTCGCTTACTTTATAAGCCTCCCAGAATTCAAGCTGCGCCGTGCTCTGAAGCAGTTTCTTTACACGGTCGATATCTTTTGCGCCCGGAAGCTCGATAAGGATACGCCCCGATTCACCAAGCCTTTGAATGTTTGGCTGAACTACACCGAATTTATCGATACGTTTAGAAAGTACGCCAAAGGCACTATCTATAGACTCGCTTACTTTTTTGCGAAGAACGGCTTTAACCTGGTCGTCGGTCATTTTTGTATTTACATCGTCGCCCATCACCCTGTTAGTAAAAAGCTCCGGCGATGCAAGTTTAGTACTGCCTTTAGACACATTATCGAACGCGATAAAAAATGCATCAAGATAATCCTGGTTACCCTGCCTGTCTTTGGTCGCTTTGTCCAGCGCCTGGTTAAGAACCGGGTTTTTAGAATTGTTGGCAAGGCCTTTGATGATATCTTTTACAGATATCTCGAGTATCACGTTGATACCGCCCTCAAGGTCAAGCCCCTTATTAATTTGTTTATCCCTTACTTCGTTGTAAGTATAACCCAGGAAAACTTTTTGCTTGCCTACAGAATCAAGATAAGATAATTCTTTTTGCGAATCGCCCTTGGCAAATGCCCTGGCATCTTTCTCGATACTATTGGAAACAAAGGTGAAGGATAGCTGGTAGATACTTACCAACGCAAAAATAATTGCGAAAAATTTAATGAGTCCCTTATTCTGCATTAGTACTAAAAATTAATATGTTCCATTTTTTTAAAAACGAGCAAATATATAATATACGGTAGGATAAACCAATTTATTTACTAATAATATCCTAAAAAAAAGACTGCCGAAAGGCAGCCTTCTTCTATATATTGTGAAAAAGCTTAGGCAAGTACCGCTTTCAGGTCGCCGTTCATTGCCCTTACCGCATCGGCACTTTTGGCAAAAAGCGCTTTCTCGGCATCGTTGAGTTTTATATCTACGATCTGCTCAAGGCCGTTCTTACCGATTATGCAAGGCACGCCAAGGCAAATATCTTCCTGCCCGTATTCGCCTTCAAGCAGAACAGAGCACGGAATCATTTTTTTCTGGTCGTTCAGGATGCTGTCTACAAGGTAAGCAACAGACGCTCCCGGTGCATACCATGCAGAGGTGCCAAGAAGGCCTGTAAGCGTAGCGCCGCCAACCATTGTATCGGCTGCAACCTTGTCAAGAACATCCTGCGCGAGGAAATCGGACACGGGGCTTCCGTTGTAAGAAGCAAGCCTGGTTAGCGGTATCATAGTCGTATCGCCATGGCCGCCTATTACCATTCCCTGAACATCGTTGGACGGCTTATCAAGGGCTTTTGAAAGGTAGTATTTAAAGCGTGAGCTATCCAGTGCACCACCCATACCAATGATCCTGTTCTTTGGAAGGCCGGTAGCTTTCAGGGTAAGGTACGTCATGGTATCCATTGGGTTAGAAACCACCACAATGATAGCCTCAGGAGAATGTTTCAGTACATTTTCGGCAACCGATTTTACGATACCGGCATTGATACCGATAAGCTCCTCGCGGGTCATACCCGGCTTCCTTGGTATGCCTGAAGTGATCACTACCACATCGCTGTTAGCCGTTTTGGCATAGTCATTAGTACTTCCCGAAACGCGTGTATTAAAACCTGTTGTGGTAGCACACTGCATGATATCCATCGCTTTGCCTTCGGCAAAACCTTCTTTAATATCCAGCAACACTACTTCGCTGGCAATACCCCTGTAAGAGATTACATCGGCACACGTAGCGCCAACATTACCGGCGCCTACTATAGTAACTTTCATATCTGATTGTATTTGGAAATAAGTTAATTTTTTAAAATAAATAGTGCAATGACAGATTTGTGTTTACAAATTTACCAAAAGCGAGGATAGATTGTACATTAAATTTGCCGATTTTGTAAGCAGCGGAAACTTCCCCGATATAATTTACCCTTGTCTTATATATCTCTTCGAGGCGCTTATTAAGCACATCCTGTAATGGCAGTATATCTTCTACCGAGCCGCGCTCTCCCGATACCCTATATTCTATATTACTGGTATTGACTATAAAGCCGCCCATCAGCTCAAAATTGCCCCACGCTTTAGCTCCGTTCATCTGAAACTGCCACGTATCTACAAGGCCGTTTATGGCATCAATACCCAACGTACCATAATCCGTCTGGACATTCAGGAATTCAACATTCACATCTTCCTTAGAATAGGCAGCAAGTACCGAAAGGCTGAAGTTCTTTTCCTCCAGCTTCTTAAAATACTGGCTGATGTTGTGCTTTAGGCCAACACCATACACCTGATAGTTACTGCGCTTCAGCTGTACTTTCGGAGAATATTTTGCAATGATTTCCGTACCATACCATAGCGCTATCGAACCCTGAAGGTAAGGGTATGCCACCACATCGCGGTTAATGCCCTGTGGTGTTTTAAGGCGGACCTCACTGTCGCCTAACTGGCCGGTAAGGTACACCTGGTCCTTGTTGCCTACTGCGGTTGGAACTGTAGCTGATGTACCATTTTCCAATGAAAAGAATGAAAAGTCGCTATTATTGATAACAAACGTCCGGTCACGGTTAGGTGTAAAAAAGATATTGGTATGCACCCCGATGGCTACATCCCAGAGATCCCTTTTTTTCGGTGTGGTAACCCATCCTGATGATGCCTGGTATATCGCGGCATCGGTAGCAGGAGTTATGTACTTATCAGAATAAAACAGGGCATCGTCTATCAGATGCCCCATTTGTGTTAATACCTCAGATGTAGATTGCGCAGCTACCGTACCCCCACACAGGAGGGCAAGAGCCGTAGCGATCTTTATAAAGCGCTTATGCATCAATTTTTGCGTAAGCAGCATTTTTCTCAATAAACTCCCTGCGCGGCGGAACCTCATCACCCATCAGCATAGAGAATATCCTGTCGGCTTCGGCAAGGCTGTCGATGCTTACCTGGCGCAGCGTGCGATACTCCGGGTCAAGCGTGGTTTCCCACAGCTGCTCGGCGTTCATCTCGCCCAGACCTTTATAACGCTGAATGGTAGTACCGCTGCCCATGCGCTCGCTTATCTGGTCGCGCTGCAGGTCGTTCCATGCATATTCTTTTTTGTTTCCTTTTTTCACGAGGTATAATGGCGGTGTCGCTATATATACGTGTCCGTTTTCTATCAGCTCTTTCATAAAGCGGAAGAAGAACGTAAGGATAAGCGTAGAGATGTGGCTGCCGTCAACGTCGGCATCACACATAATCACTACTTTATGATAGCGCAGTTTCTCAAGGTTCAATGCTTTGCTGTCTTCGGCGGTACCAATGGTAACACCCAAAGCCGTAAAGATATTCTTGATCTCTTCGTTTTCAAACACTTTATGGTGCATGGCTTTTTCCACATTCAGGATCTTACCCCTTAACGGAAGTATCGCCTGGAAACCACGGTCGCGCCCCTGCTTGGCCGTACCTCCTGCAGAGTCACCCTCTACAAGGAATATCTCGCACTTGGCCGGATCCTGCTCAGAGCAGTCGCTTAGCTTACCCGGAAGTCCGCCGCCGCCCATTACGGTTTTGCGCTGTACCATCTCACGGGCTTTTTTTGCCGCATGGCGTGCCTGTGCCGCAAGGATCACTTTCTGCACGATCGTGCGCGCATCGTTAGGGTTCTCCTCGAGATAGTTTTCCAGCATTTCGCTCACGGCCTGGCTCACGGGAGCCACTACCTCGCGGTTGCCCAGCTTGGTTTTGGTCTGCCCCTCAAACTGAGGCTCCTGTACTTTAACTGAGATAATTGCGGTAAGCCCCTCGCGGAAGTCATCACCCGAAATCTCGAACTTCAGCTTATCCAGAAGGCCGGAATTATCGGCATACTTTTTAAGCGTATTGGTAAGCCCGCGGCGGAAGCCCGACAAATGCGTACCTCCCTCGTGGGTATTGATGTTATTTACATAAGAGAAGATGTTCTCGGTATAGCTTGTATTGTAGATCAGCGCTACTTCCACCGGCACCTCGCCTTTATCTGTTTCCATCGAAATCACGCTGGCAATAATGGGCTCACGATTGCCATCAAGGAACTTAACAAATTCCTTAAGGCCTTCCTGCGAATGGAAGGTCTCTGAAACGAACTCTCCATCATCTTTCTTCTCCCTTTTATCAACCAGTGTAATGGTAATACCTTTATTCAGGAACGAAAGCTCCCGCATACGTGCCGCAAGAGTGTCGTAAGAATACTCAGTCGTCTGGGTAAAGATGGTCGTATCCGGCTTAAATGTTACCGTTGTACCCCTCTTTTCGGTAGTACCGATTTGCTTTACAGGATACATCGGTTTACCGCGCTCATACTCCTGTTCATACACTTTTCCGTCACGAAAAACAGTAGCTCTCAGGTGGTCGGATAGTGCATTTACGCAGGAAACCCCTACACCGTGCAAACCACCCGAAACCTTATACGAATCTTTATCGAATTTACCACCGGCACCAATCTTGGTCATTACCACCTCAAGCGCCGAAACGCCTTCTTTTTTGTGGAGGTCTACCGGGATGCCGCGGCCATTATCTTCAACCGTAACCGAATTGTCTTCATTAATGGAAACAAAAATAGTATCACAATGACCGGCAAGCGCTTCATCTATCGAGTTATCAACAACCTCATACACAAGGTGGTGAAGCCCGCGTGTACCCACATCGCCAATATACATAGAAGGGCGCATCCTTACGTGCTCCATTCCTTCAAGTGCCTGGATACTGTCAGCCGAATAATTGTTTTTCTTTATTTCTTCGCTCATAAAAATGCTCGTTAACGAATTTTTAAGTTTAACGAACAAATATAAGGAAGTACAGGGGATTATACTAATTTGACGCTGACTTTAGCACCATAGTTATTAACAATTTATTA
>JAGKWW010000013.1 GCA_021151665.1 Flavobacteriaceae bacterium
CACTATAGTGTTGCGGCCGAAGTGACTGCATCTTTATTTATTTTCTTAACCAGTCCCTGAAGCACATTGCCCGGGCCTACCTCAATAAATTCGGTAGCGCCATCGGCTATCATGTTTTGTACGCTTTGTGTCCATTTTACGGGCGCAGTCAGTTGCACGATGAGGTTATTTTTAATGGTTTCGGGGTCGGTTACAGCGGTAGCCAGTACATTCTGGTACACGGGGCATACCGGCTTACTGAAGGTTGTCTGCTCTATAGCAGCTGCAAGCTCTTCGCGGGCAGGCTCCATCATTGGCGAGTGGAATGCGCCACCCACCGGCAATATTAAGGCACGTTTTGCACCGGCCGCTTTAAGGGCTTCGCAGGCACGCTCTACAGCACCCGTTTCTCCTGAAATAACCAATTGTCCGGGGCAGTTGTAATTTGCAGCCACTACTATGCCATCAGTTTCTTCGCAGATATCTTCCACCACCTTATCGTCAAGGTTGAGTACCGCAGCCATGGTAGACGGCGTAATTTCGCAGGCCTTTTGCATCGCAAGAGCGCGCTGGCTCACCAGTTTCAGCCCGTCTTCAAAAGTAAGTGCACCAGCAGCCACCAATGCCGAAAATTCTCCCAGCGAATGCCCGGCCACCATGTCGGGCGTAAAGCTTTCTCCGAGCGTTTTGGCAAGTATGACAGAGTGCAGGAATACTGCCGGCTGTGTCACTTTGGTTTCTTTCAGCTGGTCGGCGCTTCCTTCAAACATAATGTCTGTAATGCGGAATCCCAATATATTGTTTGCCTGTTCAAAAAGCTCTTTTGCCATCGGCGAATTATCATACAGGTCTTTACCCATACCTGTAAACTGAGCACCCTGGCCCGGAAAAACGTATGCCTTCATTTTGTTTCGGTTTGATTTGCTATACAAATATAGTTGTTTTACGCAATAAAAATCCCGCCCTTACCAGGGGCGGGACATCAAGCAAACCACCAGTTAGGCTACAATACAAAATATGGATTGGCCGACTGATTATTTTTCAGGCTTACCGGAATACTGTCCGATCCGGCAAACTCGTTGCGGTATTCGTGCACCATCTGCATGAGGTTAGTCTCAATCGTGTTCGATATGGTAACCATTGGCGTGTCGGTAGGCCTGTTCTCAAACGGATCCTGCAAATGAATGGCCATCTTTTCGATAAGGAAGAAGGCGGCACTTATGGTTGCGACAACCGGTACCTGCAGCCAGCCCACCGTTGCGGCAACGCTGAAGGGCAGAAGGATAATAAATACCCAAAGCGTGAAGCGGGTGTACATACTGTAGGTAACCGGGAAGACCGTGTTCTTTATCCGCTCGCATTTTCCCATACCGTCACACAGGCGCGTCAGGGTGTTGTCTATCTCCACCTGCTTGTAAGTTCCCAGCTTGCCTTCATTATTAGCTTTTTTAAGGTCTTTTGCGTGCAACATCAATATTGCATTGGGTACATTCTTATGGTTCTTTATAAACCTTATTTCCTCGGGGTCCAGTAGCGACTCTACTGGCTTTACAGGGTCTTTACCGCGCAGCGATTGGCTCAGGCTGTAGCACCATGCGGCCTGCCGGCGTGCAAACTTCTCTTTAAATTCTGATGCCTCTACAGACCAGTCCGGGTCTTTGTAAAACGCGATGAGCTGGCGCACCAGTGTTCGGCTGTCATTTACAATTCCGCCCCAAACGATACGCGCTTCCCACCACCGGTCGTATGCCTGGTTACTTTTAAAAGCAAGAAGCAATGATATGATGGTTCCTACGATGGTGGGCACGGCTATTGGTATTTCTACCGAAAAACCATTGTTATAGTGATGCAGTATCGCAAATGCAGTCGCGTAAAGTACGACCAGTGCAAGTTGTTTTTTTATCTTACCCAGTACATAGCCCATGGGTATTTTTCTTTTTAACAGCATAAGTTCCGATTAATGGTTAACGATTGCTTCCTTCTTCATTTCTGTTGATTCCGTTCTCCTCATTTGCAATGGCTGAGATGGTCCTGCGATGATTTCTGCGCCGGCGCCCCCCAACAGCTTCAGGAATTGTCTGTGTATCCTCTTGGAGGATGCTGCGAAAGACGGCGGTATGACTGCCCTCCCTGTTTGCAGGTGTTCCAGAAGGTGGCGCAGCAAAGGCATCGAAATTCCGTACTGGTTGTGTACCGAAAGTGGTATATTGTTGCCGGATACAGTAGTACGGCACAAGGCCAGTATTTTTTTTTGTTCGGCGGTACAATACGGATTCATACTGCGCAGGGCTGCCAGCGCAGAGTCATCGTCAGTGATGTCGTTAAGGAAAAGCAACACCACCCCTGCAGGTTCCTGGGTAATAGCGAGTTCGAGCGCGTACACAGTATCTTCATTGAGTAGCGAAGGAATGAGGATGCTTTCCATAACATTGCTAAATTGTTTCTTACACAAAGAAACCGTTGCAGTATTAGAAAGCACTTAATTTAAGATTAGAATTTCCTAAGATTTTACATTAGAATTTCTAATCTTGTTTTTAAAAAGAATATTCACAATAGTTCCCTTTCCGGGTTCGGATTGAACGGCCAGCTCTCCATTGTGCATCCGGATGATCTTCATGGCAAGCGGGAGCCCCAGGCCGTAACCAATGTACCGTGAAGCCTCTTTCCCGCGGAAGAAAGGCTCATATAAGTAGGGAATGTCTTCGGGCGGGATCCCAATCCCAATATCGGTAATCGTTACTTTGATGTTGTTACTGTCGGCATTAAGCGTAACGAAAACTTCTTCGTTATCAGAATATTTAATCGCATTAGTGATGATGTTGCCAATAGCCAGTTCCAGCAGCGGCTTGTTGCACGGCAGCAGTAGTGCGGTTTCATCATCAGGCATTTCATCAAGGCGTATGGTGACACGGTTCTCCGGATAAAGTCGGTCCAGGTCACTTTTCACATCCATCAAAAGCTCGTCTATCCGTGCCACATCCTGCACCTGTTTTTGCCCGTCATACCCTGTCTGCGTTAGCTTCAGGAGGCTTTCGGTCAGGCTGCCCAGGCGGTGTGCCTGCCGGTATATGCTGCCCAGCGTAGCCTCATAATCTTCGGGGGTTCGTTCTTTAAGGAGTGCTATTTCGCTTTCGGCAATAATAGTTGTGATAGGTGTTCGCAGTTCATGCGAAGCATTGTTGATGAAGTTGGCCTGTATCTCGAAGGATGTTTCAAGGCGGTCGAGCATGTTGTTGAAGGTAAGCGCGAGCTGTGTGATCTCATCCGTATCGTCAGTACCCGGCAGCTTTACCCGGTTGTGAAGGTTAGACGCGGTAATGCGGTTGGCTTCTTTGGTAATCCGGGATACCGGGTTGAGCACTCTTTTTGCAAAAAAGCGCCCGATGAAGAAAGCCACCACTATGAAGCACGCCGACCCGATAATGAGTATCCGCAAGATGTAGCCGGTAGTTACATTGCCCCGCCTGTCCCGTGCGGTGACGATCACGATGAATTTCTGCCCGGGCTCCTTAATCAGTAACCCGTAGTGATAACGGTAGTTTTCTTCGGTCCAGGCTTTTCCTTTGGCAAGTACCTCAGTATAAAATTCCGACGGTAGCTGAAGGATTGGATTATATTCAAAGGTGTTGTTATCATTTACCTTTAGCACATAATCATTCTCTTCGATCATTTCCAGCAGCGCATTCTTTTTAAGGTCGGCATAATACCTTGCCTTTTCGGGGTCGTTCTGGTAATGGATGGAGGCTACGATCTTGGCCCTGTCGTCCAGCCGTTTCAGGAAATAGTATTCGTTGTTGCGTTTAAATAGAAAATACACCGCCACACAAAGCAGCAGGGCGCTGATACCCGAAAGTAATATATAGGCCGCGGTTATTTTCTTTTTTATCTGCATCTTATTCCTTTAGTACGTAGCCTAATCCTTTGATAGTATGAAGGAGCTTTTTGTCGTAGGGCTTGTCTATTTTTTTACGAAGGTAGTTAATGTACACATCTACCACATTGGTATTCATATCGAAGTTGATGTTCCAGACATTGTCTAGTATTTTATCGCGCGAAAGGATAATGCCCTCATTTTTGGCAAGGTAATGCAACAACCGGAATTCCTTCGCCGTAAGGCTGATGTCATCGTCGCCACGGCTTACGGTGTTGGCGCGAACATTGATGCGCAGATCGTCTATCACTATCAGTTCTGCCGGCTTTTGATCCTGCCCAGCCCTGCGAGCCAGGGCATTGAGGCGGGCTGCCAGTTCTCCGAAAGAAAACGGCTTGGCCATGTAGTCATCGGCGCCAGCATTCAGGCCTGTCACTACATTTTCTGTGGTGCCCAGGGCTGTGAGTAAAAGTATGGGGGTGAAGTTGGCGCCGGATCTCAGGCGCCGGCATATCTCAATTCCGTTAATATCGGGCAGCATCACATCGAGTACTATAACATCAAACGTATGCATCGAAGCCATTTCCAGCGCGGTGGTTCCGTCCATGGCGGCGCTCACTTCATGCCCGCTTTCCGAAAGGCCTTTCCGCAGTACGGCCAAAAGGTTGGGTTCATCTTCCACCACTAGTAGTTTCATTACATTTGTTTTAGGGGTAAATACAAAAGTACGGATACCAAAGGCAATCTTTTGTAAATAAAAACTTAAAGAAATGCTGTAACCACCGTGTTTTTAGTGCTTTTCTTGATTTGTAGCGCAAATAGCCTTTTGTAAGAGGTACTTAAAATTTAACGAACTTTGCAGTAATTAACCAAACATCAAATTACTATGAAAAGGTTTACCGCACTCGCGCTGACCGCATTTTTTGCTTTCCTGTTCTTCTATTTCGGCATGCCTGTCCTCAATTACGGCTTTATCCAGTTGCCCGCCGTGCTGCTTGTATTGTGCTTTATTTCATTGGTTATTACCGCCGATATAAAGTATGCAAACAATAAAACCACGATAAAGCGCACTGCTGCTACACGGCCGCTATTGTGGTTAATGTTAATTTTAGTAGCCTACATGACGATAATACCGTTTTTCAATTCGCCGCTGTTTCGTGCAACCGATTACCGCAACCTTGTGGGGAGCGTGAAGAATGGCACCGATATCCAGCACCACATCACGCCGCTTAATATTGATAAGGTAAGGGTTGTGGACGAGGAGCTGGCTTATCTGCTTGGCGAAAAGATACTGGGATCTGACCCGGCTTTGGGTAGCAAAACCGAGTTGGGCGACTTTACCGTGCAGAAAGTGGATGGCGAATTGTACTGGGTGGCCCCGCTGCTGCATTCCGGATTCTTCAAGTGGCTCAATAACCGTGAAGGCACCGAAGGCTATGTGATGGTTTCGGCCACCAATGAGCGCGACGTGAAACTGGTAGAGAATTATAAGGGGCAAAAGATGCGTATTAAATACCAGCCAGGCGCTTACTTTTTTGCCGAGCTTGAGCGCTACCTGTATTTTAGCGGTTATGCTGCCACGGGCCTCGCTGATTATAACTTTGAGATCGATGATAACGGCTACCCGTACTGGGTGGTTACCAAATATGAGAAAACGATTGGCTTTTCCGGAAATAATGCAACCGGCGTTTTAGTGATCGATGCGCAGACGGGAGCTATCTCCGATTATGGGCTAAACGACATCCCGGCATGGGTAGACCGCATACAGCCGCAGGAATTTGTAGAAGAGCAGATGAACGACTGGGGCGAATATGTGCATGGGTTCTGGAATTTCTCTAACGAGAATAAATTACAGATCACCGAGGGTATGACGCTTGTATATGGCTCTAATGACCGGTCGTACTGGTACACGGGGTTGACATCAGTGGGCGCAGACGAGTCGGCGGTAGGCTTTGTACTGGTCGATACCAAAACCAAACAGGCGACTTACTACAACCAGGCCGGAGCCACCGAGTATGCTGCACAGCAATCGGCACAAGGCAAGGTACAGGAAAAAGGCTACCATGCGTCGCTACCGGTTCCTTATACCATTAACGGCATCCCGACCTATGTGATGACGCTTAAGGACGAAGGCGGGCTGGTGAAGATGTATGCCATGGTTTCCATCTCCGACTATACCATTGTAGGCGTAGGCAACACAATGCAGGAAACGCTGATGGCCTATAAGAATGTGTATAATATGTCCGGCAACAGGATCAATCCGGCGCAGCAGGCTAAGAAAAAAGAGCTTGAAGGAACCGTTGAGCGTATACAAAGCGATGTGAAAAATGGAAACAGCTTCTATTATTTCACTATCAGCGGCCAGGATAAGATATTTATAGGCTCATCGCAGATATCCAACGCGCTGCCGGTAACACGGCCGGGAGACAGCATCAAGATCACCTATGATTCGGACACCGACGCTGTAATTGACATCTCGAGCTTTGAGAACCGGTCTGTAAGGGAAACTGTAAAATAGCGCAGGTTCCTTGCCTGAAATATTAAAGCTCCGCCTGTTGAAGGCGGAGCTTTTGTTTATATAGGGATCTTTTTCCGCGTGAGATGCACTATCAACAAACCAATGGTAATTGAGGTAAACAGAGTCATAGGGGTAAAAAAAGCCAGCAATGCTAACGCCGCTATCGGTAACCTGAGGAAAAGTTCGCGGGCTTCACCCGAAAAGATGGCGCCCACTATGAAAATCAAAAGGATAAGAGCATACAAGTAAATGTTTACCATTGCTGTAAAGCGCAGGCTTACAAGAGCAAGCTTAAACCCGTTTTTATTTAATGACGGAACGATGTTTTTACCCGCTTTCCATAGCGCATATGTATAGACCACAAGTATACTCAGCAAAGCAAGTGGGTGCCATATCGATTGAAAACCGGCTGCATAAATTAGAAGATCGATTGGCGGAAAAAGCGAAACAAAAAGCATCAGGGACGAGACTACAATTCCGGCAGGCAATCCGACTAAAACGGCATATCTCGATCCATAGTTTTTCATATAACTTTTTTTGACGCAATTGAAATTCCACCTCGCCGGATAAGTGCCTGCAGGGCGGGGTGGGAAATTACGAAACCGCCGCCTTAATCCTCCTGATCGCTTCAGTAAGCTGTTCTTCGCTGGTAGCATAAGAAAGGCGAAGGCAATTGGGGTTCCCAAAAGCATCGCCGGTTACTGTAGCCACATTGGCGTGCTCAAGCAGGTACATCGAAAAGTCTTCCGCGTTATTGATAGTGAAGCCATTCAACGTTTTTCCGAAATAGAACGATACATCGGGGAAAACATAGAATGCGCCCTCAGGCATATTGAGTTTAAAGCCGGGGATATCTTTCATAAGGCCAACTACCAGGTCACGACGCGTATGGAACGCTTCCACCATATAATTCAGTACTGATGGGTCGGCATCTACAGCAGCGATGGTAGCGCGTTGTGCAATAGAGTTGGCGCCGCTCGTTACCTGCCCCTGCATTTTGGTACACGCCTTGGCAATGGCTTCCGGTGCGCCCAGGTAGCCGATCCTCCAGCCGGTCATGGCAAATGCTTTCGCTACGCCGTTTACGGTAATAGTCCGGTCAAACATTCCCGGTACCGATGCAATACTGCAATAGCTTCCCGTGAAGTTGATATGTTCGTAGATCTCATCGGATACCACAAAAACGTTCGGGTACTTTTCAAGCACGGCACCAAGTGCGGTAAGCTCTTCACGGCTATATACAGAACCGCTTGGGTTACACGGTGAACTGAACCACATCATTTTTGTTTTAGGCGTAATGGCCGCTTCCAGCTGATCGGGCGTTATCTTAAAGTCGCTTTCTACAGAAGTCGGGACAACTATTGGCGACCCTCCAGAAAGCTTTATAATTTCGTAGTAGCTCACCCAGTATGGCGCCGGCAAGATCACTTCGTCGCCCTCATTAAGCATTACCTGCGCAATATTGTATAGTGATTGCTTCGCTCCTGTAGATACTACAATCTGCGAGGGTTTGTAATCAAGGTTATTATCGCGCTTGAACTTTCTGCAGATCGCTTCTTTCAGTTCCACATAACCATCTACCGGAGTATAGGTGCTGTAGTTCTCGTCAATGGCTTTTTTGGCCGCCTCTTTAATAAAGTCCGGCGTATTGAAGTCCGGCTCACCAAGGCTTAGGCTAATGATGTCTTTGCCTGCTGCTTTCAGTTCGCGGGCCTTTGCTGCCATAGCAAGCGTTTGTGATGTCGAAAGATTATTGATCCTGTCAGAAAGATAGTTCATTGCTGGGTTGTTGTTTTAATCGATTTAGCAAAAATAGATTTTTTCGTCCAATGCACGATATGTCCTGCAATTAAAGAGAGCAATCCGATAAAAATACCCTGTACCGCAACCAGGCACAAACCAATTCCGGCATAAATTACCATATTGTCAGATGAAGAAGCGTAGTCGCGATGCAGGCTTGTCATTATTATAACAAACCGTTCGAATAATACGCCGATATTCAGCAGAATTGAAATGATAAGGTATGCAGCGAAGCTTTTTCGGAATTTTGGCGTAATAAGTAAAAAAGGCAATATCGCTACAGAAATCTCCATCAGCCAGAACGACCACCAATAACGCCCGGAAGCGCGGCTTGCGTAACCCTCTTCTGTTAATAGCTGGATGATAAGGCTTAGCAGGCATGCGGTAGCGTAGACTAAAATCAAAATTCTTAAAACAGCAAGTCCCCGCCCGGCATTTATCTGCTTAAAAACAGATGCAGCCAGCATTACCGTCAGGACACTGAAAAACATCCCTCTGATAATAATGGCTGCATACAGGCCTGCAACGGTGTGCAGTGTTTCCATCTATGCCATTTCCGGTTTCATACCGAGTTGCTTAAGATGCCTGAAGTGGGCCGCCACAGCGCTGGTCATCGTCCCGAATTCATAATAAGGGAGGTTGTGCTCGCGGGCCGTTTCTTTCACGATCTTTGCAATGTTGCTGTAATGCACATGGCTGATATTCGGGAAAATATGGTGCTCGATCTGGTGGTTAAGCCCTCCGGTAAACCAGTTGATAAGCCTGTTTTTAGGCGCGAAGTTGGCTGTGGTATAAAGCTGGTGTATTGCCCATGTATTTTCCATTTCGCCCTGCT
The DNA here is from genome assembly GCA_021151665.1 of Flavobacteriaceae bacterium. Taxonomy (GTDB): domain Bacteria; phylum Bacteroidota; class Bacteroidia; order Flavobacteriales; family Flavobacteriaceae; genus Flavobacterium. The sequence continues at coordinate 9,004 of JAGKWW010000013.1, forward strand.
CGTTAGGCACCGGGTTATCAGTTTCTTCTACCACGTGTGCCAACTGGAATACGATGCTCAGGATAAGGCCTGCGGTGTAATGCATTACAAAAAAGCCGATAAGCACTTTCCACCAGGTGATGCCGAAAAGCATTGGTGTCACGATCCATATCATCACATAAATGATTTTCGTTACCACCAATATTGTCCATTGTTTTACAGGGCTTTGAAACTTGCCATAAGACAGCCCGCGCTTTATATACCGGCGCATCTGCTTAATATCGGTAGTAAGCGCCCAGTTGAAGGTAAGCAGTCCGTAAAGAAACACTGAGTAATAATGCTGAAACTTATGTATCCGCTGCCATTTGGCCGACTGCGTGAAGCGTATGATGCGCCCGGCATCCAGGTCTTCATCATGCCCGTGGATGTTGGTATAGGTGTGATGCAATACGTTGTGCTGCACCTGCCAGTTATATACGTTGCCGGCAAGCAGGTACATGCTGCTGCCCATTATTTTGTTAAGCCATGTTTTTGAGGAGTACGAACCGTGGTTGGCGTCGTGCATTACGTTCATGCCGATGCCTGCCATGCCGATGCCCATAACAACGGTAAGAAGCAGTTGCGCCCACACGGGAATATCGAGCGTAAGGATAATAAAGTAAGGGGCAAGGTAGAGAAGGAACATTACGGCTGCTTTAAAGTGCAGCTTCCAGTTTCCTGTCTTTTTGAGGTTGTTGTCTTTAAAATAGTCGTTTACGCGCTTGTTCAGCGTCCTGAAAAATTTCATTGAATCGTTCTTGGAAAAAACGGGAGGTGTTACAATCATAAGGTATTTACTTGGGTTTCAAAGATAACCATTAATAAATTGCTTTAAAAATGATTTTTATCAGCTAATGCATACTTTTGCAAAAAATATTCCAATGGAAGAAATCATAAAGTATTTTCCTGACCTTACAGCAACACAACGCTCGCAGTTTGAAAAACTTGGGCCGCTATACAGTGAATGGAACGCAAAGATAAACGTAATATCGCGTAAGGATATCGAGGAACTATATACACGCCACGTGTTGCATTCGCTTGGAATTGCTAAGGTTATGGGTTTTAAACCCGGTGCAAAGGTGATGGATGTGGGCACCGGTGGCGGTTTTCCCGGTATTCCGCTCGCAATATTATTTCCCGAAACTGATTTCTACCTGATCGATGTTATCGGTAAAAAGATTAAGGTTGTACAGGAAGTGGCGAATGGCCTCGGCCTTAAGAACGTAAAGGCAGAGCAAAAGCGTGCCGAAACGGTGCAGGATGAATTTGACTTTATTGTGAGCCGCGCCGTTACCAATATGCCAGATTTCGTAAAGTGGGTGAGGGGCAAAGTGAAAAAAGACCAGAACCACGACCTGAAGAACGGGATACTCTACCTGAAAGGCGGCGACCTGACTGAAGAGCTGTCGGTTTTTCAGCGTACGGAGATATTCAATCTGTCGGATTATTTTGAGGGTGAATTCTTTGAAACCAAGAAGGTGGTTTACCTGCCGATGAAGTACAAAACAGAGTATGACAAATAAAAAACGCCTCCAACCGGAGGCGTTTTCGTTTTTGTATGGTTTTTATCCAAGGAAAGGATAACGGTAATCTGTCGGCGGAACGAATGTCTCCTTGATCGTCCTTGGTGATACCCAACGGAGCAGGTTGAGTATAGAACCCGCCTTATCGTTAGTGCCTGAAGCTCTGGCGCCGCCAAACGGCTGCTGGCCTACGACGGCTCCCGTAGGTTTATCATTGATGTAGAAGTTGCCTGCAGCATTTTCAAGCGCCTTGGTCGCCTCTTCTATTGCGTAACGGTCCTGGCTGAATACCGAACCTGTCAAAGCATACGGCGAGGTCTCGTCTACCAGCTGAAGCGTTTCTTCCCACTTCTCATCTTCGTAAACAAATATGGTAAGTACAGGGCCGAACAGTTCCGTGCACATGGTTTCATACTTGGGGTTTGAAGTAAGTATTACTGTAGGCTCAATAAAATAACCTACCGACTTATCGTAACCGCCACCAACAATGATCTCGGCATCCGGATCGTTTTTGGCAGCATCGATATATTTCGCCAGCTTATCAAAAGAACCTTCGGTAATTACTGCCGATACAAAATTAGATGGATCTTCCGGTGAGCCCATTTTGAAGGACTGGATGTCCTTCACCAAAAGCTCCTTGATCTGTGGCCAAAGCGATTTTGGCAGGTATGCCCTTGACGCAGCAGAACATTTCTGTCCCTGGTATTCAAAAGCGCCGCGCGATAAAGCGGTGGCTACTTCTGCTGCGATAGAAGATGGGTGGGCTATAACGAAATCTTTTCCGCCAGTTTCACCCACAATTCTCGGGTACGTTTTGTACTTGCTGATGTTTTGGCCCATCATAGCCCAAAGGTCGTTAAACACGCCTGTTGATCCTGTAAAGTGAACACCTGCAAGATGCGGACTGGCGAGCAGCGTTTCGCTGATCATGCCGGGGTTGCCGTGCACCATATTGATAACGCCGTCCGGAAGTCCGGCCAGCTTGAACACTTCCATGATCACATTGGCGCTAAGTACCTGCGCAGCGCTCGGCTTCCATACCACTACATTACCCATAAGCGCTGGTGCAGAAGGAAGGTTGCCCGCAATAGCCGTGAAGTTAAAAGGGGTAATGGCATACACAAAGCCTTCCAGCGGCCTGTGCTCCATGCGGTTCCATATCCCTTCAGAAGATACCGGCTGCTCTGCATAGATCTGCGTCATAAACTCTACGTTGAACCTCAGGAAGTCGATAAACTCGCACGCAGAATCAATCTCTGCCTGGTGAACCGTTTTCGCCTGGGCAATCATGGTAGCAGCGTTTATCTTGGCACGGTAAGGGCCGGCAAGCAGTTCAGCAGCCTTTAAGAAAATTGCGGCGCGGTGTTCCCATGCCATTGCAGCCCATTTCTTTTTTGCGGCAAGAGCAGCATCAATGGCCTGCTCTATATGTTGTTTTTCAGCTTCATGAAAAGTTCCCACAACTTTTTTGTGGTCGAAAGGAGGATTGATGTTGCGTGTCTTTCCGGTGCGTATTTCTTCGCTACCGATATAAAGCGGCACATCAACGGTTGTGGCATACATCTGTTTGAATGTAGCCAGTACCTGTTCCCTTTCTTTAGAACCGGGAGCATACGATTTTACAGGCTCGTTTATTGCTTTCGGTACAGTATATATTCCTTTTGGCATACGAATATGTTTTTGGTTGTGTAATAGTTTAAAGCATCGCAAATATACAATAAAATATCCCTCCGCTATTTGCAGGAATATCAGGCGATGCGGTAAAATATTTGATTATTATTAATTTAAGGCGAATGGCGCGCTAAGCCTGAATGCGGGTATCGTTACGCGGAAAGTGCGGGTTGAGGTGAAGTTCACCATGTTGTAATATCCTTTCATGGCGCCAAAAGGCGAGGCAAGCAGGCAACCAGAACTGTAGGTATGCTTATCGCCGGGCTTAAGTACCGGCTTTTGCCCGATAACACCTTCGCCATCTACCACTTCGGGATCGTTAAGTGAATCGAGTATTTCCCAGTGGCGGGAATTCAGCTGTACCGAATCTTTGCTGTGGTTCTCTATGGTTACCTCATAAGAGAACGCGAAATGGATCTTATGGTTGCGAAAATAAGTGCCTTCGAAACTTGTGGAAACCGAAATCTTTATGCCTCTTGTTATTTGTGATACCATATCCGGGATAATGTGGTTGCAGCACAAAAATACAAAATTATTATATGCTGCCTGCCAACACGCAGATTAAATTAATTAAAACGAACTATTAAGTGATTGAATGTTAATTGATAATGTTCTCTGATGAGGCACTGCCAATACCAATCACGCGGTCATACCGTTCGCTGTTCATGCGGTAATAAACCAGCACCGTGTAGTCGTTTACCGTCTGATAAAAGTTGCCGTCTACAGCGTTTGCCTCATCGGGTTTCCCGTTCTTATCGGCAATTATGTACGCAAAGTTATTAAAGCCCTGCTTCATCATGATGGCTTTTTCATACAGCCCGGTTTTTTCGTTGAAGTCCATTTTAAACTCCGGCGTTTTTGCGTAATTATTGAACATACCGTTTACGTACAGATCCTTCTTTCCGAAGAACTCCGGCGCACTCAGGCTGAAGAAGACCCAACTGTAATCGGCTTCCGTTTGTGGGTTGCTGCTGCTCAGGTTGATGTTGCGCGTCACAAAATTACCGTTGATGTCGGGGTAATAAGTATACGGCTTGTTTCCGCGGGCTTCGTTAGTATATAAAATGGTATTATACGTCTCTCCGGCGGTAATACGAACGATATTGTTTACGGCATTACGAATATCCTTGTTATCGAAATTCAGGAACTCATTTCCGGCCCAGAACTGTGTTTCCTTATCATATTTATAGATCAGGTCATTGCCGATGGTGTATTGTGGCTTCACGTTGTAAATGGCATTGTCAAACCGGCCGTTCTGGAACAGCGCTACTTTTACATTTTGAAGCGGGCTCTGGAAAACGAAGGCATCCGTCTTTATAGCAAAGTCAAGGTTGTGCTTGTGCGGAATGTCATCCATCACCCTTGCACGCTTTATTTGAAGCGGTACACTTACCCGATCTTCATATACAATGAAGCGTCGGCTCATCACTACTTCGCGGTCTTCGTTAAGTATCTTCAGGATGTAGTTTCCGCTTAAGATGAGCCGGGTAAATTTGTTAGGGAAGCTAAGGATATAGTGCGAATAGATCTGCAATGTATTAAAGGAGTTCTGGTAGTTCTGTATGCGCTGGGTATCAAATCCCTGAACATAGTCGTTAACGGTAAGGAGCTGAGAAGGTGTCCAGTCATAATTACAATGCTGTACGCTGTAATAGTAGTTGGCTTCATTGCCAAAAAGGTCGTCGAAGATAAAATTTATCGGGTCGCCCAACCGAAAGAATGGGTAGGTATTCTCGTTGGTTGAGGTTACAAAGGCAGCAGTCTTAATATTGTAGGGTGGGGCAATTTCCTGCTGTACCTGGGCGGTTGTTGCCAATGGGAGCAGCAGTAAAAAAATCAGGAGGCGCGATAGTTTCATCATCGGGATTTACTTAGCAGAAACGTAAAGATACTAATTATGTTGTTGGTATAGCAGGAATCGGGCCAAATGCTAAAGTTTTGATTTTAACAGACAATAAAAGGAATTTTTAATAGTTTTAACAGGAAACCAACTCACTACAAAGAAAATGAAGAACTTTCGCCTATGGATGTTCCTCGTGGCGGTGCCTGTTGCAGGTATGGCTCAGGAACTCAAAGGGACAGACCTGATCCCTTTTGACCCCAATGTAAAAACCGGAAAGCTGAAGAACGGGCTTACCTATTACATCCGGAAAAATGCCAAGCCCGAAAACAAGGTAGACCTGCGCCTCGTGATCAATGCCGGCTCTATCCTTGAGGAAGACGACCAACAGGGGCTTGCTCACTTTATGGAGCACATGTGCTTTAACGGAACCAAGCGCTTCCCTAAGAATGCGCTGGTAGATTACCTGCAGAGCATCGGTGTAAAATTCGGGCAGCACTTAAATGCTTACACCAGTTTTGATGAAACGGCTTACTTCCTGCCTATACCTTCAGACGATCCCAACAAGCTTGAAAAAGGTTTCCAGATTCTGGAAGACTGGGCGTTCAACACGGTGCTTACCCCGGAAGAAGTCGATAAAGAGCGCGGTGTGGTGCTCGAGGAGTACCGCCTTGGCCTTGGTGCTGAAAACCGGATGATGAAGCGCTTTATGCCGAAGATGATGTACCAGTCGCATTACGCCAACCGTATGCCGATCGGGCAAAAAGAAATCCTTGAAAACTTTAAGCATGAAAAGCTGATCAGGTTCTACAAAGACTGGTACAGGCCCGACCTGATGGCAGTAATCGTAGTGGGCGACATAGATGTTGCCGCGATGGAAAAGAAGATACAGGAGCATTTTTCTTCCTACCAAAACCCAAAGAACGAGCGTCCGCGCAAAGTATACGACGTGCCGAACCACAAGGAAACGTTTGTATCGGTTGAGAGCGATAAGGAGGCTTCTTTCTCTCAGGTAAGGCTGATGTATAAAGATTACGAGCAGCCGAAAAAGATGGAAACGGTCAATGATATGAAGGTGGAGATCGCCGAAATGCTTTTCAGCTCGATGCTCAACAACAGGCTGCAGGAGCTTACCAATTCGCCAACACCTCCGTTTACGTATGGTTACTCATTCCACGGTGGCACCTGGGCACGTACCAAGGAAGCCTATCAGTCGTTTGCAATGGTTCAGGAAGGCAAACAGCTTGATGCGCTAAAAGTTTTGGTAGACGAAAACCAACGCGTGAAGAAATTCGGCTTCAGCCAGAGCGAGCTCGACAGGGCAAAGACCGAGATCATGGCTTACCTGGAGACCAACTACAATGACCGGAATAAAACAGAATCTGAAAATTTTGTTAGTGAATACCAAAACCATTTTCTTGAAGGCGAGCCGGTTCCGGGTATCGAGTGGTCATACAATGTCGTAAAGAAACTGCTTCCGCAGGTGGCCTTAAGCGACATCAACACAATTATCAACAAATACATTAAAGACGATAACCGCGTGGTAATCTTTACCGGGCCTGACAAGGAATCTGCTAAAAAACCGTCGGAGCAGGAAGTGCTTACCGTGCTGAACCAGGCGGGTACCGACATCAAGCCTTATGAAGACGGCGCTGTGGTAACCAGCCTTCTTCGCAAAGAGGTAAAGCCGGGTTCCGTATTGAAAAAAGAGTCTAACGCCAAGCTGGGCACTACCACGCTCTATCTGTCAAACGGAGCAAAGGTGACCTATAAAAAAACCGATTTCAAGAACGATGAGGTACTTATGGAAGCAGTAAGCTTTGGTGGCAGCAACCTGTATTCTAACGACGATATCAAAAAGGTGCAGTTCGCCAATGGCGCGCTTTCTGAAGCAGGCTTTTCAGGGCTTAAAAAGAATGACATTAACAAGTTCATGAGCGGCAAGATCGCGAATGTAGATCCATATATCGGAAACATTACCGAAGGCCTTCGCGGCAGTAGTACGCCGAAGGATATGGAATATATGTTCCAGATGACGCACGCCTACTTTACCGACCTTAATTTTGATAAAGACGCTTGGGAAGGGTACAAGAAAAAGCAGTCGGCGTTCTACGATAATATGGCTTCGCAGCCCAACTTCTTCTTCCAACAGGAATTTTATACGTACCTGAATGGCGAAAATCCAAGGTTCAACGGAATAATCCCGAATGAGGCTTCGTGGAAAACTACTGATTACGAGCTCGCATATAACAAGTACAAAGAGCGCTTTGCCAATGCGGCCGACTTCGAGTTCTATTTCGTAGGGAATATTGACGATAAAGCAATAGAGGACTACTCAGCGAAATACCTTGCTTCACTTCCGGCGAATGATAAGAAGGAAAAGGCAACCGACCTGGGGTATCGTATGCTGAAAGGCGACCATAAGAAAGTGGTGAACAAAGGTACCGACCCTAAGAGCAACGTGACCATCATGTACTATGGGGAAACTCAGTACTCGCCTAAAGAGGCGCTTGCGATGCAGGCCCTGGGGGAAATCCTTACCATTAAGCTTATTGAGCAGTTGCGTGAGAATGAGAGCGGGGTATACGGTATCAGCGCGCGTGGAAATATGAACAAAGTTCCGTATGGGGCTTACAACTTCAACATTTCTTTCCCGTGTGGGCCTGAAAATGCCGAAAAACTAACAGCCTCTGCGCTTAACGAGCTTAAGAAGATCGTAGATAATGGCCCTGAAGCAAAAGACCTTGCAAAATATAAAGAAGGAGAACTTCTTGATTATAAAAAAGACATCAAGGAAAACCGCTTCTGGCTCAACTACATGAATCGCGCTTATACCTATGGTTCTAACGCCGAGGAAATCCTAACGGTAGAGCAACGCGTAAATGGTCTTACTGCCAAAGAAGTTCAGGATGTAGCGAAAAAATATCTTACCAAAGACAAGGTAATTGGTATGCTGATGCCTGAAGGTAAAAACTAACCTTTAAAACAAACGGGAATAATCTCGCCTTTGGCGAGGCAGAATCGCTCCACATCCTGTGGGGCGATTTTTTTTGTATACTCTTCTTCCACCACCCGAAATCCTATACTGCGCAGCTTGTCGAAATAATCCCTGCCGTACACGCGTACATGGTCATACTGGCCAAATATGCGTGCACGCTCTTTGGGGTCGGTTATTGAATCATCTTCAAAAGTTGTCTCACGGCTAAGATCCTGCGGAATCTGGAAAATGCCCATCCCGCCCGGCTTTAATACCCGGTAAAGCTCCTGCATGGCTTTGGTATCGTCAGGGATATGCTCCAGCACATGATTGCAAAGGATGACATCGTAGCTGTTGTCTTCAAATGGAAGATTGCAAATGTCAGCTTTCACATCGGCAAGCGGTGAAAAAAGGTCGGTCGTGGTATAATCAAGGTTCTTCATCCCGCGGAACAGCTTGTAAAAAGCCTGCTCGGGGGCAAAATGCAATACCTTGTGGGGTGCAGTGAAGAAGTCGGTTTCGTTTTTCAGGTACAGCCACAGCAGGCGGTGCCTTTCAAGCGAAAGGGTGCTCGGTGAGAGTACGTTACTGCGCTGGTGCCCATAACCATAAGGCAAAAAGCTGCGGAAGCTCTTCCCATCGATCGGATCGGTAAATTTACTTCCCTTAAGGGCAAAAGCAAGCACCGGCCGTGCTACATAACTAAGGCGTATCAGTACCGGGCGGGGAATGGTATTGAGGATAAATTTGAAAAGTTTCTTCATGTTATTTCACGGAGATTCGCAGAGGAAACACAGAGATTCACCGAGGTTCAATATTGTTTATAAATCGTTTTATTCCATCCCTAAGAATCTTGGTATGAAAATTTATTAATAGACCGACAGGATAATCTCCGAGCCGTAAATAAGTTAAAATTTGGGCAAAATGGACATCGGTAAAATCCTCAACGGTTTTTAGCTCTATCACAACCCTGTTATCTACCAGAGGATCGATGCGGTAGCCCTGATCCAACCGAATATCCTTATAGATTACAGGAAGCCGCTTTTCACGCTCCACATTGAGGCCGCTGTTTTTTAATTCGTAGAAAAGACATTCACAATAAGCTGATTCAAGCAATCCCGGGCCAAGTGTTTTATGTACTTCCATAGCACACCCAATTATAGTATGTGTCAGCTGATTCATTTCCATCTGTGTATCTCTGCGATTGCTCAGTGTATCTCTGCGAAATTAGACAGCGAGACCTTCCCTACGGAATTCTTTCTCCTCATCACTTTCAATACCCAAAGCTTTATAGATGTAGGCGAAAGTAGAAAGCAGTTCAGGCTTCCCGTCTACCAATGCAACGTTGTGCTCAAAGTGGGCGCTGGGTTTTTTATCGGCGGTCACAATCGTCCAGCCGTCTTTTAGCTGCTTCACGTTTTTGGTGCCCATGTTGATCATCGGCTCAATGGCAACTACAAGCCCTTCAACAAACAGCTTGCCGCGCCCGCGCTTTCCATAATTCGGCATTTCGGGCCCTTCGTGCATTTTTTTGCCAAGGCCATGGCCAACCAGTTCGCGCACCACGCCGTAGCCATGTCCTTCAGTATATTTCTGGATGGCGCTGCCTACGTCCTCAACGCGGTTGCCGGCCCTGAATTCGCGGATGCCGATATAAAGCGATTCTTTGGTTACTTTCAGTAATTTTTTTGTAGCCTCGGCCACTTCGCCTACTTCAAAAGTGTACGCATGATCACCGTAAAACTCGTTCTTAAGCGCGCCGCAATCTACCGATACGATATCGCCTTCCTCAATAGGGCGGTTGGTAGGAAGCCCGTGAACCACCTGCTCGTTGACACTGGTAAGCAGGGTAGAGGGGCATCCGTACAGCCCGAGGAAACCCGGCACAGCGCCATGGTCGCGGATAAATGTTTCGGCCAGTTTATCGAGTTCCAGCGTAGTCACGCCCGGTTTTATCTCCGAGGCGATCATCCCCAGTGTCTTAGAAACAATCAGGGCGCTTTCGCGCATCAGTTCAATCTCTTCGCGGGTCTTAGGTATAATCATTTCAATAAGTTGAGGGTGCAAAAGTAGCACTTTTTCTTTAATCCGGATTTGCCATGGTTCGGAAGAGCTCGGCGTTGCTTATGAAGAAACGGTTTTGGGTAGCGATTTGCTGCAACATGGCTGAAATGAGGCTGTTTTCGCGCGAGTTGATTAGGAATACCGAGCTTTCACCGAAGCTGAATAGCCGTTCCTCGCTTTTCACCATCGTGGTATAATCCACTACCAGCCGGTTTATTACCAGCTGTTGTTTTTGCAGTGACTCGATCTCGGTTTGCTGCGCCCGTATTTTATTGTTGAGGCGGATGCGTTCAAAATCGAGTTCATACTGCGTATCCTGCAGTTTGAATTTCGCCAGGGCAAGCGCACCGCGCTCTTTCCGTAGAAACAGAGGGAAGCTAAAATTCACCCCGATCTTGTAATCTTCAAAACGATAATTGTCGATATACGAAGGTTCTGAAAGGTAATTATAGGAAAGGTTCAGCTTTGGCAAAAGCATATTCGCTTTGAGACGCCGTTCAACCTCAAGTATTGCGAGCTTATTTTGCAGTGACTGAAGCTTGGGGTGGTCATCATTTGCAGGGGTCGCTGACAGGCTATTTGTTTTTAATGTTTCTTGCAGCGAGGAGTGTAGTTCCTTTTCAGGGATGATACCGTCTGCCAGCGCTACCGGCACATTTTCGATCCACAGGAAATTTTCCATCTCCAGCTTTGCCTTGGCCAGCTTAAGGTTGGCGTCCAAAAGCCCGAGTTCCCGGTTGCGCACCGTTATCCCGGTTTCTACGCTGTCTATTTCAGGTTTGTCGCCAAGAGCGATCAGTCCGCTTACACCTTTGTACCGTTCACGTGCCGCGGCAAGATAGCTGTTGTAAAGGGTCGCCTCATCGAACGCTTTTTTCCAGTTGAAATAAGCCACAGATGCGTTATAAAGTACTTCGGCCGCCTGCAGCTTTCGAGCTGCCTGGCTTAATTGCACCTGTAGCCTGGCCGATCGTAAGTCGGCCATTCGCTGATTGATGAAAAGCCCCTGGCCCACAGGCACGCTTACCCCCAACGACGTCAGCCCACTGTTTGGGGTAACATTTTGTGGGTTAACATATAATCCCTCGCTGTTATCAAAAGCGGCTTTCACCTCGATACCATACCATGTAGGGATTTTGAACGAGCTATTGAGTAATGAGTAGTACTCTTTATCCTTAAACTGCTTCTTATCGAAGTCCACTTCCAGCTTCGGGTCGAAGGTACCCCGGGCGGCCATCAGGCCCGCCTGGGCCTTATTAACTTCCAGGTTAGCTTGCTTTACCAGCGGATGATATTTCTTTACGTAGCCCAGATATTCGTCAAACGTCAGTTCGCCGGGAGGCAGCCCTTGCGAAAGGCCCGATGCAGCAAACAGAAGGCATAGTAAAGTAGCGATATGTAACAACTGCCTCATCATTTCTTTTCTTTTGCTGGTTCTGCCTGCCCTGCCGCCCCCTTATAGTAGTTTGGAGGAAACCCATTGAGCACCCGCCAGATCTCGTACCATACCGGTACTGTGTCCAGCAATGCAATAGTTTGGGCACCCGCGCCTATGCTTAGCTGCTCGGGCCACTTGCCCTCCTTGTTATCGGGGGCAATCAGGATACGGTATTTGCCATTGGGGCTGATAAAGTTTTCTATTGCTACTACGCGGCCGCCAAATGTGCCATACGACAAGCCCGGCCATCCGGAAAATACGATTCGCGGCCATCCGTCAAACCAGACCCGTACGGTTTCGCCTCTTTTTATAAGAGGCAGGTCTATAGGGTCAACATAGGTTTCTACAGCAATGTCATAGTTTTTAGGCATAATGCTCACGATTGGCGTACCCTCTTTTATCGTTTCGCCAAGCCCGGCCAGCAACGCGCGGTTTACATAACCGGCCTGGGGTGCTGTAATGTAATACAAGCCATCGCGTATGCTGTAGTTTACATACTGGTTCTGCAGCTTGTTCACCTGTGCCTCGGTGTCATATTGGCTGCTCAGCGCCGTAAACCTGTCGCTGTCCGACTTTGATATCTTTTCGGCATACTCGGCCATAATGCGGTTAATTTCGACGCGGGCATTAATAAGGTCGTTTTTGGCAGCAATGAATTTATTCTCCTGAGTAATGATCTTTGCCTCGGCGTCCTGCAGCTTCAGCCGTTTCTCCTCAACATCCGTGAGCGGTTTCAGCCCCTCCTTGTTAAGCTGCGATGACCGGTTAAACTGCGTTTCGGCAATGCGAAGCTGTGTCTTTACCGCCTCCAGGTCGATACTGTCACTCTTTACTTTAAGCTGGGCCTGACGTATTTTGTTCTGCGCCTGCTGCAACTTTAGTTCCCTTTCCCGCGCCAGTGATGCCGCCTGCACTTCAAGTGAATTTACTTTGCTTCCGTACGAAACAGCTGCCTGCTTTTTGGCATTTACCTGTTGTTGGGTGTTTTCTACGAGATTAGGGTCAAAATAATCCTCTTTTACCTCAGAGATATAAAGAATGGTGTCACCCTTGTTTACAAAATCACCTTCGCGTACATACCATTTTTCTATACGCCCTGCTATTGCGTTATGCACGGTTTGCGGGCGCTGGTCAGGCTTTAGTGTAGTTACCGAGCCGGACCCCGATATATTTTGCGTCCAGGGCAGGAACAGCGCAATAATACCGGCTATAGAAAGGGCCACGATAATCCTGTTCAGAATCTTGTAATGTGGGCGTGCATCCAGTTTTTTTATGGTAGAAAAAGATTCAGGATTTATCTTTACCGGGTTGTTGTCTGATATATTGAGCATAATTATATCTTTTTATCTTCAACAATTTCACCATTCTCCATAACGATCTGCCTGTTGCAGCTGTTTTCCCAGTAGCTGTTTACCGAAGACACAATGACCGTCCATTTGTTTTGCGGAGACATCAGGAAGTCGATTATTTTTCGGGCGGTTTCGGTGTCTATCTTGTCAGTCGGGTCTTCCAGCAAAAGCACATTGGGCCTGCTGATGATCACCCGGGCCAACATTACCTTCTGCGCGTTGGATGCCGATAGCTGTCTGCCTTCCGGGTAGAGGTGGGTATCCAGTCCCTCGGGCAATGTCTTGATATACGGGGTAAGGCCAACGCTGTCGAGCGCCCACTTCAGGTCACTGTCGTTATAGGTATTGCCAAACGTGATGTTTTCAAGGATGGTGCCGTCAAACGGCGTTTCCCGCTGGAGGATTAGGCCCACCTGCGAACGATAGGTTTCTTTATTGATCTTATTAATGCTGCCGTCGTTAATATAAAAGCTTCCGCTTTCGTGCGGCAAGAGCCCGGCAAGGAACCGTATCAGCGTACTTTTGCCTGATCCGTTGCCACCGCTCACAAAGATCTTTTCTCCTTGTGCTATTGTAAGCGTAATGTCTTTTAAAGCCCTTTTTCGCGTGTCGGGAAAACGGAAGTTTACCTTCTCAGTTTCCAGTGTAATGGCCTGGTAGGACACTGTTTCTTCTCTCGAAGGCTGTTCGATCTCCATGTCTGTAACGTAGCCTATTTTCTCCACCGAGGTAAGTACGTCGTAAAATGTTTCGAGTCCCATGATAAGTTTCTCAACCGAGTTAATTACCAATAGGATAACAATTTCTGCCGCAACAAACTGACCGATGTTCATCTGCTGGCTCATCACAAGGTAGCCACCAATGGAAAGGAGCCCGGCTGTAATGATCGTTTTGAAGATAATGAGCTGGATGTACTGCCTGCGGATAACCCCGAAGTGTTTTTCGCGGAAGTCCACATATTCTCCTGCAAGTATATTATTACGTTCCAATGCATACTCAAAATTCTGCCTTTTGCGGAAGCTGTTGTTGTTGCGGGCCATTTCCTGGAGCCAATAGGCTACTTTGTATTTGAATTTTGATTCCTTGAGGCTGGTTTCGAGCCCCGGCGTAAAGGAATATTTAAATATAAAGTACAGCAGCATCACCAGGAGCAAACCGAATAGTATGAAAAAAGGGTGGTAGAAAGAAAGCAGTATTATACCAAAACCGATCTGTAGAAATGCCGACGAAAAATCCAGCAGCATTTTTGAGGTCCCTTTTTGTACCGATAGCGTATCAAAAAAACGGTTGGCTACTTCGGGCGGATAATTATTGTACATATCGCGGAACCGGATTTTTGGCAGCCTGTAGGCAAATTCGAAGGACGCCCTTACAAATATTTTTTGCTGGAGGTTTTCGGTAATGCGCAGCTGCATCAGCGAAAGTATGCCTACCAGCGATGCACCCGCCGTGACCACTATGATAAGGATAATCCAGCTTGCACTTACCTGGGCACTCTGTATAAAGTTAATAATAGCCTGGATGCCCAACGGAAGCGAAAGGCTAATAAGCCCCGCAAAAGCGGCATAGAAGAGTATCTGGTAGACATCGCGCCGATCCAGCTTGAGGAGGTTTGTAAATCGTTTCAAAGGTGTCATAGGCTTTTGTCTTTTAACAGCGAACGCACCATGTCGAGATAAAAACCCGACGGAGGGGCCTCGGTGTTGGTTATGGTTTTGAAGTGGCCGAGCAGGAAATGCTGGTGAAGCGCCCCCTCAACAATGTTGCTTGCCAGGCTTTCAGGATATTTATAACCCGGTGCCGCATCCTTTATTAATGCTGCCAGGTAATAAATGACCTTTTTGTAAATCAGGAAAAATCCTTTGCTGTTTTCATTATCCACCTCTTTGGTGTGAAGGGTCTTAATGAACTCTGCTATAATAATGTTGTTCAGTAGCGCCTCATCAATATGTTCGGTAGCTTCATCGTCAATGATAGTTTCGGTGACTACTGCAACCCCACGTTCCAGTTTTTCAAAAGGGTCGGCAATATTGGCGGTAGCAAACCGCATCCGGTATTCAATCCAGCTCCAGTACCACGATGACAGGTACAGCAGCAGTTTATGCTTGTTTTCAAAATAACGGTACAGCGAGCTCTCATTAGAGCCAATCCGTTCGCCAAGTTTCTTAAAAGTAAAACTCTCAAAGCCAATCTCGGCCATAAGCTTTATGCTTTCGCCAATGATTTTTTTCCCGAGTTGGGATGACTCGGGGTCTTTTGCATAAAGCTCAGGTGTAATAACAAATTTAACCATAATAATACTAACTGATGCAAATATAATAGTTTTACTATTAACTTTGAAAGTTTAACTTTTGTTGAACGTTAAAATGTGATTGTATGAGTTTTGTCATGTTTTAAAAAATTGCACGACATTAATTTTGCATCATAAACTTTTAGGTATGGGAAAATATGTAACAGCCGCAGAAGCCGTAAAGGCGGTTTCTTCGGGTAACAGGGTGTATGTTCAGGCGGCTGCCGCTACACCTACCGCGCTTACTGCCGCTTTGGCCGAACGGGCGCCCGAACTCCGGGATGTAGAAGTGTGCCACCTTCACACCGAAGGCGCGGCACCTTATGCAAATCCAGAGCTTCGCGACAGCTTTCATGTCAATTCTTTCTTTATCGGTAAAAATGTGCGTCATACGCTTACTTCTGGCAACGGGTCTTACACACCGGTTTTCCTTAGCGAGCTGCCACGGCTTTTTCGCAAAAAGGTATTACCGCTTGATGTGGCTTTTATACAGGTTTCGCCACCCGATAGCCACGGGTACTGCTCACTGGGCGTATCGGTAGAGGCCACAGTAGCAGCCATCGAAAATTCTAAAGTGGTCATTGCACAGGTAAACCCCCAGATGCCCCGCACGTTTGGCGACGGCATTATCCATATTTCTGAAATCGACTATTTAGTTGAACACGAAATGCCAATTCATGGGCATGCGCCGGATGCGGTTTCTCCGGAGGAAGAAAAGATTGGCGAATATATCGCCTCGCTTATTGATGACGGGAGTACCCTGCAAATGGGTATTGGGTCTATACCCAACGCCGCCCTTGCCAAACTTACCAACCATAAGAACCTCGGCCTGCACACCGAAATGTTTAGCGACGGTGTCATAGACCTTATCGAGAGCGACGTTATTAACTGCAATTACAAAGGTGTGGCGCGGGGGCGGGCTCTGGCTACGTTCCTTATCGGGTCCCGTAGGCTGTATGATTTTGTAAATGATAACCCATTTATAGAAATGCGCGAATCATCATTTGTAAATGATACTGCCGTTATTCGCCGCAACCCAAAAATGGTGGCTATCAACTCGGCTATCGAGGTAGATGTAAGCGGCCAGGTGTGTGCGGACTCTATTGGCTGCAAGATGTACAGCGGTGTTGGCGGGCAGATGGATTTCATCCGCGGGGCTGCACTTAGCGATGGCGGAAAAGCTATTATTGCGCTGCCCTCTGTAACGCATAAAGGTGAGAACAAGATCGTGCCGTTCCTCAAAGAAGGGGCGGGTGTGGTAACCACACGCTCCCACGTGCAATATATCATTACCGAATATGGCATTGCGGATTTGTATGGAAAAACCCTGAAGCAGCGTGCCAAAGCCATGCTGGGTATTGCGCACCCCGATCACCGCGAGGCCATAGACGAGGCTTACTTTAGAATGTACAACCGTTGTATATAGTTAAGTTTTTTAGAAATGAAAAGCCGCACTGTTGAGGTGCGGCTTTTATTATTTAAAGCAGTGAATGCTGTGTCATCACTTCGGGTTTTAGCACTCCCATAATGTCGAGAATGGTAGGGGCAAGGTCACCCAGTATGCCATCGCTTATATGGTGCCTGTCGGGGTCTACCAGTATGATAGGCACCGGGTTGGTGGTGTGCGCTGTGTTCGGGCTTCCGTCGGGGTTTATCATCGTTTCGCAGTTGCCATGGTCGGCAATTACAAGGGTGGTATATCCGTTGGCAAGCGCTGCCTCAATCACTTCTTTTACGCAGGCGTCTACCGCCTCGCAGGCCTTAATAGCCGCTGCCATTACACCGGTATGGCCTACCATATCGCCATTGGCAAAATTGAGGCAAACAAAGTCCGCCTCGCCTTTTTGCAGCTCAGGGATCAGCGCATCCTTAATATCGTAAGCGCTCATTTCCGGCTTCAGGTCATAGGTAGCTACCTTGGGTGACGGGCAAAGCAGGCGCTTTTCTCCTTCAAAAGGCTCTTCGCGCCCGCCCGAAAAGAAGAATGTAACGTGTGGGTATTTCTCGGTTTCGGCGATGCGTATCTGCTTTTTGCCATTTCGCGAAAGCACTTCGCCCAATGTTTCGGTCAGGTTGTCTTTGTCGTAAATAACATGGATTCCCTTAAAGCTATCGTCATAGTTGGTCATCGTCACATAATACAGGTTCAGCTTGTGCATATTCTGTTCATGGCAATCCCACTGCGACAGCACTTCGGTAAGCTGGCGTCCCCTGTCAGTACGGAAGTTAAAGAAGATCACAACATCGCCATCTTCAATAATCGCCACCGGGTGGGTTCCGTCAGTAGTCATAACGATCGGCTTGATGAATTCATCGGTAATCCCTTCATTGTAGCTTTCCTGTATGCTGTCGATTGCATTCAGCGACGGGATGCCCAGGCCATTAACCAAAAGATCGTAAGCGAGCTTTACACGCTCCCAGCGCTTATCGCGGTCCATCGCATAGTATCGGCCTACTATAGAAGCCAATTTTGCATTTTTGCCTTTGATGTAATTTTCAAGTTCGGAAATAAACAGCACACCCGATTTCGGGTCTACGTCGCGCCCATCGGTAAACGCATGGATGTATACATTATCTACGCCCCGTTCTTCGGTAACATCGATAAGGCCTTTCAAGTGTTCTATGTGCGAGTGCACCCCACCATTAGAAACAAGGCCCAGTAAGTGCACTTTTTTATGGTTCGCTTTTGCGAAATCCAGTGCTTCAGTAAGCGCCTTTTCCCTGCCAAGTGTTTTGTTCTTTACTGCAAGGTTTATCTTTTCAAGGTCCTGGTACACAATACGCCCCGCGCCAAGGTTCATGTGCCCCACTTCACTGTTGCCCATCTGTCCTTCCGGGAGGCCTACATTCGGTCCATCGGTACGCAGCGAGGCATTAGCATATTTGGTATACAGGCTGTTGATAAAAGGCACGTTGGCATTATCAATAGCCGATACTTTCGGGTCTGGCGACTTGCCCCATCCGTCAAGTATCATCAAAATAACTTTTTTATTCATGGTGAAAGAATTAGATCCATTTTTTTACAGCATTGTAATCAATGTAATACCTCAGGCTTACAGCAAAAAAATGCTGTTCAGGTTATTTTTAAAAAGGCTTTCCAGGTTTTCACGGTAATTCCGGCTCACGTAGTCACGGCCGGTAACGGCGTTGTTACGGTACAGTACTGATATCTGGCTGCCCGGTGCAAACCACCAGGTGTATGAAAGGTCGAAATTCCAGTTGTTATAGGTAAAGTCCTTGTTTGTAGTAAAGGTAGTATTTTCTGTCAGATCGCCATCATTGCCCAGCGTTAAATAGCGCAGGTTCTCGGCATACGTATAGTAGTGCCGCGCGGTGAGGTTCAGGGTCATTTTATTGTTTACAGAATATTTTCCGCTAAGCGTGCTTGTCATAGTGGTCCGGTCGCGTTCGGTAAATACAATGTCGTCACCGTCAAAAGCCACCCAGCCTTTGTTGCTTGTATCGAGGCCGTAAGCAATACTGTACGCCATCTGGAACCGGTTGCTGAAACGGTAGCGCGGACTGATGAATAACCCGTAGTAGTTCCGGTGACGCTCGGTGCTAAGCCACAGATCGGGCTGGATGTCTATGGCAAACGGGCGGTTATAGTTAGACGAAAAATACATATAAGCATACATGCTCGCCGGTGTCTTCACATAGCGCCCGTCAATGCGTGGCTCATAGAAGTCGTACATGGTATAGGGCTTCAGTTGCAGTTCATATCCCCAAAAGTCATTCTTTCGCGTAGTACTATTGAGGCTGGCCTCGAGGTAAGCCGTCTGCAGCTTGCCGGTGGTAGTATGAAACTCCGAATAGGTGTTGAGGTTCAGCGTAAAGCTATTGTAGTGCTTGGTCGGGTTGAGTATGCGGTAGCTTCCATTGGCATACAGGTTATAATAATTGGTACGGAAAATAATGCCCATATCATTAATGTCAAAATCTTTCGAGACGTAAAATGCTGCCGCATTGTACCGGTATTTGCCGCTGGTTTTGCCTGCGCTCAGGTAGGCGCTGGTTCCGGTCTTGTCGGTGACATCGTTTACAGCAGAGAATTTGAAATCTCCGGAAAGGTTGTAGGTATTGGCCTTCGTATTCAGGTTAAACACCATGGCGCTTACGTTGGCATCGCGAAATCCGCCGTTGCGGATAACGTTGGTATTTATAAGCGACACCGACGAATTTTTATTGAACCGCTGGTCCAGTACCGATACATTATAATTGGCGAGCGGCTCTACCATTACTTCGCGCTCTTCGCCCGTCACACTATTCTTTACGGTTGCAAAGGCTTCTTGGGTTATGGCGTTCATTACGCCAATGCCCAGCCCGCCTTTTGTTCGTCCCGAAATCTTTAAGGCATTCAGCAGGTCGGTCTTGCCGGGGTAATTTGTCACTTCTTCGTTCTCGCCGGTTACCGGATAGGTGGATGGCGCCCCGCCAATGCGCCGTGTATAAAGCAGCCCGGCTTTGTTGAACATATCGGTGCCCTCGGTAAAGAAAGGCCTGTTTTCGTTAAACTGCTGCTCAAAAGGCCCGAGGTTGAGCACGACATTGTCAAACGCTGTCTGCCCAAAATCGGGTACTAATATTGCGTCGAGTGTAAAAGAATCATTGATCCCGTATTTTATATCCATTCCCCCTTTAACGGTAGAGCTTGTGCCCAGGTCGTTTGAATTATAATAATAGGAAGTGTATGGAATAAAGAAAAGGCGGGTAGGGGGCTTGATGTCGTGGATGCCTTCGAGTAAACCGTTTTGCACAATAGCCGAACCGATATTCCGGTCAATCAGGTTCCAGGTAAGTTTCTGGCGGAACTTCCGTATCTCGCGATAGATGTTGAGCCCCCATTTCTGGTCGGGGCTTTCAGGGAAACGAAGCGCGGCGTAGGGTATCTTCATCTCGGCCACCCAGCCAAAGTCGGTTATCTTTACGGCGCTGTACCAAATCGCATCCCATGAATAATCCTCATTGTCAGTCGTAGCAAGGCAGTCGCCCTGTGTCCCGGCGGCGCTTACAAAAAAGCGGAAGTCCTGCTGGCCGTCGTTATATCCGTTAATAAAAACCCCAAAATGATCGGCCGTTACAAAGTTATCGCGCAGGGCAATTTCGCGGAGTATGGTTTTGGGATCGTCGTACATTACAGCGCCAAAGTAAATGGCGTCATTGTCATATAAGATGCGGACAACCGTTTTCCGCACAGAATCCTCGGGTTTGTTGTTATCCGGTTCGTACATTATAAAGTGGTCGGCCACCCCGGCGCTTTCCCATTCCTGTTCGTCGAGGATACCATCAATTGTAATTTTTCCTGCAGTCAATGTAGCCGTGGTAGTTTTCTTTTGTGCAAATATTGATACGCAGCAGAATAGCAGCAGTATTAACATTTTTATTTTGTTGGTAATCATCAGTTTGGTATCATTTTTGAAATAACAAATGTAAAGAGATTAACTTTTCATTTATAGGAACAACAATACAATTATTTTTTACGCGTTAAATAATAAATATGGAAGCAGTAAGATGATCTTGCTGCAAATGAGAATGTTAAACTTTTAAATTTTAAGAAGGGGTTGTTTTGGTATTTGCCTGGCAACTATTATTTTAGCCCCAGATTGAAAAACACAACAACACGACAATGCTGAACTATTTTTTTACGCCCGTTCTATTTTTATTCTTCACATTTGCCAATCCAACTTCAAACAACACAAAAAATTTAACCGCCGAAGTTACTACAACTTCTACCGCTTCCGCCGCCGAGTCGGCTTACGGAATGCTGGATGCCAATTCGCTTTCATTGCCCGAATTTAGTTGCTTCTCTGCTGCCTTAGATGGTTTTACGAGGCTGAAAGAGCAGGGTGTCATCAAAAAAGACCTGCTTACCGTAATCGATTTCAGTAAATCGTCTAACACCAAGAGGCTTTGGATTATTGATATGGCTGCCCATAAAGTGTTGTTCAATACGCTTGTGGCGCACGGCCGTAACAGCGGCGATGAATTTGCCAACTCTTTTTCTAACATTGCGAGCTCTAACATGAGCAGCCTTGGCTTTTATGCTACCGGCGAGATCTATAATGGCAAGCACGGTGCCTCACTAAAGCTTGATGGCCTTGAGCAGGGTGTTAACAGCAATGCGCGCAACAGGGCGGTGGTAATGCACGCAGCCGATTATGTGAGCGAGCAGTTTATTAAAATGCACCACAGGCTGGGGCGCAGCCAGGGATGCCCGGCGCTGCCTAACGAGGTAAACGGTAAAGTGATCAACCTAATCAAGGGGAAGTCATGCCTTTTTATCTACCACCCGTCAAGAAAAGCAGGTTCGTCGCTTGTTTCTTAGTAAATTTTACAGCTTCGTAACGCTTTCTTAGTAAATAATTTACGTTGCTTTAAGGTGGTGCCGGTAAAATTTTTCGCAAAAATGCTTGCGCAGAAGTGAAGTTATTACATATATTTGCACCACAATAATGCGGAAGTAGCTCAGTTGGTAGAGCTCCAGCCTTCCAAGCTGGTTGTCGCGAGTTCGAGCCTCGTCTTCCGCTCCAAAAGAAACCCAGGCCTTTCGGTCTGGGTTTTTTGTTTTAGCGCAACCCGGATAAGTCTGCTCCGGGTTTCAATTCCTGCGGTTCTTTACCTGCCAGGAAAAGCCTCGCCTGCAATTCGCCCTTCAGGGTTATGTTTTCACCTTTCACTTCAAGCCAGCTTCCTTCTCGCAGCCCTAAAACCGGCTGGCTGTTAAAAGCGTGGAATTCTTTGATGCGTGTTTCGCGTGTTTCACCCATGTGCGTTGAGTCCGGCTGTGGGTCCAGGTAATGCGGATTCAGGTTGAACGGTATAATACCCAGCGTGCGGAAACTCGGTGGATAGATGATGGGCATATCATTGGTAGTTTGCATGGTAAGCCCGCAGATGTTGCTCCCAGCACTTGTGCCCAGATAGGGTGTCCCGGATTTTACTGCCTTTTCCAGGGCTTCCATCACTCCCGTTTTATACAGCTGCGAAACCAACAGGAAAGTGTTGCCCCCACCCGTAAATATAGCTTCGGCTTCTGCCACGGCCTGAATAGGGTCGGTGCACTCATGGATGCCCGAAACCGTCATGCCTAATGGTTCAAAAACTGTTGCTACTTTTTCGGTATACTCCTCATGCGAAATGCCTCCCGGGCGTGCATACGGTATAAACAGCAGGCTTTTACATCCGTTAAAATGTTCGCGTAGTGTTGGGATGAGGTATCTTTGAAAACCAACTTACTTGTTCTTTTTCTCCTTGTCACATCGGGCATTGTCGCGCAGTCGCGGCCTGCACTGAAAGGAAAGATATCTTCAGCCGTAGCCGATGAGCTGGAGGGCGTGTATGTGATCAATCGCAATGCCGACTTCTCTGTAACTACCGCTGCCAACGGTTATTTCTCGATCCCGGCATCTGCCGGCGACACGCTTATTTTTTCTGCGGTACAGTTTGTAACCCGCGAGGTGGTGGTAACACCCGCCGACATAGCCAGTGAACTATTTGTTGTACGTCTCGAAAACCGGGTAAACCAGCTGCAGGAACTCGTTATAATAGACTACCGCCACATCAATGCCGAATCTCTGGGGCTGGTGCCGAAAGGCCAAAAACAATACACTCCGGGGGAACGGAAAGTTTATACTGCCACCAACGGTGTAGATGGCCTCTTTAATGCGATTAACGGCAAAACGAAAATGCTTAAGAAAGTGGTAGAGGTAGAAAAAAAGGAAAAGCTGATGGACAAGATCAACTACATTTACACGGAGGAAGATATTGTAAAGCAGTTTAAAATTCCGGAAGACTATGTGCGCGGATTTATTTTTTATATTGTAGAGGATAAAAGCTTTGCGCAGGCTATAAAAGATAAGAACGATACGATGGCAAGATTCCTGATGAGCGGCCTGGCAACAAAATACCTTGAGCTGATAAAAGATGAAAAGTAAACTGCTGCTGATATTACTGCTCGTTACTGCTGCCGGTTTTGCACAGGGCAGTCAGCCCTTGCAGGGGAAGGTAGTGGCAGAAAGCGACAAGACCGGTGTTCCGGGTATTTTTGTGATCAATACCAACTCGGGGATCGAAACCAAAACCGATGCGACGGGCTTTTTTACGATCGATGTTAAGGAAGGTGACCGGATAGCTGTTTACGGCAAAAATGTAACGGTTCGGAATTTTACCGTAAACAGCCTGTGGTTTAAAGAAAAGCCTTTTACACTTGCAGTAGAATACGAGGGCAACCAACTCAAAGAAGTGGTTATCAACGATACACTGAATTCGGAGTCGCTGGGTATTGTGCCGCCGGGGCAGAAACGCTACACGCAGATGCAGCGCAAGATGTACACCACAGGTGACTTCAAGGCGCTCGACCTGCTTAAAATACTGTATGGCGGAATGCCTTTTGACCCTCTTATTAATAAAATAAGCGGGCGCACAAAACGGGTTAAGAAAGAACTGGAAACCGAGCGGAAGCTTGCAGCCACAGAAGCAATAGGCAATGCTTACGCCCCGGGCGCCTTTATTGCTGAACTTAAGATTCCGGAGGAGTATGTAGAGGGATTTATTTATTATGCCGTGGAAGATAAAGAACTCGCGGCGGCGCTTCAGGACAAGAACACAGAGATGGTAAAATTCCTGCTGACCGGCCTTTCTGAAAAATACCTGAAATTACTGGAAGAAAAACGCTAACTTTAGCTATGCCAACACAACCACTACACTTTAGAAAGTATCTGTCGATTTTGCTGTTTTTGTGCACAATGTGCGGTTATGCCCAGCAACCCCGGCAGTTATTGCGGGGCAGGGTAGTGGCTGATTCTGTTCAGGTTGATAACATCAATGTCATGAATCTTACCAGCCGCATAGGGGCAATTACCGATGGCAAGGGCAGATTTACGATGTACGCGAAAGCGAACGACACGCTTTATTTTTCGGGAGTAAGCTACAGGTCGAGGAAGCTGGTGCTGCGCGAAGAGCATTTCGGGTCGGATGAGATGGTTATACAGCTCGACGTAAATGTAATTACACTCGACGAGGTGATAATCACGCCGCGGGTGCTGAGTGGCAATCTCAATAAAGACAGCAAGGATACCAAGACGATGAAGATCAATTCGCAGATTGATTCCGGTGCAATACTCGCAGAGATGGGCCCTGTTCCTGCAAAACCGGTGCCTACGGAAAACCTGAGCCCGTTGCGTGGAGTAGACTTTGTCGCCATTTATAAGATGATCTTTAAGAAAAAACGTGCAAAGCAGGATAAAGGTGAGATTTACGGGCAAGCCCACTCAAAGCCATTTGCTACAGCCGTGCAGGAACTTTACACGCATTATTTCTTCACCGAAACACTTAAGATACCGCATAGCGAAATAGGCCTTTTTCTTACCTTTTGCGATAAAGGTGATACTACACGGGCACTACTGGCGCCCGACAAAGAGTTTGAGCTTACCGATTATCTGATCACTCAAAGCAGGGAATATCTAAAAAAGGGCAAATAATCCGACTGATTGCTTATTTTTGAGAAATGAAGAGGGCAGCCTATATTCTATTCCTGGTATTTACTACTTCGCTATCCAGCGCAGTGCATAAATATTATGCGGCGGTATTTACCATCGAGCACTCTTTGAAAAAGCAGCAGCTGCAAATGACCGCGAGGATCTTTGTTGACGACTTCGAAGTCGCGCTGAAAAAGAAGTATGGGAAAAGCTTTTATCTTGGCACCTCTACCGAAAGCCCTGAAGCGAAAGTATTTCTCCAGAAATACCTTTCCGAAAAAATAGTCCTTGAGGCGAATGGCAACGCTGTTCCGCTCAAATTCATCACCAAAGAAATGGAAGACGATATCATTATCTGTTACTGTACTTTTCCGGTTGCAGCGCCTATCAGTTCCATAGATATGAAAAATACAGTGCTGATGGAAGTCTTCCCCGATCAGCAAAATATTGTGCACGCCAATATTAATCGTAACAAAAAAAGCCTTTTGCTTACTAATGACGAAACTGCAGGAACACTGCAATTCTAAAAAACGGAAATTTCATGAAGAAACTGTTTATACTGTTATCGTTTACGCCATTAATGCTAACAGCCCAACAGGCAGATACGCCAAAACGCGAGCCCGGCCATAAGGATAATAATAAGTTCAGCCAGATGTACGACCTGATGGCAACGCCAAACGGTTACCGCACGGCATCGGGGGCTCCGGGGCCGGCGTATTATCAGCAACAGGCCGATTATAAGATTGCGGTAGAGCTTGATGACAAGAATACTAAACTGTACGGAACAGAAACAATTACCTATCATAATAATTCACCCGAAACGCTGGAGTACCTGTGGGTGCAGCTGGACCAGAACCAGAAGTCGCGCACTTCGCAGTCACCCCTTGCCGAGAGCCAGAAGGTAAACCCGGCGTACCCGCCCGATAACTTTACGCGGCAGTTCCTTCAGGAAGAATTTGACGGAGGCTTCAAGATTGAATATGTAAAGGATGCTACGGGCACCCCGATGCAATACACCATCAACCAGACTATGATGCGCATTGACCTTCCGCAGCCGTTGGCACCCGGCAAGGCAGTATCGTTCTCGCTCAAGTGGTGGTACAACATCAACAATTACCGTGTGATAGGGGGGCGTTCGGGTTACGAGCATTTTGACAAGGACGGCAATAACCTGTATGTAATAGCGCAGTTCTACCCGCGCATGGCCGTGTATAACGATGTGGAAGGGTGGCAGAACATGCAGTTTTGGGGTGCAGGTGAATTTGCCCTGCCGTTCGGTAATTTTGAGGTAAGCATCACGGTTCCTGCAGATCATGTTATGGAGGCGACAGGTGTGCTGCAAAACCGTAGCGAAGTATTTACAGCCGAGCAGCTGAAACGCTATGAACTTGCCGAGAAAACCTTTGACAAGCCGGTAATAGTGGTGACCCAGGACGAAGCAACGCAACGCGAAAAAGGGTTTAGCAATGCAAAAAAGACCTGGAAATTTAAGGCCGAAAATGTACGGGATTTTGCATTTTCAACATCCCGAAAGTTCATCTATGATGCCATGGCGGTAAAGCTGTCTGGCAAAACCGTAATGGCTATTTCGCTATACCCTAAGGAAAGCAACCCGTTGTGGGGCGATAATTCTACCAAAGTGGTTGCCCATACTATCCGCACCTATTCAAAATATACGTTTGATTACCCTTACCCGAAGGCCATCTCAATTTCAGCGGAAGACCAGGGGATGGAATACCCGATGATTTGCTGGAACTATGGCAGGCCGGATGAGAAGGGTTTTGTAAGCGACAGGATAAAGTATGGTATGACCAGCGTGATCATTCACGAAGTAGGGCATAACTTTTTCCCGATGATCGTAAATTCTGATGAACGCCAGTGGACATGGATGGATGAAGGACTCAATACTTTCCTTCAATACCTTACCGAACAGGAATACATGAAAGGCTATCCGTCCCAGCGCGGGCCGGCCGCAAAGATAGTTCCGTATATGAGCGGCGACCAGAAGTTCCTTGAGCCTATCATGACAAACTCAGAGTCGATCCATCAGTTTGGAGCCAATGCTTATGCCAAGCCGGCAACGGGGCTTAACATGCTGCGTGAAACGATAATGGGGCATGAGCTTTTCGACTACGCTTTTAAAACCTACGCCAACCGCTGGAAATTCAAGCACCCTACACCCGAAGATTTCTTCCGCACGATGGAGGATGCCTCGGCGGTAGACCTTGACTGGTTTTGGAGGGGATGGTTCTACACTACAGATTATGTAGATATCAGCATCAAAGACGTGAAGCAATACTACGTAAGCGAGGAGCAGCCGAAAGAAGCAAAAGATTATGCGGTGAAACGCGGAAGATTTGGCGAAGATAAAGGCCCGTTTGTTTATATGGTTGCCGAAGGGCCTGACTTTAATAAACAATTGAAGAAGCCATTCGCAACCAGCGAGGTAAAGCTGCTTAACACCTATATCGGGGAAAAATTTACCCCCGAAGAGAGGGCGAAGCTGGCATCACCGAAGTATTTCTACGAAGTGACCTTTGAAAAACCCGGTGATATGCTGATGCCTGTTATTGCAGAGCTTACATTTGAGGATGGAACGTCTGAAATATACACTTTTCCTGTACAGATATGGCGAAAGAATCAGCAGTCGGTATCGAGGGTATTTGCTACACAGAAAGCGGTAAAGAAAATTACCGTAGACCCTAAATTGCAGACTGCCGATGTGGATGTGACCAACAACGTATGGCCGAAGGAAGAAGCGAAAAGTAAATTTGACCAGATAGGCGGCTAGTCTTAAATTTAGGATAAATGGAAACCATCGGGCGGCTCGGAGCGTAAATATGGTTACATTTGCATATTAAATTTTCTTGTTATGTTAGGAATTGGCGGAGGAGAGCTTTTCTTTATCATCATAGTGGTACTCATGCTTTTCGGTTCTGATAAGGTACCGGAAATAGCACGAACTATCGGGCGCGGCATGCAGCAATTGAAACACGCTACCAACGAGATCAAGACAGAGATACACAAAAGCGCCGACCTTGACGATATAAAGCGTACGCTGAATGATGTAGGCCACGCCGGCAACAATCTCTCGGCCAATATCACTCGGGAGTTGGATCAGGTTAAAGAGGATATTGAAGATATGGAAGGCCCGATAAAACGAGTTAACTAATGCTGGACTGGCTGCTGCATCTTGACCGCGACCTTTTTGTGTACCTCAACGGGCTGGGCTCAGACAGGTTTGACGGGTTGTGGCTGATTATTACCAAACAGTTTAACTGGATACCTGTTTTTGCCATCATCATGTATCTCACCTTCAAAAGGCTGGGGTGGCGGCATGCGGTAATGCTTATACTTTTAATCGCGCTGCTTATCCTGATTACCGACCAGACGACCAATCTTATTAAGAATTTCTTCCAGAGGCTTCGCCCAGGCAATAATCCGGAAATTGCCCATATTATCCGCTCTGTACAGAATCGTAGTTCCTACAGCTTTATTTCGGGGCATGCATCCAATTCTATGGCATGTGCTTACTTCCTGTACAGGGTTTTAAAGCCTTACCTCAAGTACATGGGCTTTATATTCCTTTGGCCGCTAATATTTGCTTATAGCCGTATCTATCTGGGGCTTCATTATCCGGGAGATATACTGGTAGGGTATTGCTACGGCCTTCTTACCGCAACATTAGTGCTTGCGCTTTATCGTTACCTTCGCGATAAATATTTCCCGCACCAAAAAGAGCATTTAGATAACCCGACTAACGGTGAGCCCGTCTCGCACGGATAGCAGCACGGTTTCAACGCGTGGGTCTTCTTTGAGCAGCCTGTTGTATTCAAGCAATACTTTTGTGCTGGTGTCATTCGGCTTAACTTCCTCCAGTACTTTGCCGCTCCAAAGTACGTTGTCAGATAAAATGATTCCGCCTTTGGCCATCATCGGCACAATCAAGTTAAAATAATTGATGTAATTGCCTTTATCAGCATCGATAAAGACGAGGTCAAATTTCTTTGCTATTGCCGGAATGATCTCCAGTGCGTTGCCGAGGTGCTGCATAATATGATCTTTCCACGGCGATCTGTCAAAGTACTTCCGCTGAAAGTCATACAATTCCTCATTGTTGTCTATGGTATCTATTGTACCGCCATTGCGCAGGCCTTCTGCAAGGCAAAGCGTGGCATAGCCGGTGTAGGTACCAATCTCAAGAATATGCTGTGGCCGCACCAGCTTAGAAAGCATACTTAGCACCCTGCCTTGGTAATGCCCACTGAGCATCCGGGGCTGCAAAATCTTCTGGTGGGTTTCCTTATTCAGGGCGGCAAGAAGCTCCGGCTCATTTTCAGAATGTAATGCTATATAATCTTCAAGTTCCTCAGAGATAAAGTGCATGGTGGTAGGTTTTGGGCAAATTTACGCCATTATGGCAAAAGTTAGTACCTTTGCGCCATGCAAACGGAAAAGAGAGATATACGGACGCTTACAAAGGAACAACTTCGTGATTTTTTTGTGGCAAATGGCGATAAGGCATTCCGCGGCAACCAGGTATTTGAATGGCTGTGGAGCAAAGGTGCGCATAGTTTTGACGATATGACCAATGTGGCCAAGGGCACACGGCAGATGCTGGAAGACCATTTTGTGATTAACCACATTCACGTAGACCAGATGCAGCGCAGCAGCGATGGTACTGTAAAGAACGCGGTTCGCCTGCATGACGGGTTGGTGGTAGAATCTGTACTTATCCCTACCGAAAAACGTACCACGGCCTGCGTATCGAGCCAGGTGGGCTGCAGCCTCGACTGCACATTTTGCGCAACTGCAAGGCTCAAGCGTATGCGGAACCTTAATCCGGATGAAATTTACGACCAGGTAGTGGCTATAGATGCCGAAAGCCGCCTGTACCATAACCGCCCCCTGAGCAATATTGTGTTTATGGGAATGGGCGAGCCGCTGATGAATTACAATAACGTCATCAAAGCGATAGATAAGATCACTTCGCCCGAAGGCCTGGGTATGTCGGCAAAGCGTATTACACTGTCTACCTCCGGCATCCCCAAAATGATAAAAAAGCTGGCCGACGACGAAGTGAAGTTTAAGCTGGCAGTGTCGTTGCATTCGGCGATTGATGAGGTGCGGAGCCGCATTATGCCGTTTAGCGAGAATTTTCCCTTAAAAGATCTTCGCGAGGCACTGGAATATTGGTACATGAAAACCCGAAGCCGTATTACCTATGAGTATGTGGTATGGAAAGGGGTAAATGACCGAAAAGAAGATATTGATGCCCTAGTGAAGTTTTGTAAATATTTGCCTTGCAAGGTAAACCTTATCGAATACAACGCGATAGATGACGGCGGCTTTCAACAGGCCGACCCCGAAGCGATAGATGCTTATATTGCCGCTTTAGAACGCAATGATATTGTGGTAAAAGTTCGCCGCAGCCGCGGAAAAGATATTGACGCTGCCTGCGGGCAGCTTGCAAATAAGAACGAATCCTCCCAATAAAAAAAGGCAGCTATATAGCTGCCTTTTTTGCTAAATATAATGTTAGTTGCCCAGTGTTACAGCAATCGGGGCATCGCCATTTACAGATAGCGTTGCGTCATTATCACAGGCGCCGCTGCCATAATCAAAAACAAGCTGGTTGCCGTTTCGGTTGATATTAAGGATACCGGAAACAATGTGAGGGCATGACATTTTTATATGCAACGGAGAAGCAACGGTCGCAACGTGTACAGCATTGGGGAACGTTGTTGTCCATGAGCCCGTAACGTTATATTCATTGTCGGCGAAAATGTGAGGCGTGGCCTGCCCGCTGGTCATTTCACGTACGCGGGAGCCTTCGCGGCTTACAACCGTGCCGTCGGCAAAGGTAACGGTCATGTCCAGTGAAATTGTGCTTTGCGGATTGCCATTCTGGTTAGACGGGATATGCGTAATTGTGCGGTTTCCTTCTACAAGCCTGTTGTTATGATGGAAATTCACAAACGTATAGGATATAGTTTGCGACGGGGCAGAGAAGTTCAGGCTGCCATTAACTACAATGGTGCCGCTCACTATATTCCCGTTATTAAGCGTACATCCGGTGCTGCCAAAGTCGATAGTTCGCTGCCATGATGAAGCGCTTACAACTGTGGTTACCGTTGCGCAATCCGGAAGAAACGGAAGTACGGTTTCATTCTGCATCCTGTTGGCCGTACTTTGGGCATTATACTGGTCTTCGGCAATGGCAGCCACATCATCAGCCACTTCGTCTACCATGTTGCTTTTTCGGGCTTCCTCATTAAAACCGGGTGTGGTTTCCTCATCTTTAGAGCACCCTGTAAGCATAAGGCTTGTAAAAACTGAGGCAAGCATAAAGGTGGTAAATTTTTTCATACTATGTGATATTTAAGGTTTAGCGGTAAGACCTGTTTTTTGTTTAAAGGTTTAACATAATATTTGATTTTTATCAAATTGCCCGTTTTTCGCATGCAACAGATGCAACTTGGCTGGAAGCTGCTTTTTGCTTACTTTTGGTGCACTCATGAAAATCACCGAGCAGATAAAGCAGCCTATTGTCAAGGAAATGGAATTTTTCGAAAAAAAATTCCGTGATTCCATGTCCTCAAGGGTTGCCCTCCTTAACCGCATTACCTATTACATAGTAAACCGCAAAGGCAAGCAAATGCGCCCGATGTTTGTTTTTCTTACTGCCAAAATGGTAAGCGGCGGTGCGGTAAATGAGCGTACTTACAGGGGTGCATCAGTAATAGAGCTTATCCACACAGCAACGCTGGTGCACGACGACGTAGTTGATGACAGCAACCAACGCCGTGGCTTCTTTTCGATCAACGCCCTTTGGAAAAATAAGATTGCGGTACTGGTAGGCGATTTTCTGCTGTCTAAAGGCCTGTTGCTTTCTATAGATAATGGCGATTTTGATTTATTACGAATTATTTCGGTTGCAGTTCGGGAGATGAGCGAAGGCGAGCTTTTGCAAATAGAAAAAGCCCGCCGGCTGGATATTACCGAAGAGGTATACTACGAAATCATCCGGCAGAAGACCGCTACGCTTATTGCGGCGTGTTGCTCATTGGGTGCCTGCTCTGTAAATCCTGAAAGCGATGACACCGAGAAAATGAGAAAGTTCGGTGAGCTTATCGGGATGGCATTCCAGATAAAGGACGACCTTTTTGATTATACAGACGACGCCATCGGGAAACCTACGGGAATAGACATTAAGGAGCAGAAAATGACGCTTCCGCTGATTTATGCACTTAATAACTGCACCGCGTCTGAGAAGAAGTGGCTTATCAATTCGGTTAAGAATCACAATAAGGATAAAAAAAGGGTGCGCGAGGTTATAGCATTCGTGAAAGAAAAGAACGGACTGCTATATGCCCAGCAAAAAATGCTTGCCTTTAAGGATGAAGCGTTAGAAATTTTAAATACATACCCTGAATCAGTCTACAGAAACGCGCTTTCCCTTATGGTGCATTATGTTACCGAGCGGAAGATTTAACACTACGGAACGTCTATCACCAGCTAAAGACCTATACATTACCTCAACAAAAACGTTTTAGATCGCAAAAGAGCAGGTATTTCGTACCCTATGTTTTATGATAAACTTTACTATATCCTCATGCATTTATGAAATATAAATAATATTTTATGATGTATAGTATTTGTAGCTGTCGATCTGTGACAGGTTGTAAGAATGTTAAATATTTTTACATTCAACCTAAACCTAATATCAGTTGTATGAAACAAATCTACCTTTCAGTCCTGGGCATCTTAACTTTTGCCGGTGCGGCCGCCCAACAGAATATTAATTTCGAGCCGGGTGGTAACGGAGCCAATTACTCGTGGAACGTTTTCGAGAATGATATAAATCCGCCTCTCGAATTTGTGGCAAATCCGAGCGCCTCAGGCATCAATACATCATCAAACGTTGCGAAATTTACTTCGCTTGCAACCGGAAATCCCTGGGCCGGTACAGAAACTGTACACGGCAATATGGGATCTTTTACACTTGATATGGCGCATAGCCAGATAAAGATCATGGTGTACAAAAGTGTAATGAGCGATGTTGGGATCAAACTGGTGCAGGCCGATGGCAGCGCATTGCCGGAAATAAAAGTGCCGAACACCGTCATCAATCAGTGGCAGGAACTAACCTTCAATTTCTCGTCGCAGGTGGGTACAACATTTGACCAGATCGTGATATTTCCCGACTTTTCGACCTTCCCGCGCACGTATGGAACGGTTTCTTATTTCGACAATATAACATTCGGCACACCCGAAACTATGCCGCTGGTTCCTCAGGTAGCCGCGCCGGACCCGACATTGCCACAGGCACAGGTCATCTCAATGTTTAGCGGCGTGTATAATAACGTGCCGGTAGATACATGGCAAACATCATGGTCGCAGGCTTCTGTCCAGGATGTCCAGATACAAGGTAATGCGACTAAAAAATACGTCAATCTGAATTTTGTGGGTGTTGAAACCGTTGCCCAGCAAATCAACGCTACCAATATGACGCACTTTAATCTTAATGTGTGGTCATCCGACTTTACGCAATTCCGCATAAAGCTGGTCGACTTTGGAGCGAATGGCGTGTATGACGGCCCCGGCAATGGCGACGATAAAGAACACGAGCTTACGTATACTGCGCCACAACAAGGCAACTGGATTACGTACCACATTCCGCTTTCTGCGTTTACAGGCCTTACTACACGCGGGCATATCGCGCAGCTTATCTTTGCCAGCAACGGAACGTCTACCGTTTACATAGATAACGTATATTTCAGTAACGAAACGCAGCAGGTTGCTATGCCTATGGTGGCTGCCCCAACCCCGGCTTACCCACAGGCGCAGGTAATATCAATGTTTAGCGATACATACAACAATGTGCCTGTAGATACCTGGCATACCAGCTGGAGCAGCGCTGTACTGGAAGACATGACCATTCAGGGCAATGCCACCAAGAAGTATTCAGCTCTTAGCTTTGTGGGTATTGAAACGGTAGCCCAGCAGATCAACGCAACGCAAATGCAGCATTTTAATGTAGATGTCTGGTCGGGCGACTATAGCATCTTCAAGATCAAACTGGTAGACTTTGGTGCCAACGGCGTATATGACGGGCCTGGCATGGGCGATGATAAAGAGCACGAAATTATTTTTAACAATCCGGTTCAGGGACTGTGGGTAACACACCACATCCCGCTGTCATCTTTTACAGGGCTTACAACGCGAGCTAATATTGCACAGCTCATTTTTGCCAGCGATAACACTTCGACAGTATATGTGGACAACGTATATTTCAGTACCGATGCTCTTGGGGTAATTGCTCCGGTAAAACAATCGCTGGCGCTATACCCTAACCCTGCACGCGACGTACTCACTGTAAATGGATTTGAACAGGGAGGCAGCGTGGCTATCTACAATGTGGTAGGGCAGCGCGTAGCCTCGGGCAATGCATCGCAGGTAAATGTGGCTTCACTGCCGGTGGGTGTTTATATAGCTCAGGTTGTATCGGGCGGAAGAACTTCATCTTTAAAATTCATCAAACAATAAGTTGCTTAGGTTTAAATGGAAAAGCGCCTCACAAGGGGCGCTTTTTTTATGTGCATTATATCACTAACTTTATTTTTTCAAAAAAAATTATGACCACGATGCAACCATTTCTAAAGTTGCCTCGTCTATGCTAATAGAAACGGTTGCCAAAGCGGCCTCACCAACCAAAACGAACTACAAACGTGAAAGTAATTTCGCTACATAGAGATGAACAGGAGATCATAAAGCTTGCCGCTCAAAACAACCGGCATGCGCAGCAAAAGATCTACGCTAAGCATGCCCCCAAGATGCTGAGCATCTGCAGGCAGTATGTAAAAGATATACACCAGGCCGAAGATGTGATGATCACCGGGTTTATGAAAGTCTTTACAAACATTGCCAACTTTGAGGGTAAGGGCAGTTTTGAGGGATGGATGCGCAGAATCATGGTCAACGAATGCATATCGTACCTGCGCGTTCAGAAGAAGGTCAGTTTTATGGAGGATGAATATTATGCGGAGGATACATTTAATAACATAGAAAGCCATTTTTCCGTAGAAGATATACAGTCGCTGATAGACAGCCTTCCGGAAGGGTACAAAATGGTGTTCAACCTTTATGCGATAGAAGGTTACAAGCACCAGGAAATTGCCGCGATGCTCAACATCAGCGAGGGCACTTCCAAATCGCAACTATCGCACGCCAGGAAAATACTGCAACAGCAGATTAACAAACAAAAGAACTATCAGAATGGAACCGAATAAATTTGAACAGGAAGTAAGGGCGAAAATGGAGCAGAGGCTGCTTAATCCTACACCGATGGCGTGGGACAGGCTGGATGCCATGCTTTCGGTTGCCGAAACGAAAAAACCGCAGCGCTCTTACCGTTGGCTTTATATTGCAGCCTCAATGGTACTTATGCTCGGCGCGGGGTTCTTCTTTCTTGATAAGGAAGCTGCCACTACTATGCCATCGGGCGAGAGCCCTGCTGTAGTTGCCGGCCCCGAAAGCAGGACGCCGGCAGAAAGTACTGATACCACACCTGCTTCAGTTGCCATTCCCGATGTTTCTCAAAAGAGTTCAGTTGCCGTTAGCCAGGGGGCCACTTTAAAAAAGCAACCGGCAAAAAATAGTCTCAAAGAGATGAAGCAGCCTGCCATCACAAAGCAAGATGAAGCCGTAGCCGTTTATAACCCGCAGGCTTCTTCAAATGAAGTTCAGGTGCCGGATAGTGGTAAAATAACAGATGCTGTTGCCGATCTTTCCCCAAATATAAAGGCCGGTAAGGTAAAAGTAGACTCCCGCGCCTTACTATCTTCGGTAGAAGGGGAGCTTGACGACAGCTTCCGGAGCAAGATGCTGCAAAGCGTTACCAAAAACTACAATACCGTAAAAACTGCCCTGGTAAACAGGAACCACGAATAACAACCTTAGTACATACATTAAATCATCAAAAACATGAAAACGATTACTTTTTATGTAGCGGCTGCGCTATGCCTTATCGCTACCCGGCTATCAGCCCAGGAAACCCAAAAAACGTTTGAAACCCAAGTTTCCGATATATCAGATAACATCAGCAAGATCACCAAAACGCAAAAGGATTCGCTGAAAATGGAAGTGGACGCGGTAAACGCCCGCCTCGAGAGAAATGAGATTTCTAAACAGGCTGCCGATGCCGAAAAGCAACAGCTGGCCGATAAACGCGCAGCAAAGATAGAGCAATTGGTAGGTGCAGAGCAGGAGAAGCTCAACCAGGTGGTTAAGGACAAAGTAGACGGCAAGCTCGGGAAGCGCAAGAGCCAGTTTGTATTCTCTTATAAAAAAGGCGAAAATGACTCTACTTCTGTAAAAGAACAAAGTTACAAGCGTACTACCTCGCAGTTTGTTTTTGCCTTGGGTGTAAACAGGCTGGTAACCGATGGCGAAAAAGTAGATACTGATAACTTTAAATGGCGGTCAGATTTTTATGAGTGGGGCGTTAGCTTTAATACCAGGCTGTTTAAAAACAACAACCTGCTTCACGCCAAATATGGGCTGTCGCTACAATACAACAACCTGCGTCCAAACAACAACAAAGTGTTTGTTACCAATGACAATGGGCAGACCTACCTGCAGGACAGCGGCCGCGACCTGAAATTATCAAGGTTCCGTTATGTAAACCTGGTGGTGCCCGTACACCTTGAGTTTGACTTCACGAAAAAGAAAGTGAACGGCGACAAAACCTACTTTCCTACGCACGAGAGCTTTAGGGTAGGCCTGGGCGGATATGCAGGGCTTAATGTAAAAGAGAAGCAGATCACTAAGTACAATGAAGAAGGGCATGATGTAAAAATGCGTGAGAAGGGCAACTTCAATGTAAATGATTTCATTTATGGGGTTAGCGCTTACGTAGGATATGGGCAGGTGAGCCTGTACGCTAAGTATGACCTGCAGCCGGTTTTCGAAAATAACATAACCGACCAGAATAACCTTAGCCTTGGCATAAGATTTGATTTCAATTAAACATATGGGTTAGTTTTGTATTGAAATTGGGGGCGCACCTTTTGGGTGCGCCTTTCTTTTTTAACTTTTATAATAGTCCGCTACTGGTTATATTTGTTAAATAAACCTTAAAACAAATTATATGAGTGGTTATTCTGGACTTGATGTACTTACCGGAGCTGTCATTACA
Source organism: Flavobacteriaceae bacterium (assembly GCA_021151665.1). GTDB lineage: Bacteria > Bacteroidota > Bacteroidia > Flavobacteriales > Flavobacteriaceae > Flavobacterium. The sequence goes on from JAGKWW010000013.1 coordinate 45,849, forward strand.
TTAGAAGAGGCAGAGGCGCTTACAGGTGCCTACCAAAGCAATTTTCCGACCGAACCCAAAGCTTTTTTTATCGGTGCAGAAAGGCTTAAACAAGTGCTTGACCAGGAAGACTGTATCGGGATACGCATTTACAATGGCTATGACGAAGCAGAAGGTAAAAAGAATATGGTGCTCGTTGGGGTAAATATAACGACCGAGGATATGACTGACGGGGTAATACTTGATAAATTGGCGAAGTGTCCCGGGCATTGCGATACCAGTAGCCCTCTATACTTTACATCGTAGTCCTTGCTCAACGAAATACTTTTACATATAGCATTTGCGCTTGGGGTCGTGCCGGTAGTGATATTGTTGTTTAAAAAACGATATGCCTTACCCGTGCTTGGTCCGTTAATGCCTTACATATTGCTCACTTTCATAGGCACCGTATATGAATTTGTGTTTACCATCTGCCTGCAAGTTTCGCACGATATGTGGTGGCAGTTATATACGCTCATGGAATTGCTGGCACTCAGCTGGTTTTTCTATTATTCATTGGCAAAGCGGTATAAAATCTACATCGTTATTGCCAGTGTGTTATTTTCGGCATTATGGGTGTACTTCACGCTGATACGGAGGGAGGGCGTCGGTTCAGATCTTTACCTTGCAGCGCCGGAAACCGTGATCATTTTGTCCGGTGCAATTCTGTGGTTCAGCGATCTTTTTAAAAAGGCTGATGTAGTGCTTTTTCGCTCGCCGGGTTTTTACTTTGTTTCCGGTGTCACATTCTATTATGCGACCTCGATGTTTTTTTTTATGATATTTTCCGAGATGTACAATGCCGACCCGGCACTTGAAGCCCGCGTTTGGATTGTACAGGCAAGCGCAGCCATGATATTAAGAATACTTATTGGTGTAAGTGTATGGGTAGCAAAGAAAATTTAGAACTGTTGTTTTACCTGGGTACGGGGGCTATGGTTTTTCTGGCGCTCGGCCTTATCCTCCTGGTTATTTCTTACCAGCGCCATTTCTTTAAAATGAAAAAGCAGGAAGCAGAGGCAATGCTCCGTGCCACGCTGGAAACCGAGAAGAAAGAGCGTGCCCGCATTGCAGCCGACCTTCACGACAGCGTGCAGGGTGACCTGAGCGCCATTCGTATCTACCTGAATGTGCTGGCAAAGCGTATAGTAAGTGAGGAGGATAAAAGTGTAGTTAACGAGATTAAAGATGGAGTGGAAGCCGCTTTGCAAAATACCCGGAGCATATCGCATAACCTGATGCCGCCACTGTTGGAGGCCGAAGGGCTTGTAGCAGCTGTTACCCAGAATGTGCAAAGTGTAGGCCATCGGGCTGGCCTTGAAGTAACAATAACGAACGACGGCTTCCCGCGCCTTGAAGCTTCACAGGAATACCAGGTATTCAGGGCAATACAGGAGCTTATGGCAAACATCATCAAATATTCGGGTGCATCCTTGGTTCGTTTTTCATTTTCGAATAGCGAAGGCCAACCGGTAGTAGCATTGGAAGATGACGGAAAAGATTTTGATTTTTATGCGGCAAAGGAGGCCTCAGCCGGAGCAGGGCTTCGCAACATTGCTTCACGGCTCGAAGCGGCAGGCGCTGTCCTTGAGCAGCCGTCGGCATCGTCAGGAAATAAAATTACCATTACAATAAAATACAAAGGACAATGAAGATCGGGATATTAGACGACCACAGGCTCTTCCGCAAAAGCCTCGTAATGCTTGTCAGCTCTTTTGACGAAGCCGAAGTTGCAGTAGAGGCAGAAAAGGGGAGCGAGTTTTTGCAAATGGCTGCACTGTCGCACCTGGACGTAGCAATACTTGATATACAGATGCCGGAGATGAGCGGGTATGAGGTGTGCCAGAAGTTGTTGTCCATTTCGCCCGATACCAAGATCCTGATGGTATCGCAACTCTCTACGCGCGAAACCCTCCGCCAGGTAATGGATTGCGGTGCCCATGGCTTTATCACCAAAAATTCAGATCCGGAAGTGTTGGAACTTGCCCTGCGCAACCTTAGCGATAAAGGCTTCTACCTGGGGCCGGAGCTTGGCTCGGTGCTTAAAGAGGCCTATGAACTTGAGCAGGCCCTGCCGCATGTTGCTGATGCTGAAAACGTGTTTACGCCACGGGAAAAAGAGATCATATGCCTTGCTGCCAAAGAGAAGAGTACGGCGGAAATAGCGGCAGAGCTGTTTGTGCATACACGCACTGTAGAATCGCACCGCAACAATATGATATCAAAGATAGGCGCTAAGAATTTTATTGGCGTTATCCTGTTTGCCCTTCGGCACCGCATCATCTCCTTTGACGACATTAAGTAGATACGTAAAAATACGTAGGCGCTCCATGTATTTATACTGATTTTGCACGCCCGATTTTCAAATTATTTCTGCCTGCCATACCATTGTAGTGAATTACCAACAATCATGGCAAAATCATTACAGGTAAGCCTCATTATGCGGGGTGTGGCAACCGGCATGCATAACCAGGTAGCCAAGATAGGCGGCTATATGCCCGATGGTTCGGGCGAACTGTGGAGCATATCGCAAAATACCGCTATTATGGGTATCGAAGCGGGTTCGTGGGAGTTTCATATCCTCCGTGACGGGCGGCCCGTAAAGGTTGTCATTGCCCATTCGCTTTACGGGGAGAAATATCTGGCCACTGAAACTGATGCAGGTTTTGAAAACATGTTGCTCTGCCTTCCCGAGATGTAAAGTATTCATTGAACGATATATTATAGTTCTGTTAATCTGTGTCTTGTTGTCAGGCTCATGCTTTAAATTTGTACAAAATTGCTAATGAAAATGGATAATTACACTGTAACCTTTGTATACGACGGCGAGTTTGACCTGCCCGATGATTCGGCAGAGCGCGAAATGGCCGTCCCGGGGATGGTGCTGAGGAAAATGAGGCAACAGGAATTTGAGTTGGTGGATTTTAACCTTACACAGAACTACGACCACAAATACGCGAAGCATTATATAAACGATCCCTGCCTTCACCGGGCAGTGGTAGAGATTACCGTGCCCCTGGAGCAGAATGACCTGATAAGCCGCGATATCATTTACGCGCGATGCGTGCTCGCCCTTGAGAGGCAGCAACTGCGCCTGCAAAAAGCCTACGAGAATGACCAGCCAGATAAAGGTATGCTTCAAAGCCTTATTGCTTTCGGTTAGTGTGTGCCTTTATTTTCGAAGTAAATCTTATCTTTGGAGGCTAAGATTTGCCTAAGCCTTGATCTCAAAAAACACAATCGATACTGTATTTGAAACCGCCCGCGTAGAGGAGGTAATCGGCGATTTTGTAAACCTGAAACGGTCGGGTACCAATATGAAAGGCCTGAGCCCCTTCAGCAACGAAAAATCACCTTCCTTTATGGTATCGCCTGTGAAGCAGATATGGAAGGATTTTTCCAGCGGGAAAGGCGGCAATGTGGTGGCGTTCCTTATGGAGCATGAGCATTTTACGTATCCGGAAGCCATCCGGTACTTAGCCAGGAAATACAACATTGAAATAGAGGAAACGGTACAGACAGATGCCGAAAAGGAGCAGGCTAACGAAAAGGAAAGCATGTACCTGGTTTCTGAATTTGCCCAAAAATACTTTCAGGACGTTCTGCTGAATACCGACGAAGGGCAGGCCATTGGCTATTCTTATTTTAAGGAACGCGGCTTTACCGGGGAAACGATAAAGAAATTCGGCTTAGGCTATTCGCCCGAAAAATGGGATGCTTTTTCACTTGAGGCACTCGGTAAAGGCTACAAGCAGGAGTACCTTGAGAAAACGGGCTTTACCATAGCGCGTGAAGACGGCAGGCTGGCCGACCGGTTCCGTGGCCGGGTAATGTTCCCTATCCATAGCATGTCGGGGCGGGTGCTGGGCTTCGGCGGGCGTATTCTGGGTGATGATAAAAAGGTTGCCAAATACCTGAACTCTCCCGATAGCGATATTTACCATAAGAGTAATGTGCTGTATGGTATTTACTATGCCAAACAGGAAATAGCCAAAAAGGACAACTGCTATCTGGTAGAGGGATATACCGATGTGATACAAATGCACCAGGCCGGTATAGAGAACGTTGTCGCGTCGAGCGGTACTGCGCTTACTCCGCAACAAATACGCCTCATCAGCCGCCTTACCAAGAATATTACGGTACTTTTTGATGGCGATGCCGCAGGGCTTCGGGCGGCCATACGCGGTATCGACCTGATACTGGAGGAAGGTATGAATGTAAAGGTGTGCACGTTTCCCGAAGGCGACGACCCGGATAGCTTCGCCAAAAAAACACCCCACGATCAGTTGGTAGCTTACCTTGCTGATAACGCTAAAGATTTCATACAATTCAAGGCGTCGCTACTGATGGACGAAGCGCAGAACGATCCGGTTAAAAAAGCGGGGCTTATACGCGATATGGTGCAGAGCATTGCCAGGATACCCGACCGCATACAGCGTGAAGTGTATATACAGGAATGTGCGCGTATTATGGACATTTCTGAGCAGGTGTTGGCAAGCTCACTGGCGCAGCTGGTTCAGAAGGATATTGCCGACGCAGGGAAGAAACTAAAAGAAGAACAAAAAGAACAGGCTTTGAAACCGGTTGCCGATGAGGCACCCTACCAGGCCCAAAAGCCCGACCTGCTCGAAGGATTGGAGCGCCGTATCATAGAGATATTGCTGCTTTACGGAGATACTGAGCAGGAGTTTGAAGATGTATTTATAAAGTATGACGAATTCGGGAAGGAATATGAATACACCGAGCGGAAAAACTATAAAGTGTACGAACGTATCTACCTGAGCCTGCAGGAAGACGAAATAGAATTTGCCAATCCGGCGTTTCGCGACCTGTACAAGCAAATCATCAACTTCTACCACAATAACGAAAGTTTTTCAGCTGAGCAGTTTATGAATACGCTTGCGCCGGAATTGCAGTTTATTGTAGCCGATATTTTTATGCAGGACGAAAAATACCACCTGCATGAATGGGAAGAGAAAAAACAGATACCTGTAAAAGAGAAGTCATTGTCGGTTTCGGCTTATGCCAATGAGCATATCGTCGACCTGCGATGGCTGCTATTAGGCCGCATCATAGAAGACCTCAAAGGCCAGGTAAAACCCGAAGCCGATAATATGGAAATCTTGATGGCAGTGAAAGATTACAATTCGCTAATCAACTATATGTCGCGGCGCATCAGCAGGCTGCGAAGCAATTATTTCTAAGCCACAAACAAAAACACCCCTTTGTAAAGGGGCGTCCTGTGTGCTTTGTAAGATTGGTGGTTTGTGGCGCTGGGCGCCTGAAGTAAAGTTGGTCGCTTGTTGTGTTTTTTGTTGTAATTAAACGATGTCCAGTGTTTTTGCTTTGTTTACCAGGTCTACAAGGTTGGTTACATGCAGCTTGGTGAGCAGCCGCAGCTTGTAGGTACTGATCGTCTTTTCATTCAGGTCGAGTAATTTGGCAATTTCCTTGTTCTTCTTGCCCTCACTCAGGTAGCGCAATACTTCTATCTCGCGTGAAGAAAGCTTACGGTAAAGGCGTTCTGACTTCTTTCCTTTGTTCAGCAGCGCAAGGTTCTTTTTCACAGCATCGCTAAATACTACGTCGCCTTCATTTACTTTCCGGATGGCGCTTTCAAGGTCTTCCATCTTCGCACTCTTGTGTATGTAAGCAGATACGCCGGCTTTCAAAGCATTTGGGGCATAGATCTGTTCGGCAAGATTGGTAAAGATGATTATTTTCGTGTCCGGAAACTCCTTTATAAGCGACTTTACAGAGCTAATGCTTGTAAGGCCCTCCAGCTCAAGGTCGATAACGGCAGCGTCTACGCTTTTCTTCGCCAGAACATCGAGCAGGCTGTCCAGATTATTCACAACACCAACAAAACTGAATTCGGGATTTTCCTTAAAGTAGGACTTCATCCCGTAGTGGACGACAGGATGGTTATCCGCCAGGCAGAGTTTTATCATAATTGCAATTTTTTTGGGTTAACAACTATAGTAAAGTTAACAATTAAATTCTTAAAGTATTGTGAATGAAGGAATTTTATTTCAAATTTAAGGGAATTTCACAAACGGGTATTGGGATCATCTTATGTTGGTTGATCGTATTAAACCGTATGTAAATTTTGAATATTTCCCTTTCGCGACCTTCAAAATCGTCTTCACTTTTTCCTTTTTCGGCTTCGTTCATAGCCCATTCGAGTTCATCATAATTGGCACCTAGCTGGTCTTCGTCGCTCCGGTCATCGCCAAACAGCCCATCGGTAGGTTTTGCTACAAGAATGCTGTCGGGCACACCCTGATAGCGCGCCAGTTCGCGCACTTCACTTTTTACCAGGTCGGCAATCGGGCTGATGTCTACGCCACCATCTCCATATTTTGTGAAAAAGCCTACGCCAAAGTCTTCTACTTTATTGCCGGTTCCTGCTACCAGCGCGCCGTTAAGCCCTGCAAAGTAGTACAGCGTGGTCATACGCAGCCTCGCCCGGGTGTTAGCCAGAGTAAGCGCTTGGGTATGTTCGTTATCGCTTTCAGGAACCTGCTTTGTAAAAGCAGTGAATACGGGCGTAAGGTCGGCTTCAACTGAAGATACATTGTTGTAGCGCTGTTTCAGTTGATTGATATGCTCGCGCCCGCGCGTTACATGGCTTTCTGCCTGGTGTATCGGCATCTCTACACAAAGGGTAGGCATTCCGGTTTGCGCGCATAGTGATGAGGTAACTGCCGAATCAATTCCGCCGGATATGCCTACAACAAATCCCTTTACTTTCGCGTTTACTGCATAATCGCGAAGCCAGTTTACAATATAGTCGTTTATTTCTTTTCCTTTAAAGGCGCTCTTAGCCATAGGTGGTATATTGGTTTGAGTGATGTATATTTGCAACTGCAAATCTCCAAAATTAGCTAATAAACGAGATAGTGTTTCTTAATAAAAATACAAAAAATAGTACAAAAACGATGATCAGAGGTGTTTTGGCGCTGTTTTGTGCGCTTGTGCTTGTTTCCTGTAAAAAAGAGAATGAGGCCGAAGAGAAAATAGCCGCCGTTCCGGTGAAGGATGTAGTCATTGAACGTTTTGACAGGCTGTACTTCGAAGCAGGGCCACAGGGGTTGCCCAAGCTCAAGCAGGACTACCCGTTCTTCTTTCCGGCAGGTACCCCGGACAATGTTTGGGTAGAGCGCATGAACGACCCGTTCCTGAAAAGGCTCAACGCCGAAGTGCAAAAGAAGTTTGCCGATGTGAGCGGTCTGCAGAACGATATCGAAAAACTCGTGCAACACATCCGGTACTACTACCCTAAGGTGAAACAGCCAAGGGTGATCTCGCTGGTAAGCGACGACCTTGAGGTAAAAGCGGTATATGCACACGACCTTATGGTAATCCCTCTGAGTCTCTACCTTGGGAAGGATAATAAGGTGTACGAGGGCCTTGACCGTTATCAGGTGCAGGAGTATGAACCGTCGCAGATCCTGCCCGATCTGGTTACGTCGTTCAGCAACGGAAAGATCGCGCCGCCACAGGACCGCATGCTGCTTAGTATGATGATCTATTACGGAAAGGAATTGTATATTAAAGATATGCTGATTCCCGACGTGCCTGACTACGATAAAATAGGGTATACGAAAGAGCAGGATGCGTGGGCACATGCCAACGAAGCCGAAATGTGGCGCTATCTGGTAGACCACGAACTCCTGTTTGATAATGACCAGAAGCTGCCGGGACGCTTTATAAACCCTGCGCCTTTTTCTAAATTTTACCTTGAGATAGATAAAGAATCCCCCGGGCGCATAGGCCGCTGGATCGGCTGGCAGATCGTCCGCTCGTACATGGAAAACAATAAAGGTGTAACCCTGGAGCAGCTCCTGAAAAAGGATGCGAAGGAAATATTTGACAACTCTAAATACAAACCAAAGAAGTAATGGCCGCAAATAAACTGAAAAGCGAAATAAAATTTACTGTAGAACTGGATGATAATAAAGTACCGGAAAGCCTTTTCTGGACTGCCCGCGATGGTGGAGTGGTGAATGAGGAATCTAAAGCAGTGATGCTGTCAGTGTGGGACCACAAGGCGCAGGAGAGCATGCGTATCGATCTTTGGACGAAGGATATGCCGGTAGACCAGATGAAGGTGTTCTTTCACCAGACGCTGGTTTCTATGGCCGATACGTTTGAACGCGCCACAGGCGATAAGCGCATGAGCGATACTATGAAAGACTTTTGTGATTATTTTGCAGAGAAACTCGAGATAACCAAGAAATAAAAAAAGCCCGTCAGGGCTTTTTTTATGCGTTTCGGCTAAATATGTCTTTATTAATGTCGTCGATGTACTCCAGTAACTTATCCCGGCCTGTACCCTCGGTAGAGGAGGTGACAAAGTAAGGAGGCATCTCTTCCCAGCTGCCCGCAAGCATTTGCTTTCTATAGGCTGCCACATGCTGGTCTATCTTGCCACGGCTTATTTTGTCAGCTTTGGTAAAGATGATGCAGAAGGGTACTTCCGCTTCCCCAAGGTAATTCATAAAGTCGAGGTCGATCTTCTGGGCCTCGTGCCTGATGTCTATCAAAACAAAAGCACATACCAGCTGCTCGCGCTGTTCAAAGTAATCGGTGATGAATTTCTGGAAGGTCTCTTTCGTTTTCTTTGATACGCGGGCATACCCATAACCGGGAAGATCGACGAGGAACCAGTTGCTGTTGATCTTGAAGTGGTTAATGAGCTGTGTCTTACCCGGCTTAGCCGATGTTTTCGCAAGGCTGTTGCGTCCTGTGATCATATTGATGAGCGACGACTTGCCCACGTTGCTTCGGCCAATGAAAGCATACTCCGGCAACGGCTCTTTTGGGCATTTGTAAACCTCAGAGTTGCTGATAATAAATTCGGCGGTATTGATCTTCATAGGTGTCGCTCAGTCATTTAAAGATCCCGGAACAAATCTGAAATCTAAGTTCTAAAATCTAAATTATAGGCCCGTCTTCTTCAGCCACTCGAACATGAGGCGATTGAACTCGTCCGGATGCTCCATCATTGCCGCGTGCCCACACTTTTCAATCCAGTATAGTGTAGAATTCGGCAGAAGTTTGTCAAATTCTTCCGCTACGTGTGGCGGCGTTACGTTGTCATTGCGCCCCCAGATGATGCAGGTAGGTACGTGCATCTTAGGCAGGTCTTTGGCCATATTATGGCGAATGGCGCTTTTAGCTATGGTAAGCGTCTTGATCAGTTTGATGCGGTCATTTGCAACGGCGTATACTTCGTCAATGATTTCTTCTGTGGCGATAGACGGGTCGTAAAATACCTCGCCGGCTTTCTTTTTGATGTAGTCGCGGTCGCCGCGGCGCGGGTAGCTGTCGCCCATAGCACTCTCGTAAAGCCCTGAGCTTCCCGTTATAACAAGGCCGAGCATTTTCTCAGGATACATCTTGGTATGGTAAAGTGCAATATGCCCGCCAAGTGAATTGCCAAGCAAAATAACACGGTCAAAGCCTTTGTAGGTTATAAAGTCCTTAACCCATTTGGCAAAAGCCTTCACGTTGGTTTTTAGTAAGCTTTGTGTGTATATCGGCAGTTCCGGGATTACTACCCGGTAGCCGTGTTGCGGGAAAAATTGGGCAACCCCGTCAAAGTTGCTCAGGCCGCCCATAAGGCCGTGAAGGATGATTATTGGAGTGCCTTCGCCGGCTTCATAGTAGGTGTATTTCCCGTCTTTCCTGGTATTCTGCATCTTGGTGTGTAAACAGTTTGAACAATCGCAAATATATGATTTTATCTGTTAAAAGCTAATGACGCTCTACCTAATGTTCGTCAAACTACTGTAGATATCCATAACCTGCATTATCATCTGACACTTTTTACCACCAGAACCGGCTTTTAAAAATATCGCGGGATTTGAGGTTCCAAAACAGGTTCTGTTAACGAATGTTGAGGAAAGCGGATTTTTCATTTAATTTTTGCTAATGACTGACTGTTAGCTATCTAACATTTCCTGATCGGTTGTGCGTTACGGGTGTCAAAACTTATCAACAAAGTGGGGTAAAGTGGTAGGAAGTGGTAAAATATATCTATATTTGCTTTGTAAAGACTAAAATCGTAACTGCTTGAACGCCATTGTAGGGACATACGAATGTAAGGTGGATTCTAAGGGAAGGCTCATGGTGCCGGCTCCTTTGAAAAAGCAATTGCATGGCGTGGAAGAAGGTTTTGTGCTGAAGCGCTCGGTGTTTCAGCCGTGCCTGGAACTTTACCCGATGGCGGAGTGGAATAAGATGATGGCAAAGATCAATAAGCTGAACCGTTTTGTAAAAAAGAACAATGACTTTATCAGGCGGTTTACGGCGGGTGTAAAGGTTGTAGAAATCGATGCTGCCGGAAGGCTTTTGATTCCAAAGGATTTGGTGGTTTTTGCAGAAATAGATAAAGACCTTGTGCTTTCTTCTGCGGTTAATATTGTAGAGATATGGGACAAGGATAAATACGAAAGGTCTATCGACGATTCGGTGATTGATTTTGCCGATCTGGCCGAGGAGGTAATGGGTAGCTTAAATAATGACGAAGATGGAATATCATAACCCTGTGCTGCTTAATGAAACTGTAGGCGGGCTTAATATTAAGCCTGACGGGGTGTATGTGGATGTGACCTTTGGCGGTGGCGGCCATTCGCGCGAGATTATGAAGCATCTGGGTCCGAATGGGAAACTGTTTGCTTTTGATCAGGATGAGGATGCGCAGGCCAATAAAATAGATGATGAACGCTTTACGCTGATCCCGGAAAACTTCAGGTTCATTAAGCGGTATCTGCGTTTTTACGGGATAAAAGAAGTGGATGGCATTCTGGCCGACCTTGGGGTGTCATCGCACCAGTTTGATGTCGCCGAGCGTGGCTTTTCAACCCGTTTTGATGCGGAGCTGGATATGCGCATGAGCCGCAAGAACAGCCTGAGCGCTGCGGTGGTGGTAAATGAATATGATGAGGCGCACCTTCGCAGGGTGCTGTTTGAGTATGGCGAGCTTAAGAATGCGGGCGCCATGGCCAATACTATTGTTACCGCGCGCAAAGTGAAGCCTATCCGTAATTCAGATCAACTTAAGCAGGTACTGGCGAAATTCCTTCCTGCACATAAAAGCAACAAAATACTGGCCCAGATCTACCAGGCAATACGCATTGAGGTAAACCAGGAGATTGAGGTCCTTAAAGAGTTTTTAGAGCAGTCGCTCGAGGTGCTGAAGCCGGGCGGCAGGCTTAGCGTGATTTCGTACCATTCGCTGGAAGACAGGCTCGTAAAGCGCTACATGCGCAACGGCATGTTTGAAGGCGAGCCGGAGCGCGATATGTTCGGGCGTTTTGAGGTGCCTTTTAAAAGCATCGAGAAGCTCATTGTGCCTACAGAGGAAGAAATTGCAGTGAACAATAGGGCCCGCAGTGCCAAGCTGCGGGTGGCTGAAAAGATATAACAGATGAAAGGCGGGGTTTACAGTTTACTGAAGGCAAAGTACCTGGTAGATGAAGGATCGATGCGCAACTGGCGGTTCATCATCTTCCTGATCATCATTGCCATTCTGATGATCGGGAACTCGCATAGTTACGAGCAGAAGATCTTCCGGATAAAAGAGCTGGAAACCGAAGTGAAAGAGTTGCGGTCAGAGTTTGTGGACAGGCGCTCTGAGCTCATGGAACTCAAGATGGAATCGACGATTTCAAGGAAGATGGAGGAGAAGGAGATATTCCCCTCATCAGTCCCGCCAAAAAAGATAAAAGTAGTTAAGCAGGAAGAAAAGAATATGTTCCAAAAGCTATGGGAGTAGAGGACAAACATATTTCATACAGGATTTACCTTGTGGCCTTCGCAATTTTTGTGATGGCCATACTTGTTGCTGTAAAGCTTACCAACATCCAGTGGGTGGAAGGCGATTATTACCGCAAGCTGGCCGAGGAGCGCACTGTGCGCAACTTTGTGATCCCGGCGAACAGGGGTAATGTATACTCCAGCGATGGAAGTTTGTTGGCGACGTCTATACCTAATTATACGATCAGGTTTGATGCTTTGGCGCCAAAAAAAGAAGATTTTGATAAGTACCTGATGCCGTTAGCCGATTCGCTTTCTAAAATGCTGGGCAAAAGCAGCGGTACCTACTATAACGATCTTAGACGTGCGCGCATCCATAAGAACCGGTATTTTATGGTAGCGAAAGGGCTCAGTTTTACCGGGTATATGCGCATCAAGAGCTTCCCTCTGTTCAATCTAGGGGCTTTTAAAGGGGGTATCATTAGCGAGCAAAAAACGGTTCGCGAGCATCCGATAGGAAAGATCGCCAAGCGTACCATCGGGTATGATGAGATAGACCATGCCGGCATTGATAAAGAAGTAGGTATAGAAGGCGCATTTGCGCAGTACCTGAACGGAAAGGACGGCAAGCGCCTGATGCAGAAGATAGCAAAGAGCCAGTGGAAGCCTATAAGCGATGACAATGAAGTGGAGCCTGTAGATGGCTACGACGTGATCTCTACGATCGATGTGTATATACAGGATATAGCGCATCACGCATTGCTCAAGCAGTTGCAGTACTACCAGGCCGACCACGGTTGCGTAGTGGTTATGGAAACCAAGACCGGCTACATCCGTGCGATATCCAATCTGGGCCGCGCTACGGATAGTACGTACTACGAAACGGTTAATTACGCCGTCGGCGAATCCCAGGAGCCGGGGTCAACCTTTAAGTTGGCAGGACTGGTTTCGCTTCTGGAAGATAAAAAAGTAGATACCGGGAAAGTTTTCGATACACATGGCGGCGAGATAACGTATTACGGGCGTAGGGTACGCGATTCCAAAAAAGGAGGGTATGGCAAGATTTCACTAGCAAGGGGCTTCGAACTTTCATCAAATACGGTGCTTGTGCAGGCCGTTTACGAGGGGTACAAAGCGAACCCTGCCGCCTTTGTGCAGCATATTGACGATTTCGGGCTGAGCAAAAAGCTTGGCATTTCGATAAAAGGGGAAGGAAGGCCACGCATTCCGCACCCGTCTGATGCAAACTGGTCGAGGCTGTCGCTGCCATGGATGGGCTTTGGTTACGGGCTGAGCCTTACACCGCTGCAAACACTGACATTCTACAACGCGATAGCCAACAACGGCGAAATGGTAAAGCCGCTTTTTGTGCAGGAGATCAAGGAGTGGGACCGTACCGTGAAAAAGTTCGACAAAGAAGTGATTAATCCACGCATCTGCTCGCAGGAAACGATAAAGCAGGTAAAAGCCATTATGCAGAATGTAGTAAAGAAAGGAACAGGGTCTAAGCTGTACAGCAAAGATTTCTCAATGGCCGGCAAAACGGGAACCGCTCAGGTAAACTATGGTGCAGGCAAGGAAGGGATGTACTACTCGTCTTCGTTTGCGGGATATTTCCCGGCTGAGAATCCTAAGTACTCTTGTATAGTCGTAATACACAAGCCCAGCGTAGCCAAGGGATACTATGGCGCCGATGTATCGGGCCCGGTGTTTAAGCGTATTGCTCAGAAGATATTTACCGATGTGCCATCTACCAACAAGGTGAAGAAGCTGGACACAAGTTTTGAAAAGCAGGAGAAGCTCTATGCTTCGTATTATACCAAAGAAGAGCAAAAGCTTACCGCGATACCCAACATGATAGGGATGAGCGGGATGGATGCCGTAGCGCTTCTTGGCAATATGGGGCTGAAAGTGCAGGTGATCGGTGCCGGAAAAGTAAAGAAGCAATCCCTTTTACCAGGGCAGGCTTTTAAAAAACAACAAACTATAACACTCGAATTGTCGTGATATTAAGGGACCTGTTATATAAAGTAGCTATAGAAGCCGTAAATGGGCCAACCGATGGCAACATCGTAAAGCCTGAATTCGACTCGCGCCTTGTTGCCGCGGGCGATGCTTTCATAGCCATACGCGGAACCCAGAGCGACGGCCACCAGTTCATAGGCAAGGCAATAGAGCAAGGTGCTAAAGCTGTTGTCTGCGAAACCTTTCCGGATGAACTGGCACCGGGGATTACTTATGTACAGGTAAAAAGTGCCAGCGCCGCCCTGGCCTATATCGCGGCAAACTTTTACGGGAACCCGTCCAGGAGCCTCAAGCTTACAGGAGTTACCGGTACCAACGGTAAAACAACGATCGCATCGCTGTTATATATGCTTTTCCGCAATGCGGGATACAAGGCCGGGTTGCTTTCTACCGTAAAAATTATGGTAAATAACAGGGAATATAAGGCTACCCATACTACGCCCGATTCGCTTACGATCAACCGCTACCTGCGCGAAATGGTAGATGAAGGAGTAGACTACTGCTTTATGGAAGTAAGCTCCCATGGCATCCACCAAAACCGTACCGAGGGACTGGAGTTTGCTGGCGGGATTTTTACCAACCTGTCGCACGACCATCTGGATTACCACAGCAGCTTTGCGGAGTACCGCGATGTGAAGAAGAGCTTTTTCGACCATTTGCCTAAGAATGCCTTTGCACTCGTAAATGTAGATGATAAGAACGGGCTGGTAATGCTGCAAAATACACAGGCTACCAAGCTAACGTATGCGCTTAAAACATATGCTGATTACAGGGCCCAGATACTAGAGAACCAACTGTCGGGCCTGTTGCTCAAGATCAATGAGCAGGAAGTCTGGGTGAAATTAATCGGGACATTCAACGCCTACAACCTTTTAGCGATTTATGGCGCCGCTGTCAACCTTGGACTCGAAAAAGGCGAAGTACTTCGTTTGCTAAGCACGCTGGAAAGCGTTTCGGGCAGGTTCCAGTTCATTGTGTCCGAAGGCGGGATAACAGCGATAGTAGATTATGCCCATACGCCCGATGCACTTGAAAATGTGCTAAAAACCATTGAAGGAATACGTACCCGCAACGAACAGCTCATTACTGTTGTCGGCTGTGGCGGCGACCGCGATAAGACGAAACGCCCCGTAATGGCCGGTATTGCATCTTCACTGAGCGACAGGGCGATCTTTACCTCAGACAATCCGCGTAGCGAGCAGCCGGAGGATATAATAGAAGACATGGAAAAAGGGGTAGAGCCCCAAAACTATAAAAAAACGGTAGCCGTGGTAGACAGGCGGCAGGCCATCAAGATCGCATGCCAGCTTTCTAAGGCAGGGGATATTATCCTTATCGCCGGAAAGGGGCACGAAACCTATCAGGAGATCAATGGCGTCCGCCACGATTTTGATGATATGGAAGTGGTAACAGAACTATTGAAGCAGTTAAATAAATAAGCAGGCCTATGCTGTACTATCTATTCGAATATTTAGACAAACAACTTGATGTGCCCGGCACAGGAGTTTTCCAGTACATAACGTTCCGTTCGGGGCTTGCCATCATATTGTCGCTGGCTATCTCTACGCTGTTTGGTAAGCGCATCATCAATTTCCTGCGCAAGCAGCAGATTGGCGAGACCGTGCGTGAGCTTGGCCTTGACGGGCAGGCGCAAAAGGCTGGCACTCCAACCATGGGGGGGCTTATAATTATCATCTCGACGCTGATCCCGGTACTATTGCTGGCGAAGTTGCACAACATCTACGTAATGTTGCTTATTGTTACCACACTCTGGATGGGAACAATCGGCTTTATAGATGATTATATCAAGATATTCAAAAAAGATAAAGAAGGGCTCAAGGGCAAATTCAAGGTAGTAGGGCAGGTAGGCCTGGGGCTAATCGTTGGTTATATCCTGTACTTCCACCCCGGAGTTACAGTTCGTACCGATACTGCCAAAGTGAACATTTTCGCTAACGAACAAAATGTCATCACCGCAGCTCCGGTAGAGGAGAAGTCGACAGCTACCACCATCCCGTTCTTTAAAAATAATGAGTTTGATTATGCCGAAGTGCTGTCATGGGCAGGCGACAACTACAAAAGCTATGCGTGGCTGATCTTCATTCCGGTGGTGATCTTTATCATCACGGCAGTTTCTAATGGCGCCAACCTTACCGATGGTATCGATGGCCTCGCGGCGGGAACCTCGGCAATTGCGGTGCTCACGCTGGGGATATTTGCATTCGTATCGGGTAACATCATTTTCTCGAATTACCTGAACATTATGTACATCCCCAACTCAGGAGAGATGACGGTCTACATAGCCGCGTTTGTTGGTGCGCTCGTCGGTTTCCTCTGGTACAATACCTATCCGGCAACCGTGTTCATGGGCGATACGGGCAGCCTTACCATTGGGGGTATTATTGCCGTGTTGGCGATAGCCGTGCGCAAGGAACTCCTGATACCCGTGCTGTGCGGAATATTTCTGGCGGAGAATCTTTCGGTGGTACTTCAGGTAAGCTATTTTAAATACACGAAAAAGAAATTCGGCGAAGGCCGCAGGATCTTCCTCATGTCGCCGCTGCACCACCATTACCAGAAAAAAGGGTATCACGAGAGCAAGATTGTTACCCGCTTCTGGATTGTTGCGATACTGCTTTCCATTTTCTCACTCGTATCATTAAAATTAAGGTAAAGTGAGGTTAGTAGTATTAGGTGGAGGAGAGAGCGGTGTAGGTACTGCGATCCTCGGAAAGAAAAAAGGCTATGATGTGTTCCTTTCCGATTTCGGGAAGATAAAAAACAATTACAAAGAGGTGCTGGCACTTAACAAGCTTGATTGGGAAGAGGAGCAGCACACAGAAGAAAAGATACTGAATGCCGATGTGGTGATGAAGAGCCCGGGGATACCGGATAAGTCGCCCATGGTAAAGAAGATAAAAGAAGCAGGTATACCGGTCATATCTGAAATTGAATTTGCTGCCCAGTTTACCGACCTTGATACGATTGGCATCACGGGCAGCAATGGTAAAACCACCACCACGATGCTTACCCACCACCTGCTGCGCCAGGGCGGACTGATGATGGGGCTCGCAGGAAATATAGGCAAGAGCTTTGCCTGGCAGGTGGCCGAGAACAAGAGTGAAGGATATGTGCTGGAATTAAGTTCTTTTCAGCTGGACGGGATCGAAAAGTACAGGCCGCATATTGCAGTCATCACTAACATCAGTCCCGACCACCTCGACAGGTATGAGTACAACTACGACCTGTACATCGGGGCGAAGTTCCGGATTACGATGAACCAGACAGAGAATGATTTTTTTGTGTACGATGCAGATGATCCGGTGATAACGAAATGGCTCACGGAGCATACGATAAAAGCAAAAGCGGTACCCTTCTCGCTAAGCGGCAATACCAAAGAAGGGATTTATGTAGAAGGAAACACAATAGTAAGCAATATAACTAACGAAGAATTTACCATGCCGATAAACGAACTTTCGCTGGAAGGAAAACACAATGTAAAAAATGCAATGGCAGCTACCGCAGTGGCCCAGCTTATGCGCATCAGGAAAGATACCATCAGGGAGAGCCTTTCCAACTTCCAGGGCGTAGAGCACCGTCTGGAGAAGGTACTAAAGATACAGAACGTCCAGTATGTAAACGATTCGAAAGCAACCAATACTAATGCAACTTTTTTTGCACTCGATAGCATGACTACCCCAACTGTGTGGATAGTTGGAGGTGTAGACAAAGGCAATGATTACGACGAGCTGATGCCATTAGTGCGCGAAAAAGTAAAAGCGATTGTATGCCTTGGCTTGGATAACCAAAAGATACTGAATGCGTTTGGCAATGTGGTAGATGTGATCGTGGAGACAGCAGGAATGACTGAGGCTGTAAAAGTGGCGCAGGGCCTTTCAGAGCGGGGCGATACTGTTTTGCTGAGTCCTGCCTGCGCAAGCTTTGACCTGTTTGAAAACTATGAAGACCGCGGCAAGCAGTTCAAAGCAGCTGTTCAGAATTTATAGACGGTAGATGCCGGAGCAATTCGGAAAAGAATAAAATAGAATACGATGAAAGAATTAATCAATAACCTCAAGGGAGACAAAGGGATCTGGTCGTTTGTAATGCTGCTGGCCCTTATCTCGTTTATGCCGGTGTTCAGCGCCAGTACCAACCTTGTATATGTGGTGGGCAAAGGCTCAACCATTGGTTACCTGGTTAAGCACTTGGTGCACGTTTTCATCGGTTTCGGGCTTATTTACTTTGTACACAAATTTCCGTACAATTATTACAAAGGCCTCTCTATGCTGGCTCTGCCGCTCGTGGCGGTATTGCTGGTGTATACTTTTTTACAGGGCACTGTAATTGATGGCGCTAATGCCAGCCGATGGATCAAGGTTCCGTTTATCGGGGTCACGTTCCAGACGTCGGCGCTCGCATTTATTATACTCATGGTTTATGTGGCGCGCTACCTTGCAAAGGCACACGATAAAGAGATTACGTTCAAGTCTTCGCTGCTAGAGCTATGGCTCCCTGTGTTTGGAATATTGGCGCTAATACTCCCTGCCAACTTTTCTACCGCGGCACTTATATTTTCTATGGTGTGCATGCTGGTATTTGTTGGACGTTACCCGCTACGCTATCTCGGCCTTATCATTGGTGTTGGAGTTGGTATGCTGGCGCTGTTCATCCTTTTTGCCAAGGCTTTCCCCGATGCGCTGCCAAACAGGGTAGATACCTGGATGAACCGTATCGAGCGTTTTACGTCAGATGAACCCAATGAAGACGATTACCAGATAGAAAAGGCCAAGATCGCGATAGCATCGGGCAAGATATACGGGCTGGGCCCGGGCAAGAGCATACAGAAGAACTTCCTGCCACAGTCATCATCCGATTTTATCTTTGCCATTATCGTGGAGGAATATGGCCTCGCAGGCGGGCTCGCTGTTATGGCGCTCTACCTGATGCTGTTTTTCCGTTTCCTGGTGCAGGCCCATAAAGCGCAGACGCTCTTTGGTAAGCTGCTTATCGTGGGACTCGGCTTCCCGATCATTTTCCAGGCGCTTATCAATATGGGCGTAGCGGTAGAGCTGTTGCCGGTAACAGGACAAACCCTTCCGCTTATCAGTAGCGGGGGAAGCTCAATATGGATGACGTGTATTTCGATAGGCATTATCATCAATGTAACGAAGAAAGAAGAAGAGATAGCGCAGGAAATCGCAGAGAAGGAAGAACGCGAAGCAGCGCTGCAGCAAATTATAGACGAACACATCCTGCGCGAAAAACAAAGGGAAGAAGCAGAGGCAATGGGCCTGGAGCCTGCAGCTTATTCGATAGAAGATGCCTCGAACCCGATGAATGCGGTGATGGGGAAGTGAAGAAGATGTTGAGATAACAGATAAAAGATAATAGGCCAGAACGCTTATTGAAGAGTGCGAATGGTTTCAATAAAGCAAGTTGCTGACAGCTGATAGCTAAGAAGCTTTTAAAAATGAAAGAATACAGATTCATATTGAGCGGCGGCGGAACCGGGGGGCATATCTACCCGGCTATTGCTATTGCCAACGAACTGAAGCTTCGGTTTCCGGACTGTAAGATTTTATTTGTAGGCGCCAGCGACAAGATGGAGATGCAGAAAGTACCGCAAGCCGGCTATGATATCAAAGGTCTTTGGATTGCGGGCATACAGCGCAAGCTGACATTAGATAATGCAATGTTTCCGCTAAAGCTAGCGAGCAGCCTTTGGAAGGCGCGTGGTATCATCGCAGGGTTCAGGCCCGACGTTGTGATTGGAACGGGAGGTTTTGCCAGCGGGCCATTGCTGAGGGCCGCGTCGGCTATGAATGTGCCTACGCTGATACAGGAGCAGAACAGCTTTCCCGGCATTACCAACAAATGGCTTTCCCGGAAGGCAGCGAAGATATGTGTGGCATACGAAGGACTGGAACGTTTCTTTCCAGCCTCAAAAATTGTGTTTACGGGGAACCCTGTACGACAGGATCTATTGCATACCGGCGGAAACCGTGAAGAAGCTATGGGGCGTTTCGGGCTTGACCCGCAAAAGAAAACCGTCCTTGTGTTGGGTGGCAGTTTGGGTTCGCGCCGTATTAACCAGCTCATCGCGAAAGAACTTACATGGCTGCTTGCGCAGGATGTGCAGCTGATATGGCAGTGCGGAAAGTTTTATTTTGAGCAATACCAGCCGGAGGGAGACAAGCAAAATGTAAACCTCCTTTCGTTTATTGACAGGATGGACCTGGCTTATGCTGCAGCCGATTTTGTGATATCACGTTCGGGTGCATCATCGGTTTCAGAATTATGCCTGGTTGGAAAGCCGGTACTTTTTATTCCGTCGCCTAACGTTGCCGAAGACCACCAGACAAAAAATGCGCAGGCGGTTGTAGATAAAGGCGGTGCGCTAATGCTGAAGGAAGTGCAGCTTGATACGCAGTTCCAGCCCGTGTTTGGCGAACTGCTTGAAAATAAAGAAAAACAACAGAAGCTTTCGGAGAACATTCGCCGCATGGCGAAACCCGATGCAACAAAGGATATAGTTGAGGAGATAATTAAGCTAGTAGGGAACTAAGTACCTAAGATGCTGAGTGCCTAAGAAGCCTCAGTTTCTCAGAAACTAAGTCCCTCAGAGACTTTGAAAGATATGGATTTAAACCAGATACATAACGTTTATTTTATCGGCATCGGCGGCATCGGAATGAGCGCCCTGGCCCGCTATTTTAAATTTATTGGTAAAGAAGTAGCGGGTTATGATAAAACGCCCACCCACCTTACCGATGAGCTGAAGGCAGAGGGTATCCATATCCATTTTGATGATAAGATAGAACTGATCGGCCTGCCGTTCCTTAACAGGGAGAACACGCTGGTTGTTATAACGCCCGCTGTGCCAAAGCATCACCTGCAATGGAACTATTTCCTGCAGAACGATTTCGTGGTAAAAAAGCGTGCCGAAGTATTGGGCATCATAACCAAAGATACCTACTGCTTCGCCGTAGCGGGTACGCATGGTAAAACGACCACTTCGAGTATCCTCGGCCATGTATTGCATAACAGTGGTGTCGATGTAACGGCATTTCTGGGCGGTGTGGTAGAAGAATATAACAGCAATCTTATAGGTAACGGAAAAACCGTAACGGTTGTAGAAGCCGATGAGTTTGATCGCTCGTTCCTGCACCTGCACCCCGATATGGCGTGTGTAACTTCTATGGATGCCGACCACCTGGATATCTATGGTGACACAGCGTCTATAGAAGCGTCGTTTCGGGAATTTTCCGATAAAGTAGAAGATAAAAAACACCTGTTCACTCCGGTGGCACTGCCGTTAGAAAGCATTAAAGTTGGGGTAGGCGAAGAGGCGGCATTTTATGCGCACAACATCCGTATAGAGGACGGTTGGTACGTGTTCGATGTAACCACTCCGCATGAGTCGGTTTCAGGGCTTAGGTTCGGACTTCCCGGAAGGCACAACCTGAGTAATGCGATGCTGGCACTGGCCATGGCGAATACCTTCGGCGTAAGCCTGAAAGATATCGGCGCGGCGCTGGAGAGCTTTAAAGGTGTCAGGCGAAGGTTCAGCTACCAGATCAGGAAGAAAGGTCTGGTATATATAGATGACTATGCGCACCATCCTACAGAGATCGATGCGGTGTACCAGGCGGTGAGCGAATTGTATCCGGGAGAAAAAGTACTTGCAGTATTTCAGCCGCATCTTTTTAGCCGTACAAAGGATTTTGCCGATGGCTTCGCGCGAAGCCTGGGGCAGTTTGAAAATATAGCGCTGATGGATATTTACCCGGCCCGCGAGCTGCCTATGGAGGGCATAACTTCGCAATGGCTGCTGGATAAGATAGAAAACCCGAACAAGGTGTTGGTGGACAGGCAGGACCTGATGCATTTGCTGCGCATGACCGATGCCACCGTAATTGTAACCATAGGCGCCGGAGATATTGGTGAGATGGTGCCGCAAATAAAGGAAGTTTTAGATGAAAAAGATACCGTGGAATAACATACGGCTGGTGCTTATACTGGCGGCGGCCATTTTCCTGTATTCGTTTTCGATAAAACGGCACGAAAGCAGGAGATTGAAGGAAGTGGATATAGAATTTTCTGAAAATGAGAATTTTATAACGCGGGAAAAAGTTAATAAGTTGTTGATACAAAATTATGATAACGTTAAAAGCATCCCTAAAGAAAAATTAGATTTGAATAACGTGGAAAATAGGCTCGATTCAGACCCGATGATAAAAAAGGCTGAAGTTTATGCCACGGTAGATGGGAAGCTTAAAGCTGTAATTAAGCAGCGCACACCGATAGGAAGGATTTATGAGGGGGGAAGTTCTTACTATGTTGACTACGACGGCAAAAAGATGCCGCTTTCTGAAAGCTATACCGCAAGGGTTCCGCTGGTTACCGGCGACCTGCAGCAGATAGAACCCAAAAAACTTCACTATGTGCTGAAGTACATAGCCGACGATGTTTTCCTGAAAAAAAATATCATAGGCCTCGAGGTAAGGCCCACGGGCGGAATCAGGATGCTGAGCAGGGGGTATGATTATGATATCCTTTTTGGGAGAGTAGTGAATGTGGAAAAGAAATTTAATAATTACAAGGCGTTTTTGCAGAATGCAGTACGGGATACCCTGCTGGCGCAATACCGGACGATAAATCTGAAATTTACACAACAGGTTGTGTGCACCAAAAAATAGAATATGGAAAAAGACAGCATTGCAGTAGGTTTAGACATTGGTACGACCAAGATCGTGGCGATGATAGGCAGGAAAAATGAGTATGGGAAACTGGAGATCCTGGGTGTTGGAAAATCTAAGAGCCTCGGCGTAGCCCGTGGTGTAGTAAACAATATTACCCAGACAATCCAGTCTATCCAGGAGGCTGTACAACAGGCAGAGGCAGTATCGGGTTACCGGATCAATGACGTGGTGGTAGGCATAGCCGGCCAGCACATCCGCAGTATCCAGCACAGCGATTACATCAGCAGGAACAATCCTGAAGAGGTAATTGGCGATGCCGATATTGATCAGCTTATCAATCAGGTGCACAAACTGGCCATGCTGCCGGGGGAGGAGATCATCCACGTGTTGCCGCAGGAATTTAAGATAGATGGCCAAAGCGAGATAAAAGAGCCGATAGGAATGTATGGCGGCAGGCTGGAAAGCAGTTTCCACGTAGTTGTGGGGCAGGCTTCATCCATACGTAACGTTGGCCGTTGCATTAAGAGCTCGGGGCTTGATCTTTCGGGTCTTACCCTTGAGCCATTGGCTTCGGCAGATGCAGTATTGAGCCAGGAAGAAAAAGAGGCAGGCGTGGCGCTTATCGATATCGGTGGCGGTACTACAGATCTGGCTATCTTTAAAGATGGCATCATCCGTCACACAGCGGTAATTCCTTTTGGCGGCAATGTTATTACAGAAGACATCAAAGAAGGATGTTCGATAATAGAAAAGCAGGCAGAGCTTCTTAAAGTAAAGTTTGGCTCTGCATGGCCGGGAGAAAATAAAGACAACGAGATCGTATCGATCCCGGGCCTAAGGGGCCGTGAGCCGAAAGAGATATCGCTGAAGAACCTTAGTAAGATCATCCACGCCCGTGTGGTAGAGATTATTGAGCAGGTATTTGCCGAGATAAAGAACTACGGTCACGAAGACCCACGCAAAAAACTGATAGCAGGCATCGTGCTTACAGGTGGCGGCGCGCAGCTGAACCATATCAAGCAGCTTGTTGAGTATATCACAGGTATGGATACCCGTATTGGCTATCCAAACGAGCACCTGGCAGGCAACAGCGGTGAAGAATTAAGCAGCCCTTTGTATGCCACAGCGGTAGGCCTTGTAATGAACAGCATCCGCAACAATACTAAGAGCGCATCGCCGATGGTAGAGCTTCATGTGAAGGCGGAGCCGGTACAGGCGCCAAGGCCGGTGCAGGCAGTTGTGCAGCCTCCGCAGGCGGCCACCACTGTAACTGAACCGCCGGTGTTTGAGCAGGAACTGGAAACAGTAATGGTAGAGGCGCCTAAGGCCGCGGCACCGCAGCAGGAATCGACCGAAAAGAAAGTAAAGAGGTCGTTTTTTGATAAGTATATAGATAAGATCAAGGATTTTTTAGATAACGCAGAATAAAACCCGGAGTGATATGATGAGCAATTCAGATTTTGGAACCATTTCGTTTGATCTTCCAAAGAATCAATCGAACGTGATCAAGGTAATTGGTGTAGGCGGAGGCGGAAGCAACGCGATAAACCACATGTTTAAGCAAGGCATAAAGGGTGTAGATTTCATTGTGTGCAATACCGACTCTCAGGCATTGCAAAACAGCCCTGTACCAAATAAGATTCAGTTGGGCGTAAGCCTTACCGAAGGTCTAGGTGCAGGTGCCAATCCGGAAGTAGGCCAGCAATCTGCTTTAGAAAGCATCAGTGAAATAGAAAAGATGCTGGATATAAACACAAAGATGATCTTTATTACTGCGGGAATGGGCGGTGGTACCGGTACTGGTGCTGCGCCTGTAATTGCACAGCTTGCCAAAGAAAAAGATATCCTTACGGTAGGTATTGTTACCATCCCTTTCCAGTTTGAGGGTAAAGTACGCTCAGAGCAGGCGCTTGCCGGTGTAGAGAGGCTTCGCAGGAATGTAGATTCGCTTATCGTTATCAATAATAATAAGCTTCGTGAAGTATACGGAAACCTTGGCTTTAAGGCGGGCTTCTCTAAAGCAGACGAGGTGTTGGCAACGGCTTCAAGGGGAATTGCTGAAGTAATTACACACCACTACACACAGAACATCGACCTTAAGGATGCCAAGACCGTACTGTCTAACAGCGGTACGGCTATCATGGGCTCTGCCCTGGCATCGGGAGATAACCGTGCAAAAGATGCGATCATCAGCGCGCTTGATTCGCCATTGTTGAATGATAATAAAATTACAGGGGCCAAGAATGTACTGCTCCTTATAGTATCAGGTACTACAGAAATTACCATCGATGAGATTGGTGAGATCAACGACCATATCCAGTCGGAAGCAGGCTTTAATGCCAATATCATTATGGGTGTGGGCGAAGATGAGGCATTGGGTGACGCTATTGCGGTAACCATTATTGCAACAGGCTTTAATGCCGAGCAGCAGAACGAGATCGTAAATACCGAGCCGAAGCGTATCATCCACGCTCTTGAAGAAGAGCAAAGGCTGGTACACGACCTTACGCAAATGCCGCTTGTGCCGTCATTCGACCTTGCAGCACACAAAGAGCAGGCCAAGCCGGAAGCTGACGTAGCGCAGCCGGTGGTGAATGCCGAGCCCGCAACCGACGAGAGGATCGTTTTCTCACTTGAGGAGGAGGTGACCGAAAAAAAGCCGGTAGCTGAAGTTGAATCCCTGCCATCTTCAGACTTTATCAACAGCCTGGATGTATTCTTTGAAATAGTTTCGCCTGTACAGGAAGTGCAGGCTCCGGTTGTGAAAGATGTAAGGGAAATTGAAGTGCGCGAGCCTGAGTTTGTAATTGCACAGAAAGAAGAACAGTTCGCCTTTTCTTTTGATCTTTCGGCGGAGGCTGCAAAAAAAGAAGAGCCGGTATTCTTTAGCCTTACCGAAGAAATTCGTGATATCAAGGTTAGCGAGCCGGTACAGGTAGTTCCGGTTACCGAGGTGAACCAAAGCGGCGTTATCCGTTATTCGCTGGAAGATTACCTCGAGAAAGAGACGGAATTATTGGAGTCAAAACCGGTAGCCAAAGTTGAAGAGCCGATTGCTCCGGAGCTGAACTTTTCTTTCCGCAGGTCAGAAGAGCCGATTGCTCCCGTAACTCCGATAGCTCCCGCAGCTCCGGTTGCTGCTGCACCAAAAGCACCTTCTTTCCCACCGGCACATGAAGAGTTGTCTCCGGTTGAAATGACTATCGAAGAGACACTTCGCCTCAGGGCAGAAGAGCGCCGCAGGAAAATGAAGGAGTTTAACTATAAATTCCACAACAGTGCTTCGCGCATAGATGAGATAGAAAAAGAGCCGGCTTACAAGCGTATGGGCATCGACCTGACCGACAGCCGGGTAGACAATAGCAAATCACGTTTATCATTAGGGACAGACAGTAATGACGACCTACAGTTGCGTTCTAACAACTCGTTCCTTCACGATAATGTAGATTAACTAACCCAAATGTGATCCTTAACCCGAAAATATAGCTATATTTTCGGGTTATTTTTTTATCTTCGCACGCACAATTTAAAATCAACCTTATGAGTCTGCAAGCAAAGATCATGGAGTCCATGAAAGATGCCATGAGGGCAAAAGATACCGTAACACTCGAAGCGCTTCGTGCCATTAAATCGGGGCTGCTTTTAGCACAAACCGAGAGCGGCGCTAAAGAAGAGATTTCTGAAGAAGAGGAGATAAAACTGCTCCAGAAGTTGGTAAAACAGCGTAAGGACAGTGCTGCTATTTACATACAGCAAGGCCGCCAGGATCTGGCCGACCCGGAAATTGAGCAGGCTGCGGTGATAGAAAAGTTCCTTCCTGCGCAGCTTGGCGAAGAGGAAGTTGAAGCGGTTGTAAAACGTATTGTTGCCGATAACGGCTTTAGCGGAATGGCTGATATGGGCAAAGTCATGGGCATGGCCAATAAAGAGCTGGCGGGTACCGCTGACGGCAAAACCATTTCGACAGTAGTTAAGAAAGTACTTGCTTAAAATTAGATTCTTAGAGCATTAGATTCTTAGATAATCGGAATAGTCTAAAGATCTAAAAGTCCAACAATCTAAAAGTCCAAAATATCGGCTCCATAGTTCAATGGATAGAATTTCAGATTCCGGTTCTGAAGATTTGGGTTCGAATCCCGATGGGGTCACAAAGCACAGCTTTTCGCTGTGCTTTTTTATTTGACATATGCTCAACAGAAATACCATATGCAGGTGATTGTTAAAATTATTTTATTTCTGCCTAAAATGGCAAGGTTTATGTTGAAGGTGTTTTAACTTTGCCAAAAGTATGAACAGGATAAAATACTATATTGGACACCGTATGTTGTGGCTCTTCATGGGGTTGCACATTCTCAATTTTAGTATTGACAACCCCCATACGCTTTTAGATAGCAGTAAGGTAGATAGTGATTTTGAAGAGGTAGACAGCTTTGCCGAGCTTGTGCTTGAAGAAGTTATGCTTATTGAAAATGCTATCCCCGAACATCACACAAAATCTCCTGTCAGCCAGAAATTCACTGCTAAAAAAATGGTCTGGCTTTTTGAGCAGCAGCCGCAGTTGCCTGTTTTTGAAGAGCCCACAGAAGTAAATTATCGGGTGGTTGCCGAAAATCCATTCTACAAAAACCGCATTTACGCTTCACCATTAGTAAATGTAATCTCTCCCCCTCCAAAAGCTTAGTATGTTTTGCGCAGGCAGATGCCTGCCGATCTGTCGTGCCTGTACGCCGCATTTGCGTTGCAGGTAAGCATCAACATAATAAGTAAATACCATGAATTTAGTAAAAAACATGGCTGTATTGGGTATTTTACTCAGTACCGCCATTGCCTGCGCGCAACAAGCAAAGCCGGCCACTCTCACTATACACCAGGCAGAAGAACTATTCTTTAAAAATAACTTCCTTCTGCTTGCCCAGCAATACAATATCGACAAAGCCGGCGCACAGGTAGTGCAGGCGAAGCTTTATCCGAATCCCGAAATATCCGCCGATATCATTGGCTACCAGGGCCAGGATAACGTGTATTTTCCGTCGGGGCAAAAAAACAATCTTGCTGCCGGATTGGAGCAGCTTATCCTTTTAGGCGGTAAGCGGAAGGCGCAGATAGCGCTGGCAAAGCTCGACAAGCAAAAGGCGGAAGCCGACTTTACCGACCTTTCCCGCAACCTTCAGCTTCAGATATGGCAGTCGTTTTTTACGTTGCATAATCAGCAGAAGATCATCGAGAAATACGACCGGATGCTGGAGAAGCTGGACAACCTCATATCCGGTTACGAGATACAGGTGGCAAAAAACAACGTGGCGCTGAAAGACCTTGTAAGGCTTAAATCGGTTTACGTAAAGATCAGCAATGATAAGTCGGAAGAGTCGGCTGCGATGACCCAGGAACAGCAGAAGCTCAACACACTACTGGGAATTTCTGAGCCGGTACAAACCGTTTATACCGCCGATGATGCTGGAAAGTTTGGCAGCGCCCTGATTAGTTATGAAGACTTGTTGCAAAAGTCGATAGCGAACCGGCCTGACTATAAAGGAGCTCAGCTGGGTGCCGAGGCAGCGAAGGTAAACCTGTCATTACAAAAGAGGCAGGCAATACCCGATGTAACTTTCCGTATGGGCTACAATCAAAAGGGAGATGCATTTAACAACCAATATAATGTAGGGCTGGGCATTCCGCTTCCGCTGTTTGACCGTAACCAGGGAAATATCCAGGCGGCTAAGATCGAGAAGGAGCAGCAGGAAAAGGGCATCTCTTACAAAGAGCTCGAAATAAAAAATGAAGCCCTCGCTGCCTACCAGGATTATACGAGAAGTGTTGACGAATACCGCCGCATCAGCCGGATGGTAAACCAGGATTTTGATACGGTTTTCTCAGGCATCAATACCAACTTCAGGAAAGGCAATGTGTCGATGATAGAATTTGCCGACTTTTTTGAAGCGTATAACGAGGCCCAGACCGAGATGGAGCGGGTAAAAAAGCAGCTGGCGCTTGCGGCTGCCGAAATAAACTTTGTAACAGCCACCAACAATTTTTAAATCATGAAAAAACTTAAATATCTATATATAGCAGCCGGCCTTTCTGTAATTGTAACCGGATGTGAAACGAAACACCAAGCTCCGGAAGCGCCTCAACGTTTTGCGATGACAGACAAGATGATGCAGGAATGCACTTTTGCTTCGGCTACGAACGATTTTGCCCAAAACGAGATCAAGCTTTTTGGTAAGGTAACGGCAGATAACAACAATATGGCGCAGGTTTTCCCGGCAGTAAGCGGTAGTGTTACCGCCATCAAGGCCGAGCTGGGCGACTATGTAAAGCAGGGCCAGCTGTTGGCCAGCGTAATGAGTAGTGAAGTAGCGGGCTTCAGGAGCCAGACAAGCGATGCCGACGCCGATGTATCTATTGCGGAGCGCAACCTTCAGAGCACAAAGGATATGTATGAAGGGAAACTCGCCAGCGAAAAGGAACTCGTAATGGCTCAGAAAGAGCTCGACAAAGCAAAAGCAGAACAGTCGCGTATGCGCGAGATCAACCGGCTGTACAAGCTGAAGGGCAGTTCTGTGTACAATATGTATGCGCCAATCAGCGGCTATATTGTTTCAAAAGACATCAGCCCTAACGAAATACTGACCAGCAACCGCGAGAATTCGGTATTTACGATCGCGAAGCTTGATAATGTATGGGTGTTGGCAAATGTGAATGAAAGCGACCTTTCACGCATAAAACAGGGACAGGAAGTAAAGATTGAAACGATTGCCTATCCGGACAGGAAGATTAAGGGCAAGATCGATAAGATATTCAACGTAATAGATCCCGATACCCGTGCAGCCAAAGCGCTTATTAAAGTGGAAAACCCCGGTGTTGCCTTAAAGCCGGAAATGAATGCTACTGTAACGGTACACTATGCCGATACCCAAAAGTATACTGCAGTTCCATCGGAAGCGATCGTGTTCGATAAAAGCAGGAACTATGTGATGGTGTATAAAGGCCGTGATAACGTTGAAACCCGGGAGGTAGATGTGTATCGCCAACTTGATGATACTACCTATATCGCTTCTGGTTTGAAAGAAGGC
Source organism: Flavobacteriaceae bacterium (assembly GCA_021151665.1). Lineage (GTDB taxonomy): Bacteria > Bacteroidota > Bacteroidia > Flavobacteriales > Flavobacteriaceae > Flavobacterium. Next base: position 75,436 of record JAGKWW010000013.1, read on the forward strand.
GAGAAAGTGATTGTGAAAGGCGCGCTTTTGATATATGATGCTATAAATGATTAAACCCGAAAAGCCATGTACAAACTTATAAGAAACATCATAGGCTTTTCGCTCCGCAATAAAATGTTCACCTTCTTCTGGATAGGGGTGGTAGTTATTGCAGGCGTTATCAGCTATAAAAACATCCCGGTAGAAGCCTTTCCGGATGTGACCAATACGCAAATTATCATTGTTACCGAATGGAACGGCCGCAGTGCTGAAGAAGTGGAGCGATTTGTGACAGCGCCTATCGAAATATCGATGAACTCGGTGCAAAAGAAAACCAACGTCCGTAGTATTACCATGTTTGGGCTTTCTATAATCAAGATCATTTTTGATGATGATGTAGACGACTTTTTTGCGCGCCAGCAGGTGAACAACCAGTTGCATAACGTACAGCTGCCGGACGGCGTAGAACCCGATGTGCAGCCGCCTTACGGGCCTACCGGCGAGATTTTCCGGTATACCCTGCAAAGCAAAGACAAGGGTACCCGCGAGTTGCTTACCCTTCAAAACTGGGTGATCGACCGCCAGCTGCGGGCAGTGCCGGGAGTAGCCGATGTTGTAGCCTTTGGTGGCCGCGAAAAAACATACGAAGTAGCGATAGACCCTGTGCTGTTACAAAAATATGAGCTTACCTCGCCACAGGTATATGACGCGATCAGTAAAGCGAACCTGAATGTAGGTGGCGATATCATCGAAAAGAACGGGCAGGCGTATGTGGTAAGGGGTGTCGGGCTTCTTGATTCTACCTCTGATATAGAAAATACGATAGTTGCCCAATATAATGGCAACCCGGTTTTGATAAAGAACATTGCTGCGGTTACCGAATCGAATGTGCCTCGTGTGGGCCAGGTAGGGCTTGATGATAATGACGATGTGGTAGAAGGTATCGTGGTGATGCGAAAGAACGAGAATCCGAGCGATGTATTGGCGAGGCTCAAGGAAAAGATTGCCTACATACAGGATACTGTTTTGCCGAAAGATGTAAAGATGGTCACCTTTTATGACCGTGATAACCTGATGGAGTACTGTACCCATACGGTTACGCACAACCTTGTAGAAGGAATTATCCTGGTAACGGTGATCGTATTCCTGTTCATGGCCGACTGGCGTACAACCGTTATTGTTTCTATCATTATCCCGTTAGCGCTGCTCTTTGCCTTCCTATGCCTTCGGCTCAAGGGAATGAGTGCCAACCTGCTTTCTCTTGGTGCAGTAGATTTCGGAATCATTATAGATGGTGCGGTCGTCATGGTCGAGGGGCTCTTTGTCGCACTCGACCACCTGAGGCGCGATGTGGGCGACGAGCGGTTTAATAAACTAGCGAAGCTGGGGCTTATCCGTAAGTCAGGCTCAAAGCTTGGTATAGCGATTTTCTTCAGTAAGCTTATCATCATCTCGGCGCTACTGCCTATATTCTCCTTTGAGAAGGTGGAGGGCAAAATGTTCTCGCCACTGGCATGGACACTTGGCTTTGCTTTGCTTGGTGCACTGATTTTTACACTGACGCTGGTTCCTGTGCTTTGCTCCATTTTGCTGAAAAAGAACGTGAGGGAGAAGCACAATGTGTTTGTAGAGTTCTTCAATAAGATAGTAGGGAAGGGGCTTGCGCTCACATTTGCCAATAAAAGGATGTCAATCATTATCTCACTGGTAGTGCTTGGGCTTACGCTTGCCTCGACTAAATTGATGGGTACAGAATTCCTGCCCCCGCTTAATGAGGGTGCGTTATGGGTGGAAGCGAAGTTCCCGATGAGCCAGTCGCTGACTGAAACGGTTTCAAAAGTGGCCGAACTGCGCAAAGTGCTGCGTACGTTCCCCGAAGTAAATGGCGTGCTCTCGCAAACGGGCCGTAGCAATGACGGTACCGACCCAAGCGGTTTTTATTACGTGCAGATGCAGGTAAACCTGAAGCCCAAAGAAGAATGGAAGCGCAAGATTACCATGGATGGCCTTATCGAGGAAATGGATACCAAATTAAAGCAGTTCCAGGGAGTGAATTTCAATTATTCGCAGCCTATTATTGACAACGTAGCCGAAGCTGTGGCAGGTATGAATGCCAGTAACGCGGTCAAAATATATGGCGAAGACCTTAAAACACTCGATAAGATAGCCAATGAGGTATTGGAGCGTATCAAGAATGTTGACGGAGTGAAGGATATCGGTATCCTCAGGAATATTGGGCAGCCCGAAATGAGCATCACTTTCGATGAAGAAAAAATGGCGCTCTACGGTGTGCAGAAAAGCGATGCACAAAGTATCATAGAGATGGCCATTGGCGGTAAAACGGCTACGCAAAAATATGAAGGTGAGAAGAAGTTTGATATCAGGCTTCGTTACCAGAAAGAGTACCGTAAGGACGAGGAAGACATCATGAACCTGATGGTCCCAACGCTGCGTGGGGGCAAAGTCCCGCTGAAGGAAATAGCTACCCTGCACAAGTCAACCGGCCCGGCGTTTGTGTACCGCGATAATACCAAACGCTTTATTGGGGTAAAATTCTCGGTGCGCGACCGCGACCTGGGCAGCACCATTGCGGATGCTCAGGCAAGGGTGAAATCATTAAAACTGCCGCAAGGCTATACCATAGGGTGGACCGGCGAGTTTGAGAACCAGATACGTGCCAGTAACAAGCTGGCCCAGGTGGTGCCGGTATCGCTGGTGCTCATTTTCGTACTGCTGTTCGTCATGTTCGGCAATATAAAAGACTCACTGCTGGTGCTCGTCAATGTGCCCTTTGCCATTATTGGGGGTATCCTGGCGCTCCAGCTTACCGGTATTAACTTCGGTATTTCTGCCGGGGTAGGATTCATTGCGCTTTTGGGTATCTGTATACAGAACGGGGTGATACTTGTATCGGAGTTCCATAATAACCTCCGAAAGAAGCTCACCCTTACCAATGCTATTATCGAAGGCGTAAAAGCGCGTACCCGCCCCGTGGTAATGACTGCGCTTATGGCTGCTATCGGGCTTATGCCTGCTGCCCTCTCTACCGGTATCGGTTCTGAGTCGCAAAAACCACTGGCGGTTTCCATCATCGGAGGGCTGGTTACAGCAACGGTATTCACTCTTTTGGTGTTCCCTAATTTCTTCTATTGGGCGATGCGTAAAAAGCACCAAAAAATGTTAGAGTAGTTTTTATATAAATTTGTTGGTTTTTATTTTCCGGGGGTGCGTGTTTACGCGCCCCTGGTTTTTTATATCAGGGTTAACAGTCTGATAGCAAGGTTACACATTTGTAAAGGCTACCTTTATATAACTGAAAGGCGAAGCTATGAAAGGTAAAATTTACATCGGTACATCAGGCTGGAGCTATAAGCACTGGAAGGGTACTTTTTATCCGGCAGATGTAAAAGAAATGGACCATTTTGAATACTATCGGAAATTTTTTAATTCGGTCGAACTCAACAATTCGTTTTATCACCTTCCTTCGAAGGAGGTGTTTGAGAACTGGCGGGCTTCTGTGCCCGATGATTTTGTATTTGCCGTAAAGGCGAGCCGCTACATTACTCACATGAAGAAACTGAACGACCCGGCTGAGAGCATTGCGCTCTTCATGGAGAATGTTGTGGGTTTGCAAGAGAAGTTGGGCGTGATACTGTTTCAGCTGCCGCCGCACTGGAAACGGAATATTTCCCGACTGCAGCAATTCCTGAGCAAATTACCGAAAGGCCAACGCTATACATTCGAGTTTAGGGATGCCGACTGGTATCATGAGGAAACACTTGCGCTGTTGCGGGAGTATAACTGTGCTTTTTGTATTTACCACCTGGCGGGGCACTTTTCGCCGATAGAAGTAACAGCAGATTTTGTATATGTAAGGCTTCATGGACCGGGCGGCAAATACCAGGGAAGCTATAGTGATGATGAATTGCAGGAGTGGGCAGGGCGGTGCACCACATGGAAGGAAGAAGGCAAAGATGTGTTTGTCTATTTTGATAATGACGAAGCCGGATATGCCGCTTACAATGCGATACGGTTGAAAGAACTTACAGGCCCCCAATAAAAAATCCCTCACGAGGAGGGATGTTTTTTTAATGGTCAGCAGGTTATTGAGGAAGTATACTACGGCCTCCGCCCTGTTGCCAGCCTGTAAAGAATACCGATGATTGCCAATACAAGCAGAATGTGGATAAGGCTACCTACGGATTCGTAAAATCCAAAATAACCTACGAGCCATCCAATGATAAGGATCACTACGATCAACCAGATTAAATCTCTCATAACAGTTGGTTTTTAATGTTTATAGATTAAAATTAGCCATTTAAAACGGGGCTATATCCCTAATTAAGAATACTTTAATAGTAAATGTTTTCTTAATAAACCGGGCTCCTCAAAAAAACCTGAAATCGCCGGCGTGATTGGCTCATTATTAAGTACTTTTGTATGCTTTACAATAAATACAAATGCAAACTCCCAGGAAAATTGCTGTAGTGGGGTCGGGCCTTGTGGGGTCGTTACTGGCAATTTATCTCAAAAAAGCCGGCCATACCGTTCACGTTTTCGATCGCAGTCCTGACATCCGTACGGTGCAATTTTCCGGAAGGTCTATTAACCTGGCAATGTCCGACCGTGGCTGGCGCGCAGTAGACGAAATCGGTATTGGTAACGAGATCCGCGAGATAGCAATTGCTATGGATAAGCGGGCAATCCATCTGCCGGGGCAGGAGCTTGCCTTTCAGTATTACGGTAAAGACGGGGAAAGTATCTATTCGATATCCAGGGGTGTACTCAACCGACGTATGATCACCCTTGCCGAAGAGCACGGCGTGGAATTCTTTTTTAACCACAAAATTTGGGATGTCACCCTGGCCGATGCTACCCTGCATTATGGCGAGACCGAGCGGGGAGAGTGGGAAGACTTGAAGTATGATATTGTTTTTGGCGCCGATGGTGCATTTTCAAGGATTCGTCACCGCATGCAGCGCCAGAGCATGTTCAACTACTCACAGGAGTTTTTGAGTCTTGGCTATAAAGAACTGAATATTCCTGCCAATGAAGACGGTACGCATAAGCTGGATATGCATTCGCTGCACATCTGGCCGCAGAATGATTTTATGCTTATTGCACTGCCCAACCTCGACGGCAGTTTTACCTGTACTTTATTTATGCCGTTTGAGGGAGAAAACTCTTTTGATTCCTTAAAGGATAAAGAAACGCTCGAAGCCTTCTTTGCAAAATATTTTCCATCTACAGTAGATGTGATCCCGAAACTGGTGGAAGATTTCTTTAAGAACCCTACCAGTACACTGGTAACCATGAAGTGCTTTCCATGGACGTATGAAGACAAAGTGGCACTTATAGGAGACGCCTGCCATGCAATCGTTCCGTTCTATGGGCATGGCATGAATGCCGGTTTTGAAGATATCACCGTATTGAGCCAATTAATGGAAAAACATGGTGACGACTGGAAAGCCATTTTCCATGAGTATGAAACCACGCGCAAGCCCGACGCCGATGCAATAGCAGAACTGTCATACCGTAACTTTATGGAAATGAGTTCTAAAACCGCCGACCCCAACTTCCTTTTGCAAAAGAAGATAGAGAAATGGTTTTCGGCAAAGCACCCGGATAAGTGGCTGCCGCTATATAGCCGTGTAACGTTTAGTGACAGGCCTTACCGCGAAGCACTCGCCTTGGGCGACCAGCAAAAAGTAATTATGGACGAAGTGATGCAGATAGAAGGTATCACTGAAAACTGGGAAACGCCGGAAGTGGAACAAAAAATCCTTGCACTTCTCAAAACACATAAGCTTTAGCTATTCCCTGTGCACCTTATCGGGCGCAAATGCCGGGGTACATACCGAAATGTACTCGCAAGGCTCGTTAAACGGATTGGAATACTGTATCCTCACATTCCGCTTTATCTTTATACTCTGGCCTGCTTCAAGGACTATGGTTTCGCCTTCTATAATGAATTGTTTCTTTCCTTTGATAATGTACGTGTACTCATCAAATTCAGGCGTCTGGAACGGCTCGCTCCATCCCGGTGGCGCTACCATGTGGGCAATAGAAATATCGGCGCTCCCGTCTGAAGCCAGGCCGTGCATCTCCTCAATCAGCTTGCCATCGGTAGTAGGTACTACAAAAGGCTCCTTTTGGATAAAATAATTCATTTCTTGAATATAAAGTAAACCGCCAGTATCAGGAATACGAATCCTACGGCATGATTCCATTTGAAGGATTCTCCTTTGAAGAACAGTAGTGAGAATATCGTGAAGATGACCAGTGTGATCACTTCCTGAATCACCTTAAGCTGCATAAGTGTGAACGGGCCGCCGTTTTCTTTAAATCCTATCTTATTGGCCGGCACCTGGAAACAATACTCGAATAGCGCCAGGCCCCAGCTTATAAGGATAATAGCAACAAGCCCCAACCCGCTGAAGCCTTTCATTTCCTTAAATTTAAGATGCCCATACCATGCCAGTGTCATAAAGACGTTAGACATGATTAGCAAACCTACCGTTATAAGTCCCTTCATAGAAAATCGTTTGAAAAAAGCTAAAGTAAAGAAAAGGTTTTAGGAACGAAAGTTAGTATTTACTTAAAACCGGCAAAAAATTCAATGCACGCACAATAAACGCGACTGATTTATGTTATTTATACAGAATCTATATAAATATAAAATTATTAATAAGTTATAGCAGGCTGTTTCGGGTAAAATTGGGTTTTGTATAAAAAAATTATTTGAACCATTGGTAAAGGCACGTTTAATGATGTGCTATTTTATTGTTAAGAATGGATAAAAAAAAGCAATTTATTTTTTTTTATGTTCCAATAACATAAATTTGCCAATCTTATAATTCTAAGATTTACCAAAAACAGAAACTGTTATTAAAATCAAAAAAACTAAATTTTTTTAAGAAATGGCAAACGCATCTATTCAGAAGGTTGAAAAAAAAGAAGGCTCTAATGGCTCAGGAATGTTTTCTGTCCTGGCTATGGTAATTTGTATAGTAGTTGGATTCCTTGTTTGGAAATTTATCATGGGTAACCCTGCTAACTTTGAAGGCGGAGCAGACCCGGATCTACCTACCACACACCCGCTACCAGGAAATTACCTTGCAATGGTATACAAAGGTGGTTTTGTAGTACCTGTGCTTATGGGGCTTTTCCTTATGGCGGTGGTATTCTCAATCGAGCGTCTATTAGTAATAAACAAAGCTTCAGGTAAAGGCAATGTAGATACTTTTGTTAAGAAAGTACAGGGCCAGATTGCTGCAGGCAACATCAACGAAGCAATGGCAGAATGCGACAAGCAGCAAGGTACTGTGGCTAACGTTGTAAAAGCAGGCCTTTTGAAATATGAAGAAGTAAAAAGGGAAGGATTTGACAGCGAGAGGGCTGAAGCAGCTATCCAGCAGGAAATAGAGGAGGCTACTTCTCTTGAGATGCCAATGCTTGAGAAAAACCTTGTAATCATCTCTACCCTTGTATCTATCGGTACGCTTATGGGTCTTCTTGGTACGGTAACGGGTATGATCAAGGCGTTCTCTGCTCTTGGTGCCGGTACTACGCCAGACTCTGCACAGCTTGCAAACGGTATCTCTGAGGCGCTTATCAACACCGCTACAGGTATCTCTACTTCTACTATTGCAATTATTGCATACAACTCGTTTACAACGAAAATCGATAAGCTTACTTACTCTATCGATGAGGCAGGTTTTGCTATCACACAAACTTACAGGCGTTTCAGGGCTCGTGCCAACAATGCATAACCCGGGTAACAACAAGTAAGTTTAATAATATAGCCGCGGGCAGCCGCCCGCCGGCTTAGCTAACAAATAACAATAATGGCTAAAGTTAAAATATCAAGAAAGAGCACCAGGATAGACATGACCGCGATGTGCGACGTGGCTTTCCTTTTGCTTTCATTCTTTATTATGACCGCTACTATAAAGCAGCCTGACCCAAAGCCGGTAGATACTCCCGCTTCTACAGTTCAGACAAAGTTGCCGGATGAAGATCTTGCAACCATCACAATTGGAGATAAGCAGGTGTTCTTTACCATACTCGGCCCGGAGCTAAGGAGGGTTACGCTTGAGCGTATGTCTAAAAAATATAATGTTCCTTTTACTGAGGCGGACTATAAAGCGTTTCAGGGCCTTGAAGGTTTCGGCGTGCCGATTTCGCAGATGAAAGGGCTGTTGGCGCTTTCTCCTGATGCAAGGAATAAAGAGGGCCTTCAAAAAGGGATTCCATTTGATTCGGCTAACAACCAGTTGAAGGACTGGGTTAAAGAAGCAAGGGAAGCTCACAGGCAGATCATGGACGAGAAAATACAGGGCGGTGCAACCGATCTTGTATACAAAGACCTTGATATTGCTATAAAAGCTGATGCTAAAGAAGAGTATCCTACCGTGAAAGAAGTGATAGAGATACTGCGTGACCAGAAGAAGAACCGTTTCTTCCTTGTGACAGCGCTACGTAACGAGAATTTTTAATATTATAATCCATAATATAAAATGGCAGAATTAAATACCGGTGGCGATGGCGGCAAGGGCAAAAAGGTAAGGAGTAAGAAAATGAATCCCGGGGTAGACCTCACTGCGATGGTAGACCTTGCGTTCCTTCTTATTACCTTCTTCATGCTTACCACATCGTTATCCAAGCCACAGTCTATGAACCTGGCCATGCCGGATAAGAACAAACCTGAAGATAAGACTAAGATGGATGTACCTGATGACAGGACCATGACCGTCCTTATTGGGCAGGATAATAAGCTTCTTTGGTTCCTGGGCCAGTTTGGTACCCCGCTTATCGCCGCTACCCCAACCACCTATGGTAAAGAGGGTATCCGTAAGGTGCTTCTTCAGCGTATTGCTGCAGTAAAGCAGGTGTACGGAAGCGACGAGAAAAAAGGGCTTATTGTGAGCATCAAGGCGTGCGACAAGTCTACCTACAAAAACCTTGTAGATATTCTTGACGAGATGGCGATAACCAACGTTCAGCTGTACGCTATCGGCGATATTACAAAGCCGGAGCTTGGGCTGCTAACGGAAAAAGGAATGTATAATCCCTGATAATAGGACTTAAAACAAAGAAATTATGTCAAAGCTAAATATTTTCAACAGGGATTGGATCGACATCGTGTTTGAAGGGCGTAACAAGAAGTACGGTGCATACCAGCTTCGCCTTGAGAACCCTAAGACAACAGTAAAGGCATTGATTGCCGGCGCTATATTATTTACCATTCTGGTAGCTATCCCTATCATTTACCGCTTCGCGTCAGGGCTTGTTGCCAAAGATGATTCTATTGATAAAGTGATAGAAGTGGTAGACCTTCCGCCACCGCCACCGGAGGAACCTCTTCCGGTAGAGCCGGAGCCGCCAAAGCCTCAGGAAGTGCAGCAGGCTCCAAAATCGGTTGTAGATGAGGTGAAGTTCAAAGACTTCGAGATCAAGAAAAAAGAACAGGTAGTTGAGGAGCCGCCAAAGGTAAAAGACTTTGAACAAGCTGACCCAAGCTCCAGGACAGAGAAAGGCAGCCCTACGGGAGATATCGTTATTGATAAGCCTGCAGGTGACCTTGACAAAGGGGTAGAGGCTCCCGACAATACGGTATACAACACTGCGGGGCTTCAGGTACAGCCTGAGTTCCCGGGAGGTATCGGCGCATTCCTTAAGTATGTTCAGAGTAATTTCAGGATTCCTGAGGTAGAGCAGAACATGGTAGCCCGTATCTATGTTTCTTTTGTAGTAGAAAAAGACGGAACCCTTACTGATATCAAAGTAACCCGCGACCCGGGCTACGGTATGGGTAAAGAAGCAGAGCGCGTGCTAAGGTCGGTTAAAACCAAATGGAGCCCGGGCATCCAGAACGGTAAGCCGGTAAGGGCACGTTACAACCTGCCGATAACCATTAATATCAAAGAATAAGGATAATGCAATCACGCAGAAGATCCGAAAGATTAGAACAGAAATCGCCCGTAAAGCGATTTCTGTTTGTTTTAGGAATGTTGTTTTTTCTGATGTACCTGGTATTGGGGCTGATGATCATTTTCTGGAAAGAGCTTCCGCTAAACCTTCCGCACAACCTGCGCGTAATGTTTGGCTGTGCTATGATCATTTATGCCTTTTTCAGGTTTGTGCGCCTTGTGCAAAACAACCGTAACAGTTAACGAATGATAAATAAGAAATTAGTTGTCGCACTTCTTTTTGCCACCCTTGCACTGGGAGTATCGTGCCGAAAAAAGAAAGGCAATGCCGACGAACAAACCCTTACATCGGGCAATATCACACTCCTCACAGATAATACCGTTCAGCCGGTAATTGAAGATGCTATCGCAGTTTTTCAGAGTATTTATCCGCGGGCGCACGTAAAACAGGTCAACAAGCCTGAGAATGAGATCCTGGCAGCTATGCTTACGGATTCGGCGGCAGTGGCAGTACTTCCGCGGACGCTGACAAAAGATGAGGAAGCTCATTTTCTCAACAAGAAAATCGTTCCCCGTATTACACACTTTGCAACCGATGCAGTCGCACTTATTACCAATAGTAAAGCCGCAGATACCGTTATAAACCTGGAAGAGGTGATAAAAGTGCTTCGCGGGCAGCCGTCCTCTAAAGTACCCCGGCTGGTGTTTGATAACCCAAACTCGAGTACGGTTCAATATTTATTGAATGTAGCCGGCGTTAAGGATATACCTGCGAATAATATCTTTGCGCTCAAAACAAATGAAGAAGTAATACGTTACGTAAGCAACACTAAAGGCGCTGTAGGAATAATAGGTGTAAACTGGTTGTTGCAGCCGCCAACGAAACTGTTGCCTTTTGTAGAAAATGTCCGGGTATTGGGTGTAGACAATGTTAAGAAAGACGGTGTTTCCAAGAAATTTTACAAGCCTAACCAAACCAATATAGCAACGGGTGATTACCCGCTAACAAGGGGAGTTTATGTGTTAAATTACTCCGGTGGCCAGGGTTTGGGCATGGGTTTTGCAATTTACGTTAGTGCACGGGAAGGACAGCGCCTGATTTTGAAGAGCGGCCTGCTTCCTGCGGAGATCCCTGTTAGGGAACTATCGGTTAGAGACAAATTATAAACCAATATAAAGAGTATTTAAAATGAGAGAACTGAAAATCGTTAGCTTGTCGTTGCTGCTGTTTGGCTCGGCGTATGCCCAGGATTCTGAAACGGCAAAAAAAGCTATTGATGCCGAACAGTATCATAAAGCCAAAACAATTTTAAAGTCGTTGGTTACATCGGCGCCCGATGAAGGAAAGAACTATTTTCTCCTGGGAGATATATACCTGAAACAACAGGAGGCAGATAGTGCTGCACTTTACTTTAACAGGGGTAAAGCGGTAAAGAATAACGCTAACTTCAATATGATCGGGTTGGGCCACATCGACCTGAACAGTGGCAACGCTTCGGCAGCGCAATCAAAGTTTGACGCCGTAAAAGCGGAACTGAAGAAAAAAGATGTAGAACAGCTGATATATATTGGCCGTGCTTACGTAGATGCCGATACACCGGATTATAACAAAGCCATCGCCGCCTTTAATGAGGCAATTGCAAAAGATAAAAATGCTGCACAGGCTTACCTTGGCCTTGGAGATGCTTATTACGGGCTGAGAAATCAGAACGATGCCTATAAAAATTACCGTATAGGGTATGAGCTTGATAAAAGCCTGCTAAGGGCGAAGCTTCAGCTTGGCGTGATTACCAAGAATACGCGGGCCGCTTTTCCTGAAGCGATAAAGCAGTTTGACGAGATTATTAAGCTTGATGCCAATTATGGGCCGGTTTACCGCGAACTCGCTGAGACCTATTACTTGTGGGCAAATACCGATACTGCGAAATATAAGGAGAATATGACGAAAGCGCTTGACTACTACAAGAAATACATGTCGCTTACAGATTACTCGCTGAACAGCCGTATGCGTTATGCCGACTTCCTGTTGCTTGCCGGCGATTATAAGGCGCTTGAAACGGAAACCCAGGCAATGCTTAAAATGGATAAAGTAAACCCGAGGGTATTGCGTTATCTTGCGTACTCTTCGTATGAAAACGGAAATTACGATGCGAGTATCAAGGCGATGACCGAGTTTATTTCAAAGGCCGAACCGAAACGCATTATTGCCCGTGACCACTTGTACCTCGGGTTGGCTAAGCTTGCATCGGTAGTAAAAACAGATGAAAAGGAGAATGTGGTAATTACCAATCAGCCACTTTTCGATGAAGCGATAGGCAACATTAAGGCCGCTGCTGAGAAGGATATCAAGATTACCAACGAGTTTAATGCCATTGGTAAAAAGCTTTTCGCCCAGAAACTTTACGCTCCGGCAGCGGTTGTATTTGAAGTGGCAACGACCAATCCGGATAACAGAAACCTGTTTTACGATAATTTTTACCTGGCATACTCTATTTATTATGACCACGTAAACAAATCTGCCGAGGCGCGCAAGGCTAATGGTGCGCAGTTGGCCAAAGCCGAAACGGCGCTTGCCAAAGTAATAGAACTTTCTCCAACTGCACAGGATGCTTACCTTTACAGGGCACGGATAAATAAGCAGATACAAAGCAATGAGTCGCTTAAAGTGATGGCGGAAGCGTATGATAAGTATATCGAGATCGTAACAGGTAAAGGCGAGGCCGAAGTTGCTAAGCAGAAGGATAACCTTATAGGCGCTTACAGCGATGCAGGGGCCTATTACGCGGTAACCGACAAGGCAAAAGCAAAAGAGTATTTTAATAAAGCACTGGCGCTGGATCCTACTGATGCATATGTCAAATCTGAGCTTAACAAACTTGGTAAATAATCCCAAAATACCAAGGCCGTCCTGAAAAGGGCGGCTTTTCTTTTTTATATATTCCTGTTGATTATATGTATCTTTGCAGGCAATTTAGAATGATCATGTTGAAGAAGGAGATACAGGTTGAAGTAGAAAAAGGGACGATGTTGCCGCTGATGGAAGAATTTTATACCATTCAGGGTGAGGGCGCATATACCGGCCATGCGGCATACTTTATAAGGGTGGGCGGCTGTGATGTTGGCTGCCACTGGTGCGATGTTAAAGAGAGCTGGAATGCCGACCTGCATCCGCCTACCGGTGTGGATGCCATTGTTGACAATGCTGCCCGGTTTGCAGAAACGGTCGTTGTTACCGGAGGCGAACCGCTAAGTTGGAATATGGAACCGCTGACAGTGGCCCTTAAACAACGCGGGCTTCGTGTTCATATTGAAACTTCCGGGGCTTATGAGGTTTCCGGCTATTGGGACTGGTTTTGCCTTTCGCCAAAAAAAACAAAGCTGCCCGTTCAGAGCGCTTACGATGCGGCCCACGAACTTAAAGTGATCATACATAACAGGCATGACTTTGTATTTGCTGAAGAACAGGCTGCCAAAGTAAACCCGGATGCAATTTTATTCTTGCAGCCCGAGTGGAGCAGGCGCGACCAGATTACCCCGCTTATTGTTGACTATGTGATGAATAACCCGAAGTGGAGGGTATCGTTGCAAACCCACAAATATCTGAACATACCATAAATCGTACACCATGAAAAAATTACTTATTGCAGCAGCGTTTGTAGCGGCTGTTTACTCAGCTAATGCCCAAAGTCAGGATGCCTTCAGGAAGGATGTTGTCCAATACCTTCAAATGAGTAAGTCAATGAAGGCTTTTGACGATATGACAAAAGATATGTATAAAAATGTGCCGCTCGCCAAGCAGGCAGACTTCAAAAAGGAACTTGCGGTTATAATGACCTCACTGGAAAACAAGATTATAAATATTTACATGGAGGAATTTACACCTGAAGATATGAAGGCTGTACTTGGCTTCTACAACAGTTCTGCAGGACAAAAATTGCTGGCTAAAACCGATGTGCTTTATACCAAAGGGCAAAGCGTCGGGCAGCTTTGGGGTCAGGAAATACAGGCCTTAATGACAAAATACGCTCAATAAGAATATCCTGCTCCGGCAGGATATTTTATTTATACAGCCTGGCAAGGTAATCGTAATGATCACCTTCCATCGCCAATTCGCATTGCAAGCCATTGGCATGTGCCGCATTTTGTAAGGTATTATAATCAAGATACAGCCAGCCAAAAGGTTCTTCGGCTTCGCCTTTATAATAGACACGGAACGTAAGTTCACCATAGTAGCCCTCTGACGGAATCCAGTGCCCGCCGTCTTCATCTTCATCAAACATATAGATGATATCGGAGGAGTCGATCAGTATCTGCCCGCCGTCATTTAGTAAAGAAGCCAGTTTTTGGAGAAATCTTGAGAGATTGTTGAGTTTTCCACAAATACCCGTGCCGTTCATTAACAACAATAAGGTGTCAAACTTTTGTCCTTCAAGCAGCATAACATCTTCCACCCGTACATTTGAAATCCCTCTTATCCGGCAGGCTTCAACGGCATGTACCGAAATATCTATTGCGGTAACATTATATCCTTTTTCCTGAAGATACAAGCTGTGACTTCCGGCACCACAACCCACATCCAGGATTTTTCCTTTTGCGAGTTGCAACGCTTTTTGCTCAATGGCCGGCATCTCCTTATAGGAACGAAAAAGATACGCTATGCTCATCTCGTCTTTTTCTGAGATATTGGTTTCGGTGATAATGTTGGCCGGCTCATTCCCGGTCTGGAAATCGAGTATGGCCCTGCCCATCAGGTCTTTCATAATTTTTAGGTTAACATGCTGCAACTAACGCCCTTTGATTACCTTTGCCACAAATGACGATGGAAAAGCAATTAAATAACCTTGGCAGGCTCGCCAAAGATAAGCATAACGAAAACAAAAAGTTTTTTGACAAGCTTAAAAAGAAGCCGCCCAAGAACCTTGATTATGTGATGCAGGAGCTGCATGACAGGGAGTTTGTGCGTACCGACTGCCTTGCCTGTGCTAATTGCTGCAAAACTACCGGGCCACTGTTTACCTCTGCCGATATTGAGCGCATCGCAAAGCATTTCCGGATGAAGCCGCAACAGTTCATAGACCAGTACCTCCGCATAGACGAGGATAACGACTATGTTCTGCAAAGTGTTCCGTGCACGTTCCTGGATACTGAAAACTATTGCATGATCTACGACGTTCGCCCGAAAGCGTGCCGCGAATTTCCGCACACCGACCGCAAGAAATTTCAGCAGATAGCAAACCTTACGATAAAAAATGTTGCCATTTGTCCGGCAGCCTATAATATAGTGGAAGAAATGAAAAAGAAACTTACGATATAAAATTAAGGATATGGCACAATTCAATTCGCTTACTCCAATGCTCTATACCCGCGAGTTGGGAGAAACAGTAAAATTTTACACCGAGGTGCTTGGCTTTGAATGCATCGCCTACGAAGAAGAGTGGGGCTGGGCTTCGGTGATAAAAGATGATGTAGAATTTATGTTTGCCAACCCAAATGAACATATACCCTATGAACGCGCTGGCTTTACAGGTTCTTTCTATATCCGCACAAATGATGTTGATGCGCTTTGGGATAAATGGAATACCAAATGCGATGTGTGTTATGGAATAGAAGAGTTTGAATACGGAATGCGCGAATTTGCCATTTATGACAATAACGGCTATCTGTTGCAGTTCGGCCAGCCGATTGAATTATAATAACTTATAATAAAAAGCAGGGTATAGATGGAATAGTCTGTTGCCCTGCTTTTTATTTGTTAAAGAAAATTATTCGGTTACAGCATCTACGGTGTGCTGTTTAAGCTCGCTTACCAGGCCTTCTATGCTGTGTAGCTTATCCTCAATGTACTCAAGGAAATTTTCGATCTTGTCACGCAGGTCAACAAAGAATTCAATGATATTATCTACGTAACCTTTTGCCTGATCGATAAGGCCTAAAATGTACTGTACAAAGTTTTCTACTTTTTCGGTGATGTTCATGGCTGTATTTTTTTTATTTAATTAAAGTTACAAAACAACCTGTATCCCCGAAAGCAGTTTCTCAAAACATTAAGAAATCTATTTATAGATAAGGTATTTTGAGCGCACTGTGTGGAATTCTGCCAACCCCGCTTCCCAGCTTTTACGTATTTCATTCTCGCTGACACCGGATTCTATCTGTTTCTGAAGTTTGGTGGTTCCCGCAAGTTTGGTGAAAAACGGAATAAAAAATTTACTTTTATCTTTGGTTTCGGCGTAAGCCTTTATAAGCCATTTAATTTCCAGGCGTTTTACCTTTTCAATTTTTGAAAGGTCTTCACCGTAGCACACCTGCCCCTTAAGCGGTGGCTCTTTGGCACCTTCGTTGGGCACTGGGGTAAAGCTAAACCCTGTGTTCGGTAAATCAGGCGAGCCATAAATCTGGAACTGTTTGTTGGTGCCCCTGCCCAGGCTCACGTTGGTGCCTTCAAAAAAGCAAAGGCTCGCATACAGGTTTATCGCCTGGTCATTTGGCAGGTTGGGAGAAGGCTTCACAGGCAGACTGTATGTCATATCGCGTGTATAATGCAGGCAAGGAATTACAGTCAGCTTGCATTGTACACCGTTCTTAAGCCACTTCTCGCCGTTTATCATTTGTGCATATTCGCCAATAGTCATTCCGTGGAGCACCGGTATGGGGTGTATCCCCACAAAGCTGGTATTTTCTTTTTCAAGTATAGGCCCGTCAACGATACTTCCGTTTGGGTTTGGCCGGTCAAGGACAATAAGCGGGATGTTATTTTCTGCGCAGGCTTCCATTATATAGTGTAGCGAAGATATATAGGTGTAGAAGCGTGCACCCACATCCTGCAGGTCAAAAACCATCACGTCGATTCCATCAAGCTGCTCCGGTTTTGGTTTTTTGTTGTTGCCATAAAGGGAAATAATAGGAAGCCCGGTTTTAATGTCTTTTCCATCTTTGACAAGTTCGCCAGCGTCCGCTGTTCCGCGAAAGCCGTGCTCGGGCGCAAATATTTTACTGATTTTTATTTCTTCATACAACAAAAAATCAACGGTACTTATAGTTTCTGCTTTGATAGTCTTGCCATGGGCTCCCCCCGCATTTGTATTAAGGTAAGCAGCAATACTGGTCTGGTTAGCCACGATACCTACATTCTTTCCCCGAAGTAAGGGAAGATAAGCGCCGTAATTGTCAGCACCTGTCTTTATTTCTGTCGTCACCTGTAGACCGGCGCGCTCCGATTCGTAATAATTTACGTTCGATGCTTTGGCGTGCTTCACCGAATTTCCACAGGCAGCCGCCAATAGTATTGAGAATAAAACAGTATTTTTGAAAAACGAACTACATACCATTACGCTTGAATTTAGAATATTTTATAGCCAGGAGGCTGGTTACCGCAAAGAACTATAAAAGTAGCATTTCTGCGCCAATTATTAAAATAGCTACCGTTGCCATTGCCATAGGTGTTATTATGATGATCATGTCCGTTGCTACAGGGGTAGGCCTTCAGGATAAAATACGCGAAAAGCTATCGGCGTTCAACGGGCATGTTATCATTTCCGGTTTTGACGATAATGAGTCGGAGGTAAGCGTAAGGCCGGTATCCATACAGCAGGATTTTTATCCGAAGTTCACTAAAGTCCAGGGTATAAACCATGTTCAGGCCGTTGCAAGTAAAGCAGGAATAATACGCACCGCAGAAACCTTTGAAGGAATCATCTTTAAGGGTGTGGGCAAAGAGTACAAATGGGACGAGTTGCAGGAATATATTGTGAAGGGCAGGATACCTAATCTTAAAGGTGCGCTGAATAGCGAAGTAATTATTTCACAATACCTGGCCGACCGGCTTAAGCTTAAAGTTGGCGATAAGTTTAATACCTATTTTATGAAAGAAGGGGGCAACGGCCTCCCAAACCTTCGGGTATTCGAAATTGTGGGCATCTACAACTCGGGGTTCCGCGATTTTGATGCGACTTATGTCATAGGCGACATACGCCATGTTCAGCGTATTAATAAATGGAAGCCATGGCAGGTGGGCAGCTTCGAGGTATTTCTCGATGATTTTAGCCAGATAGATGAAAAGGGAGCCGAGATCTATGAGGCTATACCTTCGCTGCTCAATAGCAAAACAATTAAAGAGAAATACAATAATATATTCGAGTGGCTGACACTCTTCGATTTCAATATTGTACTCATCATTATAATTATGACGATTGTGGCAACCATCAATATGATTGTCGCGCTGTTGGTATTGATCCTTGAGCGGACGCAAATGGTTGGGATACTAAAAGCGCTTGGCGCAACCAACTGGAGTGTTCGCAAAGTTTTTTTATACAACGCTGCTTACATCATAGCAAAAGGACTTTTATGGGGCAACGGAATAAGCCTTGCAATGATACTTATCCAAAAATATTTCCAGGTGGTTAAGCTCCCACCCGAAAGCTATTATGTAACTGTCGCTCCTGTAATAATAGATGTGCCGGCTATTTTAGTGATAAATGTTGGCACTATAATAGTGTGTTTACTATTATTATTAGTACCCTCATACATTATCACACGCATCTCTCCGGTAAAAGCGCTGCGGTTCGATTGATCCCGTTCCGGGTTTCGGGTCCCGAGTTGTCATGCTGAGCCTGTCGAAGCATCTGCAGGTTGCGGTTTCCGGTTTAAGGTTTCGACTTCCGGGTTTCAGGTTGTCATGCTGAGCCTGTCGAAGCATCGGTGGGGTGTCAGGTATGATGGCGCTTTCGACCTCGGACCCCCGACCTCCGACCCCAAAAAAACTTTCAGTCTCAAAAACCATGTTTCCAGAGTGTTAAGGAAAAGTTAGAAAAAACATTCAAAAAA
>JAGKWW010000014.1 GCA_021151665.1 Flavobacteriaceae bacterium
TCCATAATTAATTTTTTTAGTTAACAATCTGTTAAATTAAATATTAAAAATGGAATATGAAAATTTCGAAATCTTTTTGCAAAGATAGGTATAATCTAAACAAGATGTTACCTTTGCACCCGGTTCCTCCATTTGGAGCCGGTACATAATTCTCACTTAACGTTTATAGCATGCAACTGTATAACACCTTAAGCGCAGAAGAAAGGGCCGCACTCATAGAACAGTCCGGCAAGCAGCGCCTTACGCTTTCTTTCTACGCCTATGCGCACATTGAAGATCCCAAACAATTTCGCGACAGCCTGTTCCTGGCCTGGAACCCACTCGAGGTACTCGGGCGCATTTATGTAGCCACCGAGGGCATTAACGCCCAGCTTTCGCTTCCGGCGGATAACTTCTACGCATTTAAAGACCACCTTGATACCATCCCGTTCCTAAACAGTATCCGCCTGAATATTGCGGTGGAGCAAGACGATATGTCGTTCCTGAAACTCACGATCAAGGTCCGCCACAAGATCGTAGCCGACGGGCTGGATGATGCATCGTTCGATGTGACCAATAAAGGCATCCACCTGGGTGCGCGCGATTTCAACAAAATGCTTGAGGACCCGAATACCATTGTGGTCGATTTCCGTAACCATTACGAGAGCGAAGTAGGCCATTTTACCAATGCGATTACGCCCGATGTAGATACCTTCCGCGAGTCGCTGCCGATCATTGAAGATATGCTCGAGCCGCACAAGGAAGACAAAAACCTGCTGATGTACTGCACCGGCGGCATCCGCTGCGAGAAGGCGTCGGCATTCTTCCGTCATAAAGGCTTTAAGAATGTGTACCAGCTCGAGGGTGGCATCATAGAATATACCCGTCAGGTACAGGCCGAAGGACTGGAAAGCAAATTCATCGGGAAGAACTTTGTGTTCGATGGCCGCCTGGGCGAACGCATCACCGACGATATCATTGCAAACTGCCATCAGTGCGGCAAGCCTTGCGACAACCATACCAACTGCGCCAACGAGGCGTGCCACCTGTTGTTCATCCAGTGCGATGATTGTAAGGAAACCATGCACAACACTTGTTCGCCAGAGTGCCTGAGCATCGTTCAGCTGCCCGAAGAGGAGCAGAAAGCTTTGCGCCGCGGCATCATGAAAGGCAACATGATCTTTAAGAAAGGTCGTGGTGAAAACTTAGGGCTGGCAAAGGTGGAAAGTGAAGTAGCCATTGCGCCGAAAGTAAAAACGAGCCCTGCCAAACGGGTACGCAAAGTACTGGTGGGCAAGGGCGAGCACTATTACCCGAAAGCGGGCGTAGGCCAGTTTACACTAAGTAATGAGCTGAAAACCGGCGACCGCATCATCATCTCCGGCCCCACCACAGGCCAGCAGGAATTGACTGTAGAAGGTATGCGCGTTAACGGCCAGCCCGGCGAAACAGCCACAGCAGGCGATAAGGTGACGTTCAACATACCGTTTCGCATCCGCCTGTCAGACAAGCTTTTTAAGGTTATCGGTTAACAATAGCCGCGAAATAAAAGAAGCCCGCTTTGTAGCGGGTTTTTTTTGTGCGAACTTAGAAGGTGTCTTGACGAAAGGACGCTTCTCGACTGCGCTCGAAGTGACAACATCTTCCGACGCCCTCGCCATTGGAGAGGAGTTGGGATGAGGCGATATGAACACGATTAACACAAAAATATACTATCTTTACCCACAAAAACGTTTTAACAAACATTAATAACGAAACGTAGCGGGCAACCGCGATCACTATATATACTACTATTATGGCATGTACAAACTGTTCTACGGGGTCTAAGGACGGCACCCCGAGAGGATGTAAAAATAACGGTACCTGTGGTACCGACAGCTGCAACAAACTCACGGTATTCGACTGGCTCAGCAACATGAGCCTGCCCGGTGGCGAAGCCCCTTTCGATGCGGTCGAGGTGCGCTTTAAGAACGGGCGCAAGGAGTTTTTCCGCAATACCGAAAACCTAACGCTTTCTATGGGAGATATCGTTGCTACCGAGGCATCGCCCGGCCATGACATCGGTATCGTAACCCTCACCGGCGAGCTGGTAAAAGTCCAGATGAAGAAGAAAGGAGTGAAGCCTTTTGGCGACATTCCTAAAATATACCGCAAAGCCTCGCAAAAAGATATCGATATCTGGAGCGATGCACGCAACCGCGAAGAGCCTATGAAGGTGATAGCACGTGAGCTGGCCATCAAGCTCAACCTGCAGATGAAGATCTCGGATATTGAGTTTCAGGGCGATGGGTCTAAAGCTACCTTCTATTACACCGCCGAAGACCGGGTCGATTTCCGCCAGCTGATCAAGGATTATGCACGCGAATTCAGCACCCGTATCGAGATGAAACAGGTGGGCTTCCGCCAGGAGGCATCGCGCCTTGGCGGTATCGGTTCCTGTGGCCGCGAGCTTTGCTGCTCAACGTGGCTTACCGACTTCAGGAGCGTGAATACTTCTGCGGCGCGCTACCAGCAGCTTTCGCTCAATCCGCAAAAACTGGCGGGACAGTGTGGCAAGCTGAAATGCTGCCTTAACTATGAGCTCGACACGTACCTGGATGCGCTGAAAGGCCTTCCGGATATGGATACAAAGCTGTATACCGAAAAAGGGGATGCCATTTGCCAGAAGATCGACATCTTTAAAGGGCTGATGTGGTTTGCCTACACCAATGATATGGCGCACTGGCATACGCTGGAAGCGGCACAGGTAAAGGAGATCATCGCTGTCAATAAGCAAAAGGAACGCGTAGCATCGCTTGAAGATTTCGCCGTGGAAGTAGCTGTTGAAGCTGTAGAAACCTTCCAGAATGTGGTGGGCCAGGATAGCCTTACGCGTTTTGACAAGCCTAAGAACAGGAAGAATAACAACAACAATAACCGGAAGAAAAAACCTTCGGGTGAAAGGGCGCCGAGACCTGTGGAAGCAGGCGCGAATGCTAACGTAAAAGCTAATACAAACGCCAACGCAAAGGCAGGCAACAATGCTGACGGCAAGGGTAACCCAAATCAGGGTCCGAAAGCCAATACAAACGAAAACCCTAACGCGAACAGGCAGCGCCAGGGCGAGAGGCGCAACCGCCCTAACGATAACAGAAAACCAAGGCCTGACAGGAATAACAAACCGGGAGACGCAAACAACGATGCTAAAAAATAGCCTGCTTGCCCTTGTGGCGGTTATCTGCCTTTGCTCCTGTGACAGGAAAAGGGTGTTTGAAGAGTACCACGCCTACGATGGCGAATGGGACAAGGACAGTATTGCAAAATTTGAATTTGAAACTACGGATACCGTTTCGAAGCATAACCTGTTTGTCAACGTCCGCAACAACAATAATTATCCGTACAGTAACCTGTATCTCATTGTACAGATGCAGCAGCCGGGCACCAAGCTTGTAAAGGTGGATACGCTGGAATATGAAATGGCCAATCCGGATGGGTCACTTATGGGAAGCGGCTTTTCGGATGTGAAAGAAAGCAGGCTCTGGTACAAGGAGAATGTTATTTTCCCAAGGCCGGGCAAATACTTATTTACGGTACAGCAAGCCGTGAGGCAGGCGGGAAAAGTACCGGGTGTCAAAAAACTGGACGGCATTATGGAGGTAGGTTTCAGGATAGAATCAACAGACTAAAAATATATGGCAGTTACCAAAAAGAAACAGGGTGGCAGCGACTACTCAGATTACGTAAAGAAGTTCTGGAAAATATTCATCATCGGGGTTTTCTCGGTTATATTATTCTTCCTGCTCGCCTCTTGGGGCGTTTTCGGAAGGATGCCGTCGTTTGATCAATTGGAGAATCCGGACTCGAACGTGGCTACCGAGATTATTTCGTCAGATGGCGTTACCATCGGTAAATTTTACCTTGAAAACCGTACACCGATAAAATATGCCGACCTTCCCAAGCATTTGGTGGATGCCTTAATATCTACAGAAGACGAGCGTTTTTACGACCACTCGGGCATCGACACCAAAGGTACCTTTAGGGCAATGGCATCATTAGGGTCAAGCGGCGGGGCGAGTACCATTACCCAACAGCTGGCCAAGAACCTTTTCCACGGCGAAGGGTCGCATTTCCTTCCGCTGCGGATCATCCAGAAAGCAAAGGAGTGGATCATTGCTACGCGCCTGGAACGCCAGTATACCAAGCAGGAAATTATCGCGATGTACCTGAACACGGTCGATTTTACGCACAATGCGGTAGGTATACGTTCGGCTGCCAAAACCTATTTTTCAAAGGAACCGCGCGACCTTAAGGTAGAAGAGGCTGCGGTATTGGTAGGGATGCTGAAAAACCCTTCGCTGTACAATCCGCTCAGCCAACGCGAAGCACGCCGCAAGATGGTTTTCGACCGAAGGAATACGGTGCTTAGCCAGATGGTAAAGAACGATAAACTGACGGAAGCCGAAAAAGATAAACTCGAGAAAGAGCCAATACAGTTGCATTATTCGCCCGAAAGCCATAAAGAAGGTGTGGCCACCTATTTCCGTGAATACCTCCGTGGGTTTATGGACAAGTGGGTAAAGGAACACCCAAAGGAAGATGGAGGCGAATATGACATTTACCGCGACGGGCTTAAGATCTATGTAACAATAGATTCCCGCATGCAGAAGTATGCCGAAGAAGCCGTTCACGATCACCTCGCCAACCTTCAGGAGGAGTTTTTCATTCAGCAGAAAAAGAATGAGAATGCACCCTTTGTAAATATATCCAAAGCAGAGACGGAAAAGATACTTGACCGTGCTATGAAAAATTCTGAGCGCTGGAGGATAATGAAAGATGAAGGCAAGAGCGAAGACCAGATAAGGGAATCCTTTAAGGTAAAGACCGATATGACCGTGTTTACCTGGAAAGGCGAGCGCGATACCTTGATGACGCCGCTCGATTCTATTCGGTATTACAAGCACTTCCTGCAGACAGGCGTGATGTCTATGGAACCGCAAACCGGCTATGTAAAGGCTTGGGTGGGCGGTATCGATTATAAGCATTTCCAGTACGACCACGTAGCGCAAGGCGCACGACAGGTAGGTTCTACCTTTAAGCCGTTTGTTTACGCTACGGCTATAGAACAGCTGCATTATTCACCGTGCGATTCTATCCGCGATGAACCGTTCAGCATGCCGAAGGGCAAGTATGGCATCGACGCCGACTGGCACCCGCAAAACTCGAATGGGCAGTACCAGGGCACAGTTACTTTGAAGAAGGCACTTGCATACTCCATCAATACCGTGTCTGCCAAGCTGATTGACCGCGTAGGCCCGAAAGCCGTAGTAGATATGACCGAGAAACTTGGAGTGTCTTCTAAGATACCGGAGCAGCCTGCTATTGCATTAGGTGCCGTAGAGATCACTGTTAGCGATATGGTTGCGGCGTATAGTACGTTTGCCAATCAGGGAATGTACGTAAAGCCTGTAGTGATTACCAAGATTGAAGATAAGAACGGCGTTGTGCTTTTCCAAAGTACGCCCGAAACCCATGAGGTTATCAGTAAAGATATTGCCTACGCCGTGATAAAACTGCTCGAGGGCGTTACCGAGAGCGGATCGGGCGCGAGGCTGAAATGGGGTGGTAATGGCGGTACCGGTTACAACCGTATGACAGGTTATCCGTATTCCATTATTAACCCGGTTGCCGGTAAAACGGGTACTACCCAAAACCAGAGCGACGGTTGGTTTGTTGGTATGGTGCCGAACCTTGCTACCGGCGTATGGGTGGGCAACGAAGACCGCTCTGCGCACTTTAAGAGCCTCATTTACGGGCAGGGCGCTACCATGGCACTTCCGATATGGGGTATCTTTATGAAAAAATGTTATGCGGATGACGATATGGTATTCAAAGTTTCAGAGAAGCCTTTTGAAAGGCCCGATAATCTTTCGATAAAGGTCGACTGTTACTCGAAACCAAAACCAAAGGACACCACCGCCACGGACTCTACAGAAATAGACGACGAATTCGGAATTTGAAAATGATATAAAACGCCTTGCAAAGGGCGTTTTTTTATATATTTATACGCGCAAACATAAATTAATTGTATGATTAATAAAAAAGTGAGCAACGTGAAAGAAGCGTTGCATGATATAAAGGATGGCATGACCATTATGCTGGGGGGCTTTGGCCTTTGCGGCATTCCGGAAAACAGCATTAACGAACTGGTTGAAAAGGGCATTTCGGGCCTTACCTGCATTTCTAACAATGCGGGCGTTGACGATTTCGGGCTCGGCCTGCTCCTTCAAAAAAAACAGGTAAAAAAGATGATATCTTCTTACGTAGGTGAGAATGCCGAGTTTGAGCGCCAGATGCTTAGCGGCGAGCTCGAAGTCGAGTTGACACCACAAGGAACGCTGGCCGAGAAATGCCGCGCCGCCCAGGCTGGTATCCCTGCATTTTTTACGCCTGCAGGTTACGGTACTGAGGTAGCCGAAGGCAAGGAGGCGCGTGAGTTCAATGGCAAGATGCATATTATGGAAGAGGCGTTTAAAGCAGACTTTTCAATCGTAAAAGCGTGGAAAGGCGACGAAGCCGGTAACCTAATATTTAAGGGAACGGCGCGTAACTTCAATAGCTGTATGGCCGGAGCCGCGAAGATCACGATTGCCGAAGTGGAAGAACTGGTTCCCGTTGGCACGCTCGACCCGAACTTTATCCATATCCCGGGCATTTTCGTTCAACGTATTTTCCAGGGTGAGAAGTATGAGAAACGTATCGAACAACGCACAACAAGAAAACGTAGTTAATCATGGCATTAGGTAAAGAACAGATCGCAAAAAGAATAGCAAAGGAAGTTAAAGACGGATACTTTGTAAACCTTGGTATTGGTATACCCACGCTGGTGGCAAATTACGTACGCGAGGATATTTCGGTAGAATTCCAGAGTGAGAACGGCGTGCTGGGTATGGGTCCGTTCCCGTATGAAGGTGAAGAGGATGCAGATGTTATCAACGCCGGAAAGCAGACAATTACCACAATGCCGGGCGCCTCATTTTTTGACTCGGCGCTAAGCTTCGGAATGATCCGTGCGCAGAAAGTGGACCTTACTATATTGGGTGCAATGGAAGTAGCTGAAAACGGCGACATTGCCAACTGGAAAATACCGGGTAAAATGGTAAAAGGTATGGGTGGGGCAATGGACCTGGTGGCCTCTGCCGAGAATATCATTGTAGCTATGATGCATGTGAATAAAGCAGGGGAATCGAAGCTGCTAAAGCGTTGTTCACTGCCGCTAACGGGCGTAGGCTGCGTGAAGAAAGTGGTAACCGAACTGGCTGTTTTGGAAATAGTACCTGAAGGTTTTAAACTTTTAGAGCGTGCCCCCGGAGTTACAGTTGAAGATATTAAAAACGCCACCGAAGGCAACCTGATCATTGACGGGGACATCCCGGAGATGGTGATTGATTAGATAGTGATCAGTGATCAGTGTTCAGTAAATGGGGAGCTTATACTTCCGGCTTTCAAAAACTGAACACTGACTACTGCCAACTAATGGCTCGGTATCGCAGCGATCAGTTTTTTAGTGTACTCTCTTTGCGGATTTGCATATAATGCATCGGCTTCGTTCATCTCCTCGATCTTCCCTTTATTCATCACTACCACCTGGTCACTCATGTATTTTACTACGGCGAGGTCATGTGAAATAAAGATGTAGGTAAATCCAAAGTTTTCCTTTAGCTCGTTCAGCAGGTTGAGTACCTGCGCCTGCACCGAAATGTCAAGCGCCGAAACCGACTCATCGCAAACAATCAGTTTGGGCTGTAAGGCAATAGTGCGCGCTATGCCGATACGCTGGCGCTGGCCCCCCGAAAATTCATGCGGGTAACGGTTGAAGTGTTCTTCTCCCAACCCAACGCGGTTCAGGATTTCGATCGCCTTCAGCTTTCTTTCCTTGTCGTTGCCATAAAGCTTATGTACCTGCATTGGTTCCATAATTGCACGGCCTACCGTAAGGCGTGGATTGAGCGACGAATAAGGGTCCTGGAAGATGATCTGTATCTCTTTGCGAAGCGAGCGTATCTCTGAAGAAGAGAGTTTAGTTAGGTCTTTTCCCCGGTACAGTATTTTGCCGGAAGTAGCCTTGTCTAACTGAAGTATTGCATTGCCCAGGGTTGATTTTCCGCAGCCCGATTCGCCTACCAGGCCCAGCGTTTCTCCCTCGTATATTTTAAAACTCACATCGTTTACGGCCCTGAATTTTACCTCCCTGCCAAACAATCCCGCAGACGAAACATATTCCTTTTCGACATTGATCACTTCCAGCAGCGGCGGACGGCTGTATAATTCCGAGAAGTGTTCGTTACGCTGTTGCGGCGTAATCTCTGAAGCATCTACCGTGCCCTGAAGGTAGTCCTGAATGGTAGGCAGCCGCCTGAGGCGCACATCCAACGAAGGGCGCGAACTGATAAGCGCTTTGGTGTAGGTATGCTGCGGATTTTTAAATATATCGATTGTATTTCCCTGTTCCACAATATCGCCGCGATACATCACCAATACCCGGTCTGCAATCTCGGAAACCAGTGAAAGGTCGTGCGAGATAAAAATGATGCTCATGCCGGTTTCCGTCTGCAATTCTTTCAGCAGCAGGATGATCTCTTTCTGAACGGTAACGTCGAGCGCTGTAGTCGGCTCATCGGCAATCAATACCTTTGGCTTGCAGGCTATCGCCATGGCGATCATTACGCGCTGTTTTTGCCCGCCTGAAATTTCGTGCGGGTAGCGGTTATATATCTTTTCAGGGTTAGGAAGCTTTACTTTTTCAAAAAGTGAAATCACTGTGGACTTGCGCGCGGACGCTGAAAGGGAAGTGTGTTCTTTTAATATCTCCTCCACCTGGTACCCGCATCTCAGTGACGGGTTGAGCGAGCTCATGGGCTCCTGGAAGATCATGGCAATCTCTTTACCACGAATGGCTCTCATTTCTTTGCCCTGCAGTGCAGTGATATTTGTGCTTTCGAAATGTATAGTACCTTCCGTCACTTCTACCACGCCTTTTGGCAATAACCCCATAAGCGCGAGGGAGGTAATTGATTTTCCTGACCCCGATTCCCCCACAATACCAAGTATTTCGTTACCCTGAAGCGAGAAGCTGCTGTTCTTTACAATAGGCAGCCATTGCCCTTCTTTGCGGGCGGATATAGTAACGTTGCTGATATTGAGGAGCGGGGTTTTCATTTGGCTAAGTTAAGTAAAGAAAGCTACACATGGATGATCTCGTCCTCAACCAGTAAATCTTCACGACGGAAGCGCAACAAAACCTGGGCTACGGCAACCACATCTTTTTCGCAGTATGTAACGATGCGGTCAATATCCTTTTCTACGTGGAAAACATGCCCTACCATGCTGCCGTCGATATCGCCTTTTGGCGAAGGGATGCCCAGGATTTTGGTGAGCAGCTTCAGCGAAGTGAAGCTTTTATAGTCGCCAAATTTCCAGAGCTCCATTGTATCAAGGTGCGGCACCTCCCAGGGCTTTTTCCCGAAAAGGTTAAGCTTAGACGGGATAGGGAGGCCGTTGATGACCATGCGCCGTGCGATGAACGGGAAGTCAAACTCCTTGGCATTATGCCCGCACATAATATGTTGTGCCTG
Organism: Flavobacteriaceae bacterium; assembly: GCA_021151665.1. GTDB lineage: Bacteria > Bacteroidota > Bacteroidia > Flavobacteriales > Flavobacteriaceae > Flavobacterium. The sequence goes on from JAGKWW010000014.1 coordinate 9,591, forward strand.
CCCGAAGTGATTATTCAGCAAATTAGAAAAATCTTTAAGGATCTTTACTTCATCGCCACAAAAAGAGGTAACCCTGAAATGGCGGATATCGCCCCGAAAGGTAAAGTAGCCGGCTGAAAGGCACACGATCCTGCCAAATTCAGCCCAGATGCCGGCACGGTCATAAAACTCCTCCGGCGAATGTTCTTCCTTACGCTGGTACTGGGTTTTGAGTCCGTACAGGTGCTGCGTCTCTTCATCCAACAAACCGAAGTGCTCGTGCTCGGGAACGGTCTCTATATCGAGGAACAGGATATGTTCCAGTTTTACTTTATCGATCATTGCGTTAAGACGCCAATCATTTTATTTTCTTAGAATCTCCCGCACCCTCACCCGGCTTCAGCATACCCATCATTTTCAGGGCCTCATCTACATACACATAGAAATCATTGCTATGTGGGTCGGTTTTAGTCTGCAACCCTTTGATATGCCCGAGGCGCACAATGACAATATTATCTTCGGGGATCACGATCACAAACTGCCCGAGGTGCCCACGCATGTAGTACATCTTTTTGCCAAGGTAATCATTCAGCCACCAGCCGTAACCATACTGCGGGGAATCGGCAAAGCGTGGACTAACCATTTTGGTAACATCGGCATTAGTCAGTATTTGTTGGCCGTTCCATTCGCCATTGTGCAGAAACAGTTTGCCGAACCTTGCAAAGTCGCGCGCGTTGCTGGCAAAACAGCAGTAGGCTTTTTCAATCCCATCAGAATGGTCCAGCTGCCAGAGCGCATCGTTTTCGGCACCCATCGGCTTCCAGAATTTTTCCGAAACATAGTCAGATAATGTCATACCGGTCGCTTTGGTTACCACCATAGCCAGTAATTCTGTCGCACCGCTTACGTACTCAAATTCTTTTCCGGGTTCGCGCGTTACGGGAACTTCAAGCATGGTCTGTTCCAGGTGGTCGCCAAAGTAGGCACGCGTTGTAATAGAGAACGGACTGCTGTACTGCTCTCCCCAGTCAAGCCCTGTAGCCATAGAAGACAGGTCGCCCACCGTGAGCTGCGCGGCAAGCCCTTTTCCAAACTCAGGAAAGTAATCGCTGACTTTTTGGTCTAACGATTTGATCCTGCCTTCCTCAATGGCCTTAAACATGGCAGCAGACACAATACTCTTTGCCATAGAAAAAGAATTGGACTTTGAGTCTTTGCCGTAGCCATCGTAATAGCTTTCGTGCCAGATGCTGTCGTTCTTAACGATCAGGTAGGCAACGGTACCGAGCTCTTTATTAACGTCTTCCAGTCGCTGTGTTGCTTTAGTCTTATTGTAATCTTTATGCAGTGCCCAAGGCTGTCCGGTTCCTTTGTGAACGGTGCGGTTATCAAAGTGTACGTAGTCATCAAGGTAGGCCGTTGTTTTGCCATGGAAGTAAACCACGCGCACGGCCTTAAACAGATAATCTACATCGAAAATGTACATGAGGATAACGGCGAATGCCAGAAATGCCACGAGGCCGATCAGTATTTTCTTAAGGATTTTCATAGAAGGTGCTTGTGCGACTAATTTAGGAAAAATTGCGCAGATCTCGCGGTTTCTGGAATCTTAGTTTCTAAGGGGCTTCCGCTCCTAAGTCCCTTAGAAAAGGCTCTGCTGTACCGGCGGGGTTTCATGTTCCAGCAGCCACTTTTTACGCCAGAGTCCGCCGGCATAGCCTGTAAGTTCGCCATTGCTGCCAATAACGCGATGGCAAGGTACCACCACCCAAAGCGGATTTTTCCCGTTGGCCGAGGCCACGGCTCGAATAGCCTTTGCATCGCCCAGCTGAACCGACAGCGCGTGATAGGATATGGTTTTTCCGAACGGAATTTCTGTCAGCACCTGCCACACCCTCTTTTGAAAGTCGGTTCCCTGCGGGTTGAGTGGAAAGGTGAATGCATTGCGGTTTCCGGCGAAATATTCCTGAAGCTGCTTTACGGCTTCCTGTAAAGCTTCCGGTATTTCAGGGGTGGGAACCACAGCATCATCCAATACATGGATCTTTGAAATGCCAAGCTCAGTGCCTTCAATAAGACAGGTGCCAAGCGGGGTAGGGAAGTGGGCGGTATAGATCATTTATAATGCGTTAACCGTAACACCCTGCAATCCCGAGCATCCAATACAATTACAAAATTTCCTCCCATAGCGTCTTCAGGGAGCGTACCCATAATTACCCAGTAGTATTGCTTTAAGCGAAAAATTTTGTAAGGCCTTTCCATTTTTATAACGTTTCCGTATTCGGCAAATAATATCGGTTCTGCCACACTGACTGCAACTGTGCTGTCTTTTAATATAACATGCGTTGGACCTTCGGCGCGGGGTTTGTCTTTTGCAAGCGCAAGTTTTAGCTCATCCTCGGCATAGCGTTTGTCACCATCGTGCTGCGCAGACAGGTTTATTGAGGTCATGATAACGAGTAAAAGAAATAGGCTTTTCATTGTTCCGTTTTTCCAAAGCTACTATTATTTGCATTTCGGAGTGCTGTATCCCACAGCCATTTATGAACAAAAAAACCACCGGTTATGCCGGTGGTTTCCTATTTAGAGATATAAAACTCTTAGTGTTGTGCAGGTGCAGCAGCCGGGGCAGCAGCGCCTTCAGGGTTAAGTACGTTACCTTTAATGGTAAGCACTTTGTTCACGTCGCTATCGTTTGTAGTTACAGTGATCGTTTTAGTGAACTGGCCAGGGTTAGCGGCGTTGTAAGTAGCGGTTACGCTTCCAGACTCTCCCGGTTTGATAGGAGTTTTAGTGTAATTTGTAGCAGTACATCCGCAAGATGCTTTTACATTCGTAACAAGAATCGTTTGCTTGGTCGTGTTCTTAAAAGTAAAGTCATGGCTTACCGGCTTGCCTTTTTCAACATCGCCGAAGGTAAACACATCTTCTTTCCAGGTAATGGCAGAAGGGGTCATGTTCTTAGGAGCCTCAGTTTTAACTACGTCTTTTTTAGGAGTAGCCTGCTGTGCAGAAGCAGAGTGAGACACAAAGAAAAGAGCGCCTACAGCTGCAATTAGAGAAAGTTTCAATGATTTCATAATTTTGAAGAATTAATTATTGTTAATATTATTTTCAGGTTTGTACATCACAAATATATCTACTTGCATCCATTTATTTGTTAACCAGCTTAATGTTATTGTTAATGACTTGTTAACGGGTTGAAATGCAGCGTTTTTATATGTAATATCGGTTTAGCAAACGGCGTACCAATTTTGAAAGTCAACAGGTTAAATATCATCGTTTTTATTGGGCTCATAGCCATAATGGGTGTTATTACTATGCAGCTCGTCATGTTGGGCCAGGCGTATTCGTTCGAAAAAAATGAAGTAGCCGATAAGATCCATTTTGTTCTCCAGGATGTAGTTAACAAGATCTACCGCGATAATGAAAGCGAACTCCCGCCTGCCAGTCCCATCAAAAAAGTATCAGACGACTACTACGTGGTAAACGTGAACGATGTCTTCGAGGCCGAGATACTGGAATACTACCTGCGTAACGAATTCCAAAAGGTAAAGCTGGACACCGATTACGAGTATGCGATATATGACTGCTCCTCGGATGATATGGTATATGGCAAATACATTTCTTCTTCTGGCCGTGCTGCAGAAAAAATGCAATGCGAAAACTGTTTTACAAAAAGGCCCGGACTGGTATATTACTTCGCTGTCCGTTTCCCGAAGCTGCATTACGCTTATATAACTTCGCTTCAGCAATACTGGGTGTTTACCGGCGTGCTTTTCCTTGTGCTGGTTATTTATGTATATTCTGTGTTGTTGCTGCTCAAGCAGAAAAAGTACAGCGAACTGCAAAAGGATTTCATCAATAATATGACGCACGAGTTTAAAACGCCGTTGTCATCTATTTTGATCGCCTCCAACTATGCCGCAAAGCAGGAAGAGATCGATGCTAACCCAAAGCTGAACCGCTACCTGAAGATCATTATCGAACAAAGTAACAAGCTCAACCAGCATATAGAGCGTATTTTAAATGTGGCAAAGGCCGACTCTAACCTGATTGGCCTTGAAAAGAAAAGTTTTGATATTTGTGAGGCTCTGGCACTGGTGCGCGACAACGCGATGCTGCGGTATGTGGAAGCCGATGTCACACTCGATTGCCCACAAAAGGGACATACTGTTTTAGCTGACGAATTCCATTTCTATAACATTGCATATAATATTGTGGAAAATGCGATTAAGTATGGAGGGGAAAAAACACAAGTAGCGATAAAGGTACAGGATGCCGGCAAGAACCTTCAGCTTGTCTTTTCTGATAATGGGCCGGGTATACCGCCACAGCATATCGAATATGTATTCGAGAAATTTTACCGGGTGCCCCGCGAAGACAAAAAGGAGATAGAGGGTTTTGGTATCGGGCTATTTTATGTGAAAAAGATATGCCAGCTCCACGGCTGGAAGATTGCTATTCGAAATAACCAAACCACCGGTGTTACCATTACCATGACCCTGCCGAAAAACGCCTGAGCATGAAAAAAAAGATCTTATACGTAGAAGACGACAGCACATTGGCTTTCCTCACCGCAGATAATCTGGAAGAGCATTATGACGTGGTTCATTTCACTAATGGGAAAGACGCTTTTGATGCTTTCAAAAAAGACAGTTTCGATTTATGCATCCTCGATGTGATGCTTCCGCAGATGGATGGCTTTGAGCTGGCGGAAGCTATACGGCAGCGTAATCTGGAGGTGCCGATCATTTTCCTTTCGGCGAAAACGCTAAAGGAAGACCGTATTAAAGGCCTTCGCCTGGGCGCTGACGATTACCTGGTGAAACCGTACAGCATGGAAGAGCTCATCCTGAAGATCGAAGTTTTCCTACAGCGCAGCCAAAAGTCGGCCATACCGAAAACAAATATTTATTCACTGGGCTCGTTTGTGTTTGACCCTGTCAATTTTACGGTGAGCAGAAACGGTCATTCGACCCAGCTTACCGAACGCGAGTCCGCCCTGCTGAAGCTTTTTATCGATAATAAGAACACCATTCTAAAGCGGGAAAAAATCCTGACCGAGCTTTGGGGCACCGACGATTATTTCCTGGGGAGGAGTATGGATGTTTTCATTTCGCGCCTTCGTAAAATATTTAAGGATGAGGAAAACATCCGGATAGAAAATATACCGAGGGTAGGGTTTAAGCTGGTGGCACCTTAATTATGATTTACCGCTATTACAACCGGCCTGCCTATGGCAGTGACGAGCGCTTGATCGAATTTATTTCAGGTAGCGAAAAGGAATCCTTCACAAATGATTTCCTTAATGCAATAGCATCGCTCGGGCCAAATCTAGAGGAAGTTCTTGACTTATGGATGAACGATGAAATAATGCTTTCCTTTACATCGAATAAAGGAACATTTATACTGACAAAAGATATCTGGGGATTTGCATTTGTAATGGCGAAACAGAATCAGCCTGTAATAAATATAATAGACGAATTATTGCAAAGTCATCCCGATTTTGAAAAAGTAGACGTTGACGAACAACGTTACAAATGAATGGCTATTTCCCAAAAGTCACGATATAATCCTGCAACGCGACCAGCTCCTCATCAGGGTAGTTTTTGGTCACCAGTATATTGGCCTTCATGATCTCATATTGTGACGGGTCTACCAGCGGGTTGCTCTTCCCTTCAAGGAAAGCAATCATATTTCCGCCCTTCTCCTTATAAACGCGGGCAATTTCTTCAAGGCTGGGGCCTGCCATTTTCTGGTCGGGCTTGTGGCATGTGCTGCACAATCCTTTTCCTTCAAATATCTCTTTGCCGAGTTTTTGTGAGGGTGTTAAATTGGCCGTTTCCCCTTCATTTACTTCTGTTGATGTTCCTTCAGATGTCTCGCTTTTCGGTTCGCCTTTGCAGGCGAAAAAGAGTGCGGGTAGCAATAGAAAAAATAGCTTTTTCATAAATTATCTGTTTAAAATAATTGCCGCTTCTTTAGCAAAATAAGTTGAAATAATATCGGCGCCGGCGCGCTTGATGCAGTGCAGCTGCTCGATCATAATGCGGTCATGGTCCAGCCAGCCCCTTTCAGATGCTGCCTTAACCATGGCATATTCACCCGAAACCTGGTACACCGATACGGGAACGTTTACGGCGTTCTTTACTTCACGGACAATATCCAGATAAGCCATCCCCGGTTTTACCATCACAATATCGGCGCCTTCCTCTACATCGTGCAAAGCTTCTTTTATCGCTTCGATGCGGTTGGCGTAGTCCATCTGGTAGGTCTTTTTGTCTTTCGGAACTTCAATGCCCGCTTCCTTCGGCGCGCTGTCGAGAGCATCGCGGAAAGGCCCATAGAAAGATGAAGCATACTTGGCAGCGTAGCTCATGATTCCCACATTGTGGAAGCCTGCGCTGTCCAGCCCCTCACGCAGGCGGATAACGCGTCCGTCCATCATATCGCTCGGTGCTACAAAATCGGCCCCGGCCTCGGCGTGCGATACGGCCATTTGCACCAGTGCATCCACGGTTTCATCGTTGGCGATGTCGCCATTCTTTATAATGCCGTCATGCCCATAGATGGAGTAGGGGTCGAGTGCCACATCGGGCATCACGATCATCCCCGGCACAGCATCTTTAATGGCTTTGATGGCGCGTTGCATAAGTCCGTTCGGGTTCCATGCTTCTTTGCCGGTGTTATCCTTCAGGCTGTCGTCTACTTTTACGTAAATGTTCACCGCTTTAATGCCAAGGCCCCAAAGCTCTTTTACCTCCTTAACGGTAAGGTCAACCGACCGGCGGAAGATGCCGGGCATGGAAGGTATCTCAACCTGCACATTCTGCCCTTCAGCAATAAACATTGGGAACATAAAGTCCTGTGGTGTAACGATGGTTTCACGAACAAGCGAACGAATGGATTCGTTTGTTCTCAGTCTTCTATTTCGGTGTATTGGGTACATATTTATAAGTTTACAGTTAACGGTTTACAGTTTGAGCAACTTTGCGAATAAGCGCAGCGAGCATCTTTTTAATCTCGTTAACCTCGGAATTAAGTTTTAAGTAAATTTCTTCATCAATAAAATTGAGATCTTTTGAAACAAGTAAAAGATATTCCAATTCGTGTGCTGATCCCGATGATATGTAAAGATAGCGTATTAATTCTTTTTGAGTTTCGCGGCCGCAACCTTCGGCTATATTTGTGGGTATAGATAATGAAGCCCTGTTTATTTGTGAGATCAGATTAAACTGTTCGGACTTTGGGAAATTTACAGTTATTTTATAAATGTCGAGAACTAACGCATGTGATTTCTGCCATACGATGTATTTTCTATAGTCGATCATGTTGTTCGTATTGATGGGGAACTGTAAACCGTAAACTAATCTAACCACTCCCTTGGCTCTTTCAAAACCTTCAACAATCTTTCCTCCTCGCTTTCCGGTTCCGGATGATGGTCATATACCCATTGCACATGGGGAGGCAGGCTCATTAATATACTCTCAATTCGCCCATTGGTCTTCAGGCCGAAGAGCGTGCCTTTGTCATGAACGAGGTTAAACTCCACATATCGGCCGCGGCGTATCTCCTGCCAGGTACGGTTCTCCGGAGTGAATGGAATATCCTTGCGGCGCTCCACTATCGGCACGTAAGCATGGACAAAACTATTGCCAACTTCGGTAACGAAATCAAACCACTGATTTATAGAGAAGCTCTCTGACGCTTTGCAACGGTCAAAGAACAGCCCGCCTATGCCCCGTGCCTCATTGCGATGGGTATTGCGGAAGTATTCATCGCACTGCTTCTTAAACAGCGGATAGAAATCCGGGTCATGCTTATCACACGCCGTTTTACACGTTTGATGAAAATGAATCGCATCTTCGTCAAACAGATAATACGGGGTAAGGTCCTGACCGCCGCCAAACCAGCTTTCTACCACGTTTCCGGCCTTATCATACATTTCAAAATAGCGCCAGTTGGCATGCACTGTGGGGACGAAGGGGTTCTTTGGGTGTATTACCAGACTGAGCCCGCACGCATAAAAATCAACATCGCCCACGCCAAAGTAAGCCTGCATTGCCTTAGGAAGTGACCCATGTACGGCAGAGATATTCACTCCGCCTTTTTCAAAAACCTCGCCATTTTCTATAACGCGCGTACGGCCTCCTCCGCCTTCGGGTCGCTCCCAAAGATCCTGGCGGAATTTCGCTTTGCCATCAACCGCCTCAAGTGTTGAGGTAATCGTGTCCTGCAGGTTCTGTATGTAGGCAAAAAATCTATCTTTCATAATCTTATTTTGACTGGCTCAGGGAATTCACCTTCGCGATGATCTCAAAAGAGAACAACCGGCTCTCTTTCTGGATGAAGTTGTACAATGCAATGGCCTTTTCTTTCAACGATTCCAATCCCGGCCTTTTGCTAAGTTCGGCCAATACATCCGCCACCTGTTCCATATTTGGCCAGTCCAGATGATTATCGGCCAGGTGTTTGTTGATCGTATCGGAATCCGTTTCCAACAGCTTAGCGCGAGAAAGCCCAAGCTCTTCCAAAAGTAGTTCGATATCCTCATCGTTGCCGCCAGTTACCAAAGTAAGGGCAATAAGCTTTTTGAGCAGGTTGTTGATCCGCTCATTATTCTCATCCCGGTATCCGAAGCTTAGTGGCATATAATAAGGTTAGTGTTCAGTATCCTGTGTTCAGTGTTCAGTGTTCAGTGTTCAGCGTTCAGTACTCAGTATTCAGTATTCAGTATCCGGTGGTCGCTGAACACTGTCAACTGTTAACTGTCAACTATAAACGTTTAGCTCTTGTACTCCTTCACCGCATCAATAAATGCTTTGGCATGGTCTACCGGAATGTTAGGCAGGATGCCGTGGCCAAGATTCACGATGTAATTGTCTTTGCCGAACTCATCGATCATCTGGTGCACCATTTTCTTAATGACAGGTATCGGCGAAAGCAGCCTGCTCGGGTCGAAGTTGCCCTGCAGCGTAATATTCCCGCCGGTAAGGTAACGCGCATTGCGTGGTGAGCAGGTCCAGTCTACACCCAGTGCCGATGCTTTGCTTTGTGCCATGTCACCCAGTGCAAACCAGCAGCCTTTACCAAACACGATAACGTGTGTTTCGGGTGCCAGCGCCTCTGTGATCTGGTTGATATATTTCCAGGAGAATTCTTTATAGTCTTCCGGCGAAAGCATACCGCCCCAGCTGTCGAATATCTGTACCGCATTGACACCCGCCTTCACCTTTTCTTTCAGGTAAGCGATGGTTGTATCTGTTATTTTCTGCAAAAGCGCATGCGCTGCTTCCGGCTGCGAAAAGCAGAAGCCTTTGGCCGTATCAAAACTTTTCGAGCCCTTGCCTTCTACGGCGTAGCAGAATATTGTCCATGGCGAACCGGCAAAGCCGATCAGCGGCACTTCGTCATTCAGCATCTCCTTGGTCAGTTTGATGGCATCCATCACATAGCCTAAAGATTCATGGATGTCCGGTATGCGCACCTGTTCCACATCCTGCGCTGAACGTATCGGGTTGGGAAGGAAAGGGCCCACGCTTTCTTTCATCAGTACCTCGATGCCCATCGCCTGCGGTACCACCAGTATATCCGAAAATAAAATGGCAGCATCCGGCTTTACGATACGTATTGGCTGAACTGTAATTTCGGCGGCCAGTTCCGGCGTCTGGCAACGCGTAAAGAAATCGTATTTATCGCGCAATGCACGGAATTCCGGCAGGTATCTGCCTGCCTGGCGCATCATCCATACCGGTGGGCGCTCTACAGTTTCATTGCGCAGGGCTTTTAAAAGGAGGTCGTTTTTTAAGGTCATATTTTTAAATTAAGCCAAATCCTGCAAGGTCTTCAAGACCTTGTAGGTATAGCTATTCTAGTTTATATTTTTCATCTATAACATCTTTCTTCTGATCATGTATAAAAATAAAGTTGTCCAGAGAGCCAAAAAGATTGACAACTTCCTGCCTATTAATCTTTGTTGGTCGATCGTTTAAAAAAGACTTATAAGACGAATATGGAAAAGATTTAAAATCAATCCCAAAATGATGAAGAGGATTGAGATGAATATAAACAATTAAATGTTTAAGGTAATCTTCGCTACTAATTTTAATTCTTCTAAAATGTTTTTCAAACAAACTTCCAGTCCGGTTATTGGCCTTATTAAATGCTTTCGCGTAAGCATTAAAAAAGTTGGATAGCCTCTGGGTTACTTTATCTCCATCATCGTTTAATTGTATCAACAAATGATAATGATTATCCATCAGACAATATGAATACACAGAGGCGACATCAACAACATAATTACCAAGCAGCTTGAGAAAATATTGCTTGTTCTCACTGCTCACAAAAATATTCTCGCCATTTATTCCGCGGTTATAAATGTGGTAAAAAGAATCTTTATGTAATTTTTCCAGTTTCAATTTTTCTCATACCTACAAGGTCAGTAAGACCTTGCAGGAGTATCTTTATAATAATTAATACACTTTACAATAACATTTTCAACGCCGGGCTTTGCGGCTACTACGATCTTTTCTGTCTTACCTGTCAAAGCCTCAGCGGTTGTGGTGCCAATACAGAAACAGGTTGTGGAGCCGATTTCATTCAACTGTAAAAAGCTTTCCACCCCCGAAGGACTGAAAAACAGCACAGCATCTGCTTCATTATTTACTTTTACCGGCGTAAGTGCGGTTTCGTACGCCTGTATTTCGTTCAAAATTATACCCGCGTCACCTAATGCTTTTGGCAGGGTTTCCCGCCGCAGGTTGCCGCTGAAGAACGTAAATTGTTCCGCTGCATATCCTGTTATTATTTGCGTGGCCAGCTCTTCTGCATATTCTGCGAAGGCTGCAACGCTAAAGCCGGCCTCTTCTATTGTATCTTTTGTCTTGCCGCCAACGCAAAAAACAGAATGTTTTTTATACCTACCTGCATCCTCGTGTTGCAAAAAACTTTTAAACGCGTTCTGGCTGGTAAAGATAAGGTTAGGGTGTATGCCAACGCGCTGAAATTCCTTTGGACGGATGGTAATGAAATCAGCTTCTACTACGGCAAATCCGGCATTAAGTAGAAACTGCCGTTGGTTGGGCTGCAGCTTTTTGGTGGAAAGCACACGCACCCCTCCCATTATTTTTTCAAGGTTTTCCGGATATTTTCCATTAATGCCACCCCGCCGTTGTTCAAAATATTTTCGGCACATTCGCGTCCGGCGCTCATATAATCATCGCCCGCAGGGATCACCTTTTCAATATGAAGCCTTTCCTTTCCATCAATAGACAGTAAAACACCTTCAAAACGTATATTTCCGTCTATAAAGGTTGCACTTGCGCCAATTGGGGCTGTACAGCCGCCTTCGAGTGTGCGCAGGAACTGGCGTTCTATATGTGTTGCTATTTCGGTTTCTTTATGGTTGAGTTTTGCGAGCGCTTCACGGCAATACTCGTCGTTTTCCATGGCTACGGCAAGCATAGCGCCTTGTGCCGGAGCGGGAATCATCCAGTAGAGCGTTTCGTAAAAGCCATCAAAATTGGGTGCCTGAATTTTATCCCCACTAACAAAGCCGAGCCGGTCGAGCCCAGCGGCGGCAAATATCGCACCATCCCAGGGGTTGTCGTTTAGCTTTTGTAGCCTCGTATTCACATTGCCCCGCAGGTCGGTTACCGTGTGATTAGGGTAGCGGTTCAGCCACTGTGCCTGCCGGCGAAGGCTGCCTGTGGCAATGGTACCGGGCGATTCAAGAAAATCAAGGATGCCCTTGTGTACCAGGATGTCAGTTTCGGCTGCGCGTTGCAGCACTGCTCCCTGAACGATACCTTTAGGCAGGGCGGTAGGCACATCTTTCATAGAATGCACCGCGATATCCACCTCGCCTTTTATCATGGCAACATCGAGGGTTTTTGTAAAAATACCGGTAATGCCCAGTTCATACAACGGCACATCGAGTATCACATCGCCTGCCGACTTTACCGCCACGATCTCCGTTTCATAACCGAGCGCGTTCAGCTGGCTTTGAACGGTATGTGCCTGCCATAGGGCAAGCTGGCTGTCGCGGGTGCCTATTCGTATGGCCCTGCTCATCGGGTGGCTGTAGTTTCAATTTGAAATACCTTCTCTATCCATTCGATGCTTTCGTCTACCATAGTATCGCGGTCTTTCAGGTGATTTGCAAAGTGGGTAGTTATCTTATGAATGATGCGCTGGCTGATGATCTCAGCCTGCTCTTCATCAAAATTGCTTATTTTTTTTCGCTGGAAGCTAAGCTCGGTATCTTTTATAGAGTTGAGCTTTTCTTTAAGCGCATTGATGGTAGGTGCAAATTTGCGGGCATTCATCCAGTCGGTAAACTCCTCTAGCAGTTCGGCAATAATGGCCTCTGCCGCAGGGATATGCTTTTTGCGGTTCTCAAGTGTTTCGTCGGTCATCCGGGAAAGGTCGTCCATATGCACCACAGTTACGCCCTCGAGTTCCTTCACGTTATCATGAACGTTTTTCGGGATAGAAAGATCCAGTATCAGCAGGGGCTTGTTCAGCACCAGTATGTCTTTGTCTATCGTGGGGGTTTGTGCACCTGTAGCCACTACCAGTATATCTGCCGAAGGGATTTCCAGCGGAAGCACATCATAATCTTTTACGATGAGGTTGAACTTTCCGGCAATCTTTTCGGCTTTATCGCGCGTACGGTTGATAAGGGTAATGTGGTTGTTGCGGGTATGCTTTACCAGGTTCTCGCAGGTATTGCGGCCTATTTTGCCGGTACCGAAGAGCAGGATATTCTTATTCTGGATATCGGCTACATTGTTCATGATGTACTGCACCGATGCAAAAGAAACGGATGTAGCGCCCGAGCTAAGCTCCGTTTCGTTCTTGATGCGGCGGCTTGCCTGTATCACGCAGTTAACAAGCCTTTCAAGGAAGGCATTGGCCATACCAAGGTTCTTAGACTCGATAAAGCCGGTCTTGATCTGGCTGATAATTTCGAAGTCGCCCAATATCTGGCTGTCGAGCCCCGTCCCTACGCGGAACATGTGGTCTATCGCCTCATTATTTTTATATACGAAAGCCACGCGCTGAAACTCTTCAACGGTGCCCTGGCTGTTATCGCAAAGCAGTTTGATAAGCTGAAACGGGTGTTGAGCAAAGCCGTAGATCTCTGTCCTGTTGCAGGTAGAAACTACAATAAGGCTCCCAAGGCCTTCGTTCTTAGCCTGGTGCAATACGTTCAATTTCGCTTCGGGGCTAAGACTGAACTTCCCCCTCGTCTCGGCATCTGCCTTCCTGTAACTTAATCCAACAGCATAAAAGTACTGATGCCTCGACGCGTTATGATTCTCCATAAGTACTCACTTTTCCTAAAAGTTTCACAAAATTAAAATGAACGTTTGTTAAAAAGTAACGCTAAAAGTTCTTTTTGTGTCGCTGTCGGAGATTTTGGCCTTAAATTCGCCCTATCTTGAGAAATAAAGTAAATTTGCAATAATATCAGGCGTTTGCAGACTGTTTGTTTAGAACTGTTCTAAATAAATAAATTGTGGTTAACATTTCTTTAACTATAAAAAATATCGCTATGGGTGCCGTTGAGGAAATTAAGATTGAAGACGATTTTTTTGTACTCCGCTTTCAGAATGACAGCGATGAAGTGTCGCGTTTTGAGCGGGGCGTAAACGCCGAGATGATACAATTTCATTTCGGAGTGAAAGGCCGGGCTAAGTTCGTCTTTAATGAAGGGCGCTACGCGTTAGACCTGAAAGAGGAAGTGTCGTTGTTTTTATTCAACCCGCAGAAAGAGCTTCCGGTACACCTGGAGATTGCTCCGCACAGCTGGGTGCTAACCGTGCTGATATCGATAAAAAAATTCCACAGCTTCTTTTCCGATGAGGCCGATTACATACCGTTCCTCAGCGAGGAGAACCGTGATAAAAAATATTACAAAGACGACAGGATCAACCCGAGCATGACCATTGTACTCAGCCAGCTGTTTCACTTCAACCTGCATCCGAGCATTAAAAAACTCTATTTTAAAGGGAAGGTGTATGAGCTGCTGAGCCACTACTTTAACCGTGCAGAAGATCCTAATGCCGAGCAGTGCCCGTTCCTGATAGATGAAGATAACGTGATCAAGATACGCCGCGCAAAGGAGATCGTGATCGCCAATATGGCCGAGCCGCCGGGCCTGCAGGAACTGGCCGACCAGGTGGGCATCAACCTGAAAAAATTAAAGATCGGGTTCCGCCAGATCTATGGCGACAGTGTGTACAGCTTCCTGTTTGACTATAAAATGGAGTACGCGCGAAAGCTGCTGGACAGCGGATCGTATAACGTGAATGAGGTAGGCCTGCGCATAGGATACAGTACCGCCAGCCATTTTATCGCGGCATTCAAAAAGAAATTCGGCACTACGCCAAAGAAATATTTAATGAGCATTAACGCAAATGTATAAGCGCTTCTGTGAAGTGTAACAGATAATCAATATGAAAGGAGTATTACTCGTAAACCTTGGCTCGCCCGAGAGCCCTACGGCAAAAGACGTGAAGCCGTACCTTGATGAGTTCCTGATGGACAAATATGTAATAGATGTGCCTTTTTTGCTGCGCGCATTGCTGGTCCGCGGCATTATATTGCGCAAACGCCCGGAGGAGTCGGCACATGCTTACAGTAAAATATGGTGGGACGAAGGTTCGCCGCTTATTGTGCTCAGCAAAAGGCTGCAGCAAAAAGTAAAGCCTAAAGTCGACGTTCCTGTGGCTTTGGCCATGCGGTATGGCAACCCATCAATAGAAAGCGGCCTGCAGGAATTGCACGAGCAGGGCGTTACAGAGGTATTGCTGTTCCCGCTTTACCCCCAGTATGCCATGGCCTCTACGCTTACCATACTTGTACTGGCCGAAAAAATACGCAAGGAGAAGTTCCCGCACATGACCTTTACCGATGTGCCCGCTTTTTATGATAAGCCCGATTACATCACAGCTTTGGCTAACTCGATTAAATCTTCGCTTGAAGGATTCGATTATGACCACCTGCTGTTCTCCTACCATGGTATACCTGAGCGCCATATCCGTAAGACCGACGTTACTAAATCACATTGTAAGATCAACGATACCTGCTGTGCAACACCGTCGGCAGCACACAAATTCTGCTACCGCCACCAGTGTTACGAAACTACGCGCCTTGTGGTAGAGCAATTGGGTATCCCTAAAGAAAAATATTCGCTTACCTTCCAGTCGCGCCTTGCCGGCGATAAGTGGCTGGAACCTTACACTGATGTAGAGATCAATAAAATGCCTGCGCAGGGTATAAAGAAACTGGCGGTTGTAACGCCTGCTTTCGTTTCAGACTGCCTGGAAACCCTTGAGGAAATTGCGATGCGTGCCAATGAAGATTTTAAAGAACACGGAGGCGAACACTTTTTAGCGGTACCGTGCCTCAATGACAATACCGAATGGGTAGATGTTGTGGCAGGCTGGATCAATGAATGGGCAACTGCCGAAACCCCGGCACTGGCCTAAATGGATACGGGCACAGCCGACTTTGGCACCAAAAGCATCAGGAGCCTGCTCATCAAGCAGTCGGTTCCTGCATCGCTGGGTATCTTGTCGGCTACGCTCAATATGCTTATCGATACCGTGTTTGTGGGCCGGTGGATAGGCTCACTTGCTATTGCGGCGCTCTCTGTAGTAATGCCGCTTATCTTTCTTATAGCTTCCGTTGGCATGGCAATCGGGGTGGGAGGGGGCTCGGTCCTTTCGCGCGCACTCGGGGCGGACGATAACGAAAAAGCCCTTGCTACTTTTGGGCACCAGATCGCGATCACTTTTCTGGCGGCATCACTATTTGTAGTGGGCGGGCTGTTTTTTACCGAAGATATTCTGTTTGCCTTTGGCGCCCGGGGAGACATTATGAAGCCGGCAAAGATATTTTTCCTCCCGGTACTACTGGCAGTACCGTTTCAGGCGCTGGCCATGATGGGCAACAATGTAATACGCGCCGAAGACCAGTCGAAACACGCCATGATCGCGATGATCATTTCGGCCGCAGCCAACCTGATCTTTGATTTCCTGTTCATCAATGTGCTGAAGATGGGTATAGAAGGCGCGGCTTATGCGACTGCCATTTCGCTGTTCGTTTCGTTCGCCTATGTGCTGTGGTTTTTTATATTCCGAAGTGAACTAAAGCCGGCGTTAAGGCACTTTATCCCTAACCTGAAGCTATCCAAAGAAATCTTTTCCCTGAGCCTGGTAACCTTCGCCCGGCAGGGAGTAATTGGTCTGTTGGCCCTGATACTCAATCATACACTCTTCGATCAGGGTGGCGAAGAGGCAGTGACCGTTTATGGAATTGTTAGCCGGCTGCTTATGTTCATGCTGTTCCCGGTACAGGGTATTACTCAGGGTTTCCTGCCCATTGCAGGCTATAACTATGGGGCAGGCAATTACGCGCGTGTGCGCCGTTCGATATTCACAGCGATAAAATACGCGGGCGGATTAGCCATTCTGGTATTTATTGTGATTTTCGCTTTCCCGGGGCTTATTGTTTCTGCGTTTACTACCGATGCCAAAGTGATTGCCGATACGCCCGAAGCATTGAGGTGGGTATTTGCGGCATCGCCTATCATCGCGGTACAGCTCATAGGGGCTGCCTACTTTCAGGCGGCGGGCAAGGCTACCAAAGCCCTTATGCTGACCCTTAGCAAGCAGGGCTTCTTCCTGATTCCACTGATCCTGGTCCTGCCAAAATTCTTCGGGTTGTTCGGTGTTTGGATATCTTTCCCGATAGCGGATATCTTGTCGACGATTGTAACCGGGATATTTTTAAGGAAAGAGATGCAGGGGGAGTTGAAGGAGAAAGATTAATTTGAAAAAATGAAAACATTTATCAAAACCAACCCTGTTTTATTTTGGGCAATTGTAGTAACCCTCACCTTAGATGCAACGCTTATATTTTTGGTATGTCAAAAAACAGGACCTGGGAGATTGCCTCTACAAATAGGAAGGTTTGTCTTTCAATTGGTAGTGGTATTATTCATATTGTTAGATAAGTCTAAAACCGCGATATTTATACTGGCCGCATATCATATTATATCAGGTGTCAATCATTGGTTTATGTATAATCCCACCTTACTTAACTATTTTTTCTTCGTGTTCCATACTATAGCTGCGGTAGCAATTTATCTCTACGATTGGTTTGAATCAAAACTATTAAAACCACAAAGATAAATTGATATGTACCAATTTTTGGTATATTTGAGTAAAATTATCAGCGATGTCAAAGAATACATCCATTTTACTAGGACAGCACTTTGATGACTTTATAAACAGCCAGTTAAAAAGCGGACGTTTTGCTTCTGCAAGCGAGGTGGTGCGTGCGGCGTTGCGGCTGTTTGAGCAGGAAGAATCAAAGAAGTCAGAACTCGTCAGCGAGCTGAAAAAAGGTGAAAAATCCGGGTTTATCAATGACTTCGATAAAGATAAATTTGTTGCAGAGCTTCGGGCAAAACATCCCGGCAAGTGAAGTACTATATCAGCAACGAGGCAGCAAACGACCTTGAAGGGATATGGGTGTATACCGTTGAGAATTGGTCAATTGAACAGGCAGAACGCTATCTGGGCCTTATATTTGAAGAGATCGAATACCTGTGCAGAAAACCGGAATCGGCAAAAGATTACAGCCACGTTAGAAAAGGTTACTTTTGCTCTAAAGTGAAATCGCATCTCATCTTTTTCAAATTGAACAAAACATCGCTGGAAGTTATCAGGATACTTCACGAAATGATGGATGTGGAAAGGCGTCTGATCTAAATTTTACAAAATGCAAGACTATTATAACTACATAAAATCGCTTCACCTCATATTCGTGATCACCTGGTTTGCGGGGCTGTTCTATATTGTGAGGCTGTTTGTATACCACATCGAAGCCAATAGCAAGCCTTCGCCCGAAAAAGAAATACTCATTAAGCAGTACAAACTGATGGCCTACCGCCTCTGGTACATTATCACCTGGCCCTCGGCCGTGCTCGCGACAATCTTTGCTATACTTCTGCTTACCATAATGCCGCAATGGCTGCAGCAGGGCTGGATGCACGTAAAGCTCACCTTTGTTTTCCTGCTGTTCCTGTACCATTTTAAATGCCACTCTATTTTTAAGCAGTTGCAACGCAACGACGTCAGACATACCTCAAACTTCATGCGGCTCTGGAACGAAGGCGCTACAATAATTTTGTTTGCCGTGGTTTTTTTGGTAATTTTAAAAAATGCCGTCAACTGGGTGTTCGGCGTGCTGGGCATCATGGTATTCTCGATCCTTATCATGCTCGGCTTCAAATTCTATAAACGCATACGGGAGAAGAACAACTCCTGACCCTCTATGAAGGAAAAATTCAGGATAAAGCGCTGGTCATTAAGGGTAAGGATATTTTTATCACTGATATTCATTACGCTTATTGCCTCGTGCCTTATCGCGGTGGTATCGGTTTACCAGTTTAAAAAGGAAGCCAAAGAATACCACCAGGACCGGCTGGAAAGAAAGGAGAACAGCATCAAGCAGCACATCAACTACATTCTTTCTACCACCACTTACCCTCTCAATACCGAAAATCTTCCCCTTATATTTCGCGAACGCATCCATGAGCTCGCCAATATCCACGGCCTCGAGATTAATATCTACGACGTGAATGGTAACCTGCTGAAATCTTCTAAGGCGGCTTTTGCAGTAGATACCATCAGTGATAATATTCCGCCCGCCATACTGCGGGTAATACGCTCTACCGCCGAAAAACGGTATGTAGACCTCAAGGTTAAGGAAGACGGTACCAAGTACCGCGCATCCTATTCGTACCTGAAAGACAATAAGTTTAAACCGCTGGGCATCCTCAATCTTCCGTATATTGAAGATGATGGCTATTATGATAAAGAACTCAACAACTTCCTGATGCGCTTCGGGCAGGTGTACTCATTCATGCTGCTCATCTCGGTTGTGATCGCGTACTTCCTTTCCAGCTACATTACCCGTTCTATTAAAGAGGTCAGCGAGCGCCTGAAGGAAACCCGCCTGAACGAAACCAACGAGAAGCTTGATATGGGCGATACCCCGCAGGAGATCAGCCTGCTGGTAGATGCCTACAACAACCTTGTGGAAGACCTTGACGAAAGCGCGGCACTTCTGGCACAAAGTGAACGTGAGGAAGCCTGGCGTGAAATGGCGAAGCAGGTGGCCCACGAGATCAAGAATCCGCTCACACCCATGCGCCTGACCGTGCAAAGTTTCCAGCGAAGGTTCGACCCCGACGACCCGAATATCCGGCAAAAGCTCAACGAGTTCGCCAACACACTCATCCAGCAGATCGATACTATGACGTCGGTTGCTTCGGCTTTTAGCAGTTTTGCGTCCATGCCGGCGCAGCAAAATGAAACCCTGAATGTGGTTGAGGTGGTGCAGCTGGCACAGGAAATATTCAATGAAGACTATATAACGTTTAGTAGCGACGAAGCCGGGATCATTACCCGGATGGACCGTACGCAGCTTATCCGTATCATTACCAACCTCGTTAAAAATGCCGTGCAGGCGATACCGGAAGATACTTTGAACCCGAGCGTTCAGATCAGGGTTTTCCGGAACGGAAGCTATGCCATGATCACTGTAAAAGATAATGGCAAGGGCATTTCCCTGGAAAATAAGAACCGTATCTTTGAGCCGAAATTTACCACCAAGAGCAGCGGCATGGGCCTTGGGCTGGGGATTATCAAAAACATTGTGGAGAATTATAACGGCACCATTACTTTTGAAAGTGAGCCCGGCAAAGGAACCGAGTTCCTCGTAGTGCTGCCGATAACCACCGAAGATTTGCAGACAAACACTTAACATAAAACAAACCATGAGCTACGAAAATATTTTAGCAGAACGCGATGGGGGCATTGGCGTGATCACCATCAACCGTCCTACCAAGCTTAATGCCCTGAACAAGGCTACTATAGAGGAACTGCATAATGCATTTGATGCGTTCGATAAAGACAGCGCCGTAAAAGTGATCGTTGTAACCGGCAGTGGCGAGAAGGCATTTGTAGCCGGCGCCGATATTGCAGAGTTTGCCAACTTCTCGGTTGAGGAGGGAGGCCAGCTGGCTGCCAAAGGGCAGGAGCTGCTTTTTGATTTTGTGCAGAACCTTTCTACACCTGTTATCGCGGCGGTAAACGGATTTGCACTGGGTGGAGGACTCGAGCTTGCCATGGCAGCGCATTTCAGGATAGCTTCAGATAATGCAAAGATGGGCCTTCCGGAAGTTTCATTGGGCGTAATACCGGGCTATGGCGGCACACAAAGGTTACCACAACTGGTAGGCAAGGGCCGTGCCATGGAAATGATTATGACTGCCGGTATGGTGGGCGCGGAAGATGCCAAAGCGTGGGGCCTTGTAAACCATGTGGTGCCGCAGGCAGAACTAATGGATTTTTGCAAGGGCATTGCTGCTAAGATCATGAAGAATTCGCCAATGGCAATTTCTAAAGCAATTAGGGTAGTAAACGCGAACTACGAAGATGGCGTAAACGGCTACCGAGAAGAAATAAAGGCCTTTGGTGAAGCCTTCGGCACCGAAGATTTTAAGGAAGGAACAACGGCTTTCCTTGAAAAACGAAAAGCAGAATTCACAGGCAGATAACACAAACGCCCCTCGTAAAAGGGGCGTTTCTTTTTTACTTCTTACACTCGTTATATTCGTTAATGATATTGATGAGATTTTCTTCAATCTTCAGGTCCATCTTGCCACCTGCAATCTCTTTTGCCAGGGTGCTACAGCCCGCCAGGTATTCGGCAAGCTCCTTGCTTAGCTTATCATTCTTGCGGTTATCTATCATCTGGCCTTCTTTGGCATTTTTCAGCTTAATCACATATACATTTTCTTCAATAGGGTCGCGCAGCACCATGTTGCCTTTCGCTTCATAGGCAAGCTCATAGAAGTAAGCGTTATTAAAGCCGAGGGACATCGCATTCTCAAGCTTTTTCATGGCATCGCCTTTTACCTTCATTCCGATAAAGCATGTTTCAGAACCATCAGAATTTGTTACGCAAAATCTAGTTCCGTCGGCTGCCGTAAGGCTTGTGGTACGCTCGCGGCTTTTTTCGTTCATATACTTGATGGTAACCTTTTTACCATAGGTATCTATCTGGTCGTGCACCTGGGTATTGCCCGTCTGGTTCACGTCAAGCTTCTGGAACTCGGCCGTAATAAGCCCTTCATACTTCACGCCTTTTTCATCTATGGCGTATCCCTTTTTATTGTAGATATTGCCGCTGCGCTCTTTAGCAAGCTTTACTTTTTCTATAAGTGCGCGGTTATTATAGGTTTTTGCCTGGTGCCCCAATGTAATATCGCGGGCAACCAGCTCTTCTACCACCTGCTGAAGGAAAAGCGTGTTCTCTGTATTGGTATAACGGCGCTTGCCGCGGAAAGAGAATTTGTCGCCGTTAAATAGTGTTACGTTCACGTCGTTATCTACATTGTCTACCAGCTGGGCGCTGGCCACCTGTATCATATCGAGATCGTAAACCGTGATAGGCCCATTGTTGTTCATAAACTTATAGTTGGCTATCGGCACGATCTTACCCAAGACCTTTGTCCCCATCTGTCCGCCGGCCACGATTGTACCGTCACCTTTTACATACGGGCGAAGGGCAGCAACCTTGGCAGCATACTGTGCTTGTGCCGCCTTGGCTTCTTCCTTGGCAACAGCCGCATTCTTAATGTATTTGTCGCTCAGGCTTTCGCGCTTAACCGCATAAAACTCCTGCAGCTTTTGCTGGTTGATGCCGTTCGTATCGATCAGTCCGTACTTTTGCGAAAGCAGTCGGATGATGATGTTGGTTGCGCTAAAAGAGGTCTGTAGTATTTCGTAAGGCACTTCGCTTACCTGCGAGCCGTCGGGCGAAGTTACCGTAAGCCACTGGTAGGTTACTTGCTTGTCTTCCATCAGGGCATTGTACCGTGCTGTAAACTGCTTGGTTCCGTCGAGGCTGTAAAATTCATAATCCTGGCCAACGTCTTTCAGGATGCAAACCTCCCTATCATCAAACAGCACCTTATCTTTCTTGGTTTTAATCTTTTGCCCCAAAGCAAATGCCGGCAACATCATAAAAAGCAGTAGTAAGTTTTTCATTGTCAATTATTTGTTATCGCGGCAAATGTAGTCAAATTAATTGCCCAAGAGATTCTTGCCAGGATTTTAACATATAACAGCCGAAGCCCCGCAACGCCGTTACAACGCCACGGGGGCAATCCGCTAACTGGTTATAATGATTAGGCTTTAAGGTCACGGCTGTTCTTTTGTACAGCAATTGCAGAAAACAGGCTCAGCGTAAACGCCATCCCGAAGAAGCCTTTTTCGCTCAGGTAAAGGTCGGCGTTCCACAAACCGATTATCAGCAGAACCATTGGGCACTTATTTTTCACCTTCCCACTCGGCGTAGAACTGCGAGAGGAACTGCTCCATGTAACGGTGCCTCCCTTCGGCCATTTGCCTGCCTGTGACAGTATTCATGCGGTCTTTTAGCAGCAGCAGCTTTTCGTAAAAGTGATTGATGGTGGGGGCGTTACTCTTTTTATATTCCTCCTTGTTCATGCTAAGCAGGGGTTCAATGTCCGGATTATACAGCTCCCTTCCCTTGAAGCCACCGTAATTAAAGGCGCGGGCAATACCTATAGCGCCTATCGCATCAAGCCTGTCGGCATCCTGCACAATGTCCAGTTCGATGGAGTGAAAGGCGCGTTCAAAGTTCCCACCCTTAAAAGAAATATTCTCGATGATTGCGACTACATGAGCGATGGTTTCTTCTTCTACCTCTTCTTTTTCGAGAAACGCCCTTGACGTGCGCGGACCCACAGTTTCGTCGCCATTGTGAAATTTACTGTCCGCAATATCGTGCAGCAGCGCGGCAAGCTTCACCACGGTTTCATTGCAGGCTTCGCTTTCGGCAATTTGTACCGCATTATTGTACACTCGCTCAATATGAAACCAGTCGTGCCCGGCTTCTGCACCTTTTAACTGTTCTTTTACGTAAAGCTTTGTTTTCGCTATAATGTTACCCATACCCATGGGATAAAGGTACTCTTAATTGGCACAACCTGCAATATAAGAACGTTAGAACAGCTGGCGCTTCCCCATAAAAAAAGCCGCCCGAAGGCAGCTTTGTATTATTTTATAAGAGCAGGCTGTACCCACTTGAAGATATGCGGTTCTTCGGGTATAACAAGCCTTTCAGAAATTTTTGCCATACGTGCGGGCAGCTTCATCAGGAAGTCGCGGGCTTTTTCGGCTTCGGCGGTAAGGCCGGATATTTTGTCGATCTGCCATTTGTCGATCAGTTTTTGCAGGATGTCTACATAATCGGTAGCCGTGTATACACCAAGGCGCTGCGCCGAATCAGAAAACTGCTCAAATGCCTCGCTGATTTTCTGGCCCGATTCCCGAAGGAAGTGTGCCGGCATTACGATCTTTTGCTTCATCATGTACTGGAACGCCAGCATCATCTCGCTCGGGTCTACCTGGAAAATACGATTAACGAATTCGCTGTAGGCCATGTGGTGGCGCATTTCATCGCCTGCTATGATACGGCACATTTTAGAAAGGTTCTTATCGCCGAATTTCCTCGCGATCTGCGAAACCCTGTTATGCGAAACATAGGTTGCCAGTTCCTGGAAACTGGTATACACAAAATTCTTATACGGGTCGCGGCCGGTACCAATGTCAAAACCATCGTTAATGAGGTGGTGCGTTGTGATTTCTACCTCACGCATATCTACACGCCCCGAAAGGTAAAGGTACTTGTTGAGCACATCGCCATGGCGATTCTCTTCGCCGGTCCAGAAACGCACCCATTTGCTCCAGCCGTTACCGCCGTCTTCTACCTGGTCTACGCCTTCTACGTCCATAAGCCATGACTCATAGGTAGGCAGCGCTTCTTCGGTAATAGTATCGCCCACAAGCGTTACCCAGAAATCGTAGGGCAGGTCTTTCGCTATTTCGCGCAGTTCTTTTACTTCTTCAAAAAAGTTCTCGTTCTGCGAGTTAGGCAGCATATCGGTAGGCTGCCATATATCTTCTACCGGGATAAGGTACTCATCTACAAAGGTGTCTATATCCTTTTCCATCAGCTTCATTACTTCCAGCCTTACATTGTGTGCCGACATATATCTTTAATTTTTAATTCCTTGTTTTACTTCTCTTTCTGTTCTTTCCATCACTTCTTCAAAAGGAATATGCTGTATGGCAAAAGGTTCCTGAATCGTTAATGTGATATGGCTGCCAAGCCCCAGGGGAAATTTCCCGAACTTAAACAGCTTCCATGAATTGTTTATACTTACAGGCACAATGTATGCCGAAGGTGCAAATTTGCAGAGGATTTTTAGTCCGCTCTCGGCAAAGCGTTTCGGTTCGCCCGTTTTGCTGCGTGTTCCTTCGGGAAATATTACGGCGGCGCGCTTGTGCTTTTCTATGTACTGCGCCAGTTCTTTAATGGCCGGCAGCGCCTGTTTTGGATCTTTACGGTCAATAAGTGCGGCACCGCTTTTCCTCAGGTTGTAAGACACGCTCGGTATGCCTTTGCCAAGTTCTTTCTTGCTGATGAACTTAGGGTGGAATTTTCTAAGGAACCAAATGATCGGCGGGATGTCGTTCATGCTCTGGTGGTTGGCCACAATAATGAGCGGAACACCTGTAGGTATCTGTTCCCTGCCTTCAATCGTATAAGTAGTGCCTAATATATGCGTGCAGCGTACCAGGCCTAAGTTCAGAATGTCGACGCTCTTTTTGTGTGCCTGGTAACCAAAAACATTGTAACATATCCACTGAATGGGATGAAAGATCACCAGCAGCAGGAAAAAAACAAGCCAGTATAGTACAGATATGGGATACGAAAGTATCTTCTCCATGGTGTTATAGAAAAATTCGCGTAAAAGTAGTGCGTTTTTTCCACAATGTGAAAATTTTTAGTATGCAGGCATAGTTGACGTAGATGCAGCCGCGAATATCACGAATTGCACCCTCTTTCTTAACGAGTAGGATCGTGACAATTAGTGTAGTTCGTGGCAAAAGTGATAAAAAAACCACGCGAATGGCGTGGTTTATGTTTTAGTCAGGGAAGCTGCTTAGCAGAATTCCTGGTAAGCGTCCTGTAGGTTCTCTGCGATCATTTCTGCAGGGCGGCCTTCAATATGGTGGCGCTCCAGCATGTGTACCAGCTCACCATCTTTAAACAAAGCCATGCTTGGCGATGACGGAGGGAAAGGGAACATCATTTCACGGGCAGCGTCTACGGCATCTTTATCAACACCGGCAAAAACCGTGATAAGGCTGTCAGGCTTCTTTTCGCCGGTAAGGCTCATTTTAGCGCCCGGGCGTGCATTGCGTGCCGCACATCCGCACACAGAGTTTACTACTACAAGGGTAGTGCCTTTGGCCGAAAGCGCGTCTTTTACCTCGCCGGCCGTATGTAGTTCTTTAAAACCGGCGTCGGCCAGTTCGGCGCGCATTGGCTTTACAAGTTCTTCTGGATACATAGCTAAACAAATTAATAGTTACGGCAAAGGTAATCAAAAATCATGCAGCAGCTATAATTGTAATTAAAATTGTTACAGATGAAAGAGGCGTCGCATAACCGCTTTGATAAAGGGCGCTTTCGGGCATTTCAGGATCACTTTCAGGTCTTCCGCTACTGTGGTCTCCTCATCAAGGAACCGGAAAACCAGCGCTGCATCGCCATCACGAAACATCGAGGCAAAGATTTTGCCGCCCAACACATTACGTTTATATAGAATGTCCAGCAACAGCAGATCGTAAAACCAAAAGCGGTTTTTGCGGTGGAATTTCTTCAGGTCGGCTTCCCGTTGCAGGAAATCCGTCAGCCTCGCTGAAAGTTTGTCTGCATTGCGGAACGTGTATCCCGTGCTGGCTTTTGTCCACCCCCCGGCCGAGCCGATGTTCAGGATGTTGGAAGTATTGTTTTTCCAGAACGGGTAGGAGGTCATCGGGATGCTTCCGCTTTCGGTATCGATGAGTTCAAATTTACCCGCGCCTTTATCCAGAAGATAATCCTTTATGGCATCCACATATTCCTGTTTCGGCAGTAGCTTTTCAGAGAATAGCGTGTACTCGACAATTGCCTCGCGTTCATCAAAAGGCAGGACATACATAAAACGCGTATTGCCCTTTTGCTCTACGGAGAAATCCATAAAGGTGGGCACTCCCGGACTAAATACCCGATGTTCTGTCTTCACGTGCCACCCGATAAAATGCTGCTGTAACACGGGGTATCTGGTTTGCGAGGCAGGTATTTCCGGATGATAGATGCTGTTAAAAAGCTTGTTGCAGGTAAAGGTGTCAGTATCGGTAACCACGCTCACACGTTCTTTCTGGTCCTGAAACGAGACGACCCTTTTCTGTGCAAACGCAATATTGGGATGTCTTTGAAGTTCGGCTAAAACAAACCTGTAAAAGTCGATTCCGCGAACCATGTGGTATTTGTAATTGCCAAAGTCCAGTTCACGACTAAAACTATCGGCTGCAAATGTCGCTGTTTTCCATTCACGAAAAGTGATGCCGTCCCAGTCGGTAAGCCGGTCTGCCCAAAAGCACCAAGTACGGTCATTTGTGTTTTTTGGAGAAGGGTCGATTAAAAGGATAGATTTTTCACCGAAATTTCCGCTTACCGCCATCCTGTAAACAACCATCAGGGAAGCAAGGCCGGCCCCTGCAAAAATGTAATCGTAATGCTTCATCTCTTCAAAATTACGTATTTATAATAACTTTAGTAGTCTTAGTATTTAGGCGTGCCTAAAAATTTGTTTATATTTGTGTGTAATTGTGTTTTAAATGACGTATTCTGAGGAGAATTATCTCAAGATTATCTACCATCTGTCCATAGGCGCAGCCAAGGGTGTTACTACCAACGCCATAGCGGGTGCCATGGAGAGCAAGCCGTCTTCTGTTACCGATATGATCCAGAAGCTGGCCGATAAGGGCCTGGTCGAATATAAAAAATACCAGGGCGTAATGCTTACTGAACAAGGGCGCTTCATGGCGCTGATGATTGTGCGCAAGCACAGGCTGTGGGAAGTGTTCCTCCGTGAAAAGCTCGACTTTTCTTGGGATGAAGTGCATGACGTGGCCGAGCAGCTTGAGCATATCAAAAGCGAAAAGCTTACGGATAAGCTTGAGGAGTTCCTGGGGTACCCGACTGCCGATCCTCACGGCGACCCAATTCCGGACCGCGAAGGGAATATTAAGAAGATAGAGAAACAAGTACTAAGCGATATGACTGTGGGTAGCAAAGGTATCTGCGTGGGCGTAAAAGATAGCTCCTCGGCGTTTTTGCAATACCTCGATAAGCAGCAGATCGCTTTAGGTTCCGCCATTGCCGTTACCGCACGCGAAGATTTTGACCAGTCGCTTACCCTGAACGTAAACGGCAAGCCCGTGAACGTTTCCAATAAAATTGCGTCCAATCTTTACGTAAAGCCTGTTTAGCATGGAGAGCCACAACAGCCATTCGCTGGAAGAAGTACATGAGTCGGTTGCCATACGGCAGGACACTTCGCTATGGAAACGCCTCGTTGCCTTCTTTGGCCCCGCCTACATGATCAGCGTAGGCTACATGGACCCCGGCAACTGGGCCACCGATATTGCCGGTGGAAGCCAGTTTGGCTACAGGCTGCTGTGGGTACTGCTGATGAGCAACATTATGGCGCTGCTGCTGCAATCGCTGAGTGCGCGCCTGGGCATTGTAAGCCGCCGCGACCTGGCGCAGGCCTCGCGTGAAACGTATCCTAAAGGCGTCAACTACATTTTATATGGCTTTGCCGAAATTGCGATTGCCGCGTGCGACCTGGCTGAAGTATTAGGTATGGCAATCGGGCTTAAGTTACTCTTCGGGCTGCCGCTCTTGTGGGGTGTTGGGATTACCATGCTCGACACCTTCCTGCTGCTGTTCCTGATGAACAAAGGCATCCGGAAAATGGAAGCGTTCATCATCGGGCTTATCGCCGTTATAGGCCTTTCGTTCCTGGCACAGATTTTCTTCGCCAAGCCCGATATCGCCGAAGTGGCTACCGGGCTTATTCCGTCGCTGCCCAACACTGCTGCGCTATATATTGCAATAAGTATTATTGGAGCAACGGTAATGCCGCACAACCTGTATCTGCATTCGTCCCTCGTCCAAACCCGGAAATTCGACCGGACTGCGAAAGGCATTAAGCAGGCGATCAAATATAATTTTGTCGATTCGGTAATTGCGCTGAACCTGGCATTTTTTGTCAACGCTGCGATATTAGTGCTTGCGGGTGCAACCTTCTTTGCCAACGGGCACCACGACATCGCCGATATACAAGACGCCCACAAACTTCTCGAACCCATGTTGGGCAGTGCGGCGGCAACCCTGTTTGCGTTAGCGCTTATTGCCGCCGGGCAAAGCTCTACCATTACCGGAACACTCGCCGGGCAAATTGTGATGGAGGGCTACCTGAGCCTGCGTATACAGCCGTGGGTACGCCGCATCATCACACGCCTTCTGGCCATACTGCCGGCGGTATTTACTATTTTATATTTTGGTGAAGATGCTACCGGCAGCCTGCTCGTTTTCAGCCAGGTGGTGCTCAGCCTGCAGTTGGGATTCGCCATCATCCCGCTTATCCATTTTGTGAGCGACAATAACAAGATGAAGGGCTTTGCCATTGGCACCATCACGAAAATCGCTTCCTGGCTTATTGCTGCGGTAATTGTCTCACTAAATGGTAAACTGATATGGGACGAAATTTCCGGTTGGGTTGCCGATGCCGAAGAACCGGTTTACATCTGGATATTTGTGGTGCCCATTGCAATTGGTGCAGGTCTTTTATTGCTTTATATTATCATTGAACCTTTTGTGCAACGGAAGCGCCGCGAAGCAAAGCTTGGCCCGCACCTGAATCCGTCCGCTATAATGGAGTTGCCCGAGCGTACAGTATATCGCAACATTGCCGTCGCGCTTGATTTTTCAGGAACGGATTCGAAAAGTATTTCAAGTGCATTACAGATGGGTGGCACCGAGGCAAAGTACACATTCATACATATCGTTGAAACGGTTGGGGCATTGGTACACGGCAGCCAGGCAGAAGATTATGAATCGCAAAGTGATCAGGAATACCTTGAGCAATACAAGCAAAACCTTGAGGAAAGGGGGTATACTGTTAATATCCGCCTAAGCTTCGGCAGCCCAAAAGAGCAGATTCCGGCGATTGTAAATGAAGGTACTTTTGATATCCTGATAATGGGTGCGCACGGGCATAACCTGCTCAAGGATATTGTATTGGGAACCACTGTAAACAGCGTACGCCACAAAATAAGCATTCCCCTATTGATTGTTAAAGGAAAGTAGGAATTAACCGCACTTGCAGTCGTCACCGCCACAGCCATGTTTTTTCTTCTTTTTGAAAAAGAATTTTTTCACGAGGAAAACAGCCGCCGCTGTAACCAGTATATATACGATGATTTCCTGTATGTCCATAGAATTACTTTAGCAATTGGTATGCCACCAATGACACAAGATAGGCGAATCCGCTCATGAAAACAAGCTGTATGGCAGGCCATTTCCAGGAATTGGTTTCTTTCTTGATGATGGCGAGCGTACTGATGCACTGCATTGCAAAGGCATAGAACAACAACAGTGATATACCGGTGGCAAAGTTAAAAACCTTTTTGCCCGTTTCAGGATCTACTTCAGCCGTCATACGCTGCTTGATGGTAGCTTCATCATCGCTGCTTCCAATATTGTAGATGGTGGCAAGCGTTCCTACGAATACCTCGCGCGCAGCAAAAGACGATACAATCGCTACGCCTATCTTCCAGTCATAACCCAAAGGGCGTATCACAGGTTCTATCTTTCGGCCCATGATACCGATGTAAGAATTCTCCAGCTGGTAGGCTGCCACCTGGTCTTTAAGCTGATCGGGTGAAACGGCCACGTTATGCGGTTGCGATGCTACGATCTGCTCTGCGTTGCCAAAGGTGCTGCCGGGGCCATGCGACCCAAGGAACCAGATAATGATGGAGAGGGCAAGGATGATCTTTCCGGCGCCGAATACAAAGGCCTTTGTTTTTTCTAATACCGTAATGCCTACATTCTTAGCCAGTGGCAGCTTGTAGTTGGGCATCTCGGCAACAAAGAAAGTTTTATGTTTTGTCTTAAGTATTTTGTTGAGGATATAAGCCGCAAGGATGGCCCCGCCAAAGCCAAGCAGGTAAAGCAGCATAAGCGTGAGCCCCTGCAGGTTAAATATGCCCAGCAATTTTCGGTCAGGGATAATAAGTGATATCAGGATGGCATATACCGGTAGCCTGGCTGAGCAGGTTGTAAATGGCGTAACCAGCATTGTGATAAGCCTTTCGCGCCAGTTCTCAATATTCCGGGCCGCCATGATCGCCGGGATGGCGCAGGCTGTGCCCGAGATAAGTGGTACCACGCTTTTTCCGCTAAGGCCGAAGCGCTTCATGATTCGGTCCATGAGGAAAACTACGCGGCTCATGTAGCCGCTTTCTTCCAGCACCGAGATGAACAGGAACAGGAAGGCAATTTGCGGGATGAATATTAATATACCACCAATACCGGGGATGATGCCCTGCGCGATAAGCTCGGTAAGCTTGCCGGGTGGCAAGTGTTCTGAGGCGTAATTTCCTAACCATGCAAAACCTTCATCGATCATATCCATTGGCACGCTCGACCACGAAAAGATCGACTGGAAGATGGCCATTAAGATGCCGAAAAAGATCACATAACCAAATATTTTATGCGTAAGCACCCTGTCCAGTTTGGCACGTATGTCATTTGCTTTTGCGGTATCTATGTACAGCCCGAGTTTTAGTACATCATTAATGAACTGGTATCGCTTGATGGTTTCTTTCTGCTGCAGCCGCTTTAACTCGGAGTGGGATTTGGTAAACGAGGGGTTCTCCAGCTCGTTGCGCTCCAGCCGGCCGAAATTTACGTCCTGCGTAATCACGAGCCAGAGCTTGTATAAAAGCTGGTTCGGGAATGCCTTACGCAGGCGGTCAAAATAATCGGGGTCTATTTCAGATGCGTTAAGGCACGGCTCGGTTGACAGGCTCTCGTAATTAATGATAAGCTCTTTTAGCTTGTCGATCCCGATTCCTTTTCGTGAGCTTACCAGTGCAATTTTAGTACGCAGCCTTTCTTCAAGGTACGGAATGTCCAGCGTAATGCCGCGCTTTTCCATCCGGTCGGCCATATTGATGACGAGGATGGTAGGGATCTCAAGGTCTTTTATCTGGGTAAAAAGAAGCAGGTTCCGTTTCAGGTTCTCAACATCGGTTACCACAACAGCAACATCGGGAAAATCACGATCGTTACGGTTCAGCAGCAGCTCTATTACCACATTCTCATCCATAGAGCTGGCGTTGAGGCTGTAGGTGCCCGGAAGGTCTACAATAGTACCCTTGATATTTTCGGGAAGTTTTACTGAACCCTCTTTGCGCTCTACCGTAATGCCCGGATAATTGCCTACCTGCTGGTTGAGCCCCGTAAGCTGATTGAATACCGAGGTCTTACCGGTATTAGGGTTACCTATAAGGGAAATTTTTATAGTACGGACAGCCATTAAACTATGTCATTAGCAGCTCAACATCAATCTCAGCGGCGGTCTCTTTCCTTATGGCTACGTGGCTGTCACTAACGTTGATATAAATAGGGTCGCCCAAAGGAGCCACCTGCAAAAGCTCTACCACGCTGCCGGGAAGGCACCCCATCTCCAGCAGTTTGAGAGGGATAGCATCCACGTCAAACCCTGTGATTACGGCTTTCTGGCCTTTGCACATTGTAGCGAGTGTGGTTTTCAAAGCGTTTGCGTTTATTTAGAACAGATTAAGATTGCAAATTTACACAAATTTAACCAACAACGCTAATTTTCGTGCTCGCAAAGCCAATTAATATCCTCCAGAAGATCCTGTACATTTTTCTCTCCTTTCACGTCGCGGTCAAGGTTTGTGCCATTATAAAAACCACGGATTCGGCCATGCTGGTCTACCAGGATAAAATTTTCGGTATGCACCATGTCATACAGTTCTTTAGATGAGGTAGTCTTTACCGCCAGATACGATTTTCGTGCTATGTAGTAAATGTCTTTCTTATTGCCAGTCACCAGGTTCCACTTGCCGTCTATCACGCCTTTTTCTTTGGCGTAAGCCTTCAGTACGGGTACGCTGTCGATATCCGGAGTTACCGAGTGCGAAAGCAGCATTACCTTGGGGTTATTCTTTATCCTCTCCTGCAGCCATGCCATATTGGTGGTCATCTTTGGGCAGATGGTGGGGCAGGTGGTAAAAAAGAAATCGGCCACATATACCTTTCCGGCATAATCTTTATTGGTTATGGTATTGCCGTTCTGGTTTACAAATGCAAAATCTGCAATGCGGTGGCCTTTGCCTATATATTGAACCGTACTGTCTACCAGCTCAGGGTTCACATCTTCGGGGTTGTATATCTTTAGTGTTTTCTTTGGCTTTAAGGCAAAGTAAAACAAGGTAAGTATTACGGCCGATAGCGAAAGCATTACGAAGATGAACAGCCGGTATTTTTTAAGCCTGGAAAGCATAGTGAAAAAATTTGCTGCAAAATTACGAAACGAAAATGCAACAACTGCTACTAATACGATGTGCCTGCGGTGTTAAAGTAAGCGATAACTAACATAGTGTTGCGATATTGGCACGCATTTTCGGTACAACTTTATATTTTTGCATTAAACAACAGGATTTTTTATGAAAACAAAAAGATTAGCCCTTGCTGCCCTTGTATTTGGCGCCGCCATTGCACAGGCACAGCAGCACCCGGGCATCAACCTCTCTTATATGGATAAGAAGGTGAAGCCGTCGGATAATTTTTTCCGTTATGTTAACGGTACGTGGGTGGATAACACCGAAATACCGGGCGACAAAACACGCTGGGGTAGCTTTGACGAGCTTAGGGAAACCACCAATAATGATGCACTGGCCATCTTGAAAGAAGCTGCCGGTAACAAGAACCTGAAGAAAGGCACCGACCAGTGGAAAGCTGCCGCCCTTTACCGCACTATCATGGATACTGTGGCGCGAAACAAAAAAGGGATTGCGCCGCTAAAACCTTACCTCGCGAAGATCGATAAAGTGAAGACGGTAAAAGACCTGCAGGCTTTGCTAACGGAGATGGAACCTGAAGGAGGACTGGGCTTTTTTGGAGCCGGTATAGGCGCCGACTCGAAGAACAGTAACCGCAATGTGGTTTACATCAGTCCGGGCAGCCTTGGCTTGCCTGACAGGGACTACTATGTTTCTGATGATGCCGACTCGAAAGAAAAACGCGAAAAGTATGTGCTGCACGTAGCGCGCATGCTTAAGTATTTAGGCTATAACGATAAGCAGGCAGCGGTAAGCGCTAAAAACATTCTTGCGCTCGAAACAGCTATGGCGCAGCCGAGGATGGACAGGGTAGAGCGCCGTGATGCCCGCAAGAGCTACAACCCGATGACGATTGCCGGATTGCAAAAACTTACTCCTGCCATCAATTGGGAAGCCTACCTTAAAGGTGTGGGCATTGGGAAGGTAGATACACTTATTGTATCGCAGCCAAAATACATGGAGGCTTTACAGCAAACGTTTGCCAAAGGTGATGCCGCCACATGGCGCGATTATATGAAGTGGACACTTATCAATCATGCATCAGGATACCTTTCTACTGATATAGAAACCGCCGACTGGGAGTTCTACAACAAGACCCTGCGTGGTGCCCTTAAAGAGGAAAAGCGTGATAAGAACGCCCTTGCTACCATCAATGGAAGCGTAGGCGAAGCGCTTGGAAAGCTTTATGTGGAGAAAAAATTCCCTGCCGAAGCGAAGGTAAAAGCCGAAAGCATGATCAAAAATGTAATGCTCGCATTTGAAAACCGCATCAACAGGCTGCCGTGGATGGCCAAGTCTACCCGTGAGAACGCAATTGCCAAACTGCGCAGGCTTAAAGTAAAGATAGGCTATCCTGACAAATGGAAAGACTACTCTGCGCTCACGATAAACGACGTGGCCGATGGCGGAAGTTTCTTCAGCAACATGACGGCGGCATCGCGCTGGAACTGGAATGAAGATATTCAGAAATTAAATAAACCGGTGGATAAGGATGAGTGGCATATGGCTCCGCAAATTGTTAATGCCTACTTTAATCCTTCTTACAACGAAATTGTTTTCCCTGCGGGCATCCTGCAGCCGCCGTTTTATGATTATCGTGCTGATGAGGCTGTGAACTACGGAGGTATCGGTGCGGTTATCGGGCATGAAATCTCGCATGGCTTTGACGATTCGGGTTCGCGGTTTAATGCCGATGGTAACCTTGTTAACTGGTGGAGCGATGAAGACCTTGAGAAGTTTACAGGCCTGGGTGGCTCACTCGCGTCACAATACAGCCAGCTGCAGCCGCTGCCGGGCATTTATGTAGACGGTAAGTTTACGCTTGGAGAAAACATTGGCGACCTTGGCGGTGTAAATGCGGCCTACGATGGCCTTCAGCTTTATCTTAAAGAGAAAGGCAGCCCCGGGCTGATTGATGGATATACACCGGAACAGCGCTTCTTTATTTCGTGGGCTACCATATGGAGAACGAAGGCCCGTGACGAGGCGATTAAGAACCAGGTAAAGACCGATCCGCACTCGCCGGGGATGTACCGTGCCTACGTTCCGTTGCAGAATGTAGATGCGTTTTACGATGCCTTCGGTATTAAGGAAGGAGACGGAATGTACCTGCCGCCGGACAAAAGGGTAAAAATTTGGTAAAAATTTATAACAAAACCCGTGGTAAAACACGGGTTTTTTTGTAATTTCAAGCGAAATTATCACTTGTTAAAAAGGCGGATTTTCCGCAATTTTTTTATTTCACGATGATTTAATTTTGCTAACTAAAAGATAATTACTACTTCTTGAAAAAGGTGTTGCAGGTTTTGGCGATTGATGATCATGGGGTTGTGCTGGAAGGATATCATTCTATCTTCAGGGCAATAGTGGAAGAACAGACTGAGCTCAGGTTTATACGGGCTATAGACTGCAAGTCGGCGTACGAACAAATCTTAAAGCACAGCCAGGATCCGTTCGAGATTGCCGTTATAGATTACAGTATCCCGCAGTTTGCCGAAAAGGAACTGTATTCCGGTGAAGATATGGCCGTAATGATCCGCCAGCAGATGCCGTCCTGTAAAGTGGTAATGATGACCATGCACAAAGAGGTAGACATTATCGGGAGGATACTGGATAAGATAGATCCCGAAGGATTCATAAATAAAAGCGACTGTACGACGCAGGACCTGATTGACGGGTTTACCTCTATACTGTCGGGTGGCGTGTACTATTCCAAAGTAATAAGCTCTTTCCGTAAAAAGCATTCGCAGGGTATTGCGCTGGACGAGACCGATATCCAGATCATACGTCTTCTGGCGAATGGCGTTCGAAATAAGAGCCTTGACCGCTATATCCCGCTATCAAACAGCGGAATCGAAAAGCGTAAATACCGTATTAAACGACTGCTCGAGGTAGACGGCGACGATGAAGATCTTATCAAAGAAGCACGCCGGCAAGGCTATATTTAAAAGATAGTTTTTAGTTATTTACACTATCCTGCTACATGATTATCGTGTAGCGGGATTTTTTTTTGAGAAAAACTGTTAATTGCGGATTTTCCGCCATGAAATGTTAATAATTGTTAATTAATTTACGGCAACCAACTAAAGAAATATCTGCCCCGGGACGCTTCACAGCGCCGGGGCAGTTTTCGTTTACGGCCTTATGGTATATTTGTAATCTAAATATGTAGATACCAACCCATCTGTTATTACTTTGCCATCTTCGCCGCCGGCTAAAAATGTTGGGGGTTCGAGTCCATACTCTTCAGCCTTTTCTCGGTAATATGCCCTCTTAGGGGGATGCGAAGGCCACACAGCGTTAAACGTATATCCCCATGCGTCTTTGTTCAGAATAGTTGTTATGATCCCGATACAATCGTTGAGGTGGATCAGGTTTACCGGTGCATCGCCATCCGTCAGGCCTTTTTTGCCGGCGAGGAATTTTACCGGGTGGCGCTCTTTTCCCGTAAGCCCGCCAAATCTTACGATGGTGCTTTTAAAAGCCTGCTCATCACTAAGCAGCTTTTCGGCTTTCAGGAGAGCCACTGCGTTAGATGTTTCGGGAAGAGGTATTGTTTCGTGTGAAACAATCCCGGTATTTTTTCCGTACACCGATGTGGAGCTGATCATCATCACCCTGCGTATGCCGGATTTCTTTATATATGGTATGAGGGTAGCAATGGCATCATCAAAAGGCCCTTCGGTTTTCCCGGGCGGGGTAGTGATGATAAGGATCCCGCAGTCCTGAAGCAATCCGTCTATATCACCGGTAATTCCGGAGCCGGTAAAGCGGATAACAAAGGGCTCTACGCCGCTTTCTGTCAGCGAGGCAACTTTCCCATCTGATGTGGACGAGCCTTTTACCCTGATCTCGTTGTTAATAAGGCGAAGCGCGAGCGGGAGGCCCAACCATCCGCACCCCAGAATCGCAATAGCATTTGTATCAGTCATTTTGATAGCTCAACAATTGTTAAAAAAAATGTTTAAAAAAATGTTAATGGCGGATAATCCGCCGTGGTATTGTGTTTTGTTTTAGTTTATTTGAAGGCACTAACTAAACAAAATTGATACTTTCGGTATTCACAGTTCTGGTCATTACAGCAGGGCAGAGCTTTCTGCTGTACGAATTTACAACACTACGTCTCATAAACAGCGAGAAGCATCGGAAATCCTTTGCACGGTTTGTTTATCTCATCGTATTTGTTGCGCTTTTCGCTATGCTTATCAAAGAGTTGGGGTGCATTTATGATAAGATGCTTTATGATGCCATGATGAAGCATTAGGCTGGCTAAATGTCCTTTTTTACCAGTATGTACATCTCATTTTCTAAGGGCATATATCCCTGTTCATACACAAAATAGTAGGTATTGCCGTTGCGGGTGTGCAATACATTGGTAAAATAATCAAAGTCAAACCCGCGCGAAGAGAGCTTGTTTTTAGGCACCTTAGTTTTTCCCTCGGTATTCAGTTCAGACAGTATCCGGTAATTGCGCCTCAACAGGTTGTTGATGTTGCGCATATAATTGTTGCTGTCCTTATTGATCTTGTTGTTCCAGGCATTGCGGCAGGCATCACTGCAAAACTTCTTGTCTTCGCGACCCATGATCTTTTCGCCACATTCGGGGCAGTTCTTTTCCATCTTATTTTGATTTTTTCCGGGCGGGCTTTGCACTGCCGGTAATAGCCTTAGGCGGTTTTGCGGCATTAGCCTTCAGCGTTTTCTCTTCTGCGAGGCGGGGGGCTTTTGCTTCTGTAGCCATATCGGTTTCGGCAGGTTCCTCTAACGTCTTTTGGGCAAGTGCGCTCTTTTTCAGTTTGTAGAGGTCCTGCCTCCGGTCTTTCAGTATCCGCACGCTGCCGAATTCGTGCAGCTCCCGCAGCAGGTCGAGGTCACAGTCTACAATTATAGTCATTTCGGTATTAGGCGTAGCTTCTGCTTTTATACCATTGCTGGGGAAGCTAAAATCCGACGGAGTGAAAACAGCCGTCTGTGCATACTGTATGTCCATGTTGTTTACTCCCGGAAGGTTGCCCACGCAGCCCGCAATAGCCACATAGCATTCGTTTTCTATGGCCCTTGCCTGTGCACAATGGCGCACGCGGGTATAGCCGTTCTGAGTATCGGTAAGAAAGGGTACAAACAGCATTTCCATCCCTTCATCGGCCATAAGGCGCGAAAGCTCGGGGAATTCCACATCATAACATATCATGATACCAATGCGCCCGCAGTCGGTATCAAAAGTGCGTATCTCGTTGCCGCCTTTCATCCCCCAGTAGTTAACCTCGTTGGGAGTAATGTGTATTTTGGTGTACATCTCGCTGCTTCCGTCGCGCTTGCACAAAAACCCGACATTATACAGGTTGCCCTCTTCTACGTGCGGCATGCTGCCGGTAATGATGTTTATGTTGTAAGAGATCGCCATTTCCTGGAAACGCTTGCGTATTGGTTCGGCATAGCGTGCAATTTCGCGTATAGCGTCGGCCTCACTCAGGTGATTGAAATCGGCCATCAGCGGAGCCACAAACAGCTCCGGGAACAGCGCAAAATCTGCGGCGTAGCCGGACACGGCATCAATAAAAAATTCGGCCTGCTCAAACAGCGCTTCAAGGTTGGCAAGCGGGCGCATCTGCCATTGTACAAGGCCAAGCCTCACCACGCTTTTACGGGCATTGATGAGCTTGGGGTCTTTTTCGTAATAAATATTATTCCACTCCATCAGTACGGCATAATCCTGCGAGTCGTTGTCGCCTTCCAGGTAATTGCGCATGATCTTGATCACGTGGAAATCATTACTAAGCTGGAAAGAGAGTACCGGGTCATACACCTCTTTAAGGCGGACCTTGTCTATATACTGCTTGGGAGTGGTTTCGGAAGCATAGTCATTGTAGTTAGACATCCGCCCTGCAAAAATGATGCTCTTAAGGTTAAGCTGCTCACAGAGTTCCTTTCTTGCATCATACAAACGACGGCCCAGGCGCAACCCTCTGTACGCAGGGTCTATAAAAACATCGATGCCGTACAGCACCTCACCATCATAATCATGGGTAGAAAAAGAGTAATTGCCCGTTATCTTTTCGTAGGTATGGCTTGAGGTTGCCTTTTTATAGTCGACAATGATAGAGAGCGCGCTGCCTACCACTTTGCCATCTACCAATATCACCAGCTGGCCTTCG
Organism: Flavobacteriaceae bacterium; assembly: GCA_021151665.1. GTDB lineage: Bacteria > Bacteroidota > Bacteroidia > Flavobacteriales > Flavobacteriaceae > Flavobacterium. The sequence goes on from JAGKWW010000014.1 coordinate 48,400, forward strand.
GGGAATATTTTCAGCAAACGCTTGATGTCGCCCAAGCCCCAGTAAGGCTCATCCATCTCCATATCAGCGCCGGTATACGCATGCTGCATACTCATGCGCAGTTCCTGATAATCTTCTATACGAAGGTTTCGCAACTCTACTTTGCTTATCTCTGCCTGCATTTCTCAGTTTTTACTAAAGGTAATAAAAAATGCCGTTTGTAAATGTTTGCGAAAGGTTAAGGCGCTTACATTCTCAGCAGCCCATATTTGATAATACAGTAAATAGCATGAAAGCCGTCTTTCCAGTTTATCTTTTTACCTTCATCATAGGTCCGGCCATAATATGAAATGCCAACTTCATAAAACCGCACCTTTTTTACCCTGGCCACTTTTATAGTTACTTCAGGCTCAAAGCCAAAACGCTTCTCTTTCAGGTGTAGCGACTTTAATACCCGTGCGTCAAAAAGCTTGTAACAGGTTTCCATATCCGTCAGGTTGAGGTTAGAGAACATGTTGCACAAAAAGGTAAGCAGTTTATTCCCGATTGTATGCCAGAAGAAAAGGATGCGGTGCGCATTGCCCCCCATAAAGCGCGACCCGTATACTACATCGGCATGGCCATCGAGTACCGGCTGCAGCAGGATCTTATATTCTTCAGGATCATACTCCAGGTCGGCATCCTGAATAATGATATAATCGCCCGTAGCAGCCTGTATGCCTGTATGCAGCGCTGCGCCTTTACCCTGGTTCTTTGCGTGCCTGAAAAAAACAAGCGGCATACCTTCGCTCCGGGCAAAATTGTTTACAGCATCGGCCGTGCCGTCTGTAGAGCAGTCGTCAACCACAATGACTTCTTTTTCAATTTCCCCGGGAAGCTGCACATTATTGATTTTCTTAAGTATCTTGTGCACGGTTGGCGCTTCGTTGTACACGGGCACCAATACAGAAAGTTTTTTCATTTAAACGTTTTAGGTAACGATGTTGGCAAAGATAAAGTATGAATATCTATTGGCGGCCATTGCATTGGCCTGGGGGCTTTTTTTTTCCTGGGCGATCCAGCTTGCCCCGGCCCTCTCGCAGGTAGGCGATGATCCGAGCTATCTTTATGCTGCGAAATTGCTGTATCACAACGGCCTGCCCGACAACAACCGTCCTTTGCTTATAGCAGCTATTCAGGGATTGCCCTATCTTTTTAACGCATCAGATCAGGCTGTAATAACCTGGGGGCTAAGCCTTAATTTCCTTTGCTGGTTCTTCACCGCAATATTGCTTTTTAAAATAATATCTGCAAGGAGCAACCGGAAAAAAGCTTTCGTGGTTGCACTGGCGTTCTTTTTGCTTATTGGCAACCTGGCCAATGCATTCCGGTTTGTGCCAGAGCCCATATTCATCTTCGGGCTTACCGGGGCAATCTGGTGTATGGACAGGTACTATCAATCACATCAAATTAAGTTTGCTGCCTTCGCAATTTTTATCCTTTCACTGGAAACGCTTGTAAAACCTGTTGCATTTGGGCTCGCGCTCCTGTTACTTTTATGGTTTCTCCCAAAAATAAAACAACTGGTACTGTCCGGTTATGTGCTGTTGATCATCTCAGGTTTCCTGCTGATTGGCATGCAATTGCATCTGATGAAAAAAACGTATGGCGACTATACGATAAGTTATATCGGGGCTACAACGTATTATAACTATTTAGGGGATAAAGCATACAGCTACCGCATTGGTGCCGAATATGTGCCGGGGAGGGACGAACGTTCTAAGCACATGGCCACTTTGAGCGAACACGAATTTAATAAACTGGCTGCGGCCGACCTAAAGGACCAGCTTAAAAATAATACGCTAAACCTGGGCAGGGCATACCTGTTCTGCCTCTGGTCAAACTCTCATAAGAGCAGCTTTGTGGTGAGCGACTGCAAAAATGAAAATGGCACCGCATACTTCCCGGTTTTTCAATTTCTGTTTAAAGCGATCTCGAAGCTGCAAACCATAGGGCTGACGGCGATAGGCGTGTTATTTTCTTTTTTCATTCTTTTCCGGTTTAAGAAAGAAGAGCCACTATTAGTAACAATTTCGATCCTCATCCTGTACATCTTTTTCATATCCGGGATGTCGTGTATGCAGAGCGACCGCTTTCATATCGTGTTTTTTCCGGCGGTGCTGCTGATGCTCGCCCGAAAATCAAGGTATGCGAATTAGGTTTTGCTTTTTATATTTCTAAGACGCTCCAGATTTTTTCGGGCTTTTTTCTGTCCATACATGGCTTCGGCATTTTCCTGTGCTTTTTGATGTGTATGAAGCTTTTTCATTTTTGTGTAGTTGTAGTAGGAATTAGCGGACAAGCAGAGCGCCGAAATCCCCAGTAGTATGGCACCAGGGCCATTAATAGTACCTGTTCCAGCCCCTCCGTTTTTAGTAAAAATATCGCTTTGATCATAAAAATTGCCTAACTGTAAAGTAATGCCAATCAGCAGGATAATTAGCCCTCCAATTAAGGCTACAAAGGAGAGAATTTTATTAATACGCATTTACAAATGTTTACAAATGGCTACAACCGATAATAAATAGTTAGCTACCGGATTATGCAACCTGGCCTCGGCATCTTTGCCTTGTGTTAAAGCTACACATTTTCTACTAACAACAACTTAAATATTTATACACCATGAATGCACTAAAAAACAAAGTACAGCTTATCGGTAATGCCGGCAGCAATCCTGAAATTAAAACATTTCCTGAAGGTAAAAAACTGGCCCGTATGGTAATTGCTACCAATGAGAGTTATTATAATGATAAGGGTGAGAAGATTACCGACACCCAATGGCATACGGTAACCGCCTGGGGCAAAACGGCAGAGATCATAGAAAAGTATGTAACCAAAGGCAAAGAAGTTGCTGTTGAGGGCAAGCTGACCCATAGAAGCTATGACGACAAGAACGGTGAGAAACGCTATATTACCGAAGTTCTGGTAAGCGAGGTGTTGCTCTTTGGTAAGTAAGTTTACTCCATGGTTTCGGCGTATGCCTTTTCAAGTACTTCTAAAAAAGCGTTGGTCTCCTGAGCCCCGGACACGGCATACTTGCGGTTAAAGACAAAAAATGGCACCCCCCTTACGCCTAGGTCCTGCGCTTCCTGCATGTCGGTAACTACCTCCTGCGCGAAGGCACCCTCACCCATTGCCTTAGCAAATTCAGCAGTGTCGAGCCCTGCTTTAGAAGCGATGGAGAGCAGCGTTCCTGCATCGTCTATATTTTGGCCTTCTGTAAAATAGGCGCTGAAAAGCAGCTCGCCTGCTTCAGCCTGCCTGCCGTGCAGTTTTGCAAAATGAAGCAGCCGGTGGGCATTAAAGCTGTTGGCCGGGATGGCATTGTCCAGATTGTAGGTAAGCCCTGAGGCTTCGGCCATACGCGACACGTAGGCATTCATTTCGCGCGCTTCCTCCAATGGTATGCCTTTGTGTGCCGCAAGGAACTCGTGCAGGTTTTTGCCGGGATTGGTTTCCATCTCCGGGTTCAGGAGAAAGCTTTTCCATTCTACCTGTACATTATCCTTATGCGGGAAGCTATTCAGCGCTTCCTCAAACCGGCGTTTACCGATGTAGCAAAAGGGACACATAATATCACCCCAGACCTCTATTTTCATCGAATTGTATTTTTTACAAAGATAGCTTTTGCAACGGAGATTGGGGTATGCTGTTAAATAGCGGACAGTTTCCCAAAAATCTGTTAATTTAGCGCCCTGAAAATTTGAATATCAATGATAAAGCTATTTGGTGAGCCCGAAGTGCTGAGCCATCTGCGCCGACGGGCATTGCTGCCCTGGTGGATTAAATTTTTTTGCTGGGTGTTCATGCTGCTTGCCGTGGTTGGCGTGCTATGCAACATCGACCTTTTTTTTGGCAACAGGCCTGCAATTTCGCTTTACGGAATTGACGCCGATGTAAACTTTCCTTTTAATCTGATGTTGCTGGTGCCTGTTTTTGTACTCAATGGTTATACCGGCTATCTCCTCTGGTTCGAAAAAGATAAAGCCATTTTCTTTGGAAAGATCAGCGTAATTGTGGGAATCGTACTTTGCCTCACGTCTTTCATTATATACCTTATTGATGGCGATTTTACGGTACGCCTCGAGCTGATACTTCTGGCGCTTACCTGGTGGTGGCTAAGCAGGGTGCAGCCACAGTGGGAGGCCCTAAAGTAAACTTAAAATGAAAAGAGCCGCACAGGGCAGCTCTCTTCTTCACTATGAAAATATATAGGGATTACAGTTGGGGCTGTAATACTTTGTTCACTCCGTGAATTACGCCGTTAGAGGCCTGGATATCTGCCTGGTAAACCCTTGAAAGGTTGTTTGCTGAATCTTTAATGTCAACAGTGCTTCCCGTAAGCATCACCATTACATCTTGAGAAGGCATCGTCATCATAGGGATGGCCTGGTTGTTCTGTAGCTGGTTCGAGCGAACGTTGCCCGCGGTAGTGACGTGATACTGCAATACTTTTGATACCTGTGCAGGAGTGGCGCCTACGGCAAATCCTGTACCCGTTGTAGCCGCTGTAAAGGCCGCGTTGTTTGGTGCGAAAAGAGTTACCGGAGCAGAAGCAGTTACATTGCTAAGCGCAGTAAGCACCGCACTTTGATCGCCAAATGTGCCCGATGTGCTCGTAACCACATTCTTTAATGTTTCAAAGTCAGGGTTTGCCACTACGTGGTTTACAATGGTAGGTATCGCAATTACATTGCCCACTACATGCACCACACCGTTGCTTGCATCCATATCGGCAGATGTTACCGTCGATCCTCCGTTGGCAGCGCCCCCGTTTATCGTTACGGTGTTGCCCGATTTCATGATGTACATGCTGATTTTAGGAGAGTTCTCGGTGGCCATCATAGGCGAAAGTGTAGATACATAGCCAGTTGCAATATTGCTGCTCATTACTTCCATGCCCACAACGTGGTTAAGAAGCAGATTTTTTAAGGCCGTTACCGGCACCTGGTCTACACTCGAATATCCGTTTGCCGTAAGATAGGCATCAAACGCCGCATTGGTTGGCGCGAAAACGGTATATTGCCCGTCACCGTCTAAAACGGTCGCAAGCCCCGCTCTGCCCAAAGCCTGGTTTAGTTTAGAAAAATTACTGTTTGCGGCAACCATATCGGCAATGGTGCTTTGCGGCTGCACGCTGTTTCCGTCGTCATCGCTGCAGGAAACTAATGTAGTTCCCGTAAACAACAGGAGAAGGGATAGTTTTAAAAAATTCTTTTTCATTACTATAGATTTTTAAAATGACTACCCGAAATTACATCACAATAATTTTTGTTTAAACGTTTTTATAAAAGATTAAACATTTGTTCATCAATTAAATTAGCCTGTAATAACATCAGCATTTAGCGCAGGTGTCTGGATTAGCACAGTTCGACGAAAACGATTGCAACGATTACTTTCAACCTTTTCCTAAACAAAACTTAACAGAAGAGATTAGCGGCTATGCGATACGTATTGGCGTGCGCCTCGATGATGGTTTTGATGTCGGGGCTATAGCCACCACCCATGCTGCACTGCACAGGAATGCTATGCGTCATTGCCATTTTAAAGACGTAGGCATCCCGTTCGCGGCAACCGTCAATGGTGCATCCGAGCTTTCCTAATTTGTCTGTCGCCAGTATATCAACTCCACTCAGGTAAAAGATAAAATCCGGTTTTTGGGTATCAATCAGTGCCGGAAGGGTTTCGGCCAGGATTTGAAGATATTCGGCATCAGTCGTTCCGTCCGGCAGTGCGATGTCAAGATGGGACTGCTCTTTTTTAAAAGGGTAATTGCTTTTCCCATGCATCGAAAAAGTAAAGACATCTTCCCGCCCGGCAAATATTTCGGCAGTACCGTTGCCCTGATGAACGTCCAGGTCAATGATCAGTATCTTTTTTGCGAGATGGTTGTCTAACAGGTATTGCGCTGCTATTGCCTGGTCATTCAGCAGGCAGAAAGCCTCCCCATGAGTGCTGTACGCATGATGGGTCCCTCCCGCAATATTAAATGCGATGCCATGGTTCAGCGCCATTTTGCTTCCCCAAATGGTACCCTGCGCAATGATCAGCTCACGCTCTACAAGCTCCGCCGAAAGCGGGAAGCCAATTTTGCGTGCTGCACGTGCATCAAGTGTAAGGTTCAGCAGATCGCCTACATACTCCTTTTTATGTATTGCCAAAACATGGGTCATGTCAGGAAGGCCGGGAGCAAAGAAATCTGATGCGGTAACAGTGCCTTCGTGCAGCAACTGTTGCGGAAGCAGTTCATACTTTAGCATCGGGAAGCGGTGGCCTTCCGGAAGCGGATGCTTATAGATAGGGTGAAAGGCGACTGGAAGCATTTACATCAACGAAAATATTTTCCACATCATCAACACCGCGCATACAAGCCCCAGCATAGAGGCACCTACCCGCAGGTGTTGCGAGCGGGCAGAGGTTAGGAATACGAACCCGGAAAGCGTAAGCAGTAAAATAGAGATTACGGTAAGCAGGCGCGCGTTTTGCAATGTTGTGGGATAGTACGAAAGGTATTCCTGCCGCGACTGCTCAAAACTGTGGCCGCTACCGGTCACGCTGAACCACAACAACAAGTCGGCCAGCACAGCCATTAGCGCCACTACCGCGATGAAAAAGAAGAATGCCTGTTTGTTTCTCATAGTCTTAACGGGCGGCATCGTCGCGGAAGCTCCGCATTACATATTGCCCGGATTTTGTATCATAATATCCCATAATAAAATAGTCCTGGAACGGCGTCATCGAAGAGCCGAACAGTGTACCGCTCCGGGCGCTGAACTCGCCCATGTAGTCGCTCGCCAGCCGCATTTGCTGATAGGGTTCATGCTCAAAATTTTCATCGAACAGGCTCTCGAAGCAAAGGGTCTGCAACTCGCTGCCATCCTCCAACAATCCTATTGCAGAGCCGTCGCCGCCTGCTGCTATGGCTACCGCGCCTATTGTAACGCCGGCAATAATATTAGCAGCGGGCATTACACTACGTACACCGCCTGCAGTTATCAAAATGTCATCGGGTGTGTGGTACACACTCAGGGCAGGGTCAGCACCCGACAGCCTTCGTAAAAATCGTTTGGTATCGCGAAGTTCACGCACGTTTCCGGCCCCTGTTTGTGAGATAAGCGGTGAGTTTTTGAACGTAATGCTGTCGTTTTTGGTTACTCGGTACGTTTTGATAAGGCTGCCAGCCGCAAGTGAAGTGGCCGAAAGAGCAAGCTCATCATCGTTAACACGCAGCTGATATAGTTTTCCTTCATGATAAAACGAGTTGCCATCAGCCTTTTCCGTAAATGCAGGTTGGGCAATTATTTTTTGCGTAATGGTAAAGTCGGGCCCAATAATGAATGCCTGCGTGGCATCGCTGTTATGGTCTAATGTCAGCAGCAGTGTGCCGTTCATGCTGTACAGCTTAATGCGGCCCGAAGCAGTCGCGAGGTCCGTCATTGCCCGGTCATCTATCTTCTGAAGGCCGTTGTCTTTCAAGAGCTCGCGGAGGGTAGTTTTCTTCCCTGATGTTGTTGCAAACGAAAAGGCAGAGAAATCTACATCATTCCGTTCAGGCTCGCCTCCGTTAAAACTATAGAGGCGGATAACATCTTTTTCACCTTCGGGCAGGGTTACCACATAAAATCGGTCCCGCTCGCTATAAGAAGCCAGTACTCGATCTTCTTTATCAACAGTGAGATGCTTTTGCACCACTGCGCGGTTGGCGAAATCGAACGATTGCACTTCAAACTCCTTAGCGTCCGGCGAAGCCCAGTATACAGAAGCATTGCCCTGATAGTAGCTGTACCCTGCCATATCCTGAAACCTGCTTTCCGGACGATTTGCCGAAAGGCTGTCAGTAAAAAACACAGCGCCGTTGTACCGCAGGGCATGCACTTTCTGGCGGTCGGCTACGAAAGCGACCAACTGCATCTCGCGGCTGTCGGGCGCCAGGAGGGAGCGGAAATACCACTGCGATTTTTTAAGCTCAAGGCTTTGGGAACCGATAATATTTTGGCCTGAAACTACAGTTACAACGGCAAGCAGCAACAGGGTAAAGATCTTTTTCATGGGATGCAATTTGCTAAGCGTTAAAGTACAGTATTTTCAAACGTGAAACAACGGCTTTTAGCGTCCCGCAGTGTTAAATCGCGTCGAGTTCCTGTTGTAGCTTTTCTAAGAACAGCCCTACATGATAGCCGTCCATGAGGCCATGGTGTACGTGTACCGAAACCGGCATGGTTCGCCTGCCATCGGCTTCCGTCATTTTGCCGACCGATATTTTGGGGCAGCTGTCCGGCAGAGTAAAGCTGCGCGCATGCGAAAGAGAAGTAAAACTTACCCACGGAATCGCAGAAAAATGGATGAGGTTATCTGCTTCAAAGCTCCGAGTAAAAAGTCCGGGCGTATTGCGTACGCGTTCAATTTCGGCTTTTGCCCCGGCATGAAAGCCGGAAAAAGCTGCGTGGTATTCTATCAGCGAAAATCCGAACGTATTGTCCTCCCGGGTAAGTGTTGCCGATATATCGATGCGGTCATAGATCAGAACATCGTCACCGGAAATACGATAGCGGAATTCTTCAACGGCATTTACGGCCGCTGCAACCTTATGAAGATAATAAAGGAAAAAGGAATGCCCGCCCTCCTTCGCGGCAGCGTAAGCCCGGGTAACGTCGACATTGGCTACGATACCGAAAAAGGGCTCCTCAAATTTTGAAAAGAATTCGAAATGCTCACGGCGCGGCCACATTGTTTTGTCCAGATACTTTTCCATAGTTGCGCTTTTTTGCAAAGATAATAACCCACCATGTGAAAATCTGAATTAAGTTTAATACTGGTATAAATTTAAGCGGGTATTTATCGAAAGGGTAAAAATCTAAGGGGTTATATTGTCCTAATTCTTAATTTACTAAATTGACCCTATAAAATTTAAGGGTATGGATAAGAAAATTGAAAAAAGATGGATCGTTGCATTCGGGATTACCGTATTAGCTGCTATAGGCGGACTTTGCTGGCAGCATCATCCTGCCGTGGCTTCCGGTGCGTTCAATCAAGCATCTGCCATAGTGCCCGCCGATGTTGCCTGGCTGCTTACGGCGTCCTGCCTTGTACTGCTGATGACGCCCGGCCTGTCCTTTTTTTACGGAGGCATGGTAGGCAAAAAGAACGTGATATCCACCATGCTGAAAAGCTTTATCTGCCTTGGCGTGATTAGCCTCTTGTGGGTGGTGGTTGGCTTCAGCCTCTCATTTGGCGATCCGGTCGGGATCACCATCGGCGGAAAGCTGTACGGCATATTTGGCAACCCATCCGATTTTGCCTTCTTTGACCGGGTAGACGAGCATCCGCACATGCAGTTGGCTACCACCATACCGTTTATCCTGTTTGCCTTGTTCCAGATGAAATTTGCAATCATTACCCCTGCGATTATTACCGGCGCGTTGGCCGAGCGCATCCGGTTCATATCATTCCTGATGTTCATCTGCCTGTTCTGCCTTCTCATTTATGCGCCTTTGTGCCACATGGTATGGCACCCCAACGGGCTTTTAGGAGCCTATTTTGGAGTAAAAGATTTTGCCGGCGGTACGGTAGTACACATGAGTGCAGGCTTTGCAGCCATTGCGGGCGTCCTTGTGTTGGGCAAACGTAAGAACCTGGAATACATTCCCACCAATATTCCGTTTGTATTGTTGGGCACGGGCATGTTATGGTTTGGCTGGTTCGGGTTTAATGCGGGCTCTGCACTGGCCGCCAATCATACCGCAGCCATGGCCTTTGCCACAACTACTATCGCTTCGGCTTCGGCAATGCTCACGTGGGTATTTTTCGACAGGCTCAACGGCCGCAAGGTTTCGGCGCTTGGCGCCTGTATCGGAGCGGTAGTGGGCCTGGTTGCCATAACGCCCGCTGCCGGGTTCGTATCGGTACCCAAGAGCATCTTTTTCGGGTTTGTCGCGGCGATAGTCTCCAACTGTATGGTGCATTGGAAACCCCTTAAGCGCATAGATGACACGCTCGATGTTTTTGCCTGCCACGGAGTGGGCGGAATCATGGGCATGATACTTACCGCGATATTTGCCGAAGGTGAAAATGCGAGCCTTCTGCATGGCGGTTGGAGTGTATTTGCGCACCACATGATGGCTTTGGTGCTGGTAGCGGCCTTTTCGTTTTTTGGCGCGATGTTGTTGTATAAATTCACTAACCTGTTCATTCCCTTGCGGGTTTCGGAAGAAGCCGAACAACAGGGGCTCGACCTTTCGCAGCATAACGAGATGGTGGGATAGGTTAGAAAATGTAACTTTACAGGCAATCAGCCTACTAATAGGCTAAACGAACATTATGAAAAACACCGGTCTTATCTTCTCGCTAATCTCAATCATTGCCGCACTTGGTTTCAATGCGACACAATCCTCTGCCCCGCCGCCCGATAAAAAAGTAATTAGTGTCTTTTTAGACAACTGGCACGCCGCCGCCGCCAAAGCCGACCATAAGGGTTACTTCGGAAAGATCGCAGAAGATGGGCACTACATCGGTACCGATGCTACAGAGAATTGGGATAAAAAAGCATTCGAAGCTTTTTCCAAACCCTACTTTGATAAAGGCAAGGCCTGGGACTTTAAAGCCGTGGAACGCCACATCTATTTTAGCAAGGATGGCAAAGTTGCCTGGTTTGATGAGCTGCTCGATACATGGATGAAAGGTTGCCGCGGCAGCGGAGTGCTTGAGTGGGACGGCAAAGAATGGAAGATAAAGCACTACGTGCTTTCCATGACGGTGCCTAACGAAGTTACCAACCAGGTAATTCCGCTCAAGGCGAAGTATGAGGATGCTTTGATTGAAAAGCTAAAGCAGCAGAAATAGTTATTCTACCTTCTCGCTAAGGTGCTCAAGCATATCGGCTGTCATCGCAGTGAGGTCAAATTCATGTTTCCATCCCCAGTCGTTGCGGGCACAGCTGTCGTCAATGCTTTGCGGCCAGCTGTCGGCAATTTTCTGGCGGAAATCGGGTGCGTAGCCTATGGTAAAGCTAGGGATTTCTTTGGCAATAGCCTCGGCGATTTCCTTCGGGGTAAAATCCATTGCCGAGAGGTTATACGAAGAACGGATCTTAATATCTTCTGCCGGTGCTTTCATGATCTCGATGGTGGCACGGATGGCGTCATCCATGTACATCATCGGCAGGCGGGTCTCTTCGGCTAGGAAGCAAGTGTAACTGCCATCGCTCAGGGCCTTGTGGTAAATGTCAACGGCATAGTCCGTGGTCCCTCCGCCCGGGGGCGTGCTCCAGCTGATGAGGCCGGGGTAACGGATACTGCGCACATCAACACCGTAAATATTATGGTAATATTCGCACCAGCGCTCGCCCGATTGTTTAGAGATGCCATACACGGTTGAAGGTTCCATAACGGTGTACTGCGGCGTGTTTTGCTTCGGTGTCGTGGGCCCGAACACAGCAATGCTCGACGGCCAGAAGATCTTTTTCACCTTTCCGTCCTTGGCAATATTCAGTACGTGAAACAAAGAGTTCGTGTTGAGGTCCCATGCAAAGGCAGGATTTTTTTCGGCAGTTGCCGATAGAAGCGCGGCCATAAGGTACACTTCATCTACGCCATATTTTTCAATAACTGCCTGTACCTGATTGTAATCGAGGGCATTTACCACTTCAAATGGGCCGGAAGCTACAAATTCGGGGTCGCCCTTTCGCACATCAGATGCAATAATAGTGTCTCTGCCATAAATGCTTCGTAGCTTCTTGGTTAGCTCTGTGCCGATCTGCCCGCAGGCCCCGATGATAAGCGTCTTGCCCATATGATATTTTTAGATTGACAAATATAACGGAATAAAATTATCAATTTATTTTACAACGTGGCCAAACCATACAAAGTTTTGCTGATTTGTGATTATTTGCCAAAATCCGGACTCTGGTTATTTAACAAAAGTTTTAGCGGTTCACAACCTGCATTTTACTCCCACAGCCACTACGATTG
>JAGKWW010000067.1 GCA_021151665.1 Flavobacteriaceae bacterium
GTGTCTGTAGAAGCCATATCGTCTGCAGAGCATGAAACTGCGCTGGCACCAAGCAGGGCTACCATGGCAAGAAGAAGTATATTTTTTTTCATCGTAATAGTCCTTTAGAGTGGGAATTATGGTTTTTGCGGAGGCTTAGGAAGATCCCTGTCGCCATTATCTATAGTGAAGTTATCCGCCTGTGTAGTGTCTGTCGAAGCCATATCATCAGCAGAGCATGAAACTGCGCTGGCACCAAGCAGGGTTACCATAGCAAAAAGAAGTATATTTTTTTTCATCGTAATAGTCTTTAAAGTTGGGAATTATGGTTTTTGCGGTGGTTTAGGAAGATCCCTGTCGCCATTGTCTATAGTGAAATTGTCGGCCTGTGTTGTGTCTGTCGAAGCCATATCATCAGCAGAGCATGAAACTGCGCTGGCACCAAGCAGGGCTACCATAGCGAGAAGAAGTATATTTTTTTTCATCGTAATAGTCTTTAGAGTGGGAATTATGGTTTTTGCGGAGGCTTAGGAAGATCCCTGTCGCCATTGTCTATAGTGAAATTATCCGCCTGTGTTGTGTCTGTAGAAGCCATATCGTCTGCAGAGCATGAAACTGCGCTGGCACCAAGCAGGGCTACCATGGCAAGAAGAAGTATATTTTTTTTCTGCGTAGTATCTGTAGCTGTCATATCATCAGCAGAGCATGACACAGCACCCAGGCCAAGGAAGGCCACCATTGCCAGTAGTAAAAGTCTTTTTTTCATCTTGGTAATTTTAGTAGATTTTCTAATTTTTTGCTTACAAATCAACCATGCCAGTGTTTGATTGTGAAGCAAATTTAGACCTAATAAAAAATATACCGCTATGATTTTCAGGGGTTTTAGTAACACACCCCCGTTTGCGAGTAACTCGACCGATTTTGAGGGTAAAATGATTAATTACAAACTTTCGGGTGCAATATTTCTTATAATAGAATCAATATTATCCTTGAAAGTCTTGGAGAAAGAAACTGCAATTTCACCATCGTTTAAATAGCACAGTGACTTGCCGGTATTGATACGCGAAACGTATTTGCTGTTTACAACATAGCTGTTATGAATGCGGAAAAAGTGCAGAGGAAGGTTTTCCTCGTAGTGCTTTAATGTTTTATAGGCAGTTAGCCTGCGCCCTCCCCGAAGGTAGAAATCTGTTGTATTGTTATCGGCTTTTAAATAAACAATTTCCTCTATGGGTATAAACTGATAGTCTCCGTAAGACCGTATGCATATTGTATCGGTTTTTTGTACAGGATTACTCTTCCCGAACCTAAGCAGCGATTTTCGCAACTCAGATAATGACAAGGGTTTTAGCAAATAATCAGAGGCTCCTGCTTTTATCGCATCATACGCATATTTTGTTCCCGAAGTGTATACTATAAAGTAAGGAAGGAAGTTTATATATTGGTAAAGGTCGGATATGATACAAAGCGATAACTCATTTTTCTTGCTTTTACCGGCAACTTCCAGCAATACCAAATGAGGCTGAAGCTCAAGGATCTTATCAACCGCTTCACTCTTATTATTTGCGACACCTATGCAATAAAACTCCGGGAAACCCTCAAAAATCTTCAGAGTTTCCTTAATTGCAGATTCATCGTCGTCAATTAATAAGTAAGAATACCTCAAATGTGGGGAAAAATTTTTGAAAGTTATAATAAATTAAATCATTCATTTTACGGTAAAACCGTAAAATTTGTTAAATTTGTTTTTACTAAAATATTACTATGTCCCGCGACCTTAATATAATGATCGTTGATGACCACCCCATGACCGTCAACGGTTATATAAATGTTCTCTCTGAAGAAAACTTTGATGGGTATAACCTGGTTTTTACCAAGGCCCTTAATTGTGAGGAGGCTTACAACCTTATTGTCTCTCAAAACAACGGTAAATCGTTCGATATTGCCTATCTTGACCTGAGCCTTCCCCCCTATCCTGAAAAAAATATTTTTTCGGGACTGGATCTCGGCATACTGCTGCGCAAGACCATACCGGACTGTACAATTATAATACTTACAATGCACAGCGAGGCATCGCTGGTAGACCGGCTCATAAAAGAGATAAACCCGCAGGGCATACTATGCAAAAGCGATATTGATATTGATGAGTTCCTTAACGCTTTCAAGATCATTTTCCAGGGCGACACTTACCTGAGCAATAAGATCGTTAAGTCATTAAAAGAGAAAGTATTCGATAATATTAAGCTGGACAGCTACGACCGGCAGATTTTAATGCGCCTTTCTGAAGGGATACTTACCAAAAACATTCCTAATTATGTGCCCTTGTCACTAAGTGCTATAGAAAAACGAAAAGCCCACATGAAAAATATGCTGCTTCAGGGCAAAGGCGGCGATGACTACGACCTTATAGAGGCTATTAAAAAGCTCGGCATTGTTTAAGGCTCATATATAACTCCTGCACAGTGGTTGCGCGCAGCGCCCGTTACACTGGCAAGCACATTGTCTTCATCCCGCATCCTGAGCACACCCAACAGGCCAAATACCAGCGCCTCCTTAAATTGCACTGTATTATCGTCGGGGACAATCACTTCTATATGCGGCAATACATTTTTCATCTGCCCAATAAGAAAAGTGTTGTAAGCGCCGCCCCCCGTTACGAGCATGCGCCCATTTTTGCCTCTTAATGCAAACGAAACCTGCTGCGCGATGTGGATGGTAAAGGTATGCAATACGTCGGCAGGGCTTATCTTATATTTTTCAATCAGAGGTAATACTTCGGCAATTACAAATTCGAGCCCGAGTGATTTTGGCCACGCCGCCTGGTAATAGGGCAGCCCGTTGAGTTCTTCAAGCAATTCTTGGCAGCAATTTCCGATGGCAGCGATACGCCCCCCATCATCATAAGCAACACCAAATGTAGCGGCGTAGCGGTTAAGCACAATATTCGCAGGGCTTATATCAAACGCAATGCGCACCCCATCGTCCTCAAACGAAATGTTGGAAAACCCGCCAAGGTTCAGGCAAAAGTCATACTCCGGAAACAGCAGCCGGTCGCCTATTGGAACAAGGGGGGCGCCCTGGCCGCCAAGGGCAACATCCTGAACCCGGAAATTGCACACTACCCGCTGTTTGGTAAGTGCGGCAATAGAAGGAAGGTTGCCCGCCTGAAACGTGATACCCCGGGCGGCCTGGTGCAGTATGGTATGCCCATGCGAGCAAATGGCGTCTGGGGTTTCAATACTGTGGTTGCTTATAAACTGGTTGATGTAACCCGACAGCAATGTGGTATAATCGCTATCCAGTTGCATTAATTCCGTTTGCTCCAGAGCCACGCCCGCCCGCAGCCTGTCCTCCCAGTCTTTAGTGTAGGGTATCGTTGCTGCCTGATCGATATTATAAGTGATTTTACCGTTAACAAAGTTGAAACGGATATGGGCAAGGTCTACCCCATCCAACGATGTGCCCGACATTACCCCTATAACGTTGTAGCTTTTACTGTACATGCCGGTAAATTTACAGATAAGTCTTTAAAATATCCTGTGAAATAATTACATTTGGCAACAATAAAACAAAAAAAACATCTAAATAATATGGATTTTAAACTAACCGAAGAGCACCTGATGATACAAAAGGCAGCAAGGGATTTTGCCCAGGCTGAACTTTTGCCGGGCGTTATAGAACGCGATGAAAAGCAGATTTTCCCTGCCGAGCAGATAAAGAAGATGGGCGAGCTTGGCTTTATGGGTATGATGGTAGACCCTAAATACGGCGGTAGCGGCCTGGACACGATTTCTTACGTGATAGCCATGGAAGAAATTTCTAAAATTGATGCTTCTGCATCGGTAGTAATGTCGGTTAATAATTCGCTTGTTTGTTGGGGGCTTCAGACCTTTGGCACCGAAGAACAAAAACAAAAATATCTTACACGCCTTGCCACAGGGGAGATAATCGGGGCTTTCTGCCTTTCTGAACCGGAAGCCGGAAGTGATGCTACTTCACAGAAGACTACCGCTATAGATAAAGGGGACCATTACCTGCTTAACGGCACCAAAAACTGGATCACTAACGGAAGTACTGCCGATGTATATCTGGTAATAGCACAGACAGATATCGAAAAAAAGCACAGGGGCATCAACGCACTTATTGTTGAAAAAGGTATGCCCGGCTTCGAAATCGGGCCTAAAGAGCAAAAGCTTGGCATTCGCGGAAGTGATACCCACTCGCTAATGTTTACTGATGTAAAGGTTCCGAAAGAAAACAGGATCGGCGAAGACGGCTTCGGATTCAAATTTGCAATGAAAACGCTTGCAGGTGGCCGTATAGGTATTGCATCGCAGGCTTTGGGTATTGCATCGGGAGCATACGAACTAGCCCTGAAATACTCTAAAGAGCGTAAAGCTTTCGGTACAGAAATATGTAACCATCAGGCTATCGCCTTCAAGCTTGCCGATATGGCCGTGCAAATAGAGGCGGCAAGGCACCTTTGCATGAAAGCAGCATGGGATAAGGACAACCACAACAACTATGACCTTAGCGGCGCAATGGCCAAACTTTATGCCTCGCAGGTAGCTATGGATACCGCGATAGAAGCGGTACAGATACATGGAGGAAACGGATATGTAAAAGAATATCACGTGGAACGCCTGATGCGCGACGCCAAGATAACCCAGATTTATGAGGGCACCTCTGAAATCCAGAAGATTGTAATATCAAGATCGATAATATCAGCATAATAAAAAAACCGGCAGTGCCGGTTTTTTTATGCATTTCGACTATAGTTAAATTAATAACTGCATATTTTGAACGGGCAAATTGGTCGTTTAATCGAATTTTACCTAAATAAATGCATGTCGTGTTTAAACTTTTTTACATTTATCCCCAGGATTAACAATCCTTTTAGAAATCTTATTATGATATCACCGCATCCGGTATCAATTAAAAAATACTAAACAACGACTTATGAATGTAATAGGACAGCGCATTAAAAAATTAAGGGAGGAAAAAGGCATTACACAGGAAGCAATGGCCGTTCAGCTCGATGTGACCCAGAGCAATTATGGGCGCCTGGAAAAGGACGACAGGAGGCTTAACATTGTAAAATTACTCAAGATAATCCGCATCCTCGATGTCGATATCAACTTCCTTTTTAAAGAATACAACAGAAACCCCGAGGAGCTGCCTCCGCAGGGCCTGAGCTCTAACAGCAAAGAGGTATATGATATCCTGGTAGAGAGCCTCCGCTCTGAAATTGCCCACCTGAAAGAGGAGATCTCGTTTCTCCGGGTGATTGTGAAAAGCTAGTAAAGTTTAAGACAATTTTAGCATACCGACTGGCGAAGCACCGTTGTATAATAACAGCCCTACTGTAAATTTATACTATGGCACAAAAACCAAAATCGGTAACATACAAAGTAATATCCGGCTATCTGTTGCTAAGTATACTGGCAGCGGGAGCCGTTTTTTTTATATACCGCCAAATCATTACTTTATCGCACCCGTATGGCGCAGAGCGGGACAACAAAAAGCTGCTGAACGCAGGCAATACTATCGCGGCGCTGTACTCGTCCGAAGCTGCTGCCCGGCAATATATGCTTTCGGGTTCAAAGCCCGACAGCACGCGCTATAAGCAGGCCCTTGACAGCGTACATCACCAGATTGCGCTGCTGCGCGCGGGGGCTACCCCAAAAATTACGGCGGAGCTGGATTCAGTATCGCTACTACTTCAACGTAAAGACCGGAGCATACATGATATATTGGCCTACAGGTCGGCTACGGCCTGGGAAAACACGTTCAGGAAAGCGGCGGGCAAGGTTTATAATGTAAAGGATTCGATCTTCAATGTGTCGCCGCCGGTACGAACCGACAAGCAAAACCAGTACAATAAGCTTCTGGCAGCTTTCCTTTCGAGGCGGCAAATGGACTCGCTAAGCAAACTGCCGGTATCTAACGATTCGCTTACCCGGGCTTTCAGTAAGGCGTTCAATACGCTTATGGTGCGTGATAACCGCATGAGGCTGCAGCTTTACCGGAAGGAGCAAAAAATGCTTGAGGAAAACCGCATGATAAGCGACCAGCTTCGCGCCATTCTAATGTCGGTAGAACGCGAATTTATAGAAAGCACGTACAGCCGTATACGAGAAAATGAACGTTCTGTAGAAAAAACCTTCAACACCCTAGCACTAGCGGGGGCTGGCGCAGCCGTTTTAATACTTGCGCTAATGTACGTTATCGTGCGCGACCTTTCGATAAACCAGCAATACCGGCGACGCCTTGAAATGCTCAACGACGAAAATCAGGGGCTGCTTAAAACCAAATCGATGCTGATGGCTATGGTAACGCACGACCTGCAAACACCCCTCGGGAGCATTATGGGTTTTAACAACCTTTTGCAGCAATCTTCGGTCAATAGTAAGCAGCAACTCTACCTGGATAATATTCAACAGTCAGCCGAATACATCCTGAAGCTGGTAAACGACCTGCTCGATTTTTCAAAACTTGAAAACAACAGCCTCACGGTAATAAAGAATTCTGTTAACCTGCGCGAACTCATTGAAAGCACGTGCCTCAACCTGCAGCCGATAGCCTTGCAGAAAGACATCGAGCTCTTATTTGATACCGATGGGCTTTCTCCCGAATATTTTAATACCGATGCTTACCGCCTCCGGCAGGTGCTTACCAACATCATCAGCAACGCTATAAAATTTACTGCAGAGGGCTCTGTAGAAGTTACCGCCAATAAAAATGGCAACACCGTTGTAATCGCTATTGTAGATACCGGCATAGGCATTGCACCCAACAAGCAGGCAGATGTTTTCCGTGAATTCACGCAGGCGCACAGCGATATTGAGCGCGCATATGGCGGCACGGGCCTAGGGCTTACCATTTCAAAGCGTATCATTGAACTGCTTGGCGGAACCATAACGCTTGAGAGTGAAGAAGGCAAAGGGTCTATTTTTACCATTTCCCTTCCGGCAGAAACCGCAACAGTGCCGGCCGTAGAAGCTACGAATCCAACAGAAGAAAAAGTTACGGGGCTAAAAGGCCGCATACTTGTTGTAGACGATGATGCCACGCAGCTTGCGCTGATGAAGGAGGTACTCACAAACCTGGGCATGGAAGTAACCACCGAAGGTAACCCGGGAAACGCCCTTCCAATACTCGAACGTCGCCGCTATGATATTGTGCTTAGTGACGTTCAAATGCCGGTGATGGATGGGTTTATGTTTGTGCACCGCATACGGAGCCATTCTTCACCCGCCATAAACAGCATCCCTGTTATAGCACTTTCCGGCCGCCGCGACCTTGATGAAGGTTATTATACGAATATGGGGTTCTCCGCCTGCCACCCTAAGCCGGTAAAGCCCGAAACCCTTGTAAATATGCTGGGCCACGTTCGGGCAAAAAGGGAAATAAAAAATCACAGCCGGCCTGCTGCTGCGGAACAACCGTCATTATACAATCTTCAAAGCCTTTCACGGTTTACTTTTGGCGATGATGACGCTCTAAAGTCGATATTGAAAACATTTATTACTTCTGCAGACGAGAATTGTAAAGCATTACGCAACGCGGTAAAGAATCGTGATGACGATAAGCTGGGTGAGGTCGCGCATAAAATGATCCCGATGCTCCGACAGATGGAAGTAAACGAAATCGTAGGATTGCTGGAGCCCGTTGAAGATCATAAACTAAACATAACCTGGAAAGAAAAAGGCGATTACGTAGATAAAATATGTGAAAAAGTGGCGGAATTATGCTATTCGCTCTCCACGCATTTTTAAAGATCCAGATTATAGAGCCTAAGCTTGTTGTATAGCGTTTTACGATCGATATCCAGAAGGCGGGCAGCCTTAGATTTGTTGTAATTTGTACGTTCTAACGCATCTTTAATAGCTTCTTCTTCATTATGCTTACTGTATGATATAGCACTACCCCGCTGCATTTCGGCGGGAAGCACCGTAAGAGGAATGAGATCTGTAGTAGTAAGGAGAACGGAGCGCTTGATTATATTTTTCATTTCACGCAGGTTACCGGGCCATTCGTAAGACCGGAACAATTCGTCAACTTCAGGCGAAAAGCCCCGAACGGCCTTGCCAAGCTCTGCATTGGCCTGATTAAGAAAGTGGCCGGCAAACATCATAATATCCTTTCCGCGTTCACGAAGTTTTGGCACCCTTATGCAGAATTCGTTGAGCCTGTGATACAGGTCTTCGCGAAAATCGCCACGCTTTACTGCTTCAGAAAGATCTTCATTTGTGGCTGCAACTACCCTTATATCAACATCAATTTCGCGACTGCTGCCTACAGGCTTTACCTTGCGCTCCTGCAATGCCCTCAAAAGCTGTACCTGTACCTCATAGGAAAGATTGCCTACTTCGTCCAGAAAAAGCGTACCCCCGTTTGCAGCCTCAAAATGGCCCGTCTTATCATTTACTGCTCCGGTAAACGACCCTTTTATGTGGCCAAAAAACTCGCTCGAGGCAAGCTCTTTTGGTATTGCGCCACAGTCTACCGCGATGTAGGGCTGTGCTGCACGCTTGCTTTTCAGATGAATCTCTTTCGCAATATATTCTTTTCCTGTTCCGCTATCTCCTATAATGAGGACAGACATATCTGTAGGGCCTACCAGGCCAATATGCTCATAAAGCTGCTTAGAATCTTCACTCGTACCCTTTACGAAAGCTGGAATGCTGATCTTATCGTTACCGGAAACTGTGTCGGGCTCCTTTGTAGTTTTTCGTTTTAGGGCAAGCTGAATGGTATGGAGAATTTCGTCGGGGTTAATAGGCTTGCCTACATAATCAAAAGCACCCAGTTTCATCGCATTGACTGCAGCGCGAATATCGGTATACCCTGTCATAAGTATTACCTGTGTATCCAGATTTACAGATTTGGCAGCTTTGAGTATATCGAGACCATCGGCATCGGGCAGCCGCATATCGGTAAGGATGATATCATAAGGGCGTGCTGTAATTTCCTGCCGGGCTTCTTCTCCGGAAAATGCGCTTACCACGTCATATCCCCGCTTTTGCAAAAATGTTTTAAGCATTACGCAAAAAGCAGTATCATCATCTGTTACAAGTATCCTGTGGCCCATCCTTAATAAAATATCTACAAAAATACTACAACGAGGTTACGCTTACTGTTAATAAAAAACAAAAGGAGATGCAGAGCACCTCCTTTGCTGAAGAATAATCTTCTTAAATCACCTTACTATATTACCACCTAAAAATTTTACAGTTTATAAAAAGTAAAAACTGTACCAAAGTGAAAGAGTAATATAAGAATCTGTATTACAATGTTTTAAAATAAGATCAAGCCTATTATTTATGTAGATATTGTAGAAGTAATGTGTGGAATTCTACACTAACGCAACATCGCGAAATGCCCCTTAAGGATACGCCCGTCATGTCTTTTAACCACAAACCAGTAATCGGTAGAAGGAAGCCTGGCACCATTATAAGTCCCGTCCCAACCTGCGCTTCCGCCGGAAAAGGATTTGAGCAACTTACCCATCCTGTCGTATATCTCGATTTCCATATCCGGTTCCATTACGGAATATTCGATGGTCCATTTCTCATTATATCCGTCACCGTTAGGGGTAAAAAATTTCGGATATGACATCAGCACAACTTCCCGTTTTATTAAACCACAGCCGTTGGCATCCTTGATATAAACGGTATAAACCCCGGTCTCGAGATGGCTGAATACGTTATCAGGCTGATACGTTCCACCATCAAGCGAGTATTCATAGGTACCCGGCTCAGTTACGTTTACCGTAATCTGGTTTTCGTTCGTTGTCCAGTCAATCAAATCAAAAGCGACATCTTCCGGAGCATGGCTCATATCAACGCGTACTGTCTTTTCTGATGTACAACCATTGCTATTACTTACCATTACTGTATAGTCGCCGGGCTCATCGACGATCAGAGAGCGACCGCTTACCGGCGCGGACCAACCGGTGTGATTCCATTGATAACCCGCAAACCCTGCATCTGCCACCAGGGTGGTTGTTTCGCCTTCGCACAGATATGCCTGGACATCCATCGTGAGATCCGGTTTTCTGCTTACAACCAGATCAAATGAGGTCACGGCATTGCAGATAGGGATTGAGTTATGAACTACCCGTGCATAGATGGTCTCCGGGCTTGCCACGTTGGTATAGCTTTCTGGTAGCGCATTTACTCCGGCCTGGGCATCTGCAGCCGAGGTATAAAAAGTAATAGTATACTGCGAAAGGCTTTGGCTTGCCCCCAATATCTGGGCTTTTTTAGTAGCGAGATCAAATACGGCGCCTGTGGTAGGATCTAAGGGCTCTACGCATTGAACGAAGGCTCCCGGAGTATTGGCCGACACTAAAGACGGTAAGGTACCGATATTTATAATAGCAGGATCAATATTACCACAACCATCTTCAACCTCAAACTTATATACGGCGGGAGTTAAGTTAGAAAAAATATTGCTGGAACCATTGTTAAGTGTAAAGGGCGCGCCATTCTTCTGCGTTATCCGAAAATTGTAGGGTGCAAGCCCGCCTTCAACTTCCAGGTACACATCATTCGGGTTGTTAAGGCAGGCAAGCGTGTAGGCATTAGTAATGCGTATGCCATCGATAAAGGTAAATTCGCCCAAAATTTCAGTACACACCTTGTCGCCCACGGCAGGGGCGTATCCGGAAAAAATCTTGATAAGACGAAAAGTCCCTTCTTCTGTAGTATTGTAAAGAGTGGTGTTATTGGGTAGCGACAGTGAATTCGT
This sequence comes from Flavobacteriaceae bacterium, assembly GCA_021151665.1. Classification (GTDB taxonomy): domain Bacteria; phylum Bacteroidota; class Bacteroidia; order Flavobacteriales; family Flavobacteriaceae; genus Flavobacterium. The sequence continues at coordinate 10,735 of JAGKWW010000067.1, forward strand.
GGCATCGGGTACAGATCCTTCTGCAAAAGGTGCGCCTGTTTGCGGATGCATCCACTGGCCTGTCGCGTCTTTCTGCTGCAACCAGTATGAGGCATCTGCCGCAGCGGAAGCATCATGTACGGCGACATCAAAGGAGCCACAGTGCTGCGTATAGTTGAACGGTACAGGATCGGGATGATAGCCCGTTATAACCGCGGTAACACTTCTTTGAATGCCACATACATCCGTACCGGCAAACGTATATGAGCCTTCGGGGAGTGCCTCAAGGTAAAGCTCTCCCGTAGCAGATGAGATTCCGGAACTAACGTTATGCGGTAATGGCTGTGTGAAAGTTGAGGGTGCCGAAATAACCCTTACCTCGACCAAAGGTGCATTGGCGCTTCTGATACGTATCGATCCGTTGTTGGTACTGCAGTCGATCTTTGTATAAGCAAAAAAGTCCTGCTCTATAAAAGCCGGCACATTAACAGGGATCGTATACGTATTATTACAGTCGTCTACCAGGACAAGTTCGTAATCCCCTATTGGCATATTATTAAGTACCAGTTTGTCGCCATTAATAAACGTATTGACATTCTGGGGTAATGCAGGCGTATAAGTGGCAGGTGCAACCGAAATGGTCGCAGACACAATCAACCTTGGAGCGGCGGTGGCTGTAATTCGGCCCAGTACAGAATAACATCCGTTATTACGGCCAGTTGCTATGGGCGGGGGCAGCGTGTTTACCACCGTAAAAGTAACAGATCCCGTACGGCCGCAGGCATCTGTAATACTAACTTCGTACGGCCCTTCAGGTAAAGTATTTGTTGCCGATCCAAAAATAATTTCATCCGTTGTAAAAGGTCCAGGATAGCTGCTGTTATATAAGGCGGGATTAAATGTCGAAGGCGCGTTTACAAAATTTAGATTGTAAGGCGGCATAAAGTTATTGGCGTGCAAGGTTAAAAACTGCTGCCCGCATGTATTGGGTGTGAGTTGGTTGGTAAGGGTAGGCAACGGATTGACCACGTTTCCTGATTTGGTTACCACTGTACCGCAGGCATCGGTATAGACCATAGAATAGGTATAGGGAGTGCTGCCGTATAATGGTACCGTTTTAACCACATTTACCGACGCGCCGCCGGAAGAAATAGTTTCGGTCGACACTATCGGAGGATCTCCATTAGGCGGAACAAGCGTATACAGTACCGATACAGGGTAACTGATGCTGGTTCCTGATGACGCACTGATGGTGTTACTCACATTTACAGCATTGCATCCTGCCAAAGCTGCATCGGGGTATGAAGTATCGGCAATTATCGGGGGAACAGCACTTAGTATAAGCGTGTAGGCTTGCACTACTGCCACACCGCACTGATTGATAACACGGATGTTATAAGTACCCTGAGGCAGATTACTAAACTCGTTAGATGCCTGCTGTGGCCTTGTTACGGGACCAGAAAGAATTTCATAGGCCGATGCGGTGCCGGTAAGGGTATTCACTATTATCTTTCCTCCTCCGGTACAGCCCTGATTTGCAGCCGTTACTGCGTATGTAAGCGGGATCATGGTGTTATCTATAATGATGTCCTGCTGCTTAGAATTGGAAAGGCTATTCAGCATTTGCGTAGCAATGATTCTGTAAGTGCCGGCATTAAGGCTACCTAAAAAATTGGTGCTTAAAACAGAGATCGGGACATCTGTATCCGGAAGCTGATATATTGTGTATAAAAAAGTCGCTAACGGTGTGGTGTTGGAAACACTAAATGTCAGCGTACCGTTTCCAAGACAACTTTCATCAGTTTTCGTTACACTGAGATTAAAGTCTGCAAGTTGTGCATAAGACGAAACGACAAATACCAAAGAAAAAACTACGGTTAAAAACTTCCCCATCCCTAAACTTTTCTGACTCTGCACATCGGGTTATTATTCTAATCCAGCTTACTAACAAATTTAGTAAATAATTAACTTTAATAAAGTTAAAGGATTTAACTATAGAAAAAAAATATTCTGCTGTTAAATGAAGGGAGAAGTTTACTACTAATTGTGAAATAAACTGCGATTAAAATAACGGATCTCTATTTGTATATGTTTGTCTTGTATTCTGTTTCTTTGAATATTCATTCCGGATATATCAAATATATTCCTGATTGCCTTTTTAAACTTTAACTAATACTGGTACAGTTGGGATAAAAATGTGGCTGGGAGCTTTCGAGGATTTAGGGTATAAGCAAAAAAAAAGTCCATATCATTTCTGATATGGACTCTAAAGAAAGGCGACGACATACTCTCCCACAAGATGCAGTACCATCTGCGCAGGCGGGCTTAACT
>JAGKWW010000015.1 GCA_021151665.1 Flavobacteriaceae bacterium
CTCTTTAACGGCTACATAGCGATTAGCCCCGAGCTCCCTGCCAATATAGAAACCATCCTTCCTGAAAAGCTGGCGGCACTGCAAAAAAACACGTATTACTATTACCTGGCTTCCGCCGAAGGGGATGTTGACCGCATCAAGAAAAGCGTTAAGGCACTCGATGCCCTTATTAAGCCTATAGATAACAAATCGCTAAAGTACCGCTACGATGATTTTGGGCAGGCCTCGCATTACTCGCTTGTTGCCTTTGCACTTCCTCAGGGTATTTACCATATCTTTGGAGAGTATCAGCCGATATCATCGGTAGAGTATCAGACAAAGATCGTTACGCTGCCTTCGGGTTATGTGGATTATCTCAAAGCCAAATACGGGCAGCTAAATAAAAACCTGGGGCTTGAAGTACCGGTGCGGCTCAACGATTATAAAGCAATAGAGGCTGCCATTATGAAGAACGGTATGTTTGAGGAACTGAAAGAGCTTTCTAAAATGGCGAAAAAAGATTATCCTAAAACCATTATCGGAGAGTATTACGAGGGGCTTTATTACGAAAAGACAGGGAATACGCAAAAGGCAATAAAAACCTACCTCAACGGTTATACCTTTAGCTCCATTGGAGATTATACCAAGGAGTTTATTGTAGAAAAAGCGCAGGCGCTAAAGACAGAATAAATTTAAATGGCCAAAGTAAAGACTTCTTTTTTCTGCCAGAACTGCGGAACGCAGTATCCAAAATGGCAGGGGCAGTGCAATGCCTGCAAACAGTGGAACACTATAGTGGAAGAACTGATACAAAAAGAAGAGAAAGAGGCCTGGCGCCCGGCTGCCACCCCGGGAACCAAGCGCGCACCAAAACCCCTAAAGATAACCGAGATCGACTCTGCCGCCGAAGTGCGAATGGATACCGGCGATGGTGAGCTTAACCGTGTGCTTGGCGGAGGCCTTGTACCGGGATCACTTACATTGTTGGGTGGAGAGCCGGGCATCGGAAAAAGTACACTACTGCTGCAAATATCATTACGCCTGCCCTACCGGACCCTGTATGTATCGGGCGAGGAAAGCCAGAAACAAATTAAGATGCGGGCAGAGCGCATAACGCCACAGGCAGACAATTGCTTTATTCTTACCGAGACAAAGACTCAGAATATATTTAAGCAGATAGAGGCGACCGACCCGGAAGTGGTGATCATTGACTCTATACAAACGCTACATTCTGATTACATCGAATCGTCTGCCGGAAGCATCTCCCAGATACGGGAAACCACGGCGGAGCTCATCAAGTTTGCCAAAGAAACCAATGTGCCTGTAATACTCATTGGCCACATAACCAAAGACGGCAGCATTGCAGGGCCAAAGATACTAGAGCACATGGTAGATACCGTGCTTCAGTTTGAAGGCGACCGCAACCATGTGTACCGCATACTGCGTTCGCTCAAGAATCGTTTTGGGTCGACCGCCGAACTGGGCATCTATGAAATGCTGGGCAGCGGACTTCGTGAGGTGACCAACCCATCAGAAATACTCATTTCACATAAGGAGGAAGAACTAAGCGGAAGCGCTATTGCCACCACCATGGAAGGCATGCGCCCGCTAATGGTCGAGATACAGGCGCTTGTGAGCACCGCAGTTTACGGAACACCGCAGCGCAGTACGACAGGTTACAACGCCAAACGCCTGAATATGATACTGGCAGTGCTCGAAAAGCGCTCGGGTTTTCGCCTGGCATCCAAAGACGTTTTCCTGAACATTACAGGCGGCATCAACGTAGACGACCCGGCGCTCGACCTCGCCGTAGTAGCGGCGATCCTGTCGTCTAACGAAGACATTCCGGTTGCCAAAGGGTATTGCTTTGCCGGAGAGATTGGCCTTTCGGGCGAGGTGCGCCCTGTTAATAAAGTAGAACAGCGCATACTCGAGGCCGAGAAATTAGGTTTTTCTGTTATTTTTGTATCTAAGTACAACAAGATCTCATTAAAGAACACGTTGATAGATATCAAACTGGTAGCCCGGATTGAAGATGTAGCGGGCCATCTGTTTGGCTAAAAATAAGATGCAGAAAAGAAAAATTAAAAAAGCAGTAAAAGTGATCCTGATCACGCTTGCTGTACTACTCATACTCCTAACCGGCGGATTCTTCTTTTTCCGCGAAACGCTGTTGCAAAAAGCCATCGTGAAAGCCAAAGAAAAAATGGCGACCGATTATAACAGCACCTTTATTGTGGGCGAAGCGGCCTTTGAGGGCCTTTCGGGTGTGCGCATGAAACAAGTTGTTATCGTGCCGCATAACGCCGACACCCTGCTGAACATCCGCGAGATGCGCACTTCGGTAAACCTGGGGAGCCTGCTTACCGGCGATGTACAATTGGGTACGCTGGTGATGAAGAATGGCTACATCCAGCTGGTAAAAAACGCATCGGGGAGTAACTATGCGGCTTTCCTTAAAAAAGACAAAACTACAGAAGACGACTCGTCCGATGATGTAAACTATGCACGAAGGGCCTACCGGCTGCTGAACCGTGCCCTGAACCTCGTGCCGACAGACATGGAACTTTCTAACCTATCGCTACGCATCGACGATATGGGCAGAAAACTCAACCTTCAGCTAAAAGACCTTACGCTTTCTGATGAACAGCTGGAATCTTCATTTATAGTGCGCTCGGGCGAAGTGGTGCAGACCTGGAAAGTAAAAGGTATGGCCGACCCGCGCGGCAGGCAGGCCGACCTTAAGTTTTTCAATACCGATACCTCGCGCATCCAGTTACCGTACATCAGTGAACGCTACGGGCTAAAGTCGGGCTTTGATACCATCCACCTCAACGTTGCCAATATCGAGATGGACGGGGGCGAACTTCATCTGGATGGTTTTGCCGCCATAAAGAACTTTATGGTAAACCACCCGAAGATTGCTGCCAAAGATGTTATCATCAAAAATGCAAGGTTTGATTACCACCTGCTGCTGGGCCCGAAGTTTATCGCCGTAGACAGCACTTCTGTTATGAAGCTGAATAGCATTACCCTTCATCCGTATGCGCGCTATAGCGTCGAGGAAGACACAGTCTATGAAATGAAGGCGCGCATACCGAAAATGTTTGCCCAGAACTTTATCAACTCCTTACCAAAAGGACTGTTTACCAACTTTGAAGGTATGGAGGCCAAAGGGACTTTCAGTTACGACCTTGATTTCAAGTACAACAAAAATAAGCCGCGCGAACTCGTCTTTGAAAGTAATATAAAAAAAGACAGCCTTAAGATCGTGAAGTATGGCAACGCCGACCTTGGTAAGTTGAATACAGCCTTTGTATATCGGGCTATAGAGAAAGGCAAGCCGCAGCGCGCGATAACGGTAGGCCCTTCCAATCCGTTTTACACACCGCTGGGGCAGATATCGCCTTACCTTCGCAAAGCCGTACTTACGAGTGAAGACCCCTCCTTCTTCAGGCACAGGGGCTTTATTACCGAAGCCTTTAGACAGAGTATCATCAAGAATATCAAAACAAAAAAATTCTCGCGCGGGGCAAGTACCATCAGCATGCAATTGGTTAAGAACGTTTTTCTTACCCGCGAAAAAACGCTTTCGCGAAAGCTGGAAGAAATACTGCTCGTGTATATCCTCGAAAACAATCATATCACTTCCAAGGAGCGGATGCTCGAGGTGTATTTTAATATCATAGAATGGGGGCCCAATGTTTACGGTATCGGCGAAGCGGCCTCCTATTACTTCGGCAAGCACCCGGCAGACCTATCTCTGGATGAGTGCATCTACCTTGCCAGCATTATCCCGAGGCCTAAAGGGTTCATGTGGCAGTTTAACGACCAGGGTAACTTAAAGCCGTTTGCCGTAAGGCATAATAAATACATCCGTGACCTTATGCTTCGCCGCGGGCTGTTGGTAGCAGAAGATACAATCGGGCAACAGGGGCAGGTGTATGTAAGTGGCAGGGGGCGTTCACTGATACGCATCAGGGAGGCCGAGCCTGTAAACGATTCGATCAGCACTTTTGAAGAATTTGATTTTTAAGAAAATCCCTGTTTACGGTTTCTTAACGAATTAACAGCCTTAAAATTAGGTGGCTGAAAATCAATGCCGTACCTTTACATCAGAAAATCGATTTATCGATAGCTATCTTTAACAGATAAACTTGCAAAGGCTTTTCTTTTAATTGTACCTCTCCCTAAGTCAATTAAAGTACTGCCATGCAAACTCCAAAAAAAATATTCCTTGCCGACGACGATTCCGATGACATCATTTTGTTTTCGGAAGCCCTTAGGGATGTGCTGCCCGATTGCAGCATAACGACAGCCACTAACGGAGAAAAACTCCTCAACCAATTGCTTCCGGACGGCCGCGCCGACTTCGTATTCCTGGATATCAATATGCCTATGATGGGTGGGCTTGATGCCCTCGAAATTATCCGTAAAACTGATAAACTGAAAACGGTTCCGGTAGTTATGTATTCTACAAGCCGCAACCCCGCCGATCTTGAAGAAGCCTTAAAAAAGGGCGCTAACTATTACCTGCCCAAGCCCAACTGCTTTACCACACTCAAGGACAAATTACGCCTTCTCTTCAGCTGTGACGATATGTTTAGCCATACCGGCGCTTTCGAATTGTAAAATTTTCATTATCGTCCCAACCTTTTCATAGCTGTGATGCTCTTTAGATATAAAGACAATCATCATGAAAAGAATTTTAATGTTTTGCCTGCTGCTATCAGCAATGGGCTATTCTCAAAAACCTGTATTTGCCAACGCTGCTGTAAAGGCGGCTACCGTATATTTTAACGGTGCAGAACTTACCCAGACCGCCAGCCTAAACCTTCCCGCAGGCGCTACCGAAGTTGTTTTAAGCAACATAGCCGATTATGTAGATGAAAGCTCTGTGCGCATCGGCGCGCCAGGATCGGCAACCATACTCTCAGTACAATTTACCCGCGACTACTTAGCCGAAACTGAGCCTGTGACTGACACTCCCTTTTTGGCAAAGGTGCGTGACAGTATTGCTACCCTGCGTAAAGAGATCCTGAAAATAACGACTACGAGGACAACAGAAACCATGACGCTGGACCTCCTCGACAAAACCAATAGGATGTACGGGCAGCAAACCGGATTGAGTGTTGCAGAGCTTACGAAGATGGTCGACTATTACAAAGTGAAACGCAACGAGTCGGCGCTGGCCATTGATGCCCTAAACGCCCGCGAACAGAAACTTAATGACCGGATTGCCCTGCTGCAGCAAAAACTGGACGCATCCCCCGCCCCGGTTGCACAAAAGGTATCACGCGGTAAGTTAATATTGCAGGTAATGACGTCTGTTGCCGGAGTTGTGCCACTGGAAATTACCTACATGACCCAAAATGCCTCGTGGCAGCCGTTTTACGACCTCCGGGCCGAAAGCACCTCCACACCCATCAATCTGATGTATAAGGCGCAGGTGGTTCAGCAAACGGGTATCGACTGGAAAAAAGTGAAGCTTACTCTATCAAGCGGAATGCCGAGCCAGAATAACCAGGCGCCGCTGCTACAGGCATGGATGCTGCGATATGGAGTGCCCATGCAGTACAATAATAGCAACGCGGTTTACAATAGCATACGGGGGAAGATGTCCATGGCAGACATGAAGAGCGCATCGGTGTATAAAGAAGAATCAATAGACCAATACACGACCGTGACCGAAAACCAACTGAGCATTTCATTTGATATCGACCTTCCCTATGATATCCTTTCTAATGGGAAGACCCACAGCGTAAGCATGAAGGAACTTCATCTCCCTGCAACCTACAAGCATTATACCGTTCCGAAAATGGAGACCGCTGCCTTCCTGATGGCCGAACTGAATGGTTACAGCAAATTTAACCTGCTGCCGGGAGAAGCAAATATCATTTTCGAGAATATGTACATCGGCAAAACATATATCGACCCGAACCAGACTACCGATACACTGAACCTGAGCATGGGCCGTGACCGGAGAATTTCCATCAAACGCGAAAAAGTAGCCGAGAAATCCGGTACCAAGTTCCTTTCAGCAACACGCGAGCAAACGTTTACCTACGATATTACTTTGCGCAACAATAAAAAAGATGCCGTGCACCTGATGGTGAAGGACCAATACCCTATAAGCACGGATAAAGAAGTAGAGGTAGAACTGCTGCAAAGCGATAAGGCAAAAGTCAATGCCGAAACCGGCATCCTTACCTGGGAGGTAGACCTAAAACCCGGAGAAACGAAAAAGATAAGGCTGAGTTACCGCGTAAAGCATCCCAAAGATAAAGTGATGGCCAACCTGTAAAGTTTTGTTAAGCGGCTGTTTGTTTAGGTTGTATTCGGTAAATTTACGTAACAACTTAACAAACAGCCTGCTATGAAAACAAGATTACTATTGCTCTCATCACTTGTATTTCCTTTGCTGTCTGCCGCACAAACCGTGGGGCTTCAGCTCTTTGCTGAAGGATTTACCGCTCCTACCGAAATTGTAAATGCCGGCGACAGCCGCCTTTTTGTTGCCGAACAGGGCGGGATGATCAAGATCGTAAATGTAGATGGGCTCGTGAATGCAGCGCCCTTCCTGAACCTGTCAGGCTTCATTTCTACGGGCGGTGAGCGCGGGCTGCTTGGCCTTGCCTTTCATCCTCAGTATGAAACCAACGGTTATTTTTATGTTGATTATACTGATCCAGCCGGAAACACGGTAATAGCGCGTTATACCCGTGATGTGGCAAATCCCGACATGGCCGACCCCACCTCTAAAGTTGAATTGCTCACCGTGCAGCAGCCTTTCTCTAACCATAATGGCGGGTGCCTGCGCTTTGGCCCTGATGGCTATTTGTATATTGCTATGGGCGATGGCGGCAGTGGTGGCGACCCGAATAACAATGCGCAGAATAAGAACTCACTGCTCGGCAAGTTGCTGCGGATTGATGTAAATAACGGTTCGCCGTATACCAATCCTGCTACCAATCCCTTTATGGGGAGCATAGATGGTGCCGACGAAGTGTGGGCTTATGGACTGCGCAATCCCTGGAAATTTTCGTTTAACCGCACCACCGGCGAACTATGGATTGCCGATGTGGGGCAGGATGCACGCGAAGAGATAAACAGGATGCCATCGGGTACCGCAGGTGTTAACTACGGGTGGAGATGCTATGAGGGCTCTGTAGTATACAATGGCGCGGGCTGCGATGCCGCAAGCAGTTATACCATGCCTTTTGCCGAATATACTCACGCATCAACATCGGGGTGCTCTATAACCGGAGGGTATGTGTATACCGGAACCGTATTTCCTGCTTTCACCGGCAAGTATATATTTGCTGATTACTGCAATAACAAAGTAGGGCTGCTGGATACCACTACCGGAGCCATAAGTTATAGCACAGCCTTTGGCGGAAACAATATCACTGCTTTTGGTGAAGATAATACGGGCGAGATATACGCCGCCGGGAAAACGAGCGGAAAAATTTACCGCGTTATCGACACGGCACTGAGCGTGCCAGAGAGGCAGGCCGGCGCTTTCCGGGTGTACCCGAATCCCGCTACAGGTGTGGTGAAGATATCTGCGCAGGATACCAGTTTAGCCTCGATTGCCATATATGACTTACAAGGAAAAAAGGCTATCCAGCAAAATACGGAAGGAAGCACTGAGCTTACCCTACCTATCAATTCGTTGGATGCGGGTATCTATCTGCTGCAGATTACCGACAGCAATGGCAACATCAGCCACCAGCGCCTGGCGGTACAATAATTATTCTAAATGATGTATTTTAAATTTTGAATGTACCGTCGCAGTTTAAATAAAAATCCTCTTGTGCCAAATGCTCAAGAGGATTTTTATTTATAATGTTGTCATTCCTGAATTCAGATTGCGTAATGAAGAATAAAAGATTCTTCCTTCGTCAGAATGACAAAACGCAGTCTTTAATAGTCAAATTTTCAGGCTTATATCTCGTTAAGCATCTTTGATATCTCGTCGAGCTTTGGCGTAAGGATGATCTCTATCCTGCGATTTTTAGATTTGCCCTCTGCCGTATCATTACCTGCAACAGGTGCATATTCGCCACGGCCGGCAGCGGTAAGGTTCTGCGGATTCACACCTTTATTTTCGCGGATGATGTTTACTATAGCTGTAGCACGCTTGGTAGAAAGGTCCCAGTTGTCTACGATCTGACCGGTACCACCATAGGGCACGTTGTCGGTATGTCCCTCGATTAGTACTGAAATATCCGGATTTTGAGCCAGGATCTTTGCCACTTCGCTAACTGCCTTTTTACCTTCGGTGCCTACCGTCCAGCTCCCAGAACCAAAAAGAAGCTTGTTCTCCATCGATACGTATACTTTTCCGTTCTTCTGCTCTACCGTAAGGCCTTTGCCTTCAAAGCTGTTCAATGCTTTAGAAAGGGTTTCCTTCAGTTTTTTCAGGTTGGCATCCTGCGAAGCCATTATTCCCTCCAGTTCGTCAACCCTTTTTGAGCGGTCGGCCAGGTCGGCTTTCAGCTTATTCAGCCGTTCCTGTTCAGCGGCAAGCGCCTTTTCTTTGGCTTCAAGCTGCGCCAGCAGTTCGCGGTTCTTTTTCATGTTGCTGTCCAAAGCATCGCCACTATTCTTTTCGAGCGCGGCATACGATGATTTCAGCGTACTGAGATTAGACTGCGCTGCCGCATAATCTGTAGCCAGTTTATCGCGTTCCGCCTTCAGCTTATCCAATTGCGACTGCAGGTCTTTCGATTTCAGGTCGAGTTCATTGCGCTCTTTGGTAAGCGCGGTATTTTCATCCGCCATCTGCCGGTTCTCCTTCTTGAGGTCGGCATATTTGTTTTCAAGGTCTTTATACACTTTAGACGATACACACGAAGTGGTAAGCGCCAACGCCAGTAATCCGGCAGAAATTCTACGTATTATCATTTGCTAAACTTATTATTGTTGTAACCTGTTGAATCGATAACTATAAGGCCGGTTTTGCCGTCTATCTCCAAATATCTAAATTTCTCTTTAGTTGGAAAATTATAAAGGGCTATATGGTAGTTTTTTCCTCTGGAAAGATGCATGTCTTTGTAATGCAAAAGGTCAATCTTATAATCCTTACGCAGCTTTAAAACAAGCATCTGAGCGTTAAAAGGATAGTCCTGTTCTAAATCTTTCTCCCAATAAACCTTGCCATCCTTGTAAGCCCTGAACCGTCCAACAGCCATATCTCCAAGATATCCAAAAAAGTATTTGGGAAGAAGAGTTTTTCTGTCATAATAATAGATCTGTTTAATATTGCAATCAAGAATCTGAGTCGATAGCTTGTAATGGTGCTTTTCAACTGTTAGTGTTCGCACACTATCTCCTTCGAAATCTACCGCAGTATCGTTCACAATCCTGAAACTGTCCACATCCAGCCTGTTGGGCTTGCCTTGAATAACAGTGCCTTTCGGCTCATCCTCACGGCATCCGAAACATATAATTAATATAAACGAAAGCAATAGTTTCATTCAAACTCTACTAAAATCGGGCAATGGTCGCTGTGCGTTGCTTCAGGCAGGATGGCCGCCCTTGTAAGCCGTTCGCGCATTGGTTCGCTCGCCAGGGCATAATCTATACGCCAGCCCTTGTTGTTATCGCGCGCATTGGCAAAGTTGCTCCACCAGGTGTAATGATGCGGGTCTTTATTAAAAAGGCGAAAGGTATCTATAAAACCGTTTTTCATAAAGGCATCGAGCCAGGCACGCTCATTCGGCAAAAATCCGGAAACCCTGGCGTTGCGCTTCGGGTCGTGTATATCGATCGCTTCATGGCAGATATTGTAATCGCCGCAGATGATAAGGTTGGGCACGTCCTGCCTCAGCCGGTCTATGTAATGGTAAAAGTCGTCCATGTACTTAAACTTATGCTCATGGCGGGCCAGGTTGGTACCGCTGGGCAGGTAAAGGCTCATAACCGAAAACGTGTCGAAATCGAGGCGGATGTTCCGTCCTTCAAAATCCATGTAATCGATGCCTGTACCGTATACTACGTTATCAGGCTTATGTTTCGAAAAGATCGCGACACCGCTATACCCTTTTTTCTGGGCAGAAAACCAATAGTGGTAAGGGTAACCTGCCTCTTCGATAAGATGAAGCGCCACCTGGTCGGGATTGGCCTTGGTTTCCTGAAGGCAGATAATATCGGGGTCGGCCACTGTAAGCCAGTCGATAAGACCCTTGGTCATGGCGGCTCTTACACCGTTCACATTATAAGAAATGATCTTCATCCGGTAACTTTAACAATTCCAAAAATAGCCAAATTTGGCCATTATTATACATCTGTAACAGCATTGATTTTAAGAGCCTAATGAACAAGGATTTACGCAGTGATTTTTTAAAATCGTTAAAAAAAATAATCCTTTTTAACGTTTGCCTATTATTGCTATCTTTGTTTTCTGCCCAAACACAAATATGTAGATGAGTTTAGTTACCCCTAAAGAAGTTGCAAAAGCAATAAAGACTGACAAGTACGGTTTTTTGGGAACTTTTTCAGGCTGGTTACTGATGAAGGTATTGAAGATTTCGGTCCTTAACAAAATATATGACAGAAACAAGCACCTGTCTGACGTTGAGTTCCTGAACGCCATACTGGATGAATTCCAGATCAAATTCGAAATCCCCGAAGAAGACCTTAAGCGCCTGCCAAAAGACGGCGCCTATATCACCGTATCTAACCATCCGCTGGGCGGGATAGACGGTATACTGCTGCTCAAGCTAATGCTGGACAGGGAACCCAACTTTAAAATAATCGCCAACTTTCTGCTGCACCGCATAGAGCCGCTGAAGCCCTATGTGATGCCGGTAAATCCGTTTGAAACCCACAAAGATGCGAAGTCGAGTGTTGCGGGTATAAAGGACGCGCTGCGCCACCTTCAGGAAAATAAGCCGTTGGGTATTTTTCCGGCTGGCGAGGTTTCTACTTACAAAGATGATAAGCTGGTGGTAGATAAGCCCTGGGAAGAAGGCGCTATAAAGCTTATCAAAAAGGCGAAGGTTCCGGTGGTGCCGATATATTTCCACGCCAAGAACAGCCGCCTGTTCTACCTTCTTTCGCAGATAAGCGATACCCTTCGCACGGCAAAGCTGCCAAGCGAGCTGCTTACGCAAAAAGACAGGATTATAAGGGTGCGAATCGGAAAACCTATTTCTGTAGCCGAACAGGATGAACATGAAACGATAGAATCTTATTCTGAATTCCTGCGCAGGAAGACTTACATGCTTGCCAATCCTTACGAGAAAGACACCAAGCTGATCGATACCGATATACTGCACCTGAAATTGCCACATCGCGAACCTAAGAAAATTGCCACCGCAGCCCATCAGGATAAGATATTAGCGGAAATAAAAGAAATCCGTAAGGGCGACTACCGACTGCTGCAAAGCAAGAACTATGAGGTATTCTTTGTTTCGGCCGATAAGATTCCGAATATACTGCACGAGATAGGCCGACTCCGCGAAATAACCTTCCGCGAGGTGGGCGAAGGCACCAATGAGTCGCTTGATCTGGACCAGTATGATAAATACTACCACCACATGTTCCTGTGGGATGAGGAAACGAAGGAGATAGCGGGCGCTTACCGCATGGGATTGGGTGCCGAGATCTACAAAAAGTATGGAATCGACGGGTTTTACCTGCACGACCTTTTCCGGTTTGAGCCGGAGCTGTATGATATGATGTCGAAGTCCATTGAAATGGGCCGGGCATTCATCGTAAAAGGCTATCAGCAAAAACCAATGCCGCTGTTCCTGCTTTGGAAAGGCATTGTGCACACTACCCTTCGTTATCCGGAGCACAAGTTCCTGATAGGCGGGGTGAGCATCAGCAACCAGTTCTCGCAGTTCTCAAAATCGCTGATGATTGAGTTCATGAAGTCGCATTACTATGACCCTTACGTGGCCCAGTATGTACACCCGAAGAAAGAGTATAAGGTAAAACTGAAAGATGCCGATAAAGACTTTGTATTTAATGAGGCGGAAGCCGACCTTAATAAATTCGACAAGATCATCGAAGAGGTGGAGCCGGGCAACCTGAGGCTGCCGGTACTCATTAAAAAATACATCAAGCAGAATGCCCGGGTAATTGCGTTTAACGTAGACCCGCTGTTCAACAATGCGGTAGATGGCCTTATGTACATCCGTATTGCCGACCTGCCCGAAAGCACGGTAAAGCCGGTCATGGAAGAATTCCAGGCCGAACTTGAACGCAAACTCACAGAAAGAGGAGAAGTATAAAAAAAGCCCCTGACGTAATCGGGGGCTTTTTTATCTTTTCTGTTAAGCGAATAACACTTTTATCTTATCAACAATTACCTGAGCCAGCTTTTCGTGACTTTCAAACGTCCAGCCGGCAATATGGGGCGAGAGCAACACATTATCAGACTCGAGCAGGTATTGAAATGCCGCCGGGATTTCATTTGTAAAAAGCTGTTCGAAAGAGGATTTTTCATATTCTAGCACGTCGAGTGCAGCGCCCAATATTTTACCTGATTGAAGGGCGGCGGCCAGGTCTGCCGTCACCACACTCTTGCCCCGCGCGGTATTGATCAGCCAGAACGGTTTTGCAAACGAGCTTATGAATGTTGCGTTAACCATCCCATTGGTTTCGGGCGTCCAGGGTGTGTGCAGGCTCAGCACATCGGCTTTCTGTTGTAATTCCTGTAACGGAACCTGTTGGGCATTCTCATCACCAACACCGTCCTTAATGTCATAGCATAATACCTCAACATCAAACCCTCGCAGTTTTTTGGCAAAGCTCTTCCCCATGTTGCCATAGCCGATAATGCCCATCGTTTTTCCATCCAGTTCATACCCACGATTGCCTTCACGTACCCACTGTCCGTTGCGTATCTGTCTGTCTGCCCGGTTCAGGTTGCGGAACAAAGAAAGCAGCATCCCAAGAGCATGCTCGCCCACCGCATTACGGTTTCCTTCAGGCGCAGCGATAAGTACGATACCTTTGCTTTCGGCATATTCAGTATCGATGCTTTCCAGCCCCGCGCCTACCCTTGCAATGAACTTCAGGTTAACTGCGACATCAAGAAATTTCCTGTCAATATCAAAACGGCTTCGTATCACAATGCCATGATAGTTTGAAATTCTCTCCTCGATTTCCGCTTTAGATGATTTATAATCGGATTCGTTGATAAAACCCCCATCTTCAAGCTGCTGCCATAGGATTGGATGATTGCTGTCGAGGTGAAGGATTTTTATAGTTGAGGGTTGAGGGTTCATGTTTCCTA
This sequence comes from Flavobacteriaceae bacterium, assembly GCA_021151665.1. GTDB lineage: Bacteria > Bacteroidota > Bacteroidia > Flavobacteriales > Flavobacteriaceae > Flavobacterium. The sequence goes on from JAGKWW010000015.1 coordinate 13,232, forward strand.
TTGTAGTGTTACGCAAAGATACGCAAAGGAGGCGCGAAGAGGCGCGAAGTCATACGGCGATTTTGGCGCTGTCATGTGTGACCGACTAACAGTCGAATTACTTATCTTTAGTATATGAAGCTAACTGTAATTTTTCTACTGCTAACCGCTACAGTCTATTCGCAACAGGCGAAATTGACTACTTACAGGCTAATAAATCCTGTCGACGATGGGCCATGCTCGATTAAATCTTACGTTGAGCACCCCGATGTGTTTTCGGGAAGTTTTGTAACCGCAGAAAGCGACGACCTGAAATTAATTGAGAAATTGCTTTCGATAAAAGCTAACTGCAAAAAGTGGCCTCAGAAGCCGCTCTATTGTGGAAAGAGAATGCTTGAGGGTGATGAGATACCGAATATGCTGGTAATAACCGGCAAACGTAATGATACGATCTTTACAGATAAAACTAATCGGTGGATCATATTTCCGGAGCAGCAAAAGGCTTACAAGGATGAAAAGGGAATTTTTAAAGCTTCATTAAGCGGGAGTATAAAAGATTTTTTTGACTACAATTTTGACTGGCAACTGCGTGTAAAATTCCTTATTGAAACGGTCGACTCAGTTTCAGTTAATTCTATAAGTTATCGCGGCCAGACGCTGAAAAATAACGTAATTGAGATACCCGAAACACAGGAAAAATATCGATTGGGAACCGGAAATTCAAAAAAGATTTATGTTACTGGAAACGATACGATTACGATAGATGATCGCAGAACATCAACTATTATTAATGACAAAGCGGGACCTTTTAGCGTTAATGGACTCCGGCCCGGAGATAGCGAACAGCAGCTAAAAAAACACTATCCCGTATCTGCATCTATACCGGTGTTTTACCACACACGTTTTGAAGATATGCAACGAAAGTATTACTATCTGGTAACTATTGAGAAAGGCATAGGAAATGTAGTATTTATGATCACTGACGGCATAATAGAATCTATACAGATTAACCTAGAATCAAGTACGTCCTAAAACCCTAATATCAGTTTCGCAATAGAAAAATAGATCAATATCCCGAAGATATCATTACTGGTAGTAATAAATGGCCCCGTAGCCAATGCAGGGTCGATATTGATGCGGTGCAATAATATCGGGATGAATGTACCAATAAGCGAAGCGATAATAATAACCGAGACCAATGAGATGCTCACGGTTAGCCCAACCTCATAACTTACCCCCAGCAGAAAATGGCTTCCGGCAATGAGTATCCCTGCAAGTAACGCGCCATTAAGAAGGCTGAGGAGCACTTCTTTTACCAATCGGTTCCATAGTGATCCGCTGATGCTGTTGTTTGCAAGGCCCTGTACAATAATTGCGGAAGACTGCACACCCACATTACCCGCCATTGCGGCTATAAGCGGGGTGAAAAAGAACAATTCCCTGTGGTAGTTCATCGCGTTGCTAAACCCGTTGAGCAGCTTCACGCTGATGAACCCGCCGAGTAGTGCCAGTACAAGCCAGGGGAGGCGTGCCTTGGTCAGGTCAAGAATGCTGTCATCGGCTTCTACGTCCTGCGAGATACCCGCAGCCAACTGGTAATCCTTATCGGCCTCTTCCTTAATTACGTCTACAATATCATCAATGGTGATGCGCCCTACCAGCCTGCCCAGCTCATCCACTACAGGAATCGCTTCAAGGTCATACTTCTGCATGATACGGGCCACCTCAACATCGGGTGTGTTTACTTTTACCGAATCTACTTTCGGGATGTATACGTCGCTTATCGGTGTGCGGGTTGAAGTGGTAAGAAGGTCTTTAAGCGAAAGCCTGCCTTTAAGGCGGTTGTCGTCGTCTACTACATATATCGAATGTACGCGCTGCACATTGGCGGCCTGCTCGCGCATTTCCTTTACGCAGGTAAGCACGTTCCAGTTCTCATTCACCTTCACAAGCTCCTTACCCATAAGTCCGCCCGCAGTATCTTCGTCATAGCGCAAAAGGTCGACAATATCTTTCGCGTGCTCCATATCGAGGATCTCAGAGATTACCTCTTGTTTCCTGTCCTGTGGGAGCTCCGCGATAATATCGGCAGCGTCGTCGGTGCTCAGCTCATCAAGCTCCTCTGCAATTTCTTTTGGCGAAAGCTCACGGAGGATCTTCTCCCGGACTTCCTCATCAAGCTCCAGAAGGATTTCAGCTGTCTTTTCGCTGTCGAGGATATGGAAGATATAAATAGCGTCAGAGTCATCGAGCTCGCCCATGATCTCGGCAATATCGGCATAGTGCAGGTCCTGCAGGAGCTCCTGAAGTTCCGTTTCCCTGTTCTCTCCGATGTATTGCTCGATTTGGGCTAAAAAATCCCGACTGACCTTAAACTCCATTCGCCGCTATTTTTTTGGTAAGTTCTATAAACTGCTCCACCGAAAGCTGTTCGGGGCGGAGGTCAAAGATACTATCTTCCTTTAAATTATCGGCGAGGTTGTAGGTTTTTAAACTGTTACGAAGTGTCTTGCGGCGCTGGTTGAACGCCATTTTTACCACGCTGAAGAACAGCGCTTCGTCTACGGGCAGATGGTAATTTTCTTTACGGCGCAGGCGCAGCACACCCGACTTCACTTTCGGCGGCGGGTTGAATACATGCTCCGGAACGGTAAAGAGATATTCGGCATCGTAAAAAGCCTGCACAAGCACAGATAAGATGCCATAGGTTTTGCTGCCTTTCTTCTCGCAGATACGCTCGGCTACTTCTTTCTGGAACATACCCGCAAACTCCGGGATGCGGTAGCGCATTTCGAGCGCACGAAAAACAATCTGCGAAGAGATATTATAGGGAAAGTTGCCGATTATGGCGAATGGTGCATCGCCAAAAGACTCGGATATATTATACCGCAAAAAATCTTTGGAGAGTATCTTACCGTGCAGCTTGGGGTAATGTGCATTCAGGTAATCTACTGACTCGGTATCGATCTCGATGACCCAGGTTTCTGTATCTTTATCAAGAAGGTATTTGGTAAGCACGCCCATACCGGGCCCTATTTCGAGAACCTTATCATACCCCTGCAGGGTCAGAGCATCGGCTATATCTTTTGCAATACTTTCATCCTTTAGGAAATGTTGCCCGAGGTGCTTTTTGGCTTTTACTTTATCCATCCGGCAAAGTTACACCATTTTAAATTCCTGCAGAAGCTCCAGCTCAGTGCGGAAGGCAAGCATTTTGTCACCAAACTTTTTGGTCACTTCCTCACGAAGCTTTGGTGCATCCTCGCTCAGGTAGGCTTCCAGTTTTGATTTATTCTCGGCAAAATATTGTATCGCATACGTACTACCGCCCATTTCTTCAACGATAAGGACCTTCAGCATTTTTGCTTTAACAAACTTACCGGTTTCCATTACATCCGGAATGTGCGTTTTCATCATCCACGAAAGCCATTCGTCATGAATGCTGTCGTCTATATTGCAGGTTACGTTGTAGATTATCATTTGGCTTTATAGTTGATTTGTTTATAACTTGGTTTAATTGTTAGGGGTTGATATGTTTATTTCACTAATCCCCCAAAACACTGATAATTGGTTACTAATCAGTGATTACGGAAATTGATCACTGATCACCGCTAACTGTTTCCCGCGTCACCACGCAGCTTCCGGTATTCCTTCCGTGCTTCCACAAAATAGATGCTGTCTTCGTGGTTAAAGATCACCTTTTCATAGAGTGCCTTGGCCTTTTCCGGGTCGTTTAGTTTCTTGTTGTATATCTCTGCAGAGAAAAACAAGGCTTCGTCGATATAGATCCCGTCGGCGTATTTATCGATGATTTGCTGATACTGTTGCAGGGCGAGGTCGCTTTGCCCCATGTCTTCATACAGTTTGCCTATCCTCAACAAAGTCACATCCTGTATACTCTGTGTCTTATCCTGAAGCAGGGCTTTGAATTCTGCCAGCGCTTCCTGTTTTTTATTCTGGTAGAGCTTGAAATCGGCTTTGGCAAACTTCTTCAAGGCCGTCTGTGTGCTGTCCTCTACCGTATTATCGGTGATAAGTAGAAACAATTCGAGCGCGTCGTTTGCAATGAGTTGCGACGAAGAAGATTTCAATACTTTTAACTGTTTTTGCGCCCATTCAAAATCACCTTTAAAATAGCTGCTGCGCGCCACCTTCATGCTGGCTTCATGGCCTACGGCGTCGTTCTTCAGGTCTTCTTCCACCTGGGCATAATAAATGATCGCCTGGTTAAATTTCTGGTCAAGCAGGAGGATATCTGCCAATTTCATTTTTACCTCAGCCGACTGATATTTGTTAAGCTGCAACTCGAGCGCTTTGTTCAGGATGGCTGATGCCGTTTTGGTATCTTTCAGGTAAAAAGCATTGAAGTCGGCCAGCTGTATCTGCAAGGCTAGTGAATAGGGCGTAACGCCATATTGCTCCAATAAGGCTTCCATCCGTTGTTTCAACGACGGATAGTCCTTTTCCTGTGCCGACTTTAAGTCTATAGACAACAAGTTGCGATGCGCTGCCATCTGTATGTCTTTATCCTGCGTATTTTGCAGGACAAAGGTGTAAATCTCTTTGGCCGTAGCATCTTCATCTTCCTCCATTGCTGCCTTAGCAAGGTTCACGATGTTATAGAACGTATCGGGGTCGCGCTTAAAGATCGCTTTTTCCTGGATGAAGGCCTTGCCGTATTCACGCTGCTGCACAAAAAACCAGCTCAGGAACTGGTTCCAGAAAATATCCTGCGTTTTCTGGGCGTTTACCAAAAGCGCCTTTCGCAATTGCGCGATAAAGCTCTCCTGCGTTTCCTCACTCTCGTTCATGAACCGCGAAAACTGGTTTTGAACAACGGGGAGGTTCTGTGGGTTGGAATATGCGTAATCCAGCAATTTCGAGATCATCATTTCGGTATTGCCCAACTGTCCCTGCAAAATCGCCATCTGGTAATCGAAGTTCATGTTCTTACCGGTGGCGGCAGCGGCTTCGTATGCTTTTAACGCCTGCTGTAGTAACGTTTTCTGTTCGAAAGCATTAGCAACAGCATACACGTTTCCCGGATTCTGCTGTATGGAGGCAAGGGCCTCAGCGTAATATTTTTCAGCTTTGGAAGTGTCTTTTTTCAGTTGGTAATTATACCCCAGTTCTACCAATAGCATGGGCTGGCGCATTCGTTCTATCTTTTCAAGCAGGTACTTCTCGGCTTTATCATATTGTTGCAACTGCTGGTAGCTTGCCGCAATGCGCTGGATGAAAAAGGTATTGCCCGGCTGGCTTTTCTCCAGGTCCTGGAAAAGTACCAACGCCTTCTCAAACTCGCCCTTGTCAAAGTAGTTCATGGCAAGCTGCTCGTTTTGGGCAGCAGACCATAACGGGAAAAGGATAAGGGCAAGATATAAAGCCAGTTTTTTCATAGCATAAAAAATAAACGCGGATGCCGCGGTTGTTCAGTCCTTCAAAGTCGATAACGCAAAAATAAATTTAAGCGTATAAGCCATTGAAGATCTGTTATCCTGCGCCATCCGCGTTTTGTTGCGGATACTAACAAATATACTAATTTATAATGTCAAACCCTGTGTACGGCCTTAAAACTTCGGGTATTACAATGCCCTCAGGCGTCTGGTAATTTTCAAGTATTCCGGCAAGCACACGCGGTAGTGCGAGCGAGCTTCCGTTCAGGGTATGCGCCAGCTGGTTCTTGCCTTCCTTATCCCGGAAACGCAGCTTAAGCCTGTTGCTCTGGAAAGTTTCGAAGTTAGATACCGAGCTGATCTCGAGCCAGCGGTCCTGCGCGGTAGAAAACACTTCAAAATCGTACGTGATGGCCGATGCAAAGCCCATATCGCCACCGCAAAGGCGCAGTACGCGGTACGGCAGCTTTAGCTCCTGCAGTATCATTTTTACGTGCTCCACCATACCATCCAGCGCGGCATGCGAATTATCCGGATGCTCGATGCGAACGATCTCTACTTTGTCAAACTGGTGCAGGCGGTTGAGCCCGCGCACGTGTGCCCCATACGAGCCCGCTTCACGGCGGAAGCACGGGGTATACCCTGTACACAACACCGGCAGCTCGTTTTCCTGAAGGATTACATCCCGGAAAATATTGGTTACCGGAACTTCAGCCGTTGGGATAAGATACAGGTCGTCAAGCCCCACATGGTACATCTGCCCTTCCTTGTCAGGAAGCTGTCCTGTTCCGTAGCCTGAAGCCTCATTAACGAGGTGCGGTACCTGGTATTCTTTGTATCCCGCTTCGGTATTTTTATCAAGGAAATAAGAAATAAGCGCTCGCTGTAGCCTCGCTCCTTTCCCCTTGTAGACAGGAAATCCTGCTCCCGTTATCTTGTTGCCCAGCTCAAAATCGATAATATCATACTTTTTTGCAAGTTCCCAGTGGGGCATTGCACCTTCATGTAATACGGGAATGTCGCCCTCGCGGTGTGTTTCCTCATTATCGTCGGCAGTCTTTCCTGCAGGGACAATATCAGCCGGCGTGTTCGGCAGCTTGTATAACGCTTGCAGCAGCTCTTCCGAAACACTGTTCAACGTTTCACTAAGCTCTTTGCTCTTCTCCTTGAATTCTGCGGTCTTTTCCTTCATGCCGGCAGCTTCGTCTTTTCTGCCCGACTTCATCAGCTCGCCGATCTCCTTAGACAGCCTGTTGGATTCCGAGAGAATGGTGTCCAGTTCCACTTGTGTGCTCCTGCGTTTTTCATCAAGCGCAATCACTTCGTCTACCAGCGGCGCTGCATCAAGGTTTCGTTTAGCCAGCGCGGCCAACACTTTCTCACGGTTTTCCCGTATGTATGCTGTCTGTAACATGATAAAGATTTTATAAAGAGGAGCAAATTTAAGGATTGTTTGATAAAAATCTGTAGGTGAACAAAGATTAAAATTAGGTTAGTTTGCAGTGCAATAACAAAACGACAATAGTTTTCTTATTACATTTGAAAAATTTTTTCGGATAATGAAATACTTCTACTATTTAGCTTCGATAATTATCAGTTTTCCCTCGTTTGTGCGAGGCCAGGAAATTACCTTTGACCACATTGCCGAAGCTGAAAGAAAAGCTGCTGCCAAAATCGTAAACTTCGTAGCCAATGAAGATACCGCCAATTATGATGTTACCTACCATAAGCTCGAGTTTACGGTGAACCCCGCCCAACAGTTCATCAGCGGTGTTGTAACTACTACCTATACCGCTCTTGAGCCAATGAGCACGCTAACTTTTGACCTGGACAATGCCCTTACGGTAAGCTCGGTAAAAAGAAATGGCGTCAACCTTACCTTTACCCAGAACAGCAGCGATGAACTCGTGATCACGCTTCCCGCCGTGCAGAATACCGGTATATCAGATACTGTGGTAATCACTTACTCGGGAGCGCCTTCTACCGCACAGGAGGCTTTTGTAACTGGTACCCATTCTGGTGCACGCATTCTCTGGACGCTTTCGGAACCTTATGGCGCAAAAGACTGGTGGCCTTGTAAACAGGACCTGAACGACAAGGTGAACAGCATCGATGTATACATTACCGCGCCTTCGCAATACGTTGCGGTATCCAATGGGTTACAGGTTTCGGCCATAACAAGCGGAACGAATAAAACCACATATTTCCACCATGGTTATCCTATCCCTGCCTATCTTATCGCCATTGCAGTATCGAACTACAGCATACTGAACCAGACCGCAGGTACTGCGCCCAACACCTTCCCGATTGTAAACTATATTTACCCGGAAAATCTGAGTTCGGCTACTACACAGCTCGCACAGACACCGCCGATAATGAGCCTGTACGAAAGCCTGTTTGAAACCTATCCTTTCCATACCGAAAAATACGGGCATGCCCAATGCGGTTTCGGCGGAGGGATGGAGCATACAACCGTATCCTTTATGGGTGGGTTTACCCGTGAACTGATTGCGCATGAACTCGGCCACCAATGGTTTGGCGACAAAATAACGTGCGGATCATGGAAAGACATCTGGCTCAACGAAGGTTTTGCCACCTACCTAAGCGGGCTCGTGGTAGAGAACTTTGACGGCGCCAGCGCATTTGTGACCTGGAAAGCCGGCCTCATCAGCAACATTACCAGCCAGACAGGCGGCTACGTGTACCTTACCGATGCCGACACGACCAATGTAGACCGTATTTTCAGCAGCAGGCTGAGCTATAACAAAGGCGCTATGGTGGTGCACATGCTGCGTTGGAAGTTGGGCGATGCTAACTTCTATCAAGGTGTGAAAAATTACCTTGCCGACCCGGCTCTTGCTTACGGCTATGCCAAGACGCCCGACCTGCAGGCGCATCTCGAGGCAGTATCGGGAATGGATCTCGATGAATTTTTTAATGACTGGATCTATAAGCAGGGGTACCCGACCTACACGGTTACGGCGCAAAATATCGGCACCGGCCAAGCCAGGATCACGATAAACCAGACACAGTCGCATTCTTCCGTTTCCTTTTTTGAAATGCCGGTGCCGATTCGCCTCACAGGTGCAGGCGGGCAAACGCAGGATGTAGTGCTGAACCATACTTCTAACGGCCAGCAGTTTACCGTGGCGGTTCCGTTTGCGGTAACCGGTATTGCCTTCGACCCGGATAAGCATATCATCTCCAAAAACAGTACAGCTACTCTGGCGGGTGAAAGCTTTACCCTTGCTAATGCCATACGCCTATACCCTAACCCAACATCGGGAATATTAAAAGCTGACCTGCCACAGAACATAACTATCGAAAAAGCAACATTCTACAATGTGCTTGGGCAAACGGTAATGACATCCAAAAATGCAACGCAGTGGAACGTATCAGCGCTTGCCAACGGAATCCATTTTATTTCACTAGAAACAAGTGAAGGAATAGTTCAGTTGAAATTTGTGAAAGAGTAAATTATTCAGTTCGGGGGTTTTGAGTTTCGGGTTTCTGTGAACTGAACACTAAACTCAAAACCCTAAACTTTAAACCGTTTACGCTTCCGATATCGCTTTGATCCTGCTTACCAGGAACGCGATGCCAAACCCAAATATCCCGATTATTGCAAACGATATCCTGAGACTGGTAGCGTGCGCAATGTAGCCGATAACCGGGGGGCCTAGCATAAAGCCGAGAAAACTTACGCTTGATACGGTTTGCAGTGCAATACTCGGCGGTATACCAGGGCGGCGTCCCGCAATGCTGAAGATTGTCGGTACGATGGTGCTCACTCCTAATCCAACCATCATAAAGGCAAGGGCCGAGGGAATGAAGTAAGGCAGTAACACGGCACCGAACAGCCCAATAGAGATCATGCACCCACTGATCTGGAGCACGCGCTTCCGACCGAGTTTCCTGATTACCCTGTCGCCAAAGAAACGCCCAAAAGCCATCATGACCATAAAGCATGTGTAGCCGGCCACCTTAAAGGAACCGGTGGCTTTAACCACATCTTCAAAATAGATGACGCTCCAATCAAACATAATGCCTTCGCTTACCATACAGCAAAATGCCATGACACCAAGCCAGATTAGCACAGGGTCAGTTTTAGAGAATAGTTTTTTATTTTTCTTTTTTTTTTGAATGGCCGGCTTAACCTTTACCAGGTAATTAAAGTTGGTGCCAATGATGATGAACAGCAGCCCCGCTACAATAAGAAAGTGGTAAAAAGGCGAGAGTTTTAGCGCGATCATTCCGGTACCTATGAGTGCACCGGTAAATCCAGCGGTACTCCAGGCACCGTGGAAAGACGACATTATTGGCCGCCTGAAAAGTCCTTCGGTGTAGATGCCCTGTGTATTTACCGATATATTGGTAAGGTTAGAGAAAGCACCAAAAAATGCCAGGCCAAGCATAAGGTGCCAGCGTTCGGTCCCTGCCCCAAGGGCAACAAGAGCGCAAATATAAAGGCAAAGGCCGGCGACTACTGTTTTGTGGCTGCCATACTTTGCCGCAAGCTTTCCCGAAAAAGGCATCACAAAGATCTGCCCCACCGGGATGGCAAATAAAACCGTACCGAGATCGGCTTCACTCATACCCAGCGCCGAGCGCACATCGGCAATGCGGCTTGCCCATGTAGAAAAGTTGAGCCCCATGGCAAAATAAAAAAGCGTAACGGCCCACCGCACCCTGTTAAGGTACGAAACCTTTGCCTCGCTATAGGCTTTTCGGACGGCGGCAACAGGCGTTGCTTTTTTTAATTTTACTTCTCCTTCCATTTAACGCGAAAGAAAATCTTTAAGCGGCTTTATAAATTTATCGTAAGCTTCAATATGTGGCAGGTGGCCAGTATCGTCAATTTCAGCTAAGGTAGCATTTTTGATCTTCGCTGCCGCTGCCTTACCGAGGGCCGGATAATTACCAAGCGTTTCCTGCACGTCTTTGGGCGCTTTAGCTTTGCCGAGGGCTGTACGGTCGCGTTGCCCTATGATAAGAAGCACGGGCATACTAAGGTTGCCCAATTCATAGACAACCGGCTGTGTAAAGATCATATCATACGTAAGTGCCGACGCTTTGGCAATAATAGGATAGTCTTTATTTTTAGTCCAACCCGCAAAGGGTTCCAGCCATTTATCATACTCCGGCTTCCATTTATTGTCGTAATACGACTTAAGCTGATAGTCCTTCATCTTTTGATAATCCTGCTTCAGCTCGGCCTGGTACCAGTCGTCAACACTCTGGTAAGGCACCACAGTTTTCCAGTCTTCAAGCCCTATCGGGTTTTCAAGGATTAATTTTTCTGTAATTTCAGGATACATCAGTGCAAACCGTACAGCCAGCATCCCGCCCATAGAATGCCCTAACACGCAAGCTTTTTGCACTCCGCAGGCCTCCAGCACCTTTTTGGTATTCTGTGCCAACAGCTGAAAGGTGTATTGAATGTTGCCCGGCTTAGACGATTTGCCGAAACCAATCTGGTCGGGCATGATGACCCGGTAACCATCGGCGGCCAGGTCTTTAGCCGTTTGTTCCCAGTACATCCCGGAAAAATTCTTACCGTGGAGCAATAGCACCGTTTTTCCATTTGGTTTTTGCGGCTTCAGGTCCATGTAAGCCATCACCGCTTTCTGTCCCTGAATGGTAAGCGGTAGTTCTTTTACTTCAAAGGGATACTTGATGTTCTCCATACGAATGCCGGTTGGCTGTAAAGCCTTTTCCTGGCCATTCGCCGAAAGTGTAACAAGCACTAAAAGGAGCAATAAGTTTTTCATGCTGCTTAGATTTATTTCCAGTATTCTAAAATTCCTCCCGAGGCACCATGTATAGGATCCGTTTCAGGAAAAGGTACCCTTGAAAGGTTGTCATCCGCCTTCGGCCTCTCGCCTTCCTTGCCGGTTTTTAGATCATAGTCCATTCCGCCGGGGTAAGCACCAATTACTCCAAAATCTGCTGATGCAGAGATCTTTTTATGTCCCACCCCCGCCGGTATTACGATAACATCGCCTGACTTAACCTCAAGCTTCTCACCTCTCTCGCCGCCGAGATGCAGAATTGCATTTCCTGAGTAAATACCCAATACCTCATGCGTAATGCTGTGATAATGATGATAAGGAAAAACGCCGTTGCGCCATGCATTGCCCCAGCCATTCGATGCAAACCTTTCCTCCATTTCAGCTGCCATTTCCCCGCTTGCATGAAAGGCATTTTTATAAATGACCAACGGATATACGCTGTTCGGGATAATGCCGTCGTCTTCAAATTGGTATTTTTCCATTTCAGATTTTAGCCTTCAGAATCCACAATACACCTACAACACTGGCTTGTATCAACGATAAACAAATAAACACCTCAACGTCACTTCTACCACCTGCTTTCCTGCGTCAGCAGTTCAATTTCGTGGGCAGTGATAGGCAGGTCGGGCGCTTTTATAATGCTATCCAGTTGCTTTACGCTGGTGGCGCTTACAATGGGTGCGGTAACCGACGGGCGGTGTATCAGCCAGGCGATAGCAACCGTAGCCGGTGTGGTGTTAAGCTGCTTTGCAACCTCGTCGAGTGCGGCAAGTATCTTAAAGCCGCGTTCGTCAAGGTATTTAGCTACACCCCCACCGCGCGGGCTTTTACCCAGGTCTTCTTTGCTACGGTATTTTCCGGTAAGGAAGCCGCTGGCTAAAGAATAGTAATTGAGCACGCCCAGATTGTTGCCCAGGCAAATCGGCTCAAGCCCGTTCTCAAATTTTTCACGTTCATACAGGTTATAATGCGGCTGAAAGGTTTCGTAAGCCGGAAGCCCGTTTTCAAAGGCTATTTCCAATGAAGCCTTTAGCCTTTCGGGCGAAAGGTTGGAGGCACCGACGTGAAGCACCTTGCCCTCTTTAATCAGTTGCTGGTAAGCCTCGAGCGTTTCTTCTATAGGCGTGCTTTCGTCGTCGAAATGGGTTTGGTACAGGTCGATGTAATCGGTTTGTAACCGTTGAAGCGAATCTTCCACCGCCTGCAGGATGTATTTTTTGGCAAGCCCTTTTTTGCCGCTGCCCATATCGCTGCCTACTTTGGTCGCAATAATAACATCTCCTCGGTTGCCTTTCTTTTTCATCCAGTTACCAATGATGGTTTCGCTTTCGCCGCCCTGGTTGCCTGGTGCCCAACGTGAGTATACATCTGCAGTATCTATAAAATTGAAACCGGCGCCGATGAAAGCGTCAAGTATTTCGAACGACTGTTTTTCGTCGATCGTCCACCCGAAAACATTTCCGCCGAAAGTGATAGGGTAAACATGTAAGTTAGTATTTCCTAATTGCCTCTTTTCCATATATGACTAATTTAACTGGATAACCTTTTTTGTGGCGCTGCTTTCTTCCGCAGCCTCTATGATACGCATGGTCCGCAAGCCATCTGCAGCAGGCACCGGGATGCGGCCACCATTTGCCAAAGCATCATATAGCGCTTCGTAAAAATCATAGTAGTTACCTTGCAGGGTACGCACTTTTTTTCGTTGGCGTTCGCCATCTTTCATAAAGCTAAGTATCCCTTCCATCTCTGATATTTCAGAACCCCAGTCAGGTGTGTCGGGAATATAGCCCGCTTTCAGCATATTCTCCTGGACATCGCCTCGTTGCTTGAGGAAAGAGCCGTTGCGTCCATGAACGGCATAGGCAGGCACTGCCTCACAAACAAAAAACCCGGAATGCAGCTTTATCCGCTTGTCGTCGTAATACAGGATGATAGAAAAGTCATCATCTACCACAGAATTTTCGCGTAAAACACGGATATCGGCGAAAACAGCCTTGGGAAAACCGAACATGTACAATGCCTGGTCGATGATGTGGGCGCCGAGGTCACGCAACACACCTGAGCCTTTGGTAGCTTCCTCTTTATGAGCCTTCGGGCTTAACATTGGGTTATACCGGTCAAACCTGAACTCTGCCTCTACGATCTCTCCTAACTGCCCTTGCTCTGCCACCTGTCTTACCGTGAGGAAATCGCTATCCCATCGGCGGTTTTGGTATACACAAAGATTGAGGCCCTTTGATTCGGCAAGTGCTTTTAACTCCTTTGCCTGAGCTGCCGTGGCGGTAAAAGCCTTTTCTACGAGCGCGTGTTTGCCGGCCTCCAGTACTCTTTTGGTATATTCATAATGCGTCGCTACGGGTGTATTTACAACGACCATATCTACGGTATCGCGCAGCAGTTCGTCTATGGAGTCGTAACTGCGTACGTTGGGATAATCTTCTTTTATTAATTTCCTGGAGCGTTCCCATGCACCCGTTAACCGAAAACCGGGATGCAGATTTATAAAAGGTGCATGAAACACCTTGCCCGACATTCCGTACGACAGCAGCGCTGTATTTACTACTTTCATTATTTATCTTTTTAGACGGCTATAGCTTTGCACGCTCATATTGTTTTGGCCAGATAACATCTTCGCCAAGTTCATGGGCAAAGTTAAGCCCAAGGTTAGGATCGCGCAATGACTGGCGCGCGAACAGCACCATGTCGGCTTTCCCGGACGTAATAATTTCGTTTGCCTGGCCTGCCGTTGTGATGAGGCCTACCGCCCCGGTGCAAATCCCCGCTTCATGCCTTATCCGTCCTGCTATAGGCACCTGATAGTTAGGGCTGACAGGTATTTGCTGATGGCGCACCGCACCGCCCGATGAGCAATCGATAAGGTCGACGCCCTTCTCTTTAAGTATTTTGGCCAGGGCTACCGACTCGTCTTCATTCCATCCACCTTCGGCCCAGTCGGTTCCCGAAATGCGTACGAATAACGGGAGGTCATTCGGCCACTCCTGTTGTACCGCCTCTAGGACCTCAAGCAGAAAGCGAATACGGTTTTTAAAACTCCCGCCGTATTCATCGTCCCGTTTGTTGCATAATGGCGAAAGGAATTGGTGCAGCAGGTAACCGTGCGCCGCGTGCAACTCGAGTACTTTATAGCAGGCTTCATGCGCGCGTTTCGCCGCAGCGCGGAAGTCATTTATGACCTTATTTATTCCTTCACTATCAAGTGCCAGCGGGGTATCGGCATCATTGTCACGGTATTTAATAGCGCTGGGCGCAACGGGCATCCATCCGTTCTCGCCCTCCATCAGTCTGCGATTGCCCTGCCATGGCGAAGAGGTACTCGCTTTCCGCCCCGCATGTGCCAGCTGTATGCCGGGTACTGAGTTTTGTGAAAGTATGAAGGCCGTTATCTGTTTTAGTTTTTCTACGTGCTCATCATCCCAGATACCAAGGTCTTCGGGTGATATCCTTCCTTCCGGCGATACTGCAGTCGCCTCCTGAATGATAAGTCCTGCACCGCCAATGGCCCGGGCGCCGAGGTGCACCAAATGCCAGTCGTTTGCAAAGCCGTCTTCAGCCGAATACTGGCACATAGGCGAAACAACGATACGGTTTTTGAAGATGATGCTCTTGATCTGGAGCAGGGTGTATAGGTTGGGTGTGGCCATGGCAAAAGTATTGGTTCGATAATTGCTTTGGTATTCAACAATCTGTAAAATTACCTTACAAATTATTACACTGTTGCCACTGCGGGCATTATTAACAAACATTTAAATGTGCCGACGCAGCGAATTAAAATACCCTCACGTGTGAGAAAACACTATTTTTGTGCGTATTTAAAATATAAAACTTTAGAATGGATATACTTGTAAAGGTTGGCCAGTTATTGCTCATGCTTTCTATATTGGTTATACTTCACGAATTTGGCCACTACATTACAGCAAAATGGTTTAAGGTTAGAATAGAGAAATTCTACCTTTTTATGGATGCCGGTTTCTCACTCTTCAAGAAAAAAATTGGCGATACCGAATGGGGTATCGGGTGGCTGCCGCTGGGTGGTTACGTAAAGCTTTCGGGGATGATAGATGAAAGCATGGACACCGACCAGATGAATAGTGAGCCACAGCCGTGGGAATTCCGCTCTAAGCCGGCCTACCAGCGCCTTATTATTATGCTTGGCGGTATCATCGTAAACATATTGCTCGCGTGGTTTATCTATACGATGGTATTCTGCACGTTTGGGAAAAACTATGTTGCTACCGAAAAAATCCAGAAAGACGGCCTTGCCTTTGGCGATACCGGAAAAAAAGTAGGTTTCCGCAACGGTGATAAGATCATTAGCGTAGATGGCAAATATCAGGAGCGTTTTGACCGCCTGATCCTGGATGTGCTTTTGGGCGACGACGTGATGGTACAGCGCGACGGCAAAGCGGTGAATGTGCACCTGAGCGACGCCGACAAAAATGAGATACTTGATAAAGAAGGTAAAGACTTTATACACCCGCGCATCACCAATGCTTCTGTTGATTCGCTCACGCCAAATTCGAACGCTGAGAAAGCCGGGCTGAAAAAAGGCGACCGCATCATGGCAATCGATGGTCAAAAAATCGTTTACTATGACCAACTGGGCGATGAGCTTAGCAAACATAAAAACGATACCGTAGCGCTTAGTATCGTGCGTGCCGGCCAATCGGTAACCCTGAAATCGATGGTGGATAAAGACGGCAAGCTTGGTTTCCGCCCGACGTTTGGCGAGCAAACGAGCTTTATGAACCACGAAAAATACAATTTCTTTACCGCGATACCCAAAGCCGTTGAAGAATCGTATACGCTTATCGTATACAATGTAAAACAGTTTAAGCTGATCCTGCGTCCCGATACCGGCGCCTACAAGCACGTAAAAAGCCCGATAGGGATTGCTGCGGCATTGCCTTCTACATGGGACTGGGAGTTTTTCTGGAAGTTTACCGCGATGTTCTCGGTAGGCCTGGCCTTCATGAACCTGCTGCCAATACCAGGGCTTGACGGTGGACACGCGATTTTTACCATTGCTGAAATGATCACCGGAAAAAAATTAAGCAACAAAGCGGCCGAGCGTGTGCAGACTGCCGGAATGATTATATTGCTTAGCCTCATGGCGTTAACCTTTGGTAAGGATATCTACCAGCTTATCGTGAACCGATAGCCTGAAAATTCGATGTAAATTTTTCATCAATTTATTTGCAGGAACTAAAATTGGTTTTATATTTGCACCGCAATAAAGGCAAACGCCCAACGCAAAAAGTTCTTGAAATACGGCCTCCGGGCAACACAATATATAGTTTCCTCCTTAGCTCAGCTGGTTAGAGCATCTGACTGTTAATCAGAGGGTCCTTGGTTCGAGCCCAAGAGGGGGAGCTTTCAAAGCCTTACAGCAATGTAAGGCTTTTTTGTTTTATAGTCTATTTAAAAAATCTTCCAACCTTAAGGAAGCAAGCTCTTGAGTTTCCTCAACGGAACGGTATTCATGCCAATCGTGATCATCTTCATTTGGAATATCAAAGAATAACTCAGGAATCCCAACTTTTGCCGCACTAAAATACTCGCCGTCAATTAGTTTCTCGCGAATTTTACGATCGATTTCATTTAGATCAACATTATCTGTTGAAACGATAACCCATCCATAATTTTTATAATTTGAAGCATCCCGATAAAGGTAATTTAGTTGAATGTTCATACCTCAATCCCTGTTAAATATTACATCTCTGTGGTATTCTAAAAATTCTTTGGAAGGTAAATACTTTATGGGAGCAGCTAAAACAATTCCCTCTATCGGAGAAAATATCTTACCATAATACTCATGAGCAATCTTCTGTTTCAATTTTGAAGCAAATAAAACTCGATAATCTTGGTCAAAGGAAATCAATCCAACATCGAACGCTTTATCATATAATGGCGACAGACATATTCCGTTTTCCGGATTTAAACGTTCTTTCTGGTTAACTGACCAGGGGATGATGTGACTAGCGTTTAACAATTTAGGAATATCAATTCCTGTGATGGCACATTTGTAGGAGTAATTGGCTAAAACAATTTGTCGGAACACAGACTGATTTACACGAGTTTTTATCGCTCGCACCTTATCAGCACCCTCTATGTCCTTTAAATCATAAAGTACATCTTCATATTTTTCTTCTATCTTTAGGTGTTCAAAATCAGCAAGAATTCTTTCACTTTCAAAGAGCAATGCTTCTTGGTTGGCAAAAAACTCGTCCCAAATCGGTTGAACTTGGCGAACACCATTTTTTAGGCCAACTATTCCCCTCTGTTGATGATACGGATCAACACTAGCAAAATTGCCCAAACGCATTACTACGGAAGAAGGCGTTCGCCCAACTAATGCCGCAAAGTCTACTATTTTTTGATTGCGAGTATGCGTTTTACCAAATTCAATCTTCAGATATAAGTTGAATGCGAGTATTAACTCTTCTCGCGACCACAAGCGACGGACTGCCATAATCTTAAAGTATATGCTAATTTAACACATTAAAATTAAATCGCCTGCGTATTATTGTAAGCATAATCCCTCACCACCCCACACTCCCCGCTCTCGTTTCAAACCAGTTGGCCGCGCCATTCGTTCCACCAAGCGCATTACCCGAAAGTAATCGGTAAAACGGCGCATTGCCCCACGATGCGGGCACATCCTGTATAGTCATGTCTTCGCCGGTGTCGTTACTTACGTACGGACTGATCATCGCGTGCCATTGCTGTATGCGGGCCTTGCTCGCGGCGGCAGCAAAAAGGCCATTGGCGGGGTCGATAAGTTCTGATATGTAGCCTTTATACTTCTGGCGGTATTCTGATATGGCAAGCAGCTTCGTAATGAGCGGCGCAGTAGTGCTGCTTCCCCAGGCGAGTGGATCGCGGGTGCCCGAGTTCGGCATCAGCTGCGAGGTGCCCAATGTGTTGTCATAGTCGTACGGAATAAAGTACGCCTTGCCGTTGCCTCCAAAGTAAAAGTAGAAGTTGTTGCCGTTTACCCAGTAGTCATCCCACATACCCACCATCACGTTTACAGCATAGGTTTTCAGGAACAGGTCCACGTCCATCTGCTGCGCTATCCATTGTTTGAAGTCATTTCCGGTGCGAGAGTTCAGCTGCGTGATAAAATCGGTCAGTCCGGCTTTCGCGGTAGCAATTTCACTTTTGCGGGTCTTCAGGTCATAGGCAAAGTACTCCGACTGCGAGGCATCCATTTCCACATTCTCGACACCCATACTGGCGGTCGAAACAAAGTTGGCGTTATGCCCGCTCGTGTCGTAGCCCCCTTTCCAAAGATAGCCAACGCCCATTCCCCAGTCGTCTTGGCGACTTGAAATATAATCCTCATCCACACTTTCTATCATGGCATATACGCCGTAGTTCGCGGCGCGGGCATCACCATCAACTT
Source organism: Flavobacteriaceae bacterium (assembly GCA_021151665.1). Taxonomy (GTDB): domain Bacteria; phylum Bacteroidota; class Bacteroidia; order Flavobacteriales; family Flavobacteriaceae; genus Flavobacterium. The sequence goes on from JAGKWW010000015.1 coordinate 31,825, forward strand.
TTATGGTAACGCGGCAATACGAAGCGCGCGGTGCGGTCCAGACCCCCGCACGGCGGAACAGGTCGTAGCAATAAATTTCTCGTGCATAGGCGGCGTCATCTTTAAACCATTTCAACACAAGCTTTTCTTTGCCGGCAAACCGCTGTCCGTTGCGGTACTGCGGAAAGTCGAGCCCAAAATGGCAATGGTGCCAGTCGGGGTTTGCAGCATTATGCAGCTGCCCTTCTGCACCTTCCGGGCGGCGGCGGCTCGTGTTGCCACGAAGCCTCAGCCCAATGCTGTCCACAGCCGCCTCGCCACCGCTACCCGAATAGCGGAACCGTGCCACCACCTTTTTCTCATTCATCGGGTTTTGGTCATAGTTCGTCAGCAGCTTATTCCAGTCGGCCAGCGCAAACTCCAGCGTAACCGAGGGTACTTCATCGATATTAAAGAGCGCTATGGTTGCAGGGTCGGTGCGGTTATCATTAGCAGGTGCATCGTCTTTGTTACACGAAACGAAAAGCACAAGGGCAAAGAGAAGCGCGTGGTATTTCTTCATAGGGTGAGCAATTTTCCCAAATGTAACGCAAAATGCCTCACGCTGTTGCATAAAAAAACCGGCTACTGCCGGCTGTAATTAATGTTTACCTTTCCCGTGGCCTTTGCCATGTCCCGGGCCGTTACCCGGCTTGCGAACCACCACCGCATCACCGTGTGGCGTACGCACTACCGTTGCTTTCTTAGCCTGTCCGGGTGGGAGCCCGATCGTTTTCTGTGTATTCGGGTGATACCCTTTGGGGTACTTTACTTTATGGGTGCTGTAATATACATACGGCGTTGCCCCCCGGTAATCGGTAAGCACCACCTTATAGCCGTTATAAAAGTTATAATTCCGGTAGGCCACAGGGAGTACAGTAGTGCGTACCCAGGCACCGTTACGGGCGTAAATATACTCGTCGCTGCTCACGTCATAATACATAGCAATGTCCGGAAGGTAGTAATACCTTACGTCCGTATATCCTGCCGGGCCCCAAGCCGGCGGAGTACCCAAATTTACGTTCACATTAACCTGTGCCTGTGCCATAGCGCCCGTCAGCAGAAGAGTGGCTATCAAAAATTTCATCGTTTTCATGGTCTTCCTGATTTAAGTTCTACATAAGCCGTTTTTCAACAACTATGCCTAAGTTACACCGGTTTATAGGAAATTAGCTTCTTTTTAAGACACATTTAGCAGATATCTAATTGTTTGAAGCACCCCGCAAGCGCGTTCTTTCAGGCGTAATTCCTGCTGTCCGCTGTATCTGCCTGCGCTAACGCTCCGGCAGGATGCCGCTTCCATCAGGGCTAAGGGAAGTCATTTGCGTCCTTCCCGCTCCCCTCTCCTTCGGAGAAGGGTTGGGGGTGAGGTCCAAACAAACGTTAAACTTCCCTCAACATCCCTCAAAAAAATCGTACAATATGTAACTTTATTAATTAACTACATAGTTATGAACCCACCGCTTCTGGCATTTAACGATAAAGGTATCTACTGCGCACAGGCCAATGTGTATCTCGACCCATGGCGCCCGGTAGAAAATGCCATTATCACCCACGGCCACAGCGACCACTCGCGTTGGGGGCACCGGTACTACATTACCCACCACCTCAATGTGCCGATAATTCGGCACCGGCTGGGCGAAATAGTGGTAGCCGGCAAAGACTGGGGCGAAACCTTTACCATCAATGGCGTTAAGTTTTCTTTTCACCCTGCCGGGCATATCGTGGGCAGTGCGCAGGTACGCGTAGATTATAAGGGTGAAGTGTGGGTTTTTACCGGCGACTATAAGACCGAAGATGACGGCCTTGCAACACCTTATGAAGTGGTGAAATGCCATACCTTCATTACTGAAAATACCTTCGGGCTGCCGGCGTTCAAATGGCAGCCCCAGGCAGAAGTCTTTACCGAGATCAATAACTGGTGGGCGCAGAATAAAGCAGACGGGCGCACATCTGTGCTCTTCGGATACACTTTAGGAAAGGCCCAGCGGCTCCTTAAGCACCTGGACACCTCCATCGGTCGCATCTACACCCACGGCGCAGTAGAAAATATGAACGAGGTGATCCGCCAAATGGTGGACCTTCCGGAAACCACCCGTGTTAGCAGTCTCGTAAGAAAAGAAGATTTTAAAGGCAGTATGGTCATAGCTCCCCCCAGCGCCCATGGCAGTCCGTGGATCCGGAAAATGACGCCTTATGTAACGGGCTCCGCCAGCGGATGGATGGCCTTTAGGGGAGCGCGCCGCCGCCGCGCCATAGACCGCGGCTTCGTGATGAGCGACCACTGCGACTGGTACGGGCTTCTGGAGAGCATTAAAGCTACCGGTGCCGAAAAGATCATTTGCACACATGGCTACAGCGACATCTTCAGTACCTATCTGAAAGAGCAGGGCTATGATGCACGCACGGCACACACCCAATATGAAGGCGACGAAGGCGAAACTGAAACCCGCACCCCGGCTGAAATTGCCGAAGAGGAAGGCAGTAACAACGAATAGCCATGAAGAACTTCGCCGAACTTATAAAAACCCTCGACAGCTCCAACAAAACCAATGCAAAGGTGGATGCGCTTACTGAATATTTTCGCCATGCCAGCGATAAAGACCGCGTGTGGACCATTGCCATTCTCTCACACCGCCGCCCACCACGGCCGGTGAATACGACTTTGCTCAGGCTTTGGGCAAGCGAATTGGCGAATATCCCGCTTTGGCTGTTTGAAGAGTCTTACCATATTGTAGGCGACCTTGCTGAAACCATCGCACTTGTCATTCCGTCATCGGAAAATCAGGATGTAAAGAGCCTTTCAGAATATGTGGAGGAAATGATCTCCCTAAAACGCAAAACCGACGAGGAAAAGCGTGAATACCTGCACTCCAACTGGCTTTCGCTGAATTATTATGAGCGATTCGTTTTTACCAAACTCATTACCGGGAGCTTCCGCATCGGCGTAAGCCAAAAACTGATGACCCGTGCGCTGTCTAAGGTTACCGAAGTAGACGAAGACATTCTTGCCCACAAATTAATGGGCGACTGGGATCCGGTAAAGATCTCGTTTCAGGAACTGGTTCTCGAGGAAAAGGCGCAGGACCTTCAGTCGAAGCCCTATCCGTTTTATCTTGCCTATGCTTTGGAAGGCGAACTGGAAGACCTGGGCAGCCCGTCTGAATGGAGCGCCGAGCATAAGTGGGATGGCATACGCTCGCAAACCATCATCCGGAACGGGCAGTTGTATGTATGGAGCCGCGGCGAAGAGCTGGTAACCGACAAGTACCCGGAGTTCCAAAGCTTCCTGAACGTGGTCCCCGACGGCACTGTAATAGACGGGGAAATTCTGCCATGGGCCGGAGACAACATCGGGAGCTTTAACGACCTACAGACACGTATCGGCAGGAAAACCGTGTCGCCCGCCCTGCTCAAAAAAACACCGGTGATCATTAGGGCTTACGACATCCTTGAGTGGGAAGGCGAAGATGTTCGTGAGAAATCCTATTTAGAACGCAGGCAGCTTTTAGAGCAAATGTATCAGGATATACAAGGGTACGATTTGCCACTTCAGCTTTCGGAGCGTGTCACTTTTTCTTCCTGGGAGGAAGCCTATCATGAAAAAGCAAAGGCACGCGACCAGCGAAGCGAAGGGCTGATGTTTAAAAAGCTCGATTCCCCCTACCGCGTAGGCCGTAAAAAAGGCGACTGGTGGAAATGGAAACTCGACCCTTTTTCTATTGATGCGGTACTTACCTATGCCATGCGCGGCAGCGGGCGGAGGTCAAACCTCTTTACCGACTACACCTTCGCCTTGTGGCAAACTAATGAAAACGGAGAGAGAGAACTCGTTACCTTCGCAAAAGCCTACAGCGGATTGACGGATGCCGAGTTTCGTATGGTCGATGATTATATAAAAAAGAATACGCTGGAAAGGTTTGGGCCGGTGCGAAGTGTAGTACCAAAGCTTGTATTTGAAATAGGCTTTGAAGGTATTTCGTTTTCTGGCCGGCATAAAAGCGGTGTGGCGACGCGCTTTCCGCGAATCTTGCGCTGGCGTACCGATAAAAAAATTGAGGATGCAAATACGCTGGATGATTTAAAAGCGATGATACCAAAATAGGTTCCGCAGAGAAACCCGGAGGCAGCACAGAGGCACCCAGAGTCTGATTTAGAAATGAATTAAATTTGGAAGTACAGCTCTGTGACGTTCAGTGAAACTCTGCGAATCTCTGGGTAATAACAATCAAATGAACAGGGAACAACTTTTTGACATAGCAAACGGCTGGTTTTCGTCCAAAGGATGGAAGGCTTTTCCGTTCCAGACCCAGACATGGACGGCATTCCTTCAGGGAAAGCACGGCCTGCTGAATGCACCTACGGGCAGCGGGAAAACCTATGCCCTGTGGTTTCCGGTCATTATGGAATACATCAAAAAGAATCCCGACTATAAAAGGAAGCATAAACCCGGCCTTAAGGCAATATGGATCACTCCCCTTCGTGCGTTGTCTGTAGAAATCAAGCAGGCCGCCGAACGTGTTGCCGATGATCTGGGTACCGGACTCACCGTTGGCGTACGTACCGGCGATACTTCCTCGTCAGAGCGCTCTAAAATGCGCAACAAAATGCCCGACCTGTTGGTTACCACCCCGGAAAGCCTTCAGCTCATGCTCGCGTCTAAAGACTATGCCAACATGTTTAAAACCTGTACGGCTATCATTGTAGACGAGTGGCATGAGCTTTTGGGCACCAAGCGTGGCGTGCAGGTAGAGCTGGCACTTTCTAGGCTTAAAGCAATAGCCCCAAACATGCGTATCTGGGGGATATCAGCCACGATTGGCAACTTACAGCAGGCCATGGAAGTTTTGCTCGGCCCCGACTCCAACGCCATGGATAATGCAGTGATGGTACGAGCCCACATCAACAAAAAGATAAACGTCATCTCCGTCATCCCCGAAAAGATGGATGCCTACCCCTGGCGCGGACACATGGGGCTGCATTTGGTAGACGAAGTAGCGAAGATCATAAAAGGAAGCCAGACCACCCTGGTGTTTACCAATGTGCGCTCGCAATGCGAGGTTTGGTACCAGGCGCTGTTGGAAAAATATCCCGAGTTCGCGGGGGAAATGGCCATGCACCACGGCAGCATCGCCAAAGAAATGCGGCAATGGGTAGAGCAGGCCATTCGCGATGAGCAGCTGCGCGCCGTAATCTGCACCTCGAGCCTCGACCTTGGTGTCGACTTTGCCCCGGTAGAAACGGTGGTGCAGGTAGGCGGGCCCAAGGGAGTCGCGCGTTTTTTGCAAAGAGCCGGCCGTAGTGGCCACCGCCCCGGGCAGGAAAGCAACATCTATTTCCTGGCCACGCATGCCATAGAACTCATAGAAGCATCGGCGCTGCGGCGCGCAGTAAAGGAGACCGTGGTAGAAGACCGCGTGCCGTACCTCAACAGCTGGGATGTACTGGTGCAATACCTTGTTACGCTCGCTGTATCCGATGGCTTTTATCCTGATAAGCTTTTCCCTGAAATAAAGAGTACCTTCTGCTTTCAGGGTATTACGCAGGAAGAATTCCAGTGGTGCCTCAACTTTGTGGCGCGGGGCAGCCAGAGCCTTCAGGCGTATGACGAATACAAAAAAGTGGAGATAGAATCCGATGGGAGGTACAAAGTCAACAGCAAATCGATAGCGCTGCGCCACCGCATGCAGATGGGTACCATTGTGGGCGATGCTATGATGAATGTAAAATATCTTGGCGGCGGCTATATTGGCACCGTTGAGGAATGGTTTATCTCCCGCCTTAATCCAGGCGACATTTTTATTTTTGCGGGCCGCAAACTGGAATTGTACCGCGTGAAGAACATGGAGGTATTGGTGCGCCGCGCCGATCCGGGGGCAAAAGCTGTACACGCCAGCTGGCTGGGGGGCAGGCTGACGCTTTCGGCACAGATGAGTGAATTATTGCGGGAAGAACTGTATGCGGCGAATACGCCCAATATGTCGCCAGAAATGCGGGCGCTGCATCCTTTATTTACGCGTCAGCGCAAAGAATCTATTGTTCCTAACGACCACCAGTTTTTAATAGAAACCTTTAAAACCCGCGAAGGCTACCATGCCATCTTTTATCCGTTCGAAGGGCGATATGTACACGAAGCGCTGGCCAGTTTGATGGCCTACCGCATCAGCCTGCTCTCTCCTATTTCCTTTTCACTGGCTTATAATGATTATGGCTTTGAGCTGCTCAGCGATAAAGAAATCGATATGCAACAAGTGCTTGACAACAACCTGTTTACGCCTGAGCATCTGCATTATGACCTGCAGCACAGCCTGAACTCTACCGAAATGGCCCGCAGGAAATTCCGTGATATCGCGGTAATATCCGGCCTGGTATTTAGCTGTTACCCCGGAAAGGTGGTAAAAACCAAGCATCTGCAAAGCAGTTCGCAACTCATCTTTGAGGTATTCCGTGATTATGAGCCGGACAACCTACTTTTCCTGCAAGCCTACCGCGAAGTCTTCGAACATCAGCTCGAAGAAGGGCGCCTACTACTAGCCCTTGAGCGCATTCAGAAACAGGAGATTGTCTGGAAGCAGTGCCAGAAGCCGACTCCCTTCAGTTTCCCAATCATCACCGACCGCCTGCGCGAAAGGCTCTCCAGCGAATCGTTGGCCGAAAGGATAAAAAAGATGACCGCAAGTTACATGAAGTAGCGGTAAAGATGGTAAGATGACAGATAATAGATGATAGATTGCGCAGCGATGTTAAAGACATTACGCTATTTTGAAGATGTGCATTTTGAGCGTAAATTTGCAAACCTTCAAATGACATTGACCTTTCGCACGAAGAAGGCACTTTAGCATGACCCTTGACATTCAGATAAACAATCAGGATTTTATATTGCATTGCAGCGGGGCGCTGTATTGGGTAAAAACGCGCATGCTGCTTATCAGCGATGTGCACCTGGGCAAGGTAACCCACTTTCGCAAGTTTGGCGCGGCGATACCCTCGCAGGCGCGATATACCAATTTCGTCAGGCTGGATAATGCGGTCGAGCATTTTAATCCGGAGCGAGTTGTTTTTCTGGGCGACCTGTTTCATAGCTCGCTAAATGAGGAGTTCAACCTTTTTGAAGATTGGGTTTCTAAAATTGCCGTACCTGTAGTGCTCGTAGCGGGCAACCATGATATTATTGCGCCCTACCGGTATACCGACATCGGCATTAGTGTAGTGAGCGAATGGACACTGTATGGCTTTTTACTGACTCACCATCCGGAGGAGCGCAAAGGCTACTTTACGCTGTGCGGGCACATACATCCGGCAGTGCTTTTAGGAGGTTTTGGCCGCCAATACCTAAAACTGCCCTGCTTTTTCCGCAACCCGCATCAAATGATTCTTCCCGCTTTCGGCGAATTTACCGGCACTTACATTATGGAGCCGCAGGAAGGCGATATTATATATGCCATTACCAAAGAGGATGTTGTAGAGGTACGAAAGAAATAGCCTATTTTTACTTACAAATCACCTGAGATGAATACCCCCCTGAAAATCCTCCTTGCCGACGACCATAGCGTAGTGCGCCGTGGGGTTGCCCTGATCCTTAAAGAATCGTTTCCCGAAGCGACTATTATACATGCGGAAAGTTTTGACCAGGTGATGCATATACTTCCTGAAGAAAAACCCAATGTGCTTATATTAGATATTAACCTGCCCGGCGGCAACAGCGCCGCCATGGTAGAAAAAGCGAAAAAGACGGCGCCTGACCTGAAGATATTAATGTTCTCTGCATTTGACGAAGAGCAATATGCATTGCGCTATATTCACGCGGGTGCGGATGGCTACCTTAACAAACTCTCTTCAGAAGAAAAGATTGCCGAAGCCGTAAGCATTCTACTGAACGGGGGGAAGTATATCTCTGATAAGGTAAAGAATAAGATCCTCGAAAACACTATTTATAATACGCCCGCCAATCCGCTTGACCTGCTAAGCAACCGCGAAATGGAAATTGCCGGCATGATGGCAGAGGGCCTCGGAAACCTGGAAATTGCCAATAAGCTCAACATTCAGATGTCTACCGTAAGTACGTATAAGAACCGCATTTTCGAGAAACTGGGTGTAAGCAATGTGGTATCGATGGTAGAAAAATACCGCCTTTATAAAGAATAAGCGTTAAAGCATACAGTAACACACGTACCTTTTCCAGGAGCGGATTCCACTTCAATTGTAGCATTCATCAGTGCGAGCAATTCGGCTATGATCTGCAGGCCGAGTCCATTTCCTGGTTCCGCGGTACCGGGCCCCTGTACAAGCTTTTTATAATAATTAAGCCGGTTCTCATCCATCCCCCTGCCACTGTCTTTAACCGAGAGGCAGACCTTTTCGGGCGTGCTTTTCGCAGCAATTACAATTGTCCCGTTGGCCGTATTTTTTATTGCGTTGTCCAGCAGGTTATGCAACACGATGGCCACAAGGTAGCGGTTTCTGGAAAGCGTAAGGCCGTCGGGCACGTTATTTTGCATTCGGATGCTCCTGGCTTTTGACAGCGCCTTGAAAAACTCCATTTTTTCGCTGGCAAGGCCGGCCAGCGAAAAGGGTTCACCGCTCATCCCGCTTTGGGCTTCTTTGCTGTACTCCAGAAAATTATCTACGAAATTATAAAGTTGCGACGAGGCGGTATAGATAGATTCGACATCCTCCTTCACCGCTGCCGGGTCTTTTTCCAGTTCATTGTAAACATATCTCCCGGTAATAGACATGAACTTTAAGGGGCTTTTTATATCGTGGGTAATGGTTTTAATAAGGCTCTGGTGGTTGGCAACCTGCTTTTTCAGGTCATTCTCTGTACGCCGCAATGTGGTGATTATAGAATGCAGCTGTGAGGTGCGCTCTGCTACCTGATTTTCCAGAAGCTTGCTGCGACGCCTTATATAATTGATCCTGATACGGACTACTGTGATCACCACCCCTATAATGCCGATAATTACCAATCCGTGGAACCACCAGGTTTGCCAAAATGCAGGCTGTACGTAAAACACGTATTCCTTATACATCCGCTTGCTGCCAAAGCCGGTAAATTTACGTGCAGTAAGGGTATAATATCCCGGCGGCAGCGTAGAAAACGAAATGTTGTTTTCTGATAACGGCAGCCAGTTTTGCGATATCGGGCCTTCAAGCTTCACCTCAATAATCTGGTTATAGCGGTCGCCAAAAAACGGGCTGTTTATAAAAAACTTGACCCTGCCAAAATTCCGGTCGAGCACCAGCGAATCTTTAGCTTTCAGGTGCATCCGGTCTACCTGCACCTCATCTATAAAAATTTCGTTTACGGGCATTGCGGTTTTTATAGCAGAAGGGTTGAAACGTACAATTCCATCCATTGAAGGGAGGAATATATCCCGATTGTTCAGGTATACGGCACAGGGTTCACAACCACCGTTGAACTCGTTGGTATTAAAGCCCCAGTTTTTGGAATACCGGTAATAAAACACTCCATCACGCTTGCCTACCGCATACTGCCGGAGGTCCTGTTTGCTCACGCGAAAAAGTCCGCTATTGGTAGTTATCCATAAAAATCCCTGCGTATCCGGCACAATGCAGTGTGTGGTAGTGAGATAGTGGTTCCTGTCGGGGGGAAAAGCCGTTGTGCGGCCATTACTAATCAGGAAAAATCCCTTATTATAGGATGCTATCCACACCAGAGGCCCATCAAAGCAAATATGCCTCACGTGCGTTTCTTTAAACCCCGGTATGGGGTATGAGATTTTATTTGCGAGGTTCACGCGGTAAAGTCCCCGCCGTCCGCCCATCCATAGCTGGCCGTCCTGACGAAAACCCAAAGTTGCGGGCCGGTCAGGCAAATTGCAGTAAAACGCTGGTGGGGTCTCCGGGCGCGAAGGGTCTGATACATAAAGCCATCCGTTATTGCTTGTTCCGCCCTCGTTACTGACGGCCGTCCATATCCTGCCATCCGGACTTTTTGCTATCGCAGTGATGCGATTCGGCAGTTGCCAGCTTAATGCCTTCTTATAGCCTGATGCGCGGGTTGCGCGAAAGAGCGTGGTAAAGGCCTTCAGCCAGAGGTCGCCTCCATTATCCTGTACAATCATATACTTGTCGCTGAAGGAACCTATAGGCAGGCGCCCCTTGTGGCCGGTTTGGTCAAAAATATCGCCGGTAGCAGCAAGTACCTCGTTGCCATAGGCAGACAGCGCATAGAAAACCCCATCGGTACCTGCCATGTTTTCTATAGACGACCCCACCTGCGAAAATAACTGGTGGTGAATAATAAGCAGTCCTTTGTTGGAACTTCCCATATACAGGAGGTCATTCTTCCCGTCGTAATAAAGCGCCATGATGTTGGCACGCCCGTCAAAGCTATCATAAAGCAATTGTGCTGTAACTTTTCCGTTCCGTTCTCCAAGAAGATAGACTTCCCTGCCCGAAACGAGGAAGGCCTGGTCCATAGTCGTATTGATATAGAGGCTGAATTCCTGTTTTAGCGCAACGGGCAACCGGCCTTCAACGGCGCGTTTTCCATAAAAGCGAAGGATGCTCCCATCCGGATACAACCGGTAAAGATGGCCCTGTATAGTAAAAAAACGCGACCCCGGCTGATAATCGTGCCTAAAGGTATAGTGTCGGCCAGGGGCATCCACTGTAATCTGCCCGTTGTTAAGAGTAAAAACCGTTCCTGCCGATCGGAGCCTGAATTTCCTGTTCTCTGTAAAGTAAAGTGAATGGATGGTTTCCAGATGGCTATCAATACCCGGAAGGCGGTTATCTTTATCTGCAGGTATCTTCTTTGCAGCCCGGCGCGATACAACAACAAGCTCACCCAGTTCGTTCCTTACGGTTATACTGTCAGACGCTACAGATCCGCCGAAGTAGTACATTCTTTCCGATGTGAGGCCAGGCATATTCGCCGAATTAAAAACCCGGAAGTTCTCGCCGTCATAGCGAACCAGGCCTCCTTCTGTAGACAGCCATATAAAGCCATACTTATCCTGTACGATAGACTTTACGCTGTTTTGCGGCAGGTGGTTGCTGTCGGCAGAATACCAGGTAGTATAATGCGACTGCCCGGACGCGTAGCACACAAAGAGCACGAAAGGGAGGATAAAGAATTTTATATATCGCAATGCCATTGTTTTAAGCAAATATAACTGTTCTCTGTTGTAGAACAAATTCTACAGTATAAACAAAAGTACGCTACAAATAAAAAGCTAAAGCCGCTGTATGTTTGTACTCCCCTAAACAACGTAGATTAATACTGATAGCATTATCCCCCCCGGGGAGATAACCACAGGCGCGGCAACAGTCGCGCCTGTTTTTTTAACCCCTTCCTCTGATAATTTAATACGCTTTTAACACGTATTTATGTCCCGGCGCCGACCTTTGCGTGTAGCAGGCGTTATTTAGTGCCTGTTAAAAATTTATGGGTGCGCTACAAAAAATAAACCACTACAGGAGAAACCTGATGAATGCGCTCACGCGCAACATTGGCAGCAAAAGCCAGCCGGCCGGGATGCTGAAAAACAGTACTGTAAAGCATGTCCTCGTAAGCCGGCCCAACCACAGGCTTGGAAATATGCTAATGGTTACTCCACTGGTTCAGGAGATTGAAAACACCTTTCCGGGAGCTACGGTCGACATTTTCGGGAAGGGATTTGTAGCTACCGAACTTTTTAAAAATTATTCTTCTGTAGACCGGCTTCTGTTGTTGCCGAAAAAACATTTTAAGCAGCTTGGCAACTACCTGCTGATGTGGACAAAACTCAAAACCAGGAGATACGACCTGGTAATAAACGTAGCGAGTTCCTCATCGTCGGGAAGGCTTTCTACCCAGTTCTCTAACGGCCGGGTAAAAATGTTCAATGACCGCGACGAAGCACTGCATAACTTTTACAAAGATTACGGGCACATGGCAAAAGAACCGGTTTACAACCTCCGGAAATTTTTAGGTACGCCTGCCGCCAAACTTGCCGAAATACCAATCCCTACCCTCAACATCAAGCTTAGCGCAGAAGAGCTGGAAAAGGGCAGGCAGCAATTACTTCAAATTACAAAAAACGACAGGCCAACCCTCGCTATTTATACTTTTGCTACCGGCCACAAGTGCTACAGCGCGGAATGGTGGCATTCATTTTACAACAGATTGCTTAAAGAATTTCCGAATTACAATATTGTGGAGATACTCCCGGTGGAAAATGTATCGCAAATAGATTTTAAAGCGCCATCGTTTTACAGCAAAGACCTAAGGCTTATCGCAGCTTTTATTGCCAATACCGAAATGTTTATTGGCGGGGACAGTGGTATGATGCACCTTGCCAGTACCTCGCAAAAGCCGGTGGCAGGCCTTTTCTCTGTAAGCAATATGGACGGCTACCAGCCTTACGGAAATCATAGCCGCGGCATCAATACCAATAACACCCACCTGGAAGAGCAAATGCGCATCATCAGGGAAATCTTGTCTGACGCCGAAAACGCCGGGCAGGAGTTTGTGAAGCATGCGTAAAGAGATTGAATATGGCGTGGAAGTTACTTCGTGTTAACTTACAAAGGGATCAGTAATAACGCCAATATTTCTACAATTCATCTTCTAGATTCTTAATCAGGATCTTAACCGCATCGTAATCCAACTCTACCTCAAGATTAAATCTTCTTTGGCATATTTCACTCATCTTTTTATTTAGTTTATCAATAAAATCGGAGTTAAAAAATGGTGGATACTTTTCATTCAGCGTGACAGCTACCTTTTTAAAATTACGTTTAATATAAGAATTTACATATGGAGACATCAAATTGTATAAATTGAAATCTTTGGCGACAAAAATTGGGTAAACTTTTTTATCAACTAATTCTGAAATCAAATCTCTGTTAATACTCATCCTTGCATGAAATGTGTCCCAAGCGGTACCCCACGCTGCTTTAAGGATTACTTCTTTACTAGAGTTTACTTTTAACATAGAGCCATATTTCGAGTTTCCCCCGAAAATATTCAGCGCCAATATATACTCATAACTCAAAAAACAGTTTAACTCATTATCCATCCAGTCGATGAACATTTCAATATTTTTTTTGGCATTTTTACTAGAAAGACCGTTTAGTTTTGCAATTTGCAATATTTTTAGGAGACTGGCGTAATATGGATTAATTCTTGAGTCAATAATTGCTGCTGCTGGTTCCGAAGAGAACCTTGCCTGATTGACATCCCACAAATCCCATGTGACGTCGTATTCATACCTTTTAAATTTTTTCAAAGGAAATTGAAAAGCAAATTGAATTCTGCGGCTATAATCACAAAACTTATCTGATTGTAATTTTAGAGTATTTCTATCATAACAAGATTCGACAAGGGCGAAAATTGAAAGAACTTCAACATTGTTCGTTTGAACGTAGTCTATTAACTTATAAATCTTTAGTTTGTCGGCATGCGCCTTTTCCTTATGATTAACGAGTTTGACAATATCAAGACATGTCGAACTGTCAAGTACCAAAATTATTTGTTCTCCGCTACTTCTAAAATGGCTTGCTATTTCCACAGCACTAGGAAGTGTGGTCTTCCCTGCATCCGATAAAAAATGAAAATGTTCCATACTACATTTACTCATATACATTTATAAATATAAAAACCCGCTTCATCTGCATGAAGCGGGTCTTGTAGCCTCGCCAAGAATCGAACTTGGATCAAAAGTTTAGGAAACTCCCATTCTATCCGTTGAACTACGAGGCCATCCGTTTTTTCGAGTTGCAAAGATAATACTTTTTTAATGTGTGTCAAGCACTAATTTGGCATTAACATCAAATAGCATTAGGCTATAGTTTCGCCGTTGGGCACATCGTCTCCCTCGGGGTTTACGAAGGCCAGTTTGCCCTGCGCATTGGTGGTCATCAATATCATGCCCTGGCTTTCTACACCACGCAATGCACGCGGGGCCAGGTTTACCAGTACGCTTACACGTTTGCCAATTACTTCCTCAGGGGTAAAGCTTTCAGCGATGCCCGAAACTATAGTGCGCACATCAATACCTGTATCTACTTTAAGCACCAGGAGCTTGTTCGCCTTCGGCATCTTTTCAGCCTCAAGGATCGTTCCGGTGCGGATATCCATCTTAGCAAAATCCTCAAACGCAATAAGGTCTTTCTGCGGGGCAGCCTTTTTGTTTTCGGCTGCATTGGCAGTCTTAGTCGCTTCCAGTTTTTCTACCTGTTTTTGTATGGCTTCATCTTCGATCTTTGCAAAGAGCAGGTCGGCCTGACCGATGGTGTGGCCCGCCGGGATCAGGTTTTGCGAAAGCGAAACAGCATTCCAGTTCAGCATCCCTTTCGGCTCAGACTTAGGCTCCGAAGAACCCGCATCAAGGTTCAGGATGTTTTTGAGCTTGCCGGCAGTAAACGGAAGGAACGGCTCACTGAGTACCGAAAGCGCAGCCGCTATTTGCAGGGCCACATACATTTGTGTCTGTACGCGGGCAGGGTTATCTTTAATTACTTTCCATGGCTCTTCATCTGCCAGGTATTTGTTGCCCAGACGTGCGAGGTTCATCAGCTCTGACAATGCCTCACGGAAACGGTAGCGCTCTATGCTGCTTGCTATCACGGCCGGATACGCCCGCATTTCGGTAAGCGTCGCCTCATCTACGTCGGTAAATTCGTTGGGCGCGGGCACCACTCCGTTGTAATATTTATTGGTAAGCACCACCACACGGTTAATAAAATTACCAAAGATGGCTACCAACTCATTATTATTGCGCGCCTGGAAATCTTTCCAGGTAAAGTCGTTGTCTTTGGTTTCGGGCGCATTGCTCGTAAGCGCATACCGTAGTACATCCTGCTGCCCGGGGAAATCCTGCAGGTATTCGTGCAGCCATACCGCCCAGTTCTTGCTGGTAGAAAGCTTGTTGCCTTCAAGGTTCAGGAACTCGTTGGCCGGCACATTATCAGGCATGATGTACGATCCTTCAGCTTTCAGCATTGCCGGGAATATCACGCAATGGAATACAATGTTGTCCTTGCCGATGAAATGCACCAGCTTGGTATCTTCACTTTTCCAATAAGGTTCCCAGTTTTTGCTTTCGCGCTGCGCCCATTCTTTAGTAGATGAAATATAGCCAATTGGCGCATCGAACCAAACGTACAGCACTTTTCCTTCGGCGCCCTCTACCGGCACGGGTATGCCCCAATCCAGGTCGCGCGTTACAGCGCGGGGCTTCAGGCCGTCTTCGAGCCATGATTTTACCTGCCCGTATACGTTAGGCTTCCAGTCATTTTTGTGGCCCTCGAGTATCCATTCGCGAAGGAAGGCATCATATTGATCCAGCGGAAGGAACCAATGCTTAGTCGATTTCAATATCGGGGTGGTACCGGTTATGGTAGATTTCGGGTTGATAAGGTCGGTAGCGTTGAGCGATGACCCGCATTTTTCACATTGGTCGCCGTACGCTTCATCGTTGCCGCACTTAGGGCAGGTACCCGTTACAAAGCGGTCGGCAAGAAATTGCCCCGCCTGCTCGTCATACAACTGTTCGGTAACTTCTTCAATAAATTTACCTTCGTCGTAGAGCTTGCGGAAAAACGCTGAAGCGGTCTCGTGGTGTATCGGTGCCGATGTCCGCGAATAATTGTCAAATGACACGCCAAAGTTTTCAAAACTTTTTTTGATGATGCCGTGATATTTATCGATTACCTGCTGCGGGGTAATGCCTTCTTTCTTCGCCTTCATAGAGATGGCAACCCCATGTTCGTCGCTTCCGCAAATGAATGCCACATCACGGCCCTGCAGCCGGAGGTAGCGGGCATAAATATCTGAAGGAACGTAAACACCCGCGAGGTGGCCAATGTGTATGGGCCCGTTGGTATAAGGAAGCGCGGCGGTAATGGTATATCGTTTCGGGTCTTGTATCATCGGTAAAATATTAAGGTGCAAAAGTACAAATTTATGCCGAGAGTAAAGTATGGGCGCAACCTTTGCCATACTCCGTCATCTTTTTAAAAATCCCTTATCTTTAGCCAAACCAACACAATGAAAAAATTACTACTGATTGCCCTGTTGCCCTTTACGGCGCTGGCCCAGAACACTGTTTCTGCAAAGAAAACAAACCCTGTTATCTATAGTGACTTTACCTTTGGCGGAGCTGCCGGCAGTTCGCATGGAGTATTGGTGGGGCTTGGCCTTAATTACCAGCGGGGCATCAATCTCTTTACCTTGCGCTGGGCGGGGGTTACCGAACTGGATATGAAGCTGTTTAATCGCGGATCGGAACCAAGGTATATTGAAGAAGTAAACGATTATGGCATGCTTTATGGGCGAAGGTATATATTTGGAGGTAAATCATTGTCGGTTTCGGCGGGTGCTTCACTTTACAGGCGCGATATTGAAATGCAGCTTCACGGGGTAACCACCCACAACCGGACCACCTATATCGGATTTCCTTTTGAAGTAGATTTCAAGATTTTTAAAAAGACAAAAGTTCCGTACCACATTTATGGTATTATCCCGGTAGGTAAACGTACCGCTATTGGAAACAGCTTTGGCATAAAAGTCGTCGGGAGTATTTCTCACACCGGATTTATAGGGGTTGGCCTTACCTTTGGGCTCGGAATGCATAAAGAATACTAAATGAAATTAATCAAAATCCTGCTTCTGCTATGTATTGGTACGGCATATGCCCAAAGTAAGGTACAGCTCCCTCCTTATCTTAAACAAGGCGATACCGTGGGTATTCTGGCAACCGCCAGAAAGGTTGCCGAAGAACCGCTTGGGCCCGCTATAAAACTGCTAAAAAGCTGGGGGCTTAATGTTGTAATCGGTAAGACTGTGGGACTTGACAACAACCAGCTTGCAGGGCAGGACTGGCAACGCGCCACCGACCTGCAGCAAATGCTCGATAACCCGTCTGTAAAAGCAGTATGGTGTGCCAAGGGAGGTTATGGAACCGTGCGCATTATCGACAGGATCGATTTTTCAAAATTCAGGAAGAAGCCGAAATGGATCATCGGTTTCAGCGATGCTACGGTGCTGCACAGCCACATCAATAAAATGGGCATTGCAACCGTGCACGGCATCGTGGGGATCAGTGTTTCCGGCGCAACGCCCGAGGCTATAGAGTCGTTCCGTAAATCGCTTTTTGGCGGGGATATCCAATACAGCATTCCGCCGCACGCCTACAATAACACTGGGAAAGCCTACGGAGAAATCATTGGCGGCAACCTTTCGGTACTTTACAGTATTATTGGTTCGCCCTCTGAGGCCAGCTACAAGGGAAAGATCATTTTCATAGAGGACCTGGACGAATACCTCTACCACATCGACAGGATGATGGTAAATCTGAAACGCAACGGGTATTTTAAAGATGTGAAAGGAATTATCATTGGCGGGATGACCAAGATACGCGACAACGACATTCCGTGGGGACATGACGCCCTGCAGATCGTTCAGGATATTGTAAAAGAGTATAACATACCTGTGTGCTATAACTTCCCGGCCGGCCATATCAAAGACAACCGTGCACTGATCTTTGGCGCAAACGCTACGCTCGAAGTAACCGCATCGGGTACTAAACTCACTTTCGACTGATGGCTGAGCATAACGACCTGGGAAAGCTTGGCGAGGCAATGGCCATAGAGTACCTGCAAAAGAATGGGTATGAGATCCTGGCAACCAACTGGGTTTACCAAAAGGCCGAGATCGACATCATCGCCAGGGCTGGTGGTGTAGTGGCAGTTGTCGAGGTAAAAACCCGGTCATCGGGAGAATTCGGCCTTCCCCAGGAATTTGTCGGCCAGAAAAAGATCCGCCTTCTGCTAAAAGCCGTAGATGAGTACATACAATTACATGAAATCGATAGTGATGTGCGGTTCGACATCATCGCGGTAAGCAAAAACGCAGGCGGGTTTGAAATCGAGCACCTGCAAGATGCTTTTTATCACTTTTAACTATTTTTTAACAAAGCAATACGGTACGAGCGCGCATTGTTAAATATTTAACAATTCCTTTTATTTTATATTTGTAGCTTCTAAACAACTACAAACACAACTATTTACGAATTATTGCTATGAAAACTATTTCGGCAGTAGTAGAACACTACATTAAATCCAAGCCATTCCTGCTAAGCGCACTCTCGCAGGGCATTATCAACCTTACCTCTCTGGCACGCAATATGATGCCCGAGATAGAAAACGAACTCGGTAAAGACATCAAGCAGGGCGCCGTGGTAATGTCACTGAAACGCCTGTCTGAAGACCTGGATTTCAGGATGAACCACAAAATTGTCAGGGTACTTAAGAACATTGGTGAAATCACTGTCCGTTCTTCTCTTACCGACTTTACTTTTGCGGTTTCGGATACTGTGCTAAACAAGCAGGCTGAGCTCATTGCCAGTGTCAACGGTTCGCCGGAAGTATTTTTTACCTCATCGCGCGGTGTTAATGAAACCAATGTGGTCATCAGTTCATCGATGAATCACCTCGTGGAGCGTCTTTTTGCCGATGAGAAAATGATAGAGCGCACCGATAACCTCGCCTCTATAACTGTTAAGCTCCCAAAAGACAATATTTCGACTCCGGGCGTTTACTATTACATTTTCCAGCGGCTCGCCTGGGAAGGGATTATTATAAACGAAGTGATTTCTACTTCTTACGAATTTACAATACTTGTTGCCGAAAGCGAGGTAGACCAGGCTTTTCGCGTGATAAAAGACCTTAAATCGCTTTAAGCCACAAATCCTGTTATGAAAAAATTTATCTTTTACGCTGCACTATTGTGTGCAACAATCGCTTCGGCTCAGGGCCGAAAGATCGCACAGCATGTGGCAACGCTTAATAAAGAGCAGGCACAATTTCGAAAAGTGCAGCCGCTTACTGCCACAATGCAGCGCAATGCCGATGCCGATAAGGTGGTCGGAGAAGCTACCTACGCAAGGCTCAGCCTGGCCGAAGTTGCGGAAATTGCCTCAAAAAAATATGAATTCATCGAACTGAGCATACCGTACAATGGCGCTTCTGTTACCATGCAGCTCTATCGCGTGGCTTTGCTGGCTGAAGGCTTTCATGTGGATACCGATAAGGCATCGGCTGTACCATTTGAACAAGGTGCTTACTACAGGGGAATCATTAAAGGTGAGCCTAATTCGGTTGCAGCATTCAGCTTTTTTAACAATGAAATGAATGGTATCGTTTCGTCATTGGAGCACGGCAACCTGGTAGCCGGAAAACTTCTGCAGGAAGGAAACACGACCGACTATATCATTTACTCTGATGCAAAGATGAAAGTACCACACACTTTCCATTGTGATGTGGATGAAGAACGCCTCGCCGAAAAGCTGCATCGCGATACCGAAAACACAGCACGGGGTGTAGAGAGCAACAAATGCGTAACCGTATACTTCGAGATTGATTATAACCTGTACCAACAGAACAGCTCGAGCACAACGGCCACCACCAACTGGATGACCTCGGTTTTTAATAATGTGCAAACACTTTATGAAAACGACGGGATAACTACGGCTTTAAAATCGGTATTTATCTGGACCACCGACGACCCTTACGAAGGTACTTCTTCGGCCGATTACCTGATGCAGTTTAACCAGGTACGGCCGGTATTTGATGGCGACGTAGGCCAACTCGTGGGTATCGATCCCGGAGGGCTTGGCGGTGTGGCAACTACTATTGCAGGAGTTTGCAGCGAAGATAATTTTAGCTATTCCGATGTAAATTTCAGCTATGCCACCGTCCCCACCTTTTCATGGACGGTACAGGTAATCACGCACGAACTGGGGCATTTGCTGGGTTCGCCGCATACGCACGGCTGCTACTGGAATGGCAATAATACCTCTATAGACGGATGCGGTACAACAGCGGGATATGTAGAAGGCAACTGCGCTATCGGCGAGATACCCGACCAGGGCACGATTATGAGCTATTGCCATTTGATACAGGGTGTAGGCATCAACTTTTTATACGGCTTCGGCCCACAGCCTGCAACCCGTATCCTGAATCACGTAAACAGCCGTTCATGCCTGAGCACAGACTGTATCAACACCTGCATCAATACCGTTTCTGCCTATAGTATTATCGATACACAGTTCAATTCGGTAACTATACAATGGACGGATGCGGTAAGTTCCGGGCCGTGGCAGGTGGCTTTCGGACCCGTAAACAGCACGCTGACCAATTACCAGACTGTATCTTCTAATACCTTTACGGCCACAGGGCTCAACCCGAACACCTATTACAAATTCTCTGTACGCCCGATATGCCCAACGGGGCTGACACCTGCATCTAACGATTTTATATTTGCCAGCGGTGCGGATTATTGTACGGGCATCACATTTACAGATACCGGAGGAGTAAACGGCGCTTACCCTAGTAACCAGCGCCTGGTGCGCACCTTCAGGCCTCAAAACCCGGCACAGCATATTATCGTATCGTTTACAAGCTTTGATACAGAGGCCGACTACGACTTTATGTACGTCTACGACGGGCCCGATACCAACTCTTTCCTGTTAGGTGAATATTCCGGAAATATTAGCCCCGGAGTAGTGGAATCGTCTTCGCCGGATGGCGCGCTTACCTTTGAGTTCGTATCCGACCAATACCTGACAGCCTCGGGATGGGTGGCACAGGTAACCTGCTCTGCCCTTAGCGTGGACGACAGCGTTTTTGAAGGCTTTACCTATTACCCCAACCCTTCAACCGGATGGGTTTCGCTGCGGGCAAATGAAGCACTTGAAAGCGTTTCGGTTTATAACGTGGCCGGACAGCTGCTCCTGCAATCGAAGCTGAATGCTGCCAGCGGAAGGGTGGACATAAGTGCGCTCTCTGACGGGGTTTATTTCTTTAAAGTTTCGGGCAGCGGAAAAGAAACCAACTTCCGAATCATCAAGCAGAATTAAATCATCTATAATTTTAGAAAAGCAGTAACAATTTGTTGCTGCTTTTTTTGTTTACTTTATCCTATGATCCTTTTATCCATTATCGCCATCATCATAATTGGCGCCCTCGTTTTCCTGAGCTCCCCAAAGTTTGGCAGCCGGCCGAAAGCTACACGCAAAGCCAGGGTGCAGCAATCTCCAAACTATCGCGACGGGCAATTCCACAACATCCATTTTACGCCAAGCCTTGCAGAAGGTGTGAGCATGACGAAAGTAATGTACGAATTCTTCTTCAAGAAGCGTGAACGCTCTAAACCGGCACTGCCTCTGCCTACCCAAAAAACAGATTTGAAGGCGTTGCGCCCCGAAGAGAACGTGCTGGTATGGTTCGGGCATTCGTCGTACTTTATGCAAATCGACGGAAAGACGTTTCTGGCCGATCCGGTATTTAGTGGATATGCGTCGCCTGTTCCCGCAACCACAAGGGCGTTTAAAGGCAGTGATATCTATACGCCTGAGGACATGCCGGAAATCGATTTCCTGCTGATTTCGCACGACCATTGGGACCATCTCGATTATCAGACTGTATTAGCACTTAAGCCAAAAATAAAAACAATCATCACGGGTCTCGGCGTGGGGCAGCATTTTGAACGTTGGGGATTTGATACTAATAAAATCATAGAGAAAGACTGGAATGAAACCGCAGATCTCGCTCCCGGATTCACAATCCATACCGCGTCGGCACGGCATTTTTCAGGCCGCGGACTAAAACGCAACACTTCGCTATGGCTTTCGTTCGTTTTAAAAACGCCCAACTTCAGTTTGTACCTTGGCAACGACTCCGGCTACGATACCCACTTTAAAGAGATTGGTGACAAATACGGCCCGTTTGACCTTGCAATATTAGAGTGCGGGCAATACGACCCCAAATGGAAATACATCCACATGATGCCTGAAGAAACCGTAAAGGCGGCTCAGGAACTGGGTGCAAAAAGACTGCTGCCGGTACACTGGGCCAAGTTTTCGCTGGCACTCCACACATGGGATGAGCCGATACAGCGCGTTACCGCAGAAGCAAACCGCCTACAAATGCCAATCCTGACACCTATGATTGGTGAAAAGGTGGAATTGGATAATGATGGGCAGATGTTTGGAAAATGGTGGGAGGGGCTGGAATAATTTTATGCCTATTTCTATTCCCAAAAAGAGTTGGTAATATAAAAGACAGTATCGATGAAGTAAAGTATGCCGTTTCTTGTTAGTACATTTTCGTCGTGAAGATCTTCGAGGATTATGCCAAGCTCACTATTATAATAATCGTTATTTCTTGTATTTTCAAAACCGTTAGATTCAAGAAATAATTTTACCGTGACTAAATCGGTAGGTTCCGTTATCGAAACAAAGGCTTGCTTTACCACTGCATATAAAACATCTTCTTCTTTTATAAAACCTTTTAGCTCATAAGCACTATCAGTAAAGAAGAAATTATGAAGTATTAAATTATAGAAATAATCTTTCCAGGAAACGTAATAAATCGCGTCATTTAACTTTAAAACATAATCGCTGTCCTTAAGGTAAACTCTTTGCTCTGCCCCTTCACTTACATATTGACTAAAGTCTATCTCTTCAAGCCAAAGATTATACTTGTCGATGTATTCTTCTAACCTCGCTTCTTCTTGCTGTCGGAGGTACTTAGGGTTTTCAGTTTCCTGGCTTGTTCCCTTGCCATCGACAAGGTAACCGGCGATTGTTTGGATAATTCCTCCATACCTAGTTTCGCCCTTTCCTGAAATGATATCCTGTAATTCATATCGTAATCGATTTTGCATTTATAAAGATAGCAACATTTACGTAACTTTTAAAGCTTACCGTTTTAGTTGAATGCGTTTTACTCAAACACCATCTGTAACAGTTCGTGCGCCCTCTTTAGAGACTTTACGTTTTCAAAGGTCAGCAACAGGCGCAGGCCGTTCTTGGTTTGCTTTTCCTTCATTTTAGAAAGTGTCGGGAATTGCTGCACGAATTTCAGCACGTGGCGGAACGCGGGAGATTGGTAATAATCGCTTTGCTGGTCGCCCACAAAGTAGCCCACCATCTTGCCTTGCTTCAGCACCAGTTTCTCCAGTCCCATTTTTGTGGCCAGCCACTTGATGCGCATGCTCGTGAGTAATGCCTGGGCGGGTTTTGGCAAGGCACCAAAGCGGTCAATCAATTTTTGCTCGAATGCCACTAAGCCTTCCTCATCTTTAATGGTGGCCAGTTCGTTATACAGGTTAAGACGTTCGGTAATGTTATTGATGTATTCATCGGGGAACAGCAACTCAAAGTCGGTATCGATCTGGATGTCCTTCACGTATTCTTTTTCCTGCTCATCACCCCCTTCTTCATACAGGTCTTTAAATTCATTCTCCTTGAGTTCCTCTATCGCCTCGTTCATGATCTTCTGGTAGGTTTCAAAGCCAATCTCATTGATGAAGCCGCTTTGCTCACCGCCCAGCAGGTCGCCCGCGCCACGAATTTCAAGGTCTTTCATTGCGATATTAAAGCCACTGCCCAGCTCACTGAACTGCTCCAGTGCCTGGATACGCTTACGGGCATCTTCGGTCATGGCCGAATACGGCGGCGTTATAAAATAACAGAACGCCTTTTTGTTGCTCCGCCCCACACGCCCACGCATCTGGTGAAGGTCGCTCAGGCCGAAGTGATTGGCATTATTGATAAAAATTGTGTTAGCGTTCGGTACGTCCAGTCCGCTTTCGATGATGGTGGTCGCAACCAGAACGTCAAAATAGCCATCCATAAACGCGAGCATCAGCTCTTCCAGCTTTTTGCCCTCCATCTGGCCGTGGCCCACGCCTACCTTGGCACCGGGCACCAAACGCTGTATCATTCCGGCCACTTCCTTAATATTCTCGATGCGGTTATGAATGAAGAATACCTGCCCTCCGCGTTGTATCTCGTAAGAAATCCCGTCCCGTATCACTTCCTCATTAAAGCCCACGACCTGTGTTTCTATAGGGTAGCGATTGGGCGGCGGGGTAGTAATCACCGAAAGGTCGCGCGCCGCCATTAGTGAGAACTGCAGCGTACGCGGTATCGGCGTTGCGGTTAATGTTAGCGTGTCTACATTTTTAGCAATGGTCTTCAGCTTGTCTTTTACGTTAACGCCAAACTTCTGTTCTTCGTCGACGATCAGAAGACCGAGATTTTTGAACTCCACGCTTTTGTTGGTCAGCTGGTGCGTACCGATGATGATGTCAAGCTTACCTTCGGCCAGTTGCTTCAGGGTTTCGGTTTTTTGCTTCGCGGTGCGGAAGCGGTTTACATATCCAATGCTTACCGGCATATCCTTCAAACGCTCGCGGAAAGTCTTGTAATGCTGGAATGCAAGTATGGTTGTAGGAACCAGTATTGCTACCTGCTTGCCATTGTCTACGGCTTTAAAGGCAGCGCGTATCGCAACTTCCGTTTTCCCGAAACCAACGTCGCCACACACAAGACGGTCCATTGGGCGCTCGCTCTCCATGTCAGCCTTTACATCGCGGGTAGCCGTAATCTGGTCGGGAGTATCTTCATAAATAAAGCTCGACTCCAGCTCTGCCTGCAGGTAGCTGTCGGGCCCGTATTGGAAGCCTTTTTCCAATCGCCGTTTCGCGTAAAGCTGTATCAGGTTGAAGGCAATATGCTTTACCCGCGCCTTGGTTTTTTGCTTCAGGGCTTTCCATGCCCCCGAGCCTAATTTATATATCTTAGGAGGAGCGCCGTCTTTGCCGTTATATTTCGAGATTTTATGGAGCGAATGGATGCTTACATACACAATGTCGTTATCGGCGTATACCAGCTTTATCGCTTCCTGCGTTTTGCCTTCAACCTGTATTTTTTGCAAGCCTCCGAACTTTCCAATACCGTGATCAATGTGCGTTACATAATCACCTACCGAAAGTGAGTTGAGCTCCTTGAGCGTAATGGTCTGCTTTTTAGAATAGCCGTTTTTTATGTTGAAGCGGTGGTAACGCTCAAAGATCTGGTGGTCGGTATAGCAGGCAATGCGGTTCTCTTCGTCAATAAATCCTTCGTATATCGGGAAAACAATCGTTTTGTACTGCTTGCGGATGTTTTCATGATTTGCCTCATCCAGGCTCTCGAAGATGTCATGAAAACGTGCCGCCTGCGCCTCATTGGAGCAGAAAATATAATTTTTGAAGCCGTTGGAATGGTTCTCATTCAGGTTGCTCAGCAGCAGGTCGAACTGCTTGTTGAACGACGGCTGCGGCTGCATGTGGAATTCAAAAGACTTTTCCGTTTTAAACGTTGGCTTTGACGCCATTTCCACTATCGTGAAATCCAAAGCTTTTTTTACAAAGGCCTGTTGGTTGACAAAAAGCTCATCGGGCGAAGCGTGTTTTATATCCTTCGACAGTTTTTCAAAAGCTTCTCCGGCTTTGGTATATAGCGTATCTAGCTGCGCCAGAAGCCCCTCGGTATTTTGAATGAAAAGCACCGTTTTTTCGCTGATGTATTCCAGGAAGCTTTCGCGCTTTTCGTTAAGGAACTTGTTTTCTACATTCGGAATAACCGTGATCTTCTTCTGCCTGTCGAGCGACAGCTGCGATGCTACATCAAAGGTTCGGATACTGTCTACTTCGTTACCAAAAAACTCGATGCGGTAGGGGTTGTCATTCGAAAAAGAAAAAACGTCTACGATACCTCCGCGTACCGAGAACTCACCTGGTTCGGTCACAAAATCTACGCGGCGGAATTCGTATTCAAACAGCACCTCATTAATGAAGTCGATAGACACCTGGTCGCCCACGGCCACCTTCAGCGTATTTTTATCAAGCTCCTTGCGTGTTACCACCTTTTCAAACAATGCATCGGCATACGATACTATTACTGCAGGTTTTTTACGGGAGTTGATACGGTTGAGCACTTCTGCCCTAAGCAATACGTTGGCATTATCGGTTTCCTCTATCTGGTAGGGGCGGCGGTAAGAGCCTGGATAAAATAAAACATCCTCTTCGCCAATCAGTTTTTCAAGGTCGTTCAGGTAATAGGCCGCTTCTTCCTTGTCTTTAAGGATAAGCAGAAACGGAAGCTCTGCCTGCCGGAAAAGCTGATATGCCACAAATGAAAACGCCGACCCAATAAGGCCTTTGATGTGCAGCTTGCTTTCGCGCTTTTGCAGGGCATCGGCGATCTGCTTTACCTTGGGGCTTTCGGCATAACGGTCTAAGGCTTCAACTTTCACTACTGTATCTTGAGGTTTTGCGGGTTCGTCTTTTTTGATGGCGGCGTATCCAGCGGATGCCTGCGGTTGTATTTCATAGGGTTTGCCTGGGGTGCATCTTCAGGCTGCGGTATCGCATCAGGATTGGCAAGGCGGGCCGTGTCCAGTGCTTTCAGCATTTCCTCTTCTCCCACTTCCTTGGGTATTTCACTACGGCGTACGAGCTCATCGAGCTGGTTTTGCATAGAAATCGATTCCCGGGTGATGTCACCAATTAATGCCACCACCTTTTTATCCTGGGGCACCTCGAGGTTCAGGTAGGTGTAAAGCATTTTTGTTTTGGTAGCCAGCACGCCTATACGGCTCAGTACTGCCGGCTTGTTAAAGAATGGCGGAATGTTATTGGTAAGCTGGTCGGCTTTATTTACAAGGTTCTTGGTTTTTTGCTTAAATCCGCCTATGGTTCCAACCGGTTTCTGGGCGAGCTCGGCGCGGAACTGCTGCCACTCGTTCCAGCCCTGTATGCGCTGTGCCACGCCCGGTGTTGGCGGGGGCACATCAAAATGCCAGTTGGCGCT
This sequence comes from Flavobacteriaceae bacterium, assembly GCA_021151665.1. Lineage (GTDB taxonomy): Bacteria > Bacteroidota > Bacteroidia > Flavobacteriales > Flavobacteriaceae > Flavobacterium. The sequence continues at coordinate 58,497 of JAGKWW010000015.1, forward strand.
GATGACTTTCAGTATAGAGTCGTTATATTTTTCGGCGCGCGCCACCTCAGCAATTCGCAGCTCTTCGTTGCCGTTGCAACCCCAAAGAAGGAGCGCTGCAATAACGGGCAACAATCGGGTTATGTTTTTCATCGTAATGTTCCGGATTCCCGCAAAGTTACAAATGTTGGGCCAATCGTAGTG
>JAGKWW010000068.1 GCA_021151665.1 Flavobacteriaceae bacterium
AAAGTCTCTTGCTGCCATTCCGTTTACTTCAAAAGGCACCCGGCCGGGAGCGATCAATAGTATAAGGAAAAATGGTATGGCAAAATTCTAATGTTTATCGTCAGGGTAATATTTGCTTGTCTGGTGATATGCATAGTCTTCGCGGTTCCCTTCGCCCTTATACTAGTTATAGCGCCCGAGCGCGTGCCTTTTGAAGTAAACGGAATGGCAGCAAGAGACTTTGGCGCCGAAGATTTCTGCTTGTTTGCCGCCAAGATCGTAGCATTGGTATTTTATGCGTATGCCGCTTACCTGTTTAAGGAAGCGCTCATTTATTTTGGAAAAAAGCATTTGTTCCGAGATAAGTGCATTAAGCTGCTGAATGATTCAGGGAAGTCAATTCTCTTAGGATTTGCCGTAATGTTCTTCTCTCAATTTTTATACAACACGATTGTGAAGGGGGAATTTATCCTGGGAGTCGCACCGTCAGATGTTTTTATCATTATCTCTGGCTTATTTCTAATGGTACTGGCAGAATTATTACCTACGCTTAACGATAAACCCTAATTCAAAAATCTTTAAGATGAGTGCAAAAAATAAGCCACAGCGTTTGGCACGGCGCTTATATATTATCTCTACTGTAGTATTTGCCGCTACCCTTATAGCGCTAATCGTCAACATTGTCCGTGAGTTTAATAGTGAAGAGATGATGGGGTACCCAACCTATGCATACGGATACAAAATACCTGTTAACGTTCAGCTTTCAGTTGAAACTGATACACTCCTCAAGTATGAAAATGCAAGGGGGCATGTTTTTCAATTGAATTCATATATACCCAATCAGAAGAGTGAATTCCGCGCACTAATGAACGATAGTACTGTACCAAAAAAGCTTCTTTATAACGAAGCGATAATTTATGGGAAAGACCTTCTGCCGAAAACCAATCAACTTAAATTATCTGCAGCCGAGTGTAAAGGAACAGTACGCGCAAAATTCACCAGTAAACAATTAATGTTCCTGCAGATGTTTCATCACTACTTATACTTTGCCATGATGTTGTATATATTTTGGCAACTGCGTAATTTCTTCAGGCCATTGTCCGCCGCTATAACTTTTAAACCAAAAACGTCAGAGTATATTAAAAAGGCCGGTATTGCCACAATTTGCTACCAGATCATTTGCTTTATCATCAGTTGGATTACGCGGTATCAGTTTTTGCAGATTGAGTACAATAGTGTTACAGAAAGCCCATTTGTATCAAGGATTGAGAAATTTGTACTTTTTCCTGCATCAGAATTCGAGGTTGGCTGGTTTTTCACAGGACTCGCTCTTGTTGCAGTATCCTATCTGCTTCAGCACGGTATTAAACTTGAAGAAGAAAACCAACTGACCGTTTAAGCTATGCCCATCATTATAAATCTTGACGTGATGCTCGCCAAGCGAAAAATGCGCAGCAATGAGCTTGCTGACCGCATCGGAATTACTACAGCTAACTTATCAATACTGAAAACGGGAAAAGCAAAAGCAATACGCCTTTCTACGCTGGAGGCTATTTGTAAGGAACTGGACTGCCAACCGGGCGATATTATGGAATATGTTGAGGAAGAAGCAAGCAGCCCGGGTTAGTAAACTATATTGTAGCTACCTCAGTCTGTCCGAGCTCCACCCATTTCTTATCATGCGGATTTGAAGCATCCAGAAAGTCCACCTCCATTTTTTTCGCAATGTAGAGTCCCATCTGATAAGCCGGTTCAAGCTCGATATTATCATATACAACGATATGCTTGCTTACTGCATACCATATATTGACATTATATATCTCGCTTCCATTCTTCAATACCTGCCTGAATACCGAAACGTATTCCACTTCGGGCAGCGATTCCCACTTCCCTATATGAAATGGCCCCACCGAAGATTCCTTTTTATATTTTCTTTCAACCGGGTCAAAATATAATGTCCTGACAAGCGAAAAACGTAATCCGGTGAGAAAAAATATAAATGCACCTTCAAAGGTACTAATGCAACCTTTGCCCTGCTTTACTGTTTGGGCATTTATTGCAACATATATTGCAAAAATGACAAGCGCGATTGCTATGGTATAACAAAAGCCGGCTATCAATGTCTGCCAGAAAGGACGCCGTCCTTCACTCGCTATTATTCCGTTTCCATGATTCATCCTGCAATATTAACAAAAAAAGCCCTCACAATTGTGAGGGCTTTCTATTATAGCGAGATAATTAATCTACTAAGATGATCATCCTGTTGTCCTTTAGCTCCAGCGTGCCGGAGTTGACAGGAAGCAGGAACTTCTGGTCTTTGTCCGACTTTATGAACCTTGAAGAAAACTCCTGGTTGCTCTTAAAATCAGGAACCGCGATCTTGATGCTGCCTTTTACCAATACCGATACAATGTTGGCGTGGTGGTCAAGCATCTGGAATTCGCCATCTACACCAGGCACAGTAACCGAAGTTACGCCGCCTTTAAACAAATGGCCTTCCGGCGAAACTATTTCTAATGATAACATAGTTGTAAGTTATAAGTTTACAGTCAACAGTAAAAGCGCGGCTGAGCAATCTGTGAACTGTCAACCGTCAACTGTGAACTAAATTAAGCTTCAGCTAACATTTTCTGGCCGGCTTCGATAACGTCTTCAATAGTTCCTTTAAGGTTGAAGGCCGCTTCCGGAAGGTGGTCAAGCTCACCGTCTATGATCATGTTGAATCCTTTGATGGTGTCCTTGATGTCTACAAGCACGCCCGGTATACCGGTAAACTGCTCTGCCACGTGGAACGGCTGCGAAAGGAAACGCTGTACACGGCGCGCACGGCTTACCGATAGCTTATCCTCTTCGCTAAGCTCTTCCATACCAAGGATCGCGATGATATCCTGTAGCTGCTTGTATTTCTGAAGTATCTCTTTTACCCTCTGGGCAGTGTTGTAATGGTCGTCACCAAGAATTAGCGGGGTAAGGATCCTTGAAGTAGAATCCAGCGGGTCTACTGCAGGATAGATACCAAGCTCTGCAATTTTACGGCTAAGTACCGTAGTTGCATCAAGGTGGGCAAATGTTGTAGCAGGCGCCGGGTCGGTAAGGTCATCCGCAGGTACGTAAACCGCCTGTACAGAAGTGATCGATCCGTTTTTAGTTGAAGTAATACGCTCCTGCATCGCACCCATCTCTGTAGCAAGCGTAGGCTGGTAACCTACCGCCGATGGCATACGGCCAAGAAGTGCAGACACCTCAGATCCCGCCTGTGTAAAACGGAAGATGTTGTCTACGAAGAAAAGAACATCTTTACCCTGTCCTTCACCGGCTCCGTCACGGAAGTACTCGGCAATGGTAAGGCCCGAAAGCGCAACACGTGCACGTGCTCCCGGCGGCTCGTTCATCTGGCCAAATACGAAGGTAGCCTTACTATCCCTCATACCGGCTTTATCTACTTTAGAAAGGTCCCATCCGCCGGCTTCCATAGAGTGCATGAAATCATCGCCATATTTGATGATACCTGACTCAAGCATTTCGCGCATAAGGTCGTTCCCCTCACGGGTACGCTCACCTACACCAGCGAATACCGAAAGACCGCCGTGGCCTTTTGCAATGTTATTAATAAGCTCCTGGATAAGTACTGTCTTACCAACACCGGCACCACCAAAGAGACCAATCTTACCACCTTTTGCATAAGGCTCGATAAGGTCGATTACCTTGATACCGGTAAACAGTACCTCAGAAGAAGTTGAAAGCTCGTCGAAACGTGGTGCAGGACGGTGGATTGGAAGTCCGGCATCTCCTGCTTTAGGAAGGTCTTCAAGACCGTCGATAGCATCACCAACTACGTTAAACAAACGTCCGAAAATGTCTTTGCCCACAGGCATCTGGATAGGAGCTCCTGTAGCAACAACTTCCTGGCCCCTGCTCAAACCGTCGGTAGAGTCCATAGAGATGGTGCGTACTGTGTTCTCACCCACGTGAGACTGTACTTCAAGCACCAGTTTAGAACCATCTTTCTTAATGATCTCGAGCGAGTCGTAGATCTTTGGCAGTTCGGCGTTTTGTGTGTTGAACACTACGTCAACAACAGGGCCGATGATCTGTGCAACTTTTCCTATTCCTTTAGACATTGCTTATGTATTTATTAACAGCTAGTTATGGTTTAATGAAAAACAAAGGTTTTTCGGGTGCAAAGATAGTTTTTTCTTAACGAATTATGCAATAGTAACTTTGAGTTTTTTGCAATAGCAATACGGATATTTAGTGTTTTAGGATATAAATAAAGTGCGTTGCATCACTATAACCGACAATTCTCTAAAGTTTGCAAGCACTTTTACTTAAAGACGAGTGCCTGATGCAAATGGAAGCAAACAGCAGGAAGTGGCTCCCTGACCACAGCCAGTATCCTGAAAGGAAGCCGTCAACACTTCCTTTAGTACCACCTTCGTTTATCAGCACATTATTAAAGACCAAAAACGACATTGCAAGGACAAACCCCAGTCCGCTGAAAAGCAAGGCGGGCAAACGCCGTTTAAAAAAGATGCAGCCCATGATGAAACAGGGGTTGGCCAGCCACGATAGCCCGGAAAGGCAAAAGTTCATCCACCCGAGCAGCAGTGCGGCCAAACCGAAAGAACCAATAGAACTGATTCCGTTTACTGTATATGCCTCCCGCGTTAATGAAGACAGGAATAAAGCAATTGCAGAAAGATATAAGATCCGTGAAACAACTGTCCTCATACTGCGAATGATTACTACTCCGCCATAAATTTAACCGTCAGCGCTTTCGATAATTTTCCGGCCAGCAAGTCATTATTCTGTTCCATAACAAAATAAACCTCTTTTATATTTGCTGAAAAATCGTCTATTTCTTTAGATTCTTTTACCTCTACAATTCTCCCGAGCTTCAGGCCTGAGTAACCCGCGATTGTATCAGCCTTTATTTTGGCTTTATCAATAATTTTCTTCAGTAACCGCATCTCTGCTTTGTCATGATCAAGGTACTCCACATTTTTTACGCTCATTGAAGCAAAACTGAATTGCGCCATCAGCAAGTTGAGCTCATCCAGTTGCCTTGCCGTCGTCAGGTTTACGGTAATTGAACCATTTAAAAGCCCTGAAAGCGGAGGATTTAGCGTTGTCCCATTATCCGTCTTATAATTATATTTTTTCAGTTTTAGCTCCCGCTCTACCTTCTCCCTATTTCGCTTTACATTGTTCATGTATTCATTTTCGTCAAAGGGCTTGTCGTAGTCAATTGCATTTTCCACATCTTGGTCGTTTCCCGTAATCATAATCACACACTTAAAGCTTGCGGGTTTGAGGGTTACCTTATCGCGGACTTCGACCTCTATAAATTTAGACTGAGCAAAAGCGCCTGAAACTGAGACAAGAAATAAAACGAGAAGTAATTTTTTCATGGTGGTATATTGGTTTGAACTAAAAAACCGCTAAAAGTTTCCTCTTAGCGGTTCAAATATAATTATTTATCCTGCTGATTACTCTACCGTAACCGATTTTGCAAGGTTACGCGGCTGGTCTACGTTACAGCCCCTCATTACAGCAATGTGGTAAGAAAGCAGCTGTAGCGGGATAGTAGTAAGCAGCGGCGATAGCGCATCAGAACATTCCGGTATCTCGATCACGTGATCGGCCAGGGCTTTTACCTGCTCATCGCCATGTGTTACCACCGCAATGATCTTACCGCTACGTGACTTAATTTCCTGGATGTTACTCACGATCTTGTCATAATGCTCCTGTTTTGGCGCAATAACCACAACCGGCATCTGCTCATCGATAAGCGCAATAGGGCCGTGCTTCATCTCTGCGGCAGGGTAGCCTTCGGCATGGATGTATGATATCTCTTTCAGCTTAAGGGCACCTTCAAGCGCTACCGGGAAATTGTATCCCCTACCCAGGTAAAGGCAGTTGGCTGAATCTTTATAAATTTCTGCGATCGTTTCGGCAACATCATTGGTTTCAAGAGCCTGCTGTACTTTCTCCGGGATAAGCTCAAGCTCGCTCAGGTAACGGTGAATATCTGTACCCGAAAGCGTGCCTTTAGCCTGCGCCAGGCGAAGCGCGATAAGCGTAAGAACCGTAATTTGCGTTGTAAATGCTTTGGTAGAAGCCACGCCAATTTCTGGGCCGGCGTGCGTGTAGGCACCGGCATGCGTTTCGCGCGAAATAGAAGAACCCACTACGTTGCACACACCAAATACAAAAGCACCGTGCTCTTTAGCAAGCTTGATCGCGGCAAGGGTATCGGCAGTTTCACCGGACTGCGAAATGGCGATAACCACATCGGTAGGGTGTATGATTGGGTTCCTGTAACGGAACTCAGATGCATACTCAACTTCTACCGGTATGCGTGAAAATTCTTCAAAGATATATTCGGCTACAAGGCCTGCATGCCATGAGGTACCGCATGCAATGATGAGGATGCGCTGTGCATTGATAAACTTTTGCAGGTTATCTTCTACACCGGCCATACGGATAAGGCCTTCGTTGGCATGAAGCCTTCCGCGGTAAGTATCCTTAATTACGTTTGGCTGCTCATAGATCTCTTTCAGCATAAAGTGGTCGTAACCGCCTTTTTCAATCTGCTCAAGGTTCATCTGCAGTTCCTGTACGTAGGGGTCTACCGTAGAGTCATCGTGTATGCGGTGTACCTTTAAAGGCTTGTGAAGGCGTATGATGGCCATCTCCTCGTCTTCAAGATAAATAGCATTTGATGTATATTCAATAAACGGAGACGCATCAGAAGCAATAAAGAATTCATCTTTACCCACACCGATTGCGAGCGGGCTGCCAAGGCGTGCTGCTACGATCTCGTCCGGGTTTTCTTTATCAAAAACCGCAATAGCATACGCACCAACTACTTGGTTTAGTGCCACCTGTACGGCTTTACCCAGCTTAAGCCCGTCTTTTTTCTTAACGTCTTCAATCAGGTTTACAAGCACTTCTGTATCGGTATCCGACTGGAAGGTGTACCCCCTGTTGATAAGCTCCTTTTTCAGGGGCTCATAATTTTCTATGATGCCGTTGTGCACAATTACCAGGTTACCCGAGTTTGAATAGTGCGGGTGCGAGTTTACATCATTCGGCACGCCATGGGTAGCCCAGCGCGTGTGGCCGATGCCAATAGTACCATTGTTGGTAATCTCGTTCGATTTTTCTTCCAGGTCAGAAACCTTACCCTTGGTTTTGGCAAGCTTCAGGTCTTTCCCGTCATAAAGCACGAGGCCGGCACTGTCATAACCACGGTATTCAAGCCTTTTAAGGCCTTTGATGATCACAGGGTAAGCCTCCCTGTGGCCAATGTAACCTACGATTCCACACATACGATTAATTAGTTAGGTTTAGTATAATAAATTTCCAGTTTGAGGCGATTTTGGGCAGGAACAGCTGCATTGGTTCCATAAAGTACTGTACCGCGCTGCGTCATTACCGAAGATACCGGCACAAACTTAAAAGCGGTAGCGCCCGAACCCACCGGATTCTTGAGGGCAGCGTTGCTTATCACGTTAATGCTCTCGGTAACGGCAAGGCCCAGCCGTACATTGGTAGAGTCTTTATTGATGATATTGGCAATGTGGTTGGTAAGGCGTATTTTATAGCGTGTCTCACCATCTTTTGTTTCCCGAATACCTCCAAGAATATACTTGTCCAGCTTAGAATTTGGCGTATAGGTAGAGGTGTCAAAGTAATAGTCGTATATCGGGCGCTTGTTGCGCACATCGTAAAGGTACAAACGCAACGGGTCATACGCATTGCGGCTGCCGGAGGGTATCTGGCCCATACCGTCTGTAGAGTTATCTACGTTAAATACAAGGTTGGCTTCGTTGATAACAACCCTTTCCGAGCGCAAGAAGTCAATATCGGCCTGAGACAGGATATCGATAAAAGCAACAGACCCTTCGCCGCCTTTTACCCAAAGGCGCTGCTCGCCGGTGGGCTCCATGGGTGTGGGCGGTACTAAAGCCGAAGCGTAGGCAGGAGATTGCGTCGTATCAAAGAAGTTGATCGTATTGGTTTTCAGGTTCAGTTGAAGCGTTTTGCTGATACGGTTTATCTGCCCGTCGGTACCTAATACCGGCTGGCCGTTAGAGTCAACCTGGTTTTCTTTGTAAATGATCTTGATGTAGCCATCGCTAAATCGCATCATAGCCATCGCTGCCTGGCTGCCGTTCTGCTCTATCTTAAAGTAAAGGCCGCGCATGTATTCTTTAAATACGTTATTGTTTACCAGCTTTTCAGGATGGTTCAATATCGTTTCCTGGAAAAAAGGCTTATTCAGGTACATGAACATTCCCGGGGCAAGCCGCTCTTTTACAACCTGCGAGCCTGCACTGTTGGTTACAATTCGCTGTGCTTCGGTGCTTTTAAAATAGAACTGGTCGTTGTCTTCAGACGGGCCGTCGTTCAGCCTTCCGGAAGCAATAGCGGCTTCTACCATCGGCCTTTCATTATTAAAATACTGCTGCGAACTGGCCGTGGCTGGGTCGCTGTCCCTAAGGAAGTAGCCGTTGCGGTAAATGCTCAGCTTCATGCGTGCCGACTGGTCTCCGCTGATAGAGTCTAATGTATAGGTATTGGTGCCATCGGTCTGCGTATCTTCATACGTGCTAAAATACGGCACATAAAGATAAACCGAGTCTATCGTTGGCGAGTAGAATGTAGGGTTTAGGGAGTTAAGCTCGAGCTGCGTTACCACGTGCGCGGTGGTGGTACCAAAAACCGGGTTGTTGTAAACGCCGAGGGCTTTTATAGGCAGGTTGTTGCTTTGCACAGGGCCCGTGCCCTGGTCAAAAGCTGTTGCGCTGGCAGTATAAAGCTGCACGCCGTTATGGTGGATGTCGTCTTCAAGTATATCAGAACCGATGGTGTTAAAATCGGTATCGCAGGCTACCGCTACGAGGCAGATGGCACTTAAGGCAACAAATAATCTTTTAAAAAGGGTGGAAGTCATTTAAGTTCTTTTAAAATTTACTATAAAACCTGATTCCTGTAGAAATTAGTATATCCTTCGGCAAAATTATCTTTCGAAAGATACTCCAGGTATGGCCTTCCGCTTTCTTTTACAAAGTCTGCAAGCTCTGCACTAAGGTTTTCTGATGCAATGATTACCGCATCAGAATGCATAATGGAAGCTTTTAATAAGTTGTTATAAGTAGGCTCTGCAAGATATTTTACATCCTCTTCCGGAATATTATCAAACAATACCTTTTTCAGCATATCCTTATCCAGCGTGCCTTCAAAAGACTGCCCGTATACAGACGTTACTATCTTGGTATCGGCAAAAAGCGCCTCATTCTTGTAATAATGCTTCATGTAAACCGGCAGGAGCCCTGCCATCCAGCCGTGCACGTGTATAATATCCGGCACCCAGTTGAGTTTTTTTACCGTCTCGACAACTCCCTTGGCAAAAAATATCGCCCGCTCGTCGTTGTCCGGGTACAACAAGCCATCCTCATCCGTAAAGGTAGATTTGCGCTTAAAGTACTCGTCGTTATCAATAAAGTAAACCTGTATCCTCTCCTTAGGTATCGAAGCCACTTTGATAATGAGCGGCATATCCATATCGTTTACCACGAGGTTCATCCCTGACAGACGGATCACTTCGTGCAATTGGTGCCTGCGCTCATTTATATTACCATAGCGCGGCATAAATATCCGAATCTGTCCGCCCCGGTCATTTATCATCTTTGGCACATCATACGACATTAAAGACACTTCATTCTCAGCCAAATAAGGCACTACTTCAGATGATACATACAATATCCTCTTATCCTCCATCTTCAAACAATTTTTTTTAATTGGGGCGTAAAAACATGCAAAATTAAACAATTTTATACATTTCATAACTATTATCTTAATTTTGCCCTGTATTTAATCTTAACTTAATGCTCATTTTCAACCAGAAAGCGGCTCTTTCAGATCATCTGGACACCGTTGCCACCCAAAATAAAACCATAGGATTTGTACCTACAATGGGAGCTTTGCACCAGGGCCACCTCTCACTACTGGAGCGGTCTTTGCAGGAAAATGACATTACAGTGATCAGCATTTTTGTAAACCCGACACAGTTTAACAATACCGACGATTTAAAGAAATATCCCCGAACGCTCGAAGCAGATGTTGCCAAAATACAGGCGCTTAATCCCGGGGTGATAATTTTTGCCCCTTCGGTAGATGATATGTATGAAGGGCATACGGTATCGGCACATTTTTCGTTCGACGGGCTCGAAAACCAAATGGAAGGCGCCCACCGCCCCGGACATTTTGACGGCGTAGGCACAATTGTAAAAAAGCTTTTTGAGATTGTGCGGCCCAACAATGCCTACTTTGGCGAAAAAGATTTCCAGCAGTTGCAGATCATTAAAAAGATGGCAGAAAAAGAGCAGCTGCCTGTAAACGTAATCGGCTGCCCTATACTACGCGAGGCAAACGGGCTTGCCATGAGCTCGCGCAACGAACGGCTAACTGATGAAGAAAGGGAACAGGCCTCATTTATATACAAATCATTGCAACAGGCGCGTACAGATTTTGAAAACGCAGGCATAGAGCAGGCCAAAGCAAACCTCATCGCTTCGTATAAAACCCATCCTGAGTTTGAACTGGAGTATTTTGAGATCGCGGCCGAAGACGACCTGATACCGGCAACAACCAGAGAAAACAGGCAATACCGCGGGTTTATAGCCGTACATATTGGCGGTGTGCGCCTTATTGACAATATTCCACTAAATTGATTACCTTTGCGCCATGCAAATTCAAGTTGTAAAGTCCAAGATTCACCGTGTTTCGGTGACGGGAGCCGATCTAAACTATATTGGCAGCATTACCATAGACGAGGCTTTGATGGAAGCGGCCAATATTATTGAAGGGGAAAAAGTTTCGATAGTTAACATCAACAACGGTGAGCGCTTAGAGACTTATGCGATTAAAGGGAACAGGAACAGCGGAGACATTACACTAAACGGCCCTGCGGCCAGGAAAGTGCAAAAGGGCGACATCATCATTATCATTTCTTACGGGATACTCGATTTTGAAGAGGCAAAAACCTTTAAGCCTTCCATCGTTTTCCCGAATGAAAAAGATAATTCGCTGACGTAAGTGCTTTGAATAAAAAACTCAGTAAAATATTAGGTATAACACTCCCGCTCCTGCTGGGAGTTTTTTTAGTTATATACGTATACCGCCAGTACACCCCCGCCCAGATAGCGTCGCTTGAAAAGAGCTTTCGCAATGCCAACTACCTTTACGTATGGTTCTCGTTGGCTGTGGGGCTTACCGGATTTTGGGCGCGCGCCTACCGGTGGAAGTACACCCTTTCGCATATCGGTTATACCGCGCCATTCAGCGTGAAGTTTAGCGCGGTTTGCATTACATACGTGATGAATATGCTCATACCCCGCAGCGGCGAAGTGAGCCGTGCCACGGTTATAAGCAAATATGCAGGCGTACCATTTGACAAGGCGCTGGGCACGATCATTTCTGAAAGGATAATCGACCTCATCCTGCTTATAGTGGTAGTTGCCGCTACGGCGGTCTTAAAATATGATGTGGTAAAAGAGTACCTTGCCGCAATCCCGTTTATGAAGCTTTTGTTCCTGGGCACCACAGCTATCATTGTATTTACCGGATCTGTACTGTTTTTTATTTATTCGAAAATAACCTGGGTACAAAAGTTACGCCTAAAGATATCCGGCCTTGCAGAAGGCGCTATCAGCGTGTTTACCATGCCCAATAAATGGCCCTTCCTTTTACTTTCTGTTTATATCTGGTTCAGCTACGTGCTGATGTTCTACATAACCATTTATGCGCTGCCCGAAACTGCCGGGCTGGGCTTTGGTTCAGTGGTAACCGCTTTTGTGGTGGGCAGTATCGTCATTACATTTACAAACGGTGGTACGGGCTTCTTTCCTGTAGCCCTTTCCAATATTCTTGTGCTTTACCAAGTGCCTAAGGAAGCCGGCTTTGCCTTTGGCAGTATTGTATGGGCATCGCAGACCGCACAGATACTTATTTTAGGCGGATTGTCATTTTTAATATTGCCTTTACTCCACAAAACCAAATAATTAGTATCTTTAGCGCCCCCAATTATTCATTTATTGACTATTGCTATGAAAGCGCTATTGCCATTTTTCCTGCTCTTTGTTTCATCTGTAAGCTTCGCCCAAAAGATTACAGAAGAGGTATTTTCTAAAAAACTCAACGAGAAAAGAGGGCTTACCATAGTGCTTCCGGAATCGTATGACGAGAGTAAAAATAAAAAGTATCCCCTGCTTCTTGTTCTCGATGGCGATTACCTGCTTGACCCTATTTCGGGTATTTTCTCTTATGCCACCTATTGGGATGACCTTCCTGAAACCATAATCGTGGGGCTCGACCAGGCTGACCGCGAAAAAGATACCGAAACAAGCGAAGAAACGGGCATCCCCGAGGAAAACGGCGATAAATTCTACGAATTCATAGAGCTTGAGCTCATGCCGTTCCTTGAAAAAAAATACCGTCTTGCCCCCTTCAAGGT
>JAGKWW010000016.1 GCA_021151665.1 Flavobacteriaceae bacterium
GTCAATTAACGCTGTGTAAGATATTCTACAAGTAAATTAGTACAACATTTTCTAAAATAAGTATCATGAAAAATTTTACTTTGCCCCTTCTGGCCGTTGCCATGACGCTGGCACTCACTTCCTGCAACGGACAAATCAGTAAAAAAGAAAAAGAAGAAGCGAAAGCAAAAGGTGGCACCATCGTTAAAACAGCCATTGGTGACCTGTCATTGCCTGCGCCGTTTGCGACCAAAAGTACCAGCAAGCGCACCGATATGAAAGACTGGCCAGCCGGGCAGATGCCCAAAGCGCCCGAAGGTTTTGTGGTGGAACGTTTTGCTGCCGACCTGAAAAATCCGCGCAATACTTATATCGCTCCAAACAATGATATTTTTGTAGCAGAATCGGGCACCGGCGGAAGTGCCGACCGGATCACGATGTTCAGGGATGCAGACAAGGATGGCAAATTTGAGACCCGTGCTGTTTTCGCCGAAGACCTCAACCAACCCTACGGCATGCTGATACTGGGTAACTCCTTCTATGTTGCCAACACCGATGGCCTTTATCGCTACCCTTACAAAGCAGGGGATACGAAACTTCAGGGCAAGGGCCAGAAGATCGTCGAGCTGCCGGCCGGGGGCTATAACAATCACTGGACCCGGAACCTTCTGGCCAGCGCCGATGGCAAAAAGATATACATTTCTGTTGGCTCGGGCTCTAACGTGGGCGAGCACGGCATGGAAAACGAAGTGCGCCGCGCAAATATTCTGGAAGTGAATGCGGACGGGACGGGCGAGCGCATTTATGCATCCGGCCTTCGGAACCCTGTGGGCATGGACTGGAACCCGGCAAATGGCGAGCTGTGGACTGCTGTAAATGAGCGCGATGAGCTGGGCGACGACCTCGTGCCCGACTACATTACGAGCGTAAAGCAGGGCGCGTTTTATGGGTGGCCGTACTCCTACTTCGGGCAGATTGAAGACCCGCGTATGAAAGGCCAGGGCAAAGAACTTGTAGCCAAAGCTATTGTGCCCGATGTACCTGTGGGTAGCCACACAGCTTCTTTGGGGCTTGCATTCTATAATAAAGAGGCTTTTCCGCAGATGTATCGTAACGGAGCCTTCGTAGGGCAGCATGGCTCATGGAACCGCGCCAACCTGAGCGGATTTAAAGTGCTATTCGTTCCATTTAAGGATGGTAAACCATCGGGCAAGCCCCAGGACTTCCTGACAGGTTTTATTGCCAGCGATGAAGATGCCAAAGTGTATGGCCGCCCGGTAGATGTAACGGTGATGAACGATGGTTCGCTGCTTGTAAATGACGACAGCGGAAATACTATCTGGAGGATAAGCTATAAGAAATAATATTTACTACTAACTTTGAGGTTCGGTGTTCTGCCGGACCTTATTTTTTTATCGGATGAGATTAGTAACGGTTCTTCTTCTGTTTTTTTCAACGTATGGTTTTTCTCAAATTACTCCGGTGCGAAAAGCGGAAACGGAAGTCACAAAAAAAGTAAAGGCATCCCTTGACAGCGTTACCGCCTGGAAAAACCAACGGGTTGATGAATCCAGGCACATTATCGATACCGTTCGGGGAATTGTAATCCTTGAAACGGTTGCAATCAACAAATTCCGGATCAGTGACTCTGTGATAAACACCCCTGCAGCGATAGGGATTCTCACCGCCCGCGATATGCAGCGCAATAATAACAGCGATATGGCTCCGCTGATGAACCTGTTGCCGGGAGTATTTATGCAAAGCGGCGCGCTGAACACCAATCGTATCAGCATACGCGGCATTGGGGCGCGAACTCCTTACGGAACCAATAAAATCAGGGCTTTTTACGGAAGCATCCCGCTTACTTCCGGCGACAGCGAAACCACCATCGAGGACATCGACCCGGAAGTGATTGCACAGGTTGAAGTAGTACGCGGACCCAACTCCAGCGCATACGGTGCCGGGTTGGGAGGGGCGATCATCATCACCCCTAAAATAAGCAGTGCATCGGGCAGCCGGGCCGCGGTAAGCGCGACTTACGGTTCGTTTGGCCTCGCCAAGAACACAATAAATTATGGGTTTTCGGGGAAAGAAGGAAGCCTAAACATTAACTACCACAGACTGGAAAGTTCCGGCTACCGCGAGAACAGCCGCTACTTCCGCGAAGGTGTTACACTTGCAGGCGATGTACTGCGAAAAGAAAACAGTCAGCTGACCTACTTCGGGAACTATACTTATATGATGGCCTATATCCCGAGTTCGGTAACTAAAATCTATTTTGATAACGATCCAAAAGCAGCAGCGCCTACCTGGAAAGCTGCACGGGGCTACGAGCAGTACCACAGCTGGTTGGGCGGACTGGCTTACGATTGGCAGGTGTCACGCGGCATACGCAACTCGACTTCTGTTTTTGGCAGTTATAAAGACAGCTATGAGCCAAGGCCGTTTGATATTCTTTATCAAAAAACAACTGGCTACGGAGGGCGTACGCAGTTTACCGGCAGTTTCCATAAAGTCATTTTCCTGGCAGGTGCCGAAGTATTTGCAGATGGTTTTAATGGGGGCACCTCTGAAAACTTGTATCAACAAAATAACGGAGGAGGAAGCCTTGAAGGCGCGCAGTTGACCGGCACTACCCAACGGCGCCACTTTATAAATGCATTTGCCCAGGCGCGGCTTCCGCTTGTAAAAAAGCTGGAGTTGCAGGCCGGCATCAACTACAACAAAACAGCATTTACACTGGAAAGCACCTATCCAACTGACCCGGTTGCGAAAGACAAATACAGCTACAACGGAATATGGGCGCCACAGGCAGCGATACTGTTCCGGCCATCGGAATTTCAAACCTTATATATTTCTGCCAGCCGCGGTTTCTCGATGCCTGCAATAGAAGAAACGCTTAATGCTGAAGGAAGGGTAAATCGAAATATCAAACCGGAAAGCGGATACAGTTTTGAAGCTGGCGGTAAAATGGGGTTCTTCGGCAATAAACTTTATATAGAGGCCGCTGCTTATCGCATGCAGATACGCGACCTCGTGGTGGCGCAACGGGTGGCAGACGACCGGTACGTAGGAGTAAATGCAGGAAAGACATTGCACGAGGGAATAGAAACTTCAATAAGCTATCAGTGGTCCCTCAACAGCTTTATAGAATTGCAGCCTTATATCAACGCGTCTATAGGAAACTATCGTTTCAGGCAGTTTAACAATAACGGCACCGACTTCAGCGGCAACCGGCTTACGGGCGTTCCAGCTAATAAACTCACAGCCGGGCTTACTGCCACAATAAAAAATGTATACGTATCCGCAGATTATTACTTTGTAGACAAACTGCCTATAGATGATGCCAATTCCGTTTATGCTGATGCCTACCGGTTATTAAATATAAAAGCAGGCTACCGCATCCAGTTAGGAAAGCATCTTTTAGCGCAGGCAGCGTTTGGCATCAACAATATTACCAACAGCCGTTATGCTTCTATGGTACTGGTAAATGCTGTAGCTACAGGTAATAACCCGCCGCGCTACTACTATCCCGGGCAACCGATAAATTATTACGGGAGCTTCTCACTGCGCTACAACTTTTAGATAAGAGTCGTTATACAGCATTTCCGTAATATCTATTAGTATTGAGATTTCACAGATACATGCGGCTAATTTTTTATCTTCGGGCAAACTCAATCTATGCAGCAAGTACGCGAAACCCTGCCGGAAAACAAAAGCGTTCTTTTCAGGATCGTTACAAACCTGACATTCTGGGTGTTGGTTGCTATTACCTGCGGCATCCTGCTCGGGCATTTCTGTCCGGATACTGCTATAAAAATGGAGGTCATCGGGAAACGTTTTGTAGACCTAATCAAGCTTTTCATTGCACCCATAATTTTCCTGACTATCGTTTTAGGCATCAGTAGCATGGGCGACCTGAAGAAGGTGGGCCGCATTGGCATCAAAGCGCTCATCTATTTTGAAATAGTAACCACGTTTGCCCTGGGCATTGGGGTTACAGTAGCCCATTTTATGCAGCCCGGCAAGATAAACCGTTCGGGCCTTAACATGCAGGATGCATCAAAATATACAGACAGTGCCCAGCCTGGCTTCAGCTGGGTGAAGTTTTTCCTCGATAACTCTACACTTCAGGTACTTATCGTAGCGATTCTGGTTGGTATTGTACTCAGCTATAGCAGGCGGCGTGAGGAAGCGGTAAGCTTTCTGTACAAATGCAGTAATGTCGTATTTAAGGCGCTGAAATGGGTAATGTACCTGGCACCGCTTGGGGCTTTTGGGGGGATAGCTTTTACGGTTGGCAAATTCGGGCTGCACACGTTACTGCCTTTGGGGAAACTTATGCTTACTGTATACATCACCATGGCGCTCTTCATCTTTCTGATACTCGGAACCATTATGCGTTTCTGCAAACTCAGCATCTGGCAATTCCTGAAATATATAAAAGCAGAATTGCTGATTGTGTTAGGCACTTCATCGAGCGAGGCGGCGCTGCCTAATATTATGGAGAAACTCGAAAAAATGGGATGCAGCAAGCCGGTTGTAGGGCTGGTAATCCCCACAGGCTATTCCTTTAACCTTGACGGAACCTCAATTTACCTTTCAATGGCCGTGATCTTTTTGGCTCAGCTGTACAATGTAGAATTATCGACGGCAGAAATGCTCACTATTATCGGCCTGCTTATGATCACCTCTAAAGGCGCTGCGGGTGTAACGGGAAGCGGCTTCATCGTACTTGCCTCTACCCTAACTGCTATACATAAGATTCCGGTAGAGGGGCTGGCATTTCTGTTGGGTGTAGACAAATTCATGAGCGAGGCGCGTGCTATCACCAACATCAT
The DNA here is from genome assembly GCA_021151665.1 of Flavobacteriaceae bacterium. Classification (GTDB taxonomy): domain Bacteria; phylum Bacteroidota; class Bacteroidia; order Flavobacteriales; family Flavobacteriaceae; genus Flavobacterium. Next base: position 4,821 of record JAGKWW010000016.1, read on the forward strand.
AGGTAATGGGGTCGCCACGATTGTTATCGCTAAAAGCGAAGGAGAATTTGTATCGACCGAAAATGAAGCGGCAGCCTAATCTTTTTTCTCTTCCTCAAAATTAAATTTACGAAGCTGCGGTGCGCCGGCAAAGGTTAGCGCCACGATGCCTAATGTTATGAATCCGCCGGTTACAACCGCACGCACGGTCCCGAGCCAGTGTGCCATTACGCCACTTTCAAAGTCGCCCAATTCATTAGAGGAACTTACAAACATCGTGTTTACCGCAGCTACCCTGCCACGCATGGCATCAGGTGTTACCAGTTGAAGGATCGTACTGCGAATTACAACACTTACTGCATCAAACATGCCCGACAAGAGGAGCATGAACATTGAGAGATAGAAATTTTTTGAGATACCGAAGATGATAATGCTTATCGCAAATCCGGCTACCGCGATAAAAAGCTTGCGCCCCGGATTGGTACGCAATGGCAGGAATGCCAGGATGCCGAGAGTAATCAAGGCACCTATTCCGGGTGCCGACCTCAAAAGCCCAAAACCCATTTCGTCTACGTGCAATATTTCTTTTTGATAGACCGGCAATAGCGCTACTGCCCCGCCAAATAGTACAGAAAACATATCGAGCATTTGCGCACCGAGCAATGCCGGGGTGCGAAATACGAATTTTACCCCCTCGGTAAGGCTCTGGAGTATGGGTTCTTTTTCTTTTTTTAGTATCGGCTTTGATTTAATGTAAAGCACCGGAAAAAGCATCAGTAGCTGGATGATCACCACAGCCACCATACTTGCCTCCACACCGTTAAGGGCAATCATAAGCCCTGCGGCGAGTGGGCCAAGTACGCCACCTGTCTGCAGCGCCATACTGCTCCAGCTGGTGCCGTTGGCATACTGTTTCCTGTCGGCTATAATAAGCCCGAACAGGGAGAACAGCGATGGCCCCATAAAGGAACGGACCAGTCCGCCTACAAATACAAAGAAATAGATCAGGTACAGGGTGTTATCGGTGCCGAGCCTGCTATGGGTAAACGGCAGCGTGAGCAGAAACAATGATAAGCCGAGAAATATATAACCCGACAGGCAGGTGAGCACCATTTTTCGTTTCTCGCTAAGGTCTACAAAATGGCCGGCAAATAACGAAAACCCGATTGCCGGAATCACTTCTGCAAGCCCAACCAACCCCAACGACAGCTTATCATTGGTAAGATGATACACCCAATAAAATATTGTGGTGCTCTGCATATTTATAGTAAAAAAGAGCCCAAAGCGCACCGATAGGTACGCCAGGAACTCTTTATTTTTTAAGACAGGATTTTTTTGAAAGAAGCCAAGCTTTTGCAGGGCGGTATCTTGCTGCTCCACAGAGGTGATGATATTATGGGCATTGCCCGGAATTTAGCGCAAAAGTACTAAATCAGCCGCCATTCCTTAGCCTGTCGAGCAAAGTTTTAAGATTGACAGTGGCAAAGCCGGAACTATGGTCAGACAACCCGTAAGGCAATATCAGCTCTCCATTATGAATGATGGAACCACAACTGTACACCACATTCGGCACATAACCTTCCCGCTCATCGGGGTTAGGCACGATCAGGGGAGCGCGAAGCCTGCCGATTTCTTTCGACGGATCGTTGATATCAAGTAGCGAGGCCCCAATGCTATAGCGGCGCATCATGCCAACCGCGTGCGTAATTACGAGCCATCCATGCTCGGTTTCTATAGGAGACCCACAGTTTCCTATCTGCACGTATTCCCACGGATATTCAGGAGCCTGAATCTTGATAGGGTCTTCCCATTCATTGATGTTATCACTATACATCAGGTAATTGTTCCAGCCATCAATCCGCGACAACATCGCATACTTCCCGTTTATCTTACGTGGAAAAAGCGCGAGGTTCTTATTCTTTGCTCCCGAGCCATGAAGGGGGCTGGTCTTAAACTCATAAAAATCGGTGGTCTTTAGCAGCTTTGGCATAATGTGCACACCATCGTAAGCCGTATAGGTAGCGTAGTAGATGATACGTCCGTTTTCATCTGTAAACCGCACAAAGCGGGCATCCTCTATACCTTTTACTTCAAAGTCGGAAATAGGGAATATGACGCGGTCACTGATATCGGTATCTTTCGAAAAGCTGATACGGCGATAACTGTCGCTCAGGGCAAGGATCATGTTATAATGCCTGATGGTACGCGGATCGCCGGTCTGGTTGCGTATCTCCATAATAAGCCTTTTCAGCTGCTCATAATCAAAACGATCCGGCAGCTTTTCCTCTACCGCTTTCAGGAATTCAGGATTGATATCTTCTTCGGCAGCCTTTCGAATAAAAAGCCGTTTATGATAAATAACGTTGTGCACCTTCTCGGCCTCATCAATATAATTGCCAGCGGGTATTACACTAATATTATTATACTTATCTATTATCGCGCGGCGAAACACAACCGAAGAGACATGTCCCTCACCCACCGCCCGGAAGCTGATAATGGTACGCAACTGCCCCTCTTCGAGGTTGGTCTGGTCGGGGTCGGGTACGATGGACGGGTTAAAAAATGCCGCCGACTCAATAGAATATTCATGGGTAAAGTAGGCGCCTATAAGAAGCTTACAGAATTCATCGAGCTCATCGAAGTTTCCGCCAGCCGCCGTAATATCCTGCTTCACACGCTCGCAATGCCGTATCAGTTTTCTGGTAATGTTACGGTGGCGCTTTGAGAAGTCCTGTAGCATCGGCGATACTAACGCAAAAACCTCATCTTTATCAAGTGCCAGTATTTTACGTATAAGTTCTATGGCACGTTCTTCACCATTAAAAAAAAACCTTGCAATAACCCTCCGTGTGTCCGGCAGTACTTTTTCCGGCTTGCGCTCTATGGATAACCTCATATATCGTGTTGTTAATAAAAGTTATATTATGTAACTTCTAAATTACAAATATATTTCGGTAACCGCCTGACGCTAAAATGCTAAAGTTATGTAAAATACTACAAATCGATGCTTAGTGCTGCTATTTAGCACGCTGTGCGTTGGTGCAATTGCAACACAATAAGTATCTTTGGGGCAAACAACAACACAATGAATTTTTTTTCTTCCGATTTTAAACTGGGCATCCTTGGTGGCGGGCAGCTCGGCAAGATGATGCTTACCGAAACCCGCAGGCTCGACATCCACACCCTCGTTCTCGACCCTAGTAATGAAGCCCCGTGCCGCATAGGCAGTAATGAGTTTTATGAGGGCGACCTGAATGATTACAATACTGTTTACAACTTCGGCAAAAATGCCGATGTACTCACCTTCGAAATAGAGCACGTAAATGTGGATGCGCTGGAGCAACTTGAACGCGAGGGCGTAAAAGTATTCCCGCTGCCTGCAATGCTCCGCATCATTAAAAACAAAGCCGACCAGAAAGAGTTTTATATAAAGAATAGTATCCCAACTGCCGGGTTTCAAAGGTTCAAATCTATCGTGTTACTGAAAGATGCGTTGGCGTCGGGAAATATGCAGTTTCCCTTTGTATGGAAGAGTGCGGAAGGCGGTTATGATGGCAATGGCGTAAAGGTGGTACGAACTATGGCCGACCTTGAAAGCCTGCCTGACGTGGAATGCATTGCCGAGATGATGGTGCCGTTTAAAAATGAGCTTGCTGTGATCGTAGCGCGCAACCCATCGGGCGAGGTACGAGCCTATCCGGTGGTTGAAATGGAATTCCATCCCGAGGCCAACCAGGTTGAATATGTAATATGCCCCGCCAGAATTGAGGATTCAGTAGCTGAAAAAGCGACAGCCATTGCCTTGCAGGTTTCTGAAGCTTTTAGGCATGTTGGCCTGCTGGCAGTAGAGATGTTCCAGACCGAAGAGGATGAAATACTGGTAAACGAAGTAGCGCCAAGGCCGCACAACAGCGGGCACTATTCTATAGAAGCAAGCTACACATCACAATTTGAGCAGCACCTCAGGGCAATACTCGACCTCCCCTTAGGCAGTACCGAAAGCAAAGCTGCGGGAATTATGGTTAACCTTGTGGGCGCGGAAGGGTATAGTGGCGATGTAGTTTATGAAAACATTGAGGACATTCTAAAACTCGGCGGTGTAACCCCACATATTTACGGCAAGAAGCAGACACGGCCTTTCCGGAAGATGGGCCATGTTACGATTGTGAATCAAGACATTGCCGAAGCCCGCAAAATTGCGGAACAGGTAAAGAATACGATCAGGGTTATCAGTAACCAAAAATCCTAAACAAGAGCCAGATGAAAGTAGGAATAATAATGGGCAGCATCAGTGATATGCCCGTAATGCAGGAAGCCATCGATATATTAAAGGAGTTTGCCATTGAAACGGAAGTCGATATCGTATCGGCGCACCGCACTCCGGAAAAACTTTTCGAGTACAGTAAAGACGCACATACCCGCGGCATTTCTGTGATAATTGCAGGGGCGGGCGGGGCAGCGCACCTACCCGGAATGGTAGCTTCTATGTCGCCACTGCCGGTGATAGGCGTACCGGTGAAATCCAGCAATTCCATCGATGGATGGGATAGTGTCCTTTCTATCCTGCAAATGCCGGGTGGCGTGCCTGTAGCCACCGTTGCGCTTAACGGTGCAAAGAATGCCGGCATACTGGCAGCACAGATCATCGGGAGCCATGATAAGAGCGTGCAGATGAAGATCCTTGCGTACAAGCATTCGCTAAAGGAAGCTGTAAACAAGGCATCGGCGCAGCTGAAAAACAAGGAATAGTTTTTGTAACTTTGGTAAAAAAGCAAATGTTATGGACATTCAAACCTCAAAAATAGAATTGGCAAAAATGATACTGGAAATTGAGGATTATGCTACACTCAACAAAGTGCTGACGTTTTTGCGTTCGGAAACTTCACTCTCAGAGATACAAAAGCACCTTTTAGATAAAGCTTTGGAGCAAATTGAGCTCGGGCAGGCTAAGCCACATGATATTGTTATGGCGGAAACAAGGCAGAGGTATCCACAGTATTTCAACAAATGAACATAGTATGGTCTCCGTTAGCGCAAATTGACTATTGGCTTAACATTGAATTTCTGGAGACTCACTGGACCGAGAAGGAAGTTTTTACATTTATAGACCAAACTGACCATACCATTAACCTCATCGCCAGCGATAATGCAAGTTTTGTAAAAACAGGATATAAGAATGTTTATAAAGTGCCTATTGTGAGCCAAGTCTCGCTGTTTTACACTTGCGACGGAAATACTCTAACCTTGCTTCGATTCTGGAATAATTACCAAAATCCTGAAGAATTAAAACTACGATAACAGATTTACATTGATGAACATACTTACCCAAAAATTCACCACTAAGTACGACACCGCTCCGTTTAGCCAGATTAAAACCGAAGATTTTCTTCCCGCGTTTACCGAAGCTATTGGGCAGGCGAAAACAGAGATCGACGCCATTGTAAATAATCCGGAAACACCATCTTTTGAAAATACCATCGCGGCGCTTTCTTATAGCGGAGAGCAGCTCGACCGCATCTCGTCCATTTTCTTTAACCTGCATTCGGCAGAAACAAATGACGAGATACAGAAGATCGCCGTTGAGGTATCACCAATGCTTTCCGAGTTTGGAAACGACGTGCGACTGAACAAAGAACTGTTCGCAAGGGTGAAAGCTGTTTACGATCTGAAAGATTCATTGGAACTGTCGCCTGAGCAGCAAACTCTGCTTGACAAGAAATATAAAAGCTTTGCACGCAATGGCGCTAATTTGCCTGAAGAGAAAAAAACAAGGCTTCGCGAAATTGACAAACAGCTAAGCAAACTGAGCCTGGAATTCGGTGAAAATGTTTTGGCCGAAACCAATGCGTATCAATTGCATATTACTGAGGAAACCGATCTTTCCGGCCTGCCCGAAGGAGCCATTGAAGCCGCCCGCGAACTGGCTGTTGCGCAGGAAAAAGAAGGCTGGATCTTTACATTAGACCATCCGAGTTATCTTCCGTTTATGACGTATGCCGATAACCGCGAACTGCGAAGGAAGCTTGCGGTGGCGTTTGGCGCAAAGTCATACCAGGGCAATGAGCATGACAACCGGGAGATTGTGAAGGATATAGTGAAACTTCGTCATGAAAGGGCTAATCTTTTAGGGTACGGTTCGCATGCGATTTTCGTTTTGGAAGAGCGCATGGCCGGCAGTCCGCAAAAGGTAAAAGAATTCCTGAAAGACCTGCTTGAAAAAGCCAAGCCGGCTGCCGAAAAAGAATTTGCACAGCTCACCGATTTTTCCAAAGGACTGGATGGTATTGACCAACTACAAAAATGGGATGGCGCATATTACAGCGAGAAGCTAAAGCAAAAACTGTTTAACCTCGATGATGAAAAGCTGAAACCCTATTTCCAATTGGAAAAAGTATTAAACGGCGCTTTCACAATCGCTGAAAAGCTTTATGGAATATCATTTAAAGAAGTACATGATATCGATAAATACCACCCGGATGTACAGACTTTTGAGGTAACGGATGAGACCGGAAATCTTACAGCTGTTTTCTATGCCGACTTCTTTCCGCGGAAAGGAAAGCGCAACGGCGCATGGATGACGTCCTTTAAGCCACAGTATATAAAAGACGGCCTAAATGAAAGGCCTCACGTATCTATCGTGTGCAACTTTACGAAGCCTACCGCTACCAAACCGTCGCTGCTTACGTTTAACGAGGTAACTACGCTGTTCCATGAGTTCGGCCACGCGCTTCATGGTATGCTCGCCAATACCACCTACCCTACGCTGAGCGGCACAAGCGTATATTGGGATTTTGTAGAGCTGCCAAGCCAGGTTATGGAAAACTGGTGCTATGAGCCGGAAGCGCTCGCACTATTTGCCCATCATTACCTGACCGGCGAGATGATCCCGATGGAATACATCGAAAAAATAAAGGAAAGCGCCAGCTTCCAGGAAGGTATGGCAACGCTAAGGCAGCTAAGTTTTGGCCTGCTCGATATGGGCTACCACAGTATGGACCCCGCCGGAATTACCGACGTAAAAACTTTTGAGCTGGAGCAGTTTGCGAGCACCCAATTGTATCCTGATGTACCGGAAAATGTAATGAGTACGGCTTTTTCGCATATCTTCCAGGGTGGGTATGCTTCGGGATATTACAGCTACAAATGGGCTGAAGTGCTGGATGCCGATGCATTTGAGTTCTTTCAGCAGAATGGAATTTTCGATAAGGACACCGCGACCAAATTCAAGGAAAACATTTTGTCTAAAGGCGGGACCGAGCACCCAATGCTGTTGTACAAACGCTTCCGCGGGCAGGAACCTAAGCCGGATGCACTGCTAAGACGTGCAGGGTTAATCTAGTATAATAGATCATAAGATTGTTTGAAATATGAGAAGCTGCCTAATTGCAGCTTCTTTTTACAAATTAAATTTCAATTATTTTTGAAAGTTTAAAAATATTCCCTACATTTGATCTATGGAATTTCGCGAAGCAAAAGATAAATTCATACAGGCATGGGGTGCTTTAGGCTCTCAATGGGGTATCAATAAAACGATGGCCCAGATACATGCCTTGCTGATGGTATCGGCTGAGGCGCTTTCTATGGAAGAGATTATGGAGGAGCTCCACATATCCCGCGGCAATGCAAGTATGAACCTGCGCGCGCTGATGGACTGGGGAATTGTATATAAAGAATATAAGCAGGGCGAGCGCAGGGAATTTTTTACTGCGGAAAAAGACCTGGACGAGCTTGCCGTAAAGATAGCCCGCGAACGCAGCAAACGCGAAATTAAGCCGGCACTGAAGGTGCTGAAGGAAGTATCGGCTATAAAGAATGCGAATACTGCTGAGACCAAACACTTCGCAGAGCAAACCCGCAAGCTGTATGACTTTGTCCTGAAGGCTGACAACATGATAGAAAAAGCAACAGAGTACAAAGACAACTGGCTGGCAAAGCTGGTGATGAAAATAATGCGATAAAAAAATTTTAAAACTATATTTCAATTATTTCTGAAATTTTAATCATTATGAAATTTTTGTTCTGACAGTGATAATATACCAGAACCGGCCGCCGCAAACCTTTAAAAATCAAGCCAAATGAAAACACTTGCCAATCACACCCTGATCTATGACGAAGACTGCCCGCTTTGCCAGGCGTACACCTCAACCTTTGTAAAAACCGGAATGCTGGATAGTGACGGGCGCAAATCGTATTCGGTTACAGTAACTAAAGCCCCTGAATATCTCGACATAGAGCGGGCAAAGAATGAAATAGCCCTTGTAGATACTGACCGCAGAATTGTGACCTACGGCATCGACAGTTTGCTAACCGTTATTGGCCACTCCTTTCCGCTGATAAAAAAGATCGGCTTCCTTTCTCCGGTCCATTACCTGCTCAAAAAGTTGTATTCTTTCATTTCGTATAACCGGAAAGTGATCATCCCTGCGCGCGTTTCAGAAACAACTGCCGGATGCGAACCGGCGTTCAACTACCGTTACCGGATTGCTTACATCCTTACGGCTACGCTTCTCACTTCGCTTATATTGTACACTTATTCACGCCATGTGCCTATGCCGCAAGGCGGTTACGTCCGGGAATTTCTCCTCGCCGCGGGGCAGATCGTATTTCAGTTGATATTCATGATGAAACAAGGGCGTGAAAGAGCCGTAAATTATATCGGCAACCTGATGACCGTATCATTTTGCGGTTCCCTGTTGCTATTGCCGATACTTATTATAAATAAATTCGCCCAACTGCCGAACGATGTTTTCCTCGGATGGTTCCTGGTTGTTGCTACCCTGATGTTCATTGAGCATCGTCGGCGGGTAAAGCTTCTTGCCATGCCGGGCATACTCACGTACAGCTGGATACTTTATCGGTTTCTTTTCTTAATCTTGTTATTTCTATAATCATGAAAAAAATTGTAATCGCCGCCGGCACCGGATTCTTAGGAAAAGTGCTTATCAGGCATTTCCGTGAAAAAACGGATGAGATTGTTGTCCTTACACGAGGCAACAATAAAGTTATAGATAATATACGATACGTTAACTGGGACGCACGCACCCCTGGTCTTTGGACAGCCGAACTGGAAGGTGCCGATGTGCTTATCAATCTGGCGGGGCGCTCTGTAGATTGCCGTTATACACCTGCGAACCGCCATGAAATCCTCACGTCAAGGATTGAAAGCACAAGCGTTTTGAACCGCGCGGTACTTCAGTGCACGAATCCACCTAAGCACTGGCTCAACTCTTCAACCGCAACAATTTATCGCCATTCTGAAGACAAACAAATGGACGAAGCTAACGGCGAAATTGGCAGCGATTTTTCGATGGATGTGGCAAAGGCATGGGAAAAGACATTCTTTAAAACAGAAACGCCGCTCACTATAAAAACAGCCCTCCGCACATCCATCGTTTTGGGCAGGGAAGGCGGCGCATTTCCGGCATTGCTGCGGCTTGCCAAATTGGGTGCCGGCGGAAGGCAGGGCAGTGGAAGGCAATTTATAAGCTGGATACATGAAGAAGATTTTGCACACGCGGTTGAATTCATCATTCAGGAGAAAATGCAGGGAGTTGTAAACGTGGTGGCACCTCACCCTGTGCGCAACGCCGATTTTATGGCCGCGCTCCGAAAAATAGCGAAAGTGCCGTTCGGCCTGCCGATGCCCGAATGGCTTTTGAAAGCAGGCGCCGCAGTTATCGGGACAGAAACCGAACTGGTGCTGAAAAGCAGAAATGTAATACCCAAGAGGCTTATAGAATTGGGATACACATTCAAATACAGCAACCTGCAAAGCGCCTTTAGAGCGCTTATACTCCGTTAACCAGGATCACCAACCCATACCAAAATATAGGAATGCTTTCCACCCAAAACAAGGTATAGTATTTATGGCGCGTCGGAGTGGCAAAGATGGTAAATAACGCTACTGCCCCAACCAATAGTATGTTGATATATAACTGATTCACATCTACAGAGCTTTTAAAGAATTCCAGGCAGTAGAACGGAATAAGCAGCAGGATGTTCAGGATCTTTGTACGCTTTACCCCTATTTGCTGCGGAATGGTTTTCAGATGCGGGTCATCTTCCTTCAGGTCTATGATCTCGAATATCAGGATGAGTACAATGATGAGCAGGAAGCGCTGCACGAATTTGAGCCATGCGTCATTCTCTAAAGCGACACCGGCATTTACCAAAGGCAATACGGTTGTTACCCCCGCCCAGCAAAACGCAACCAGATAAATTTTAATACCGCTCCAGTTACGCAGGTTCTTTTGATTTGGAAAAAAAGGTACGGTGTACAAGGCTGTAAGAGCCAGTATGCCAATAGCGGTGAGCTGCGTTTTGTGTTTCAGCATAACGAAACAAATCCCCGCCCCAACAAGCGCCAGTGTACTGAGTGCTACTATAAGCTTTACCCGCCGCGAAGCTTTCCGCTTTACACGGAAAAGGCCGTCATACTTCATGAAGTTATAACTGAACATCGTTCCGCAAAAAGCAAAAATCGCCAACGGCCAATATACGTGCAGTTGGAACATGTGATACGTCATCAGCACAAGGCAAAGCACCGAGGCGGCAACGTGTATGCTCCCATATATATAGACCCTGAAAATGCGTGCTAGTACCTCCATCCTGTAAAAATAATCAATATCACAAAAGACACCTCAAAATCATTGAACATTCACAAATTAGCATCTGTTGAGCGCGAAAAATTTGAATAATAATCACTAAATTTACGCCTTTAAAAAACAACGCATATCTTTTCATGAAAACAGATGCTTTTGCTTTAAGACACATAGGCCCAAGGGAAAACGACCTTCAGCACATGTACAAGACCATAGGTGTAGAATCTCTGGACCAACTGATATATGAAACCCTTCCGGATGACATCCGCCTGAAAGAGCCGCTGAAGCTTGACCCGGCGCTTACGGAATATGAATACCTGAACCACATCCTCGATCTGGGTAACAAAAACAAGCTGTACCGCAGCTACATCGGGTTAGGCTACCACCCAACTATTGTGCCTGCCCCTATCCAGCGAAATATATTTGAGAACCCGGGTTGGTACACGGCATATACGCCATACCAGGCCGAAATTGCACAGGGCCGCCTTGAGGCGCTGCTTAACTTCCAGACCACGGTAATTGAACTTACCGGAATGGAAATAGCCAACGCATCGCTTCTGGATGAAGGTACTGCCGCGGCCGAGGCCATGGCGCTTCTGTTTGATGTGCGTACCCGCGACCAGAAAAAAAATAACGCCAATAAGTTCTTCGTTAGCGAGGAGGTTTTACCGCAGACGCTCAGCGTGCTGCAAACACGTTCTACCCCTATTGGTGTAGAACTAGTAATAGGCAACCATGAGGAGTTTGATTTCTCTGAAGAGTTCTTCGGGGCCATCCTGCAATATCCGGGTAAGTTCGGCCAACTAACGGACTATACATCCTTTATCACGAAAGCGAAAGCAAAAGATATAAAAACAGCAGTAGCTGCCGATATTTTAAGCCTTACTATACTTAAGTCGCCCGGAGAAATGGGTGCTGATGTGGTGGTGGGAACGACACAGCGTTTTGGTATCCCGATGGGTTACGGAGGCCCGCACGCGGCTTTCTTTGCAACTAAAGAAGAGTACAAGCGCAGCATGCCGGGAAGGATCATCGGTGTTACGATTGATGTTAACGGAAACCGCGCGCTTCGTATGGCGCTTCAGACACGCGAGCAGCACATCAAGCGTGAAAAGGCTACCTCAAACATTTGTACCGCACAGGTACTGCTTGCGGTTATGGCGGGTATGTATGCGGTATACCACGGTCCGAAAGGGCTTCAGTACATTGCCAACAAAGTGCATGCTTCGGCTATAACAACGGCAGATGCACTTAACAAGCTCGGCGTTTACCAAACCAACACCGCTTTCTTTGACACGATTGTTGTTAAGGCTGATGCCGCGAAAGTGAAAGCGGCCGCAGAAGCTAAAGGTATTAACTTCTATTATGTAGATGGCGAAACGATATCTATCTCATTCAATGAAACGACATCGGTAAAAGATATTAATGACATCCTTTCGGTATTTGCAGAAGCTACCGGTAAAACGGCGGAAACTGTAAACGCGATCTCTGAAACTGCCAACATCGGCGATCTTCAACGTACATCAGAGTACCTGAAGCACGACGTGTTCAACAAATACCACAGTGAAACAGCATTGATGCGTTATATTAAAAAGCTGGAGCGCATGGACCTTGCCCTGAATCATTCCATGATTTCGCTTGGATCGTGCACCATGAAGCTGAACGCAGCATCGGAAATGCTTCCGCTAAGCATGCCGCAATGGAACAGCGTCCACCCGTTTGCACCTATAGACCAGGCAGAAGGGTATCAGCTTATGCTGAAAAAACTGGAGCAGCAGCTTAACGTGATCACCGGTTTTGCAGGAACTACGCTACAGCCTAACTCGGGCGCACAGGGTGAGTATGCCGGACTAATGGTAATACGCGCTTATCATGAGTCGCGTGGAGAAGGCCACAGAAATATCGCGCTTATTCCTGCATCGGCACACGGAACCAACCCGGCTACCGCACATATGGCCGGCATGCAGGTAGTGGTGACCAAAACATCTGAAAACGGAAATATTGATGTGGAAGACCTAAGGGCGAAAGCTGAGCAGTACAAGGATAACCTTGCCTGCCTTATGGTAACATACCCATCAACCCACGGTGTTTATGAAGCATCGATCATCGAAATAACAAAACTGATACACGATAACGGCGGCCAGGTATATATGGATGGCGCTAACATGAACGCGCAGGTTGGGCTTACCAATCCTGCTACCATTGGCGCAGACGTATGCCACCTGAACCTGCACAAAACATTTGCAATCCCTCACGGTGGTGGTGGGCCTGGTGTTGGCCCTATCTGCGTAGCGGCACACCTTGTACCGTTCCTGCCGGGCAACCCTGTGATTACTACAGGCGGCGATAAGGCTATTACAGCAATATCGGCGGCTCCATGGGGATCTGCACTGGTTTGCCTTATTTCTTATGGGTACATCACTATGTTGGGCGAAGAAGGGCTGACAAGCGCTACAAAGCACGCCATCCTGAATGCTAACTATATCAAGGAAAGGCTTTCCGGCCATTACGAAACACTTTATACCGGCGAAATGGGCCGTGCAGCGCATGAAATGATCATCGAATGCCGTCCGTTCAAGCAGAATGGCATCGAGGTAACCGATATTGCTAAGCGCCTTATGGACTACGGCTTCCACGCACCAACAGTATCCTTCCCTGTGGCAGGTACGCTGATGGTAGAGCCTACCGAGAGTGAGAACCTTGAGGAGCTGGACCGTTTTTGCGATGCGATGATCTCCATTCGTAAAGAGATAGAAGAGGCAACTGCTGACGATAAGAACAACGTACTGAAGAATGCCCCGCACACCCTTGCCATGCTAACCACAGACAGTTGGGATATGCCATACACCCGCGAGAAAGCCGCGTACCCACTAGAGTACCTGCACGAAAATAAATTCTGGCCGGGCGTGCGCCGCGTAGACGATGCCTATGGCGACAGGAACCTTGTTTGCTCCTGCGCGCCTATCGAGGCTTACATGGAAGAATAAGTAATCAAATTTTACAGCCACGGATTTCGCTTTCACTAATTTCGGTTAGTGTGATTTGTGAAATCCGTGGCTTTTTTTATTATGGATGATATAACAAAAATAGCCGATATCGAGCTGCTCATGAAAGCGTTTTATACGAAGCTTCTGGCCGATCCTGCCATTAGTTATATTTTTACCGATGTGGCAAAACTCGACCTCGAAACCCATCTGCCCCATCTGGCCGACTTTTGGGAACAGACACTTTTTTATCGCGGCACCTATCGTAAAAATGTTTTGCAGATACACCTCGACCTCAACGCAAAAGCGACGCTCACAGATGAGCATTTTGCTATCTGGCTGAAGTATTTTCACCAGACAGTAAGTGAACTATTTTGTGGCCCGGTAGCTGAAATGGCAAAAACCCGTGCCGAATCTATCGCTACAGTAATGAAAATCAAGCTGAGAGTTAGAGCCCAAAAATAATATGCCTGCATAATATTTTTATTGGTGTTAAAATTTATATTCATTAACTTAGTAGAAAAGAAAGTCAATGAATATCAGGATCACCGGCTCGGGTAGTTTTATACCGGCGAATGCTATTGCTAATATCGAATTTGCAAAACACGAATTCCTTGATGAGGAAGGTGCACCTCTGGCCTACCCTAACGCAGTTGTTGCCGAAAAATTCCGACAGATCACCGGTATCGAAGAACGCCGCTATGCCGATGACAATATGCTCACTTCTGACATTGCTTTCTTTGCGGCTGAAAGAGCCATACAGGATTCCGGAATAGACCCGGAAACACTTGACTATATTATCTTCGCCCACAACTTTGGAAACGTAAAGCGGGGCGCTATCCAGACGGACCTTGTTCCCAGCCTCGCCGCGCGTGTAAAGCACGGCCTCAGGATAAAGAATCCTAAGTGTGTGGCTTATGACATTTTATTCGGATGCCCCGGATGGATTGAGGGTGTGATACAGGCGCAGGCGTATATAAAATCGGGCATGGCCAAACGCTGCCTGGTAATAGGCGCCGAAACCCTTTCGCGCGTGGTAGACCCACATGACCGTGACAGCATGATCTATGCCGACGGTGCAGGCGCATCGGTAATAGAGGCGACTGACGAGCCCGGCGGCATCCTGGCACATGCATCTGCTTCCTTTACCTATGACGAAGCTTATTTTCTGTTCTTCGGAAATTCGTACAATAAGACGCATGACCCCGATGTGAGATACATTAAAATGTATGGGCGCAAGATATACGAGTTCGCGCTCAACCACGTTCCACAGGCTATGAAAGACTGCCTTGATGAAAGCGGCGTGGCAATAAACGATGTGAAAAAGGTACTTATTCACCAGGCTAATGAAAAGATGGATGAAGCCATTATCCACAGGTTTTTCAAGCTTTACTGCAAAACCCCGCCGGAAGGCGTAATGCCTATGAGCATCCATAAGCTGGGCAACAGCAGCGTGGCTACCATCCCCACCCTGTACGACCTTCTGATAAAAGGGCAACTCGAAAATCAGGAACTCAACAAAGGTGATGTGGTGATATTTGCTTCCGTCGGCGCCGGAATGAACATAAACGCTTTCGTCTATAAGGTATAATTATTTCCTGAATATCCCGGTGGCCTTATCTAGCCATTCATTCACCTGAAATACCAGCCTGAATTTTTGCACAAGCAGTACGTTAGCAATGGTAAAAAGCCCGCATTTGTACAAAAGGTTAGCGATATGGTTTCCTACCGCGGGCAGCAAATAAACCAGGATTCCCGTAGATAAAAAGATCAGCCCAAGCTTCGCAAATTTATTGTCGAAGGGTAGCAAACCGAATTTTTTATAGATGAAGGCAAGCTTGGCAACATTAAACGCAGTCATACTAATAAAGGATGCCCAGGCTACGCCTGTTATTCCGTAGCCCATACCAATAAACAAAAGGTTAAGGCCAACGTTTACGGCAATTAGCAGCAGTACAGCCACAAGGTTGAACCGGTAATATTTCGAATACGTAATGATTTCGCCATTAAACCCGGTTGCCATATTAATAACAACGCTGAGGCCCAATATTAAAACTACCGGAATGGTTTCTGCCAGTTTGCTGGAGTCGGGCATCAGCCTGAAAAGATCTTCTACTCCCAGAAAGATGCAGCCATATAGCAGCGCGCCGATGAAAAAAAGCAGCCGCGCCACCTCCCGATACTTAATGCTCAGCTCGCGTAGGTTGTAGTCTTTAAGGTAATTTGAAATTATTGGGGCGTAGAGCGCAAACATACCCACGGCCGGTATTTGTAGCGTTGTCGCCAGGGTTGCCCCGATACTGAAAACACCGTTAGCACGCATCGAAATATAGTTGGGTATGATAATCCCGTCTATCCGGAATGCAAGCAGGGAACCCAGGCTTCCGGCAAGCGAATAAAGGCTGTAACGAAAATAGTCTTTACGGGAAATTTCGCCAAAGAGGGTTTTAAACCGGTAGTTGAATGAAGGGCGGTAGTTCCGAAAAAGGTAAAAGGCGGTGAGAATCAAAATCAATATATATCCACCCATATAAAGCCACAGTGCCTTCGCTTCATTTGCATAGCCATACATCACTAACAGGAATGCTACAGGGAGCACTACCTTTGGGATAATCTTTTCGAAAAGCGTAGGTACCGCAATTTTCTGTAAATCCTGCAGCTGTTTTTTGAAAAGCTCAACAAACGCCAATACTACCGCAATCGGATAGGCGTAATAGGCAAGCGCAGAAAATTCTTCTGAGCTTAGCCCTGCATAAAGCACTACTCCCAAAAGTGCAATCAGGCTTACAGCGGTGACCGATAATATACTGTATGTAAATAATTGTTTCTGCTTATGTTCATCCAGCGCAGGGTAAAATTTTATAAGCGACTGGCTGGCACCCAGCACCATAAGCGGGAATAGCAATTGTGAGATGATATCTATATATCGAACCATTCCATGAAATTCGAAATTTTTCGGGTATATAAGTAGCGACGAAACAATACCAATACCGGTACCGAGGTAATTGATAATGGCAAACCACACCACTTGCTTCATCGGGGCTACGCGTTGCTTTTCCATCATCGGGCTCTTTTGCGGGCGGCAAGCACCGGGCCCGGTTTTAATACATATCCAAAATAATATTTAACAAGGGCCGACAGCATTTCCTTTGCCTCTGCACGGCCGTAAAACTTACTGAAATATTTGGGAAGGCCTAATGCTTCTTTTAGCCCTTTCATGTAAGCTGAGAATACATCCAGGTTCGGATTTATCAACGTGGCCAATATCTTGTACTGCGACTGTACCAGGTCTTTTTTAAAGCTGCGCGTAATGATACGGTCATGAACTATTCTGGCGTTCCTGTCTATCAGAATTAGAAAACCGTGATAAAGTACCCGGTCGCAATAGTTGCGGTCCTCTCCGTAATGCCCGAAGAGCGGCTCAAAAAAGCCAACCTGCTCTACACACTCACGCGATAACATCCAGGCAGCAGCATTGACGAATTCGGTTACGTAAAGGCTGCCCGCTGTATCTAAATGTATAGAACGATCCAGGTAAGTCCCGAAATTTTCATCGAAGGTCCTGGCAGCTGCCTTATAATGGGCGGGACTAACAATGCCCCTCTTTTTGCCGGTCGCCATCACAGCTACCAGCCTCCCGATCGTATCTTCAAAAACCCACGCATCCTGGTTAAGCAGGAAAAGGTAGTCTGCCCCCTGCTCCAAGGCTTTTTGCATTGCGATGTTATTGGCTTTTCCGAAACCCAGATTTTCACCGGTTTTGATGAGATGCACCTGAGGATAGTTTTGGAGCAACGCTACTGAATTGTCGGTTGAACAATTATCGGCTACGATAATATTCACCGGATAAGACGAAGCCAGCAACGACTGTAAATTTTTATCTATCCAGTGCGCACCGTTGTAGGTTACAATGATTACATATACTTTCTTATCCAAGGTTTCGCTTTCGGTTTCCCGCAAAATTAAGGATATTTGCAGGCACTTTATCAAAAATGAGATATTACGTTGTCATTCCGGCTTATAACGAAAGCGCTTTTGTGGAAAAAATGCTTGAGTCGATCGTTGCACAAACTTTACCTCCTGCGAAGGCAATTCTGGTTGATGATAATTCGACCGATTCAACTTATTCTATTGCTGACGCATTTAAACGGGAATATAAGTGGCTTGATGTGATAAAAACTTCAGCCGAAAACATCCACCTGCCGGGAAGCAAAGTGATCAAAGCTTTTTATGAAGGCTACAAGTACCTCGACGACGATTATGATTTTATTGTAAAGCTGGATGCCGACCTTATCCTTCCTCCCGATTACTTCGAAAAGATTGCACAGGTTTTTACGCAAAACCCGAACGCCGGAATGGCCGGCGGCTTTTGCTATATCGAAAAAAACGGGGAATGGATACTGGAAAGCCTTACCGACAAAGACCATATCCGTGGCGCGTTGAAAGCCTACAGGAAAGAATGCTTTACCCGGATAGGCAGGCTAAAAACCGCTATGGGCTGGGATACGGTAGACGAACTTCTTACCAAATATTACGGCTGGGAAGTGGTAACGTTGCCCGGACTGAAAGTAAAACATCTAAAACCCACGGGTGCAAGCTACAACAAGGCCGCGCGCTACAAGCAGGGCGAAGCGTTCTACAGCCTTGGCTACGGCTTTTTTATTACCGCTATAGCGTCGGCTAAGCTTGCTATGCGAAAGAAAAGCCTATCGCTTTTTGCTGATTATATGAATGGCTATCTAAAAGCCGCGTCTGGCAACAAACCAAAGCTGGTAAACAAAGAACAGGAACAGTTTATTCGCAGCTACCGCTGGCGCAAGATACGCGCAAAGCTGTTTTAATCAGATTAGTATTAAAAAAGTATTAAGTACAGCCAAAAAACCATTACAAATAGGTACTTTAGCCTTTATTTTCAAAGTATAGATGTTTAAAGCATTACACCAGATAGGCAAATATTTCCTGATGCTTAAGGAAGTATTCAATAAACCCACTAAATGGCAGGTAATGAGGGACCTGGTCTTTAAAGAAATAGACGACCTCATCATTGGCTCTCTGGGTATTGTCTGCTTCATTTCGTTTTTTATCGGGGGTGTTGTAGCCATACAGACAGCGCTTAACCTTACCAATCCGCTCATTCCGAAATCATTGATAGCATTTGCCACCAGGCAGTCGGTTATCCTGGAGTTTGCCCCAACTTTTATCTCGATCATACTGGCAGGGCGTGCAGGGTCTTACATTACCTCGAGCATTGGTACCATGCGTGTTACCGAGCAGATCGATGCCCTTGAAGTTATGGGTGTAAACTCACTGAATTACCTCGTGTTTCCTAAGATCATCGCCTTTATGCTCTACCCTTTTGTTATCGCAATATCTATATTCCTTGGTATTGCAGGGGGATGGTTGGCGGGTGTTTACGGCGGCTTTGTAGGCAGCGATGAGTTTATACAGGGTATACAGACCGACTTTATACCCTTCCATATTTTCTACGCCTTCTTTAAAACGTTCATATTTGGCTTCCTCCTTGCCACTATCCCGTCGTTCCATGGTTATTATATGAATGGTGGGGCACTCGAGGTAGGAAAGGCCAGTACTACAGCGTTTGTATGGAGCTGCGTGGTTGTAATTACGGTAGACTATATTATTACCCAATTGCTGTTAACATAAATGATAGAAGTAAACAACATAGAGAAGTCATTTGGGGACGCCAAGGTATTAAAGGGTATTTCTACCACTTTTGAAACCGGCAAAACCAACCTCATCATCGGCCGGAGCGGTAGCGGTAAAACCGTTATGCTCAAAACGCTGTTGGGCATTCATACCCCCGATTCGGGAACTATTTCTTTTGACGGGCGTATTTACTCAGATTTGAGCAAAGATGAAAAAAGAGCGCTTCGCACCGAGATAGGTATGGTGTTCCAGGGTAGTGCATTGTTCGATTCCATGAACGTGGAAAACAATGTGGCCTTCCCGCTGCGAATGTTCACCAATAAAAAAACACGCGAAATAAAAGACAGGGTAAACCAGGTACTGGAACGTGTAAACCTTAAGGATGCCAACAAAAAATTTCCCGCAGAAATTTCGGGCGGGATGCAAAAACGTGTGGCTATTGCGCGCGCTATTGTAAACAATCCTAAGTACCTTTTTTGTGACGAACCTAACTCGGGCCTCGATCCAGAAACATCGATTCTTATTGACGAGCTGATACAGGAGATCACGAAAGAATACGAAATGACGACAGTCATCAACACCCACGACATGAACTCTGTGCTTCAGATAGGAGAAAAGATCGTTTTCCTGAAGAACGGCATCAAGGAATGGGAGGGCAATAACGAGCAGATACTTGAAACCCGCAACAAATCGATAGTAGAATTTGTATACTCTTCAGACCTGTTTAAGAAGGTACGTGAAAACCTTCTGGCCGAAGAGGAGGAAAATCATAACAATAACGGCAATAAAAAAGCTTAGGTTACCCTAAGCTTTTTTATTTTACGCAATTGATTTCTTATATCTCTTTCAGCAAGTATACCCAGCCTGTTACTTTCCTACCCTCATCGCCGAGCGTAAGCACATAATAGTAAGTACCCGTAGGCAGTTCTCCCCGGTTGCTCTGGCCATGCCATTCGTTTACATAATTTTCCTTTTCATACACCTGCATACCATACCGGTTGAATATCTGAATATGCCTTACATCGAGGTTAGCCAAATCAAAGCTGTCATTTTTAGTATCGCTGTTTGGCGAAACACCTTTTGGTATCATGCAGCGTGTGTATGGAATAACTAACGAAATATCGGCAAGGCATCCTTCTGCAGAAGTAATAACTAAAGAGTAAGTCCCTCCTGTACGGTCTGTAATATCTACGTAAGGGTTAGGGCCTGATTCCGAAAAACCATCGGGGCCGTTCCATGTGTATGTGGCACCGGTATAATCTCCCGTATTCAGCACTCTTACGATAAAACGGTCATTTTCGCATTTTTTGTCCAGTAGTATATTCTGCTCGATGGTAACCTCCTGTACATTGAAAGCTTCCTCATGCGCGCAGCTGTTGGTTGTAACAAGCACCCGATACTGTCCCGGAACATCGGTTGTATAGGATGACGTTAGGTTACCAAGGGACTGCGTATCGCGAAACCACTCATATTGTGCGCCTGCAATTGAAAAATTAGACGGAGCCACCGATAATGTTGTTTGGGTACCGGCGCAGATAGTTGCATCTCCCTGTATTGAAAAGACAGGATAAGCATTTACTACAACGCTGGCAGAGGCTACTGGTGATGCACACCCGTTTACCCATACTTTTACATTGTATTGGCCGGAAGCATTAACGGCAGCGGCAGGTATAAGAGGATTTTGCAATGCCGATGTGAACCCGGAAGGGCCCGTCCATTCGTACACTGCGCCGGCTATTGATGCAGCATTCAACTGAAGCGGGCTCCCCTCACAGATGGGGGCTATGGCAGCGACTGATGGCGCCGAAGGCTTATTGCGGAGGTCTATTGTTATCACAGCATCGTCAGATGCGCCACAGGCCGCATTCACCGTATACCGGAAATGATAGATCCCTTCGGCAAGTGATCCTGTTGCCAGGGTGTTACCACTAAGTGCACCAGTGCCATCGAGGTCTGCCCAAAGGCCTCCCGCATCATTTTGGCTGAGTTGGGCCGCCAGGTTTATGGCGCTGCCATCATTACATACGATAGCCGTTGCATCGGGACCCGCCTGAGGTACAGGTGAAACCGTAACAGGCACTGTGGCAGCCGGCGAAGGGCATCCGTTTACTGTAACCACCAGCTGATAGTTGCCGGTAGCGGCAGCGGTTGCACCTGTTATCTGCGGATTTTGCAGGGAAGATGTAAAACCGGTAGGCCCCGTCCACGAATAGGTAGCGCCTGCCACGGCTGCGGCGCTAAGCTGGATATCACTGCCCGAACAGATCAATATTGCAGGAGAAACGGCAGGAGTAAGCGGGGCATCATGCAGCTGTATGTTTATGGTGGCGGTGTCAGTAAGGCTGCATACACCATTTACCGTATAGATGAACTGGTAGGTTCCCTGCGCTATACCGAGCGTATTAAAGCTACTACCGGTAAGGGCTCCTGTGCTGTTTACATCCTGCCAGGTTCCTCCGGCATCATGCTGGCTCAGATACGTAGAAAGGTCTACGAGGCCTGCAGAAGTACACAGGTTTACGGTGTTATTGGTACCGGCATTTGGCATGGGGTTTGGCGCTACAGGAATGCTCAGGTTTTGGTTCATGCACGATTGCGGATTGGCTGAGGAAATGATCACGTGATAGGTGCCCGCCTGCGCCGCAGAGTTGTATGACGGAAAATTAAGGGTGCTCGAAGTGCTCAGGATAGTGCCGGGGGCGCCCTCTTTGTACCATTGGTAAGTAAGGAATGAAAACTGCTGGACTGAGAGTGAAGAGGCCTCGTTTTCGCAGAATCCGGCAGCGGTGATCTCCATCGGGTCAAGCGACTGGATATCATACTGTATATTACGAAGGTTGCCGCAGTTATCGGTTACCTGGAAATTATAGGTTGCAGCCTGCAATCCGGAGAAGACGCTCGACGTTCCGTTATTGATTACGAAGGGCGCACCATTTTTCGTTGTTATCTTGTATGTAAGAGGTGCCACACCCACAGCTACTACGGCTACTTCTATAAGGCTGCCGGCGCATGGAAAACTGTATGCATTCTGTATCACCGGTGCACCGTCAAAAGTAAATGTCTTTATAATTTCGGGACAGCGGTTGTTGTTGGCCGTACCGTTACTATAGGTATAGAATATTTTTACTATACGAAAATCTCCGGTGCTCTGTACATAGTTTACCACACTGCTGTTGTTGTTGAGCATTATGGAGTTGGTTTGCGTAGGCATGGTCCCTTCGGTAAAGACTGCACCCGTAACAGGATGCCCCCAGGTATTGGTAGCCGGATAAAATTTTTGCAGCCAGAATGCCTGCGAGTAGTTGCCGTTGCTGGTATGCTGGAGGCTCAGGTCAAACGCACTGCAGTACGGTATAATATTGATTTCGTTAGTAGTAATCGCATATCCTTCCACAATTACATTCTGAACCCGTACCAGCCCGCACTCATCCGTAGTGCTGAAAGTGTAGCTGCCTGCCGGAAGGCTGTTTAAGAACAGAGTGCCTTTGTTGGCACCCGACTGCAGGATATACTGGCTGACCGCCACAGGATATGTTGCCGAGTATGCCGACGGCCCCGCTGTAACGGAAGCCGCTGTAAGGATAACCACTCCGGAATTCCCCAACCTTATCGAACCCATTCCCAAATCACAGCCCGGCCTTTGTAAGACGGCAAGTTCAGGAATCGGATTTGGGTTTTGTATGTTCGCTGTTTCGTTATACGTCTGTCCGCACGAATCAGTAATTGTCATTACATAGATGCCAAGCGGCAGGTTGTCCATAAAAAATGCGCCCTGCGAAATGAAGGAAGAAACGTTTGCCGGCGGGGCTACGGGATATCCCGGCGGAACCTGAGTGAATATCACCGAAACAACATCGCGCGTATTAAAACCTATATTCATGCTGCCGGTAGCCGCACAGCCTTCTACATCTACTGAAACCTGCGGATGTACATCCGGGTCGGCTACCTGAAAGGTTTTCATGGCAGTCCGCCCGCAGGCATCGGTAAGGGTTACGGTATAGGTACCTTCGGGAACCGGATTGCCCAGTTGCCCGTATTGCACTGTATCCGTTGTAAAGGTAGGGTGTGAGGCGTTAAAATTTCCCGGAACAAAACCTGCAGGCGCCTGAGCAAAGGTTAGTGTATAAGGACCCACAAAATTATTAGGCTCCAGTGTAAAGATGTTGTCAACACAGCCTAAAATACCCGGCTCTGACTTAATACTCAAAGGCTCATTAACGATATTATTAGTTCTGGTATACTGATTGCCACAGGCATCTATAACTTTTACGTTGTAAGTATATTGTCCTGTAAAATATGGGATATTGATATCGGCCGTTGTACCTGAGGTTACAGTACTGGTAACAATAACCGGCATAGCTCCTCCGGGCGGATAGACAGTAAGCTGGAACGTTAGCGGGTAAAATATCTCGTAATTTGTTAATGTCCCGAAAAAATGTGATGTAGTAATTGTGTTGCACGATGGGAGATGGCCACCGTCAAACTGTGCCATATCTATCACAACCAGCGGCTGTGCTACTCCCACCTGTATACTCACTACAGTTGCTTCGCCGCAATTGTCAAAAACACGCACCTGGTAGAGCCCGGCCGGAAGGTTATTAAAAACATTGGACGCCTGCGGAGCAACGGTTACAGGCCCCGCCATGATCTGGTAGGAAACCGCAGTACCGGCCGTTACCGTTACCGTGATCTTACCGTCATTTCCGCAACGAACCTTAGTTTGGGCCAGCGTATATTGTAACTGAACGACCTGATTGGCTACCGTTACATCTGCCGTGCTGGTATTGCTTTCGCCATTAAAGGACTGGGTTGCAATAACGCGGTAGTTACCTGCAACGAGGCCTGAAACGCTGCCGGACGTAACGGTTGTAAGCGGCGTAGTAGTGTTGGGAAGCAGGTAAACGGCATAATCCATATTAGCCTGCGGGGTAATACCTACCGGAGTAAAACTAATGGCACCGTTACCAAGACAGGTTTGCGGTGTTGGTGTAAGTGTTAGCGTAAAATTAGGAAGGCTTGCAAACAATGTTGATGTACACAGCAAGAGCAAGAGTGCCAGTAAGTTTCTGGTTGGTAAAGTAAACGTCATAATTGCAATTTTCTCCCGACTAAGATAGGAATTACAATTACATTAACAAGTAAATTAAAAAAAACCCTTCCCTGCCAAAACAACTAATTGTTTTTTAATACCAAAGACGCTATTTTTTTGATTTCCTGCTCTTTTTCTTTCGGATATATCAGCAATATTTCATTCCGGTCTACCACAATATAATCCTGAAGCCCATCAATGATAACTACCTTACCGTTATCTGTCCGGATGATGTTTCCTTTAGAGTTCTCAATAAACAGATTGGCGTTTACCACGGTGTTATCATTTTCATCTTTAGCCAGCTTCTCGTGCAGCGACCCCCACGTACCCAGGTCATTCCAATCGAAGCTTGCAGGGATAACGTATACGTTGGGTGCACTTTCCATCACTGCATAGTCGATTGAAATGTTTTCTGCGTTGCCATAGTTTTCGGCAATGAAACTTTTTTCTCCGGGGGAATTATAAAAGTCCGAACCTTCATTAAAGAGTCCGTACATAACCGGCTGCAGGCTTTCAAAAGCGTTGTTTATAGACCTTACACTCCAGATAAAGATCCCGGCATTCCATAAAAAGTTGCCGCTTTCAATAAAGCTTTTCGCTGTGGCATAATCCGGCTTTTCGCGGAAGCGTTCTACCTTTTTTACAGGGCTCGATGCCGACTTGTCATATTCTATGTATCCGTAGCCGGTATTAGGAAACGTCGGCTTTATGCCAAGTGTCATAAGTACCTCTTCCTTTGAAGCACGTTCAAACGCCAGCGCGAGATCGGTTAAGAAGGCGGTTTCGTCCTCTATCCAGTGGTCACTTGGCGCTACAATCATTACAGCGTCAGGATTTTGCTTTTTTATCTTTAGGGAGGCATATAAGATGCAGGGAGCTGTATTGCGCATTGCCGGCTCGAGCAGAACCTGTTCCTGCTTTATTTCGGGAAGCTGCTGCAATACCAGCTCGTTGTAAGCCTCATTGGTAAGGATAAGTATATTTTCTGCCGGCACCATTTTAGAAAGCCTTGAGTAAGTTTTCTGTATCAGCGTTTCCCCCGTCCCAAGCATATCATGAAACTGTTTAGGAAATTCTGATGTGCTAACCGGCCAGAATCGCGATCCTACCCCACCGGCCATTATAACGGCATAATAATTTTTGTTCATTTCAGGTTATCGTTAATGCGGAAGTAAAGTTTTCAATTTCGTCCCGCATATACAAAGGGTTTGTTTTTTATTTAACAAGGCTAAGGCAACAACTCCACCTCGGCATTCGGATTGAAAAGATACTGCCGCCCACTGCTCAGCTCGGTACATTCATAGCGCTTTACCCGCAGCGCTCCTTTTACAAATACTTTACCGTTATGAATACGGAAGCGGCTGCCATAAGGGAGTTCGTGAATAAAGTTCTTACCATCGCGCTCGTCATATTGCTTCAGCGCAAGCGAGAGTGTAGCGTCGGTGTCGCTGCTGGCCTTCGGGTTCCTGAAGTGCCGCGCAAGCAAGGGCAGCAAGTGTGGCGGAAAAACCTCGGGGCGTATAAAGGGCACCATCAGCTGCTGGAAAGTCAGCTTCCATTCATCTCCATGGGGCTTAATGCTCCTGCCGTATTTCTCAAAGGCAACAAGATGGGCAATTTCGTGCACAAGCGTCATCAAAAACCTGTACTTATTAAGGCTTGCATTTACCGTGACCAGGTGGTAGCCGCGCTCATCCCTGCGATAATCACCGTGCCTTGTTACCCTGTCGTTTACAATCTTCAGGTGTACGCCATAGTGCTTTATTAGTTCAAAAACAGCGTCTACAGCATGTTCGGGCAGGTATTTTTCCAGTATCTGCTTCAAGCCTTCGTTCAGTTATGGAGTTGTTGAGGACACCTGCAACACTTTCCCGTTAAAGAACTTATTTCCGGTTAGCGCAAAATTATAAATATATTCCGACATATCTATAGCCGATACCGGAGCCTCGTAACCCGGGAATGCTTCGCGAAGCATTTCGGTATTAACCGCGCCGAGAGCCAGCACATTGAATGCAACTCCCTGCTGTTTGTATTCTTCGGCAAGCAGCTCTGAAAGCGTGATCACAGCGCCCTTGCTCGAACTGTATGCGGCAAGGCCGGGGAATTTCATGGTTCCCTGCACGCCGCCCATACTGCTTATCGTAACCACGTGCCCACCTTTTTCCATGAACGGAAGCACTGCGCGGTTGAGGGCAGCTACGCCAAATACGTTTACCTTATAAACATATTCAAATTCATCAGCCGTAATCTGGCTAAAAGGCTTATTAACAAGCGAACCTGCATTATGAATTACAATATCGGCACGGTGCCAGCTGTTTTGCAGTACCTCTTCCACCGCTGAAAAATTTCCTGCCGAGAGGTCAAGGCTCACATGGGTAATGTTGTCATGTCCCGCCAGGTCCGTCGCTATAGTACGGGAGACAGCCATTACGTTATGGCCCTCATTGGCAAACCTTAATGCCAGTTGCAGCCCGATACCACGGCTGGCACCTGTGATGATTACATTCATTATTTTTTAAGTACGATTTCTTTAGTATTCGCATTCACTAATTTCTGCATTACCGGCAGTATATTCCCGATAAAAGCAGTCATGTGCTTCGTATCCATAATACCGAATTCATCTTTTACATGGTGGTAATATTTAAATGATTCCATATCGGTGGTGCTTAGCGTGTGCGAAGGAACATTAAACTCTTCATAGAATGGGAAGTTGTCCGAAGCCCGGAACAGCTGGTAGCGGACTTCAAAATCGGTGTACCCAATCATCTTGCGGCCGGCGTACTCATTCATTTTATCCGCCATGTTGCTTCGGCTGTAGCCCGTGATAAAAGCATCAATATCTTTACCCAGCGGCACACCGATCATCTCGAAGTTTGCCACCGTGTACAGATTGAAATCCTGTTTCTTCAATTTGGCTGCGAGATGTTTCGAACCCAAAAGCCCACGTTCTTCGCCCGAAAAGAAACAAAACATAATACTCCTTTTATTAGAATGGCTTTTCGCAAACCATGCCATTATTTCGGCAACAGCGGTACAGCCCGAGGCGTTATCATCGGCACCGTTAAAAACAGAGTCGCCATCTACCGGGCGCAGTGCCGTACCAATATGGTCATAGTGAGCGCTTATAATCACAAACTCATTTTTTAGCTTCGGGTCGGTGCCCTCAAGGTAGCCAACAATGTTAAAGGCAGGCTTATCAAAATTGGAAAGCGTATCCCTGTAGGTGGCAAAATACGGCTTGATGCTGTTCTTTACCATCAGGTCTTCCAGAAATTTGGCCGCTTTTTCGGCGCCTTCGCTGCCTGTATTCCGTCCCTTCAGCTCGTCTGACGATAAAAACTTAAGTGTCGATTCAACAGATTGTTGTTCTACCGTGTAAGGAGACTGCTTTGCTTTCTGCGAAAAAACTGCGCAGCTAAACATTAATGCGGCCGCCAAAGCGAATACCTTGTTATTCATGCCTGTTATTTTAGCGAAGGTAAAAAATTAACTGCAACCAAATTGTCTGTTATGTATCTTTGTATAAAATTACAAGCAATGAAACCAACTACCAAAATGAAGATTAAAACGGCGCTTTTGATTGTTGCTATACACCTTACGCTTGCGATTATCGCCGATCTTTGGCTTGATATCAAAATGTATGTACCGCTGGCATGCGGCGCCTGTGTTTTGTATATGCAGGCCGTCCAAAGCATTCGCAAAAAAGAGCTTCAGCAACAGGAACATCAATAATAATCAGCCTTTTCTTTTTACCTGCCGGAAAGTCAGGTTTATCCGTGGCAAAATATCCTTTGAAGTTTTCGGGATATGATGCTCCCAGCAACTTTGCGTGGCGCCTGCCATCAGCAGCAGCGAACCATGCTTTAGCGGAATTTCCTGCATCGGGATATCCTTACGCGTTTTGTGCCTCATCCGGAAGGGCCGTGTTTCGCCAAAAGTAACAGAGGCTATTACCTGGTTCTTCCCAAAATTTTCGGTACGGTCACTGTGCCAGCCCACGCCGTCTTTTCCGTTACGGTAAAGATTCAATAGCACACTGTTAAACTTGAAGAAAGTCTCCTCTTCTACCTTTGCGCGAATTGCCAGAAGTTCCGGCGTCCATTCGTTCCCATCCGGATTTGCGCCTGCATTGTCTTTGTCTTCATACCACGCAACCATTCGCGGAATGATATGCGTCTTATCATAAATATGCAGGTCGGCTTCACGCCAGGGGGTGCTATTCAGCAGCAAATTATAATACCGGTCTGATTCTTCTTTGCTATAAAAACCTTCAAAAAGCATCAGGTCGGTATCCGGCAGGTCGAATATCTTCTTGTGAGGCTTTGCCTCGCCAAATAATTCAGTATCGTCAAACAGGTTTAGCATAATCAATATGTTTGAATCTCCAGGTTAGGCCTTTCTTGTAAAAGCGCCTTATGATGGTTTGCGATCACCGACGATGGAATGATAAGTTTCCTTAATTTCCCGGGTAAAAATTCGGGCTGAAAATTCAGATGCCGGCAATCTGTTAGTGACAGCTCCCTTAAATTACTCATTTCTGCAATAGACGCAGGGAGATGTGTAATATCAATATTTTCAAGACGCAATACTTTCAATTTTGAAAGCGATGCAATTTCGTCAGGGACACTTTTAAAATCGCAGCCTCTCAGATAAAGAAATTCCAGTTCTTTTAGCCGGAGCATCCATCCCGGAAAGTCCCGGAAAACAACATTTACCGTAGTCAGCGACCGGAGTTTGGGGATGCTTTCGCTGAAATCTTTGAGTACAGGTTGCCGCACATCGGATACAACCTCTAACGACCCCAAGGAAGAAAAAGCGCCTATCGACGCATTTACGTGGCACATATCTTCAAATGACAGCCGCAGCTTCCTTACCCGCTTATGATGGCTGACGGCTTCTGCAAGATTTGTATATTCCTTATTAAATAACCACATAGTTACTAAACGAAAATACCCGCCTGTTCGTACAGAAGGCGGGTATTATAATTAAACTGCGACAGCTGTTAGGCCAGCATGGTCACAGGGTTTTCAATGTATTGTTTTAGCGTTTGCAGGAATTGTGCCCCTGTAGCGCCGTCTACTGTGCGGTGGTCGCAGGTAAGGGTCACTTTCATGGTATTTCCTACTACGATCTGTCCGTTCTTCACTACCGGCTTCTGTACAATAGCACCCACGGAAAGTATCGCAGAGTTCGGTTGGTTGATGATGGAGGTAAACTCCTCGATACCAAACATGCCCAGGTTAGAAACCGTGAATGTGCTTCCGTCCATCTCGGCAGGTGTCAGCTTTTTGTTGCGCGCTTTTCCGGCAAGGTCTTTTACCGATGCCCCTATTTGCGAAAGCGACATCATATCGGTAAACTTAAGTACCGGAACCACAAGGCCATCTTCTACTGCTACGGCAACCCCAATGCTGATGTGCTTGTTGTACACGGTAACATCGTCCTTCCATTGCGTGTTGATCTGCGGATGCTTGCGAAGCGCCATAGCACTAGCCTTGATCACCATATCGTTGAATGACACTTTAGTATCCGGCACCGCATTGATTATGGTGCGGCTCGCCATAGCGTTGTCCATATCCAGCTCTATAGTAAGGCTGTATTCCGGAGCGCTGTATTTCGATTCAGCCAGGCGGCGGGCAATGGTCTTGCGCATTTGGTTGTTCTTCACTTCCTCGGTGCGCTCTTCACCCGACGGCACATACGGCTTAGCCTGTGGTGCAGCGGCAGCAGCTTGTGCAGGCGCAGCTGACTGCTCAGTTTTGGCAGGAGCCGCCTGTTCAGCAGAAGGTTGGTAACCCTCAATATCACGGCGCGTAATGCGTCCGTTCTCACCTGTACCTTTTACCTTGTTCAGGTCGATATTCTTATCCTTGGCCATCTTGCGTGCAAGCGGCGATACAAATATCCTTCCGCCATCGTTAGAAGCTATAGCTTCCTCCGCTTTAGGGGTATCCTCTTTTTTATCTTCTGCAGGAGCTGCTTCAGATTTTGCTTCAGCAGCAGAGGCAGCGCCTTCCTTTCCATAGTTATCGGCGATACCGCTCACATCCGTCCCTTCAGGGCCAATGATAGCAAGCACGCTGTCAACAGGAGCCGATTCGCCTTCTTTGATACCGATGTAAAGCAGCGTACCCGCATTGAACGATTCAAACTCCATCGTTGCCTTATCAGTTTCAATTTCGGCAAGGATATCGCCTTCGTTCACCTTGTCACCTACTTTCTTCAGCCATGTTGCTACGGTACCTTCGGTCATCGTGTCGCTAAGGCGCGGCATGGTGACCACTTTCACACCTGCAGGCAATGAAGCCGGTGCAGATGCTTTCGCTTCCTCCTGTTTTGCAGCAGGAGCTTCTTCTTTTTTATCGTCAGCAGGCTTTTCTTCCTGTTTCGGTTCTTCTTTTTTATCCGAAGCAGGCGCAGCTTTTCCGTCGAGAAGAGCCGATATATCTTCACCTTCTTTACCTATAATTGCCAAGACAGCATCTACCGGCGCGGTTTCGCCTTCCTGGATGCCGATATGCAACAGTGTGCCGGCATCGAAAGATTCGAATTCCATCGTTGCCTTATCGGTTTCGATCTCGGCAAGTATATCTCCTTCTTTAATAGTGTCACCCACTTTTTTCAGCCACGTAGCTACAGTACCTTCGGTCATGGTGTCGCTAAGGCGCGGCATGGTAATAACTTTTGCCATGGTATATTATAGTTTATGGGGTATAAAAGGATAATCTTTCTGGTCGTAGACAACGTCATACATCACATTGAGTTCCGGATACGGCGACTCTTCGGCAAATTTCTCGCATTCTTCCACAAGATCTTTCACTCGCTGATCGATAGCTTCGATTTCTGCGTCTGTAGCGTAATTGTTTTCTTTGATGATATCCAGCACCTGGATGATGGGGTCAATCTTCCTGTACTCCTCAACCTCTTCTTTGGTACGGTAGTGCTGCGCGTCGCTCATAGAGTGGCCACGGTAGCGGTACGTTTTCATTTCGAGGAAAGTAGGCCCGTCTCCCCTGCGTGCCCTTTCGATAGCCTCATGCATGGCTTCGGCTACTTTTACCGGGTTCATCCCGTCAACAGGCCCGCATGGCATTTCGTAACCGAGGCCAAGTTTCCAGATGTCGGTATGGTTGGCAGTACGCTCAACCGAAGTACCCATTGCATAACCGTTGTTCTCTACAATAAATACCACAGGCAGTTTCCACAGCATCGCCATGTTAAAAGCTTCGTGAAGGGAACCCTGGCGTGCGGCACCATCGCCAAAATAGGTCATGGTAACGCCACCGGTATTAAAATATTTATCGGCGAAAGCCATACCTGCACCTACAGGTATCTGCGCACCCACAATACCGTGGCCGCCGTAAAAACCGTGTTCTTTAGAAAATATATGCATCGATCCGCCAAGGCCCTGAGAGGTACCTGTGGCCTTACCTAGCAATTCTGCCATAACCCTGCGCGGGTCTACACCCATACCTATAGGCTGCACGTGGTTACGGTAGGCCGTGATCATTTTATCTTTAGAAAGGTCCATGGCATGAAGTGCGCCCGCAAGCACAGCTTCCTGCCCATTATACAAGTGGAGGAAACCCCTTACTTTTTGCTGAATGTATAAGGCAGCGAGCTTATCTTCAAACTTACGCCAGAACTGCATATCTTCATACCACTTCAGGTAAACTTCTTTTGTAATTTCTTTCATTGCTGTTTACGTTGCTATGTTTTGTTTTAAAAATAGGTTGTTGGGCGCAAAAAGTTTCCTCACACAATTTTGCGAATGGCAAAAATACTACATCGCTGTCAGATGTGAAAATATTAATAGCCTAATTTGGCAGCAGCCCAAACAAAAAGGGGCGTGTGCCCCCGTTTATAATTTTCTTCAGCGCAAATGTTATAAAAATTGCTTATCGAACACCAGCGGTAAAAGGTTTTTAAGTGAATCTGATTTATATATCTTGCCTGTTTCACCCATAAAATAAATCTCGATACCGCTTTCCTGGCGCACTTCATATTCAGCTATAGACTGCCGGCAGGCACCACATGGAGGTATCGGTGCATCTACCACCTTATCGTCGGCAGCGGCAGATATTGCCATGCGTACTATCTTTCCTTCGGGATAGGCAGCACCGGCGTGAAATACAGCTACCCGCTCAGCACAAAGCCCCGACGGGTATGCCGCATTCTCCTGATTGGAGCCACGCACTATAGCGCCATTATCCATCAGCAGCGCAGCGCCTACCCTGAAACGCGAGTAAGGAGCATAGGCGGTCTTTCGTACCGCGACCGCTTCGTACATTAAAAGCTTTACATCTTCCGGAAGCTCCGAAACGTTATTATATACGGTAAATGTGGTAGTTATCGTGATGTGATCCATCTAGTACTGGTCGTATTGGTCTCCAAAGTTAAAGGTAAGCGAGAATCGAAGAGTGTTCTCAAGCGGGTTGCGCACCTGCGAAGCAGAGAAAAGGTAAGACACATCTACTTTTATCGTAGTGTACTTAAATCCGGCCCCTAAAGAAAAGAACCTGCGGGCACCCTTCATTTTGTCCTCGTTAAAATATCCGGCGCGAAGTGCGAATGAATCCTGGTACGTATATTCGGCAGCTACCGAGTAGGTAAACTCCTTAAGCTCTTCGCTAAAGCCGTCGGGCGCATCGTTGAACGATTTGAAAACTCCTGAAACCCAGCTCGTTTTCTTATAATCATTTAGCGCCTGTTCATACTGCGCATCAGCGACTGCTTTGTCTGCATTGTCAATATTGCCGTCGTTGTTGAAATCTATAATTTCTACTTTCGCCGGAGGCGTAGGCACCAGAAGTTTTGCCACTTCCACGCTAACCGCTACTTTATTGTACTCGTCGAACATAAAATCGAACCCACCGCCAAGCCTCATGTTGGAAGGCAGGAAGTTAGAGGTTGCGCCGTCAGGATTCTCGTCGTTGTTATAATTGATCTTAGGCCCGAGGTTCTGGAAATTGAAACCTGCCCTCCAGCGTCCGTTGAAGTCATCATAAGCAACTTCTTCTGACTGGTAATAACCGGCAACATCAAATGCAAAGGTTTTGGCCGCCTTGGCATCACCCCCACCAGAAGCTTCGGGTATGCGCAGGTTAGAACTGATAAAGCGCCCGGCAACCGACATAGAGAACTGCTCACTAAGCTGAAGCGCATACGAAAGGTCAAGCGCAAGTTCGTTCGGGTTACGGGTTACCACTACTTCATCCGGGTCGGGCGTTTCGCGAAGCTGAATTTCACCAAGCCCAAAATAGCGCAGGCTTCCTGCAAAGGCGCTTCTTTCGTTAAACCTGTTATAAAAAGTTACCTGCCCCAACGATATATCGCTGGCAATAGAGGTAAGGTAGGGCGTGTAACTCGCGGATACACCAAACTTATCGAGGGCAAACGCATATTTTGCGGGGTTCCATTGCTGGGAATAGGCATCCGGAGAGGTAGCCACACCCTGGTCGGCCATACCTGCAGCCCGTGCATCGGCAGCGATAAGCAGGAAAGGTACACCGGTTGTAATTACACGCTCATTCTGAGCCTTTGCAGCCTGCATTCCAAGTAGGCCAAGCGCCAGCAGTAGTATCTTTTTCATTGGGTTTCGAAAATTTTAAGGTAACAAATATAGTATTTTTTAAAGCAATACAAGTTTCTCGTACTTTTCGGCTTTATTATTTGTGGAAGACGATTTTACGGTGAGCTTATAAATATAAACCCCTTTCCCTATGCGGTCGCCAAAATCATCGCGCCCGTCCCAACGGATATCGCGACTCAAAAAGCCATCTGTAGTGACCGACTGGTTGATCGTTTTTACCACTTTGCCTGTAACTGTGAATATCTGGACCTGTACATCCAGCGGCTCATACGGCCGGTTGTGGGTAAACCAAAACTCCGTGTAGCTCACGAACGGGTTAGGATAGTTAAGTACTTTTTCGAGGACTACGCCTTCATCGCCTACTACCACAAACTGTATCTCGGCCGTGATCAGGTTGTTGTACACGTCCCATGCCTTGAAGGTTATCGTATGAAGCCCTTTGGCCAGGTTGCTAAGCGGGAAATTGAGATGCCCGCGCGTATAATCGTTGACTTCGGTTTCATAATAGTCATTAAGGATGTATGGGTTGTTCTCGTTGCCATCGAGTATCGCGACAATATCATGCCCTATGCCACTCGCGGTATTAATACCGTGCTCATCTTCAAGATGGGCAAGGAATATCGGTGACGAATTGGTGATGCCCCCGCTCACAAACGACGTATCATTCATATAAAGCTTCACCTTCGGCGGGGTATTATCTGCCACCGCATTTGCGTTTACACCCCCAATCTGAATACTGTTGTTATATCCTGTCTGGTCCTCAAGAATGTTATTTCGCTTCGCGTAAAAACTAATGCGGCCTGCGCCAACCGGTACGCGGATATCGCGCGGCACGACAAAGCCAAATTCAAACCTCCCGTTGTTTACCGAAGCATTCCCGCGGAAGATGGTTTCGCCAAGCGTGGTAAAGGGAACTATCGTATAAGGTGCATCGTTACCTAATGTTTGCCGTTGGATATTTTTATCGAAAACAGAAACGGCAAGGTCTCCGCTATAATTATTCAGGATGCTGCCACCTTCATCGGTAACCATGCCTGCCATCTTTACATAGGCCAGCGAATTAAGTACCGGCATGCCGGATGACACAGGCACATCGTTTACAGCGGTAAGAACCACATTGAGTTTCGGTATGGCCAGCTTCAAGGCCGGATCGCCTACAAAGGCAATAACACGCGCGAGGTTGCTCTGCGAAACCTTCGTCTGGCGCAGCGCCTCGGCCATTGATGGGTAAGCCCCGCCGGCAAATGAATAAAGCCTTGCCGAAAGCGCATCATTAAACGGAAGCGCTACACTTACAAACAGCGCCCGTGTGGTGGTGATCATTGCAATAGCTCCCCCATCCGGATTCCAGTATATATATTCGCCGCAGGTGGGCCTGTAAGGGTTATCAAATTTAGTAAGCTCGCAGGTACAGGTAATAAACAGCGGGTATTTGTTTTTGTTGGTAAGGTTCTGCGCATCAGTCTTTTCAAAGATACGTTCGCTGGCCAGCCCGTCTTCCCCACCGTGTCCCAGGTAATTTACCACCAGCGCACCGTAATTGATGTAGCGTATCAGCTGCTCTTTTGCCTGGGGATAACGCTGCCCTCCTGCCGAGGCTTCCTGCACGTACGAGTCGGTGTGCACTTTGCGCATATTTATAAAAGGGCGTGTTGCAATAAGTGTCTGTGCCAGTGAGTCGATATGCGTCATAAGGTTGCCGCCCCCGTTTTCAAGGTCGTCAGATGCTACAATGTATTCATTGCGCCACCTACCGTATGCCTCCTCTGATTTATAGGCAACCACCTTGTTTACCATTTCTGCGGCCTGCGAGGCAGTACTCACGATCATGCGGCCTACTGCTATATCAAGGCCTTCGTTATCATCGAAAAGCATCCTGCCCTCTGCCGGGTCCATCAGCCCAAAGAAATCGTCTGAGGCAAAGGTGAGTGTAATGTCATAGTTAGGAAGCTGCGACCCTTCGCCGGGGCCGTCGTAAGCATGAAGGATAGGTACTATATTCGTATTCCGTGGAATGCGGTCTTTATAGTCGAATGATGCATCGCCAAAAAGGTTAAGGTACTTAATGCGTTTATCTGTAGAAGAAGCGTTGGTATATACATACTTCACGAAGTTGCGGATCGCGGCAATATCCTGCTTGCCCGAAGAAAACTCCTGATAGATATTATCGAGCGTTACAACTTTTACGTTAAGCCCCGACTGTGTGCGGTGAAAGTTGGCAAGCACATCGGCCTGTCCCTTTAAGAACTGTGGTGTGACGATGATGTAATCTACATCCTGAAACTGCCCCTGAGCCCCGGAAAATATCGTACCCTTCAGGTTCTGGTTGGCCACCCTAGGGTTACCTTCCTTTAAAGGGGAATAATAATCTCCGCCATCCAGCGCGATATACTTTCGCGCTTCGCCCATAGCAGCGCGAAAAGCAAAAGACTGTCCTGTACTGTTGGCAAGGCCCGAGACATTATAGATATCGGTGATATCCCATACTTCGTTTATTCCCTGCGCATTCGAGAACTGGTATTCTATTATACCAATCGCAGCAGCCGCATCATTGTAGGTAAAACGAAACTGCCTGCCATATCCCTTCAGTTTGCGTTTCGCCTTAATTATGATATAATCGAGCCACGCATTTGCCGTAGGTACACCATTATTATTATACTCCAGCGTAACCGTGATTTCGTTGCCTGATGGCGTTACATTTCCATTAAAAAAGGCGTCCATGGCAGCGGTGTACATTGGCAGCGCAGCGAAAGCCATTGTACCGGCCTGCTGTCCGTTGACTTTTACGTTCATCGACGACGCAAAATCTGAAGCTGCGGCAGCCGATACCGTAACGTTTACGGGCGCGGCATCAAGGTCGGGTATCGTAAATTTAAAATCCTGCGATTCGTCTACATTAAAGGCTTCGCCATGCCATTTACGCCCGAGCCGGGCAATGCTTACCAGGTCGCGCTCGTGGTATTGGTATTCATCATAGGATGTAACGGATGTAGTTGGCGCCCCGGAAGGCTGCACGAGCGCGGTGATACGTTTACCATCGGCACCGCCCGATGTAACATAATAATAGGAACGGTCGGCAAAAAGATTACTGTGGGTATCGCTTTCGGTGTTCCAGTTATCTACACCCTCGGCATAGAAAAGGATGTAGTCGTCGCCGTCAAACACGCCATCTTCTTCCCCCACAAACTTTACGGCGTTCTCGGCCAGGTCCATCGGATAAGGCGTACTATTAAGGAGTGGCGCCATGCGGCCGCCGTTTCCGTAAATCTTTATTTTTCTCGGATCGGTATCCGCGTTAAAACCGAGCGATTGCAAAAACTGCTTACTTAGCTTATACACTCCCGACTTCTCTACATAAAAGCGGAACCACTCGCCATTGGCCAGTACAGAGTTAGACACCACACTTGTATTCATAAAAGTCCTGGCGGCCATGCGGGCAGTGCCCATGCTGTAACTAAATGAGAAAGACTTTACCCTTTTAAAGCCGGAGCCGTCTTTTACTATCGGGGCAAGCCTGAGCGCGGCAAACCACTCCGTTCGCGCCAGCGACGTACCAAGGGTGGCATTAATTGAAGAAGGAATATTTTTGGCTGACACTTCGCCCAGCTGTGCCGAGCTTATTGCTTCATATTGGATATTATCTATTTTAAGGGAAGCGGCATCCACCTCTCCCGAAACAGGAAACTTATAAGTAAAGGTAAGCTGCCTGCGATGCGTATCATAATTCATATACTCCGCCTGAAATTGTGGCAGCACAACCAGTGTGTCGCCTATGCGGCAGGGGGCGGGCTCTTTCCATTCCAGCGATATGGCGGTACCCTGTTGCTGGGCAAACGCCGGTATTGCACAAAAAAGTAGTATAATAAGGAGTAATTTCTTTTTCATCATCCTGACAACGCGAAACGCCGTAACATTATTACAAATACGGCTACATTTTTTTAAATGCACTAAAATGCAATATTAGTTGAAAATAGGCGTTTTCATCCTGTATGTTTCACACAATTTTTGAGTTTAATTAAATTTTTAAAAACGTGTTGCGGTTTAATGGTTAATTATTATATTGCGCCACAAAATTTTATTTACCTACAGAAAGATGAAGATTAACAAGATCACAGCTTTACAATTGGTGCTTGCGTTCGCGGTAGCAGTTGGTTTTACTGGTTGTAGCAAAAAAGGAGGTTCGGGTAACACCTCTACTGCAACCGGTTGGAAGATCAATGACAAGAAGGGCGGATTCCAACACAATTCCAAGTACAAAAAGCAGGATGCTGCGCCCGGACTGGTGGAAGTTGAAGGCGGAACCTTTACCATGGGAAGGGTTGCAGACGATGTAATGCACGACTGGAACAATACTCCTACCCAACAGCACGTACAGTCTTTCTATATGGATGAAACAGAGGTAACCAATGTTATGTACATGGAATACCTTGACTGGTTGAAAACTGTATTCCCTCCAACCGAGGAAAACTATAAGAACATTTATGTGGGCGCACTGCCGGATACCCTGGTATGGAGGAGCGCGCTTGGCTATAATGAAACAATGACCAACAACTACCTGAGGCACCCTGCTTACAGCGACTACCCTGTGGTAGGCGTTAACTGGATCCAGGCGGTTGAGTTTGCCAAATGGAGGACTGACAGGGTTAACGAAGGTGTTCTTGAAAAAGAAGGCTACCTGAAAAAAGATGCTAAAATCACAGATGTATCTGCAGAGAGCACATTTAGCACAGAAGCTTACCTTGAAAGCCCAAGCAAGTCTTTCGGCGGAAATGAAGAGATTGTGCTGAAAGGCCCGAAAAATAAACTTGCCAGCAAAGAGGGCGCTAAGGGTGTTTATGCCCAGAGGACTTCGGGGCTTATTCTTCCTGAATACAGGCTTCCTACCGAAGCTGAGTGGGAATATGCAGCTGTGGCACTTGTAGGTAACCGTGAGTACAACCTTTACCGTGGTAACAAAAAATATCCTTGGAAAGGCCAGTACACCCGTAACGGAAAAAGGCAAAGTAAAGGTGACCAGCTTGCCAACTTCAAACAGGGTAAAGGTGACTACGGCGGAATTGCAGGATGGAGCGATGACAACGCTGATATTACTGCACCGGTTAAATCTTACCCTCCAAACGATTTCGGCCTTTATGATATGGCAGGTAACGTAGCCGAGTGGGTAGCCGACGTATACCGTCCGATTGTAGATGATGAGGCAAATGACTTCAACTACTACAGGGGTAACGTTTACATGAAAAACAAAATTGGCGAGGATGGAAGGGCTGAGCTTGTAACTGCCGAAACTATAGAGTATGACACACTAAGCAACGGAAGGATACAGTACCGCAACCTGCCAGGCCAGATAGCCCAGCAACAGATCACTAAAGATGATACATACCTGAGGCAAAACTATACCCGCAGCGACAACAGGAACTGGAGAGATGGTGACAGGCAGTCTTCACGCTACTATGACTTTGGCGGAACAGATGAAGAAAAAGAAGACGAAGCAAAAAGGATGTACGATTCTCCGCTTCACCTTGTAGCCAAAGACAGCCTTGGTAACATGATACGCGAGTACGACAAGTCTTCTAAAAGGACTACCCTTGTAAACGACAACGTAAGGGTTTACAAAGGTGGATCATGGAGGGACAGGGCTTACTGGCTTGACCCTGCCCAGAGAAGGTACTTCCCGCAGGATATGGCAACAGACTATATCGGTTTCCGTTGCGCAATGTCTAAGGTTGGACCGAAGAATACCAAGAAAAAAGCAAGAAACTAAATCTTTCGATACTACAATAAAAGCCCTATCTTAGGGCTTTTATTTTTTATACCATGACCACTACGGAGCAGCTTTACGCACGTTTTAAAGAATGTACCGGTATATGTACCGATACCCGAAAGATAGAACCCGGCTGTATGTTTGTCGCTTTAAAAGGCGATAAGTTTAATGCCAACACCTTTTCCCAAAAAGCCCTTGAGTCCGGCGCGAAATATGCAATAATAGACGAGCCTGAGTATGAAGTTCCGGGTACGCTTCTGGTAAATGACGGGTTGATTGCGTTGCAGGACCTGGCCAGGCACCACCGCAGGCAACTGGGGCTGCCTATTGTTGCACTCACCGGCAGCAACGGCAAAACCACCACAAAAGAGCTGATACGTGCGGTCCTCTCAGAAAAATATAATGTTACAGCAACCGTAGGCAACCTCAACAACCACATCGGGGTTCCGCTTACCCTTCTTTCCTTTACAGAAGAAACGGAAATAGGTATCGTGGAGATGGGCGCCAATCACCAGAAAGAAATTGAATTACTGTGCAATATCGCTGAACCGAATTTTGGGTATATAACAAATTTCGGCAAAGCCCACCTGGAAGGTTTTGGCGGTGTAGAAGGCGTAATCAAAGGCAAAAGCGAGATGTATGCCTATCTTGAAGCGCACACTAAAACGGCATTTGTAAACCTGGATGACCCGATACAATCTGAAAGAACAGCACGCCTGCCCCGCTATACATTTTCCGCAGAAACGCACAGCTGCGACGTTTTTATCGACTCGGCGACAGCCAACCCGATGGTTACGCTTTTATGGCACGGCCACAATATTAAGTCAAACCTTATCGGTAGCTATAATGCACCTAATATTGCAGCAGCTATTGCAATCGGACATTATTTTAAAATAAGCGATGATAAAATCGTGCATGCGATAGAGCACTATATACCCAACAACAACCGCTCGCAGCTCTTGCATAAGGGCAACAACCAGATAATCCTGGATGCCTACAATGCCAACCCAAGCAGTATGATGGCGGCCATAGACAATTTTGCGGGACTGGATGCAGCTTCCAAAATTGCTATACTTGGAGATATGTTCGAACTGGGGCCGGAAAGCGCCGCAGAACACCGAAAGTTATCGGAGCACCTGGCCGACCTCAGCGGAATAAGAGTATATTTTATCGGAAAAGACTTTTCAGCCAATCCTGTAGCAGCACCCCACCTATCCTACTTTACAACCTTTGAGGAATTCGCCACCCAATTTCAACGCCCGGAAAATGCCACGGTTCTTATAAAAGGTTCACGCGGGATGGCACTGGAGCGCGCGCTTGACCTGCTGTAACTCTGAATACCTTCTGCTTTTGCACGCTCAGGAAAATCACATCCGAAAAAAAATTAAAAAAAAAATCCGCACAGGCAACTTTTAAAATATCCTTTCCGTCTTACTAAAAAACAAACAGGAAAGTGAAGATCATTACACTTCATATAACAGACGAAAAGCTGATAAAACAGGCGCTGCAAAAAAGCAGTAAGGCCGAGGAGATGCTCTACA
This sequence comes from Flavobacteriaceae bacterium, assembly GCA_021151665.1. Taxonomy (GTDB): domain Bacteria; phylum Bacteroidota; class Bacteroidia; order Flavobacteriales; family Flavobacteriaceae; genus Flavobacterium. The sequence goes on from JAGKWW010000016.1 coordinate 46,035, forward strand.
AAAGGTATGCAGCAAAAATGCTTGGCGTATGCCGGTGTTATATCAAAGATATGCACTATGCCGAGGATGTGATGATCGAAGGGTTCACTAAAGCGTTTACCAACCTGGGCAGGTACCGCTTTGAAGGAAGTTTTGAAGGATGGCTCAGGCGCATTATGGTACGCGGGGCTATTGACTTCCTCAGGAGCCGCCGGGAAATAGCTTTCGCTGAAGTAGAAGAAGCCGCCGGCTTTGCAGAACCCGCAACAGCGCCCGACATGGATGCCGAGCTGCTGCAACTCCTGATGGATGAACTTCCTGCCGGCTACCGTACTGTCCTGGTGCTTTTTGCAGTAGAGGGCTACAACCACAAAGAAATTGCAGAGATGCTCAACATCAGCGAGAGCACATCCAAATCGCAACTGTTCAAAGCACGCAGGACACTGCGCGAGCAGCTCGAAAAACTTAACAACAGCAGCTATGGAAAAATATAATATAGAAGACCAACTTGCCCACAAACTCGGGAAACGCAGTATAGAGCCGTCGTCAGGAGCGTGGGAGCGCATATCATTCGGTAAAGCCCGGCCGTCAAAGAAAAAGCCGTTAGGAAAATGGCTTGGCATAGCTGCGATGCTGGCACTGTTGATTGGGGCAGGATTATATATTTCATCCAATGACAGCACTGACACCAAGAGAGTTCCGGGGCCTAAAGTGGTATTCGTTGAAAAACCTACGGAAATCCCAGGCGAGCCGGTGGCCATACCGCCGACTTTTCCGCAGAATCAAAGCAAACATCCAAAAAGAAGCATTGCCGAGAATCCTTCGCCTGTCACCCAAAATATCGCATTGCCAACCCGCGAAACTGTAACGCCTGCAGCAGTACAACCCGCTGCTGATTTACAAAAAGATGCCTTGATAATTAGGAAATCTGAGGAGATAGCTGCGGAGCTGCAACGCCGCATAGATGTGCATCTGCCGGTTACAGATGCAGTAGTAGACTCCCTTTTGCAGAAAGCACAGCGCGAAATTGCCTTTGAGCGAATGAAAACTAAAGAAACAGCCACCGATGCCAATGCGCTTCTTAAAGAAACCGAAGCAGAGATCAATGAAACGTTTCGCCAGGATGCGATCAGGCTCTTTAAAAACAGGTTCCGCACTATTCGTATCGCACTTCATTAATTAAACCATAATCATCAATCATGAAAAAATTATTAATTATCGCCATAATGGCGACAGGCATCTTCATGCCTAAAGCAAACGGACAGGAGAACCCGCCTGTAGCCCCGAAGTTTAAGCAACCGGTAACAGACCCCGACCGTAGCATTCACAACGAAGAATTCCGTAAAGAACTTATCGCCACGCTGGAACGGCAGAAGGACAGCGTAACAGCAGATGAAAAGTACAAGTTAAAGCAGGTACTGATAAGCATTGACAAGCAACTACAGGAGGGCAAAATAGATGATGCCAAAGCGGCTGAAATGCGAACTGAGTCTGCAAAAAATGCTGCGCTGAACATAGACAATAAAACTGCAATTATCGAAAACAAGATACAACTCGCAAAGCGTGGCGAAGAATATGATTATGATGCCTACCAAAACTCCTTCGTCGAACTTGGCTTTGGAAATACTTATGACGACAGGGGCAGTCTGCTACTGGGTATACACTACCAAAGCAACAAACCAATAAAATATGATAAGCGCACCTACTACAATGCGGTGTTTGCCATTGGGGTAAATAACACAATCGGTGACGGGAAAACCATTGGTGACGAATATAAGTTCGGAAAAAGCGGATACGCTGAGATAGGCTTCGCACTGCGAACACGCCTGCTGAAAAACTCTAATGCGCTGAGGCTTGCCTATGGGCTTTCATTGCAGGAAAATGTGCTCGTTGCGAAAGACAACCGGTATTTTGTAAATAATAACGGTGTTACCGAACTGCAGCCTTTCTCAGAACAATTAAAGAATAAGTCCTACTTCCGCATAGACAACCTGGTGGTACCGATTCACCTTGAGTTTGGCCCATCGAAGAAAAAAGTGTATAAAGATTACTTTCGCTATGACAACTCTAACAGCTTTAAAGTAGGCTTGGGAGGCTACATTGGGTATAATCTCGCGGCAACACAGCGGTTGAGGTATGAAATAGACGGCGTAAAGCGGATAGACAAAATCCGTACTGATTATAACGTCGAGCGTTTTATATACGGCCTCAGCGGCTATATAGGATTGGGTCCGCTATCGCTGTATGCCAAGTATGATCTTAACACAGTGTTTAGCAGTAGTGCCTTTAAGGATCACAATATATCATTCGCCTTCCGGGTAGACCTCTAGCATAAAGACAAAGCCTCGCCGAAAGCGGGGCTTTTGTTGATAATGGGAATTCCTGATGATGATCTTTTTCAATTTTATAATAGCTTTGCAGCCTGAGCGAAAAAATGAGAAAGCAGAGCTATGGGAATGTTCGTAATAAGTACACGCACAAAAGGCGATTATAAGTTTACCTTCACGTCACGAAAAGGGAAGACGATATTTACAAGCATCAGCCACAAAGAGAAAATTGACTGTGAAGCGATGATAGCTGCGATACGCGAAGATATCACGCGCTTTACGATCACAAAAAATACGACCGCTTCCGGGAAACATTTTTTCAGGATAACAAAAGATGGGCTGGTACTGGCAACAAGCCGCAAATATACTACTCCGCTGCTGCTCCAGAAGGGCATTGATGAACTGACACGCTCGCTACGAACTGCTGAAGTGCTGGACTTTTCTGATGGCGCATTTGTTTTTCCTGATGCGGGCGAAATTTTTGGGGATGCTTAAACAAAAGGGATGGACAGCAAAATAATTTACTTTACCGATGACGAGCTTGAAGGCAACAGCCTTCCGCGAAAGTTTACCTTCCCTTTTTTTTATGAACCCCATCCGCTGGCGGTTATTGCAGCAAACGGCTTGCGAAGCCGTCTGGAAAAAGACATCGCGGCCGGCCACAATTTCGGGCTGGACGATAGCAGTAACGGAATGGCCATCGGTAAAATGTTCGGTGTGCTGGTGGTGAAAGATCGCGAAGGGCGCGTGGGTTACCTCTGCGGATTTTCTGGTAAGCTTGCCGGCAGCAACGAACATGAGTTATTTGTGCCCCCTGTATTTGATATGCTGACCGAGAACAGCTTTTTCCTGAAGGAACAATATACCCTGAACGATATAAATGACAGGGTGACGGCGATAGAAACCGACGACCGCTATATACAGCTGACGACCCAACATGAAGCGCTAAAAGCGGAAGCAGATACGGCTGTAGAGGCATTGAGGCGGGAGCTTCGGGAAAACAAAGCAGAACGCAAACAATTGCGCATTAGCCAAAAGGAGATTTTGTCGCCCGACGATTACAGGGAATATGAAGCCTGGCTTATCCGGTATAGCCTGCACGACAAGCACCGTCTTAAAGTCCTTGGAGAAAAGTATGCATTCCTGATCGGCGAGGTAAACGATGCCCTGGGTAGTTATACCGATGAGTTAGAGCGCCTCAAAACTACGCGTCGTGAAAAGTCAGCCGCATTGCAGCAGCAACTATTTGAGCAGTACACCTTCCTGAACCGCTTTGGTACCGAAAAAAGCCTTTATGACATATTTAGCGCCACGGTTTTTGGACGACCCCCTGCGGCTGCGGGTGAATGTGCAACACCCAAGCTATTGCAATATGCCTTCGGCAACAATTATAAGCCACTTGCTATGGCCGAATTCTGGTGGGGGGCGTCGCCACCGTCTGAAGTTCGTAAACATGGGCATTATTACCCTGCCTGTACCGGCAAATGCAAGCCAATACTTGAGCATATGCTTGAAGGGATGGAAATAGATGAAAATCCGTTGCTGGTAAATCCTGGTGAATTCCTGAAGATCGAAACGGTGTATGAAGATGATAGCTTTATTGTAGTCAATAAGCCTTCGGGGCTGCTCTCGGTGCCCGGTATTGCCATACAGGATTCCGTTTATACACGACTGAAATACTTGTGGAAGGATACTGAGCCGCTTATAATACACCGGCTGGACATGGCCACATCAGGACTTTTGGTTGTGGCGAAAACACCTCAGGCCCATAAACACATACAACGGCAGTTTTTAAAACGTACTGTCGTAAAACGCTATGTGGCCCTGCTCGAGGGCGCACCCCTTTTAGAGGAAGGCGAAATTTCGCTGCCATTGCGTGTAGACCTGGACGACAGGCCCCGGCAAATGGTATGCTTTGAGCATGGAAAAAAGGCGGTAACCCTCTGGAAAAAAATCGAGGTAACGGACGGGCGCACCAAAGTTCACTTTTGGCCGCTTACAGGCCGCACCCATCAACTCCGTATGCATGCGGCCCACGCTATGGGTCTAGGTACCCCGATAATGGGTGATGACTTATACGGCAAGGCGGCAGAGCGCCTCTGTCTGCACGCTGCATACCTTGAATTTGCGCATCCTGTCACTGGCGAAATGCGGAAATTTGAAGCGCCGGAAGAATTCTAGATGGTTCGGATGAAAATACATTTATTATGCCGCAAACAACCGGCTCCTTTCCAACTGCCGCCCTCTCAAGATATAACACAAACAACATCTGGAGGTAGCGCTACTTATGTTAAATTTTTAGTAATATTGCATCCTGTAAAATAATCATGATGCGCATTTCAAAAATTACACATTTTGTAACAGTTCTGGCAATTTGCGTTGTGGCTTCGGGAAAATTATTCGCCCAAACTACCACAGTACTTGACCAGACACTGCTTACCCAACAGAGCTTTGCTACATGTACCCCGGTGAGCGTGTCGGGAACCCAGGTATGGACATTTAGTTCGACCTATGGTGCGGTATGTTCGGGATATTCCGGAGGGCAGAATTATGCTAACGAAGACTGGCTTGTGGGCCCGGCAATAAACCTTTCGCAAATGAATAATGTGCTGCTTACCTTCAGCCACACGCGAGGTAACGCATCTGTAATGAATGTGGGCGTTAGCGAAGGTTGGTATAAAGTATATGCTACGGCAAACTATACCGGAAACCCGGCTACAACAACCTGGACCGAGCTTACCGGCGTGAACCAGAATATTACTACCGCGTGGCAGTACGTTTCGTCGGGTAATGTGACCATACCGGCAGCGGCAAAGTCGGCATCTTCAAGAATTGCATTCAGGTATATGAGCAGCGCTGCTCAGAGCGCCACATGGGAAATCAAGAACGTAAAGGTTACCGGCGAACCCGCAGGATCTGAAGCGTATTTTAAAGTGACCAACTGGAACACCGAGTGGCTGGGCTGCCTGAGCGAAGGCCCAACCGATGAAACCCAGCAGCTGAACAATGTTGCGGCAGCCATGCAGGCTATGAACTCTGACATCTACTGCATCCAGGAAATTACCAATACCGCGGCGTCGCCTACCATCGCTTCGCTTGTTTCACTATTGGGAAGCAGCAACTGGGCCGGCGCTATTGTTCCTAACACAACAGATGACTGTGACCAGAGACAGGCTATTATCTATAAAAAGGCGCGGGTTCAGCTTGTCAGTTCGTCAGAATTGAACACCGGGTCTGCAGCGCAGGGCAACTCCTATTATTATAACTGGTCCAGCGGCCGATATCCTGCGGTGTACAATGTAAATTTTGTGGCAGGCACCACACTCGTCCCTATAACGATTGTCAATATACACGCAAAAGCGGAAGATGGTAATTCGGCAAGCTATACGCGAAGGCTTGGAGCCTCGCAAGCGCTCAAAACGATATTAGACGGGGCGGCATACAACACAAAAAGGTTTATCGTAATCGGAGATTATAATGACTACCTCACCGGCACATCCAGCACCACCTGCAACTGTACCGATTCGCCATACAAGAATTTTGCCGATGACACTTCCCGCTACAGCGCAGTAACGCAGCCTATAATTGATGTGGATACTAACTTCGGTACACACCCTATAATTGAGAATATCCTTCTTTCAAACGAACTCTCAGGAAACTATGTGGCCAGCAGCGCCATTCAGGAAGTAACAGTGCCACAAACAATAACCGGTTACTACAATACCACCACGAACCACCTGCCGGTAAGCATGCAGCTTCAATTTACTGCGCTTGGCACAGATAATTCTCAGGTTGCTGAAGTACGATCCGCTTATCCCAACCCGGTAAAAGACAAACTTATTATTAGCGGAAGCAGCCCTGCGCAGGTAACTGTAACAGATCTCTCGGGGAAGCAATTGCTCCAGCGTGACAATACATTAGAAGTTGACTTCTCGCAATTTCAAGACGGAGTTTACCTGTTAAGGATTACCGACCAGTCGGGCGCCGTATCAACTAAAAAAATCGTGAAAGAATAAAACAACATCCCGGATTTCCCGGGATTTTTATTTTGGGCTGTGCCCTTCGAACATAGCCAGCACCGCCTTCAAAGATCCGGCGGAATGCATGATTTCACCATTGTCCAGAGATTCCTTGGCGGCCAGAGCAGCTCTTTGCCGCATTGCTGTCTCGTAGCCTGATATCGCCTCTTGCAAGGTACTGAATTTATAAGATGTGAGGTTCCTGCTCAGTTCAAGCGCATCAAGCATTGCCATGTTCACTCCCTCCCCTGCAAATGGCGGCATTACATGTGCTGCATCTCCAAGTAATGCAAGGTTAGGCTTTGACTGCCATTCCTGGCCAATGGGCGCGCAATAAATCGGCCTTGGGATGAACGGTTCTGATGCGTTGGCAAAGAGTTCCTGCCAGATATCACTCCAGCCCTCGTATTTTTCTTTGAACCAGTTTAGCACCTCGGCATTTTCGGTGAAGTTGACCCCAGTTTTACCCGCCCAGTCTGCGTCTGCCTTAAAACTCGCATAAAAACCTATTTCGCCATTTCCTTTCTGTCCCATGAGTATATTCCGCCCGTTGCCAAAAGCCATGATCTTACCCCCTGCAAGAAGTTCGTTTATCCGGGGTACCCTCTCCAACGGCTTATATATAACCCCTCAAGCATCATCACGCCCGTGTAAAACGGACGTATCGTTGTAACATAAGGGCGTATCCTCGAATTGGCACCATCTGCAGCAACAACAAGATCGGCATATACTGAGTTGCCGTCTTTAAAGTATAGCAACCACCCCTCACCTTCCGGCTCCATAGAAAGGAAATGACTCCCCCAAACTACTGTTCCCGGATTTAGAGATTCCAGTAGGATTTTCCGTAACATGCCCCGGTCTATCTCGGGCCGAAAATTGGGTTCGCCAAAGTTTTCGGCAGCCTTGCCCATGTGGTCGCTATACAACACCTCGGCTTGCGGATTCATTATTTTCTTGCGGTCGGCGCCGGGCATATAATTTTTCCGAAACTCCTCCATCAGGCCAGCCTCTTCCAGAGCGGCAAGCCCTGATCCGGCATGCAGGTCGAGTGGCGAGCCCTGCACCCGCACATACTGATCTGTATCCCGCTCATAAACCGTTACGCTTACACCTTTATTCTGCAATAACCTGGCGAGTGAAAGCCCGCCGGGGCCGCCGCCCACTATGGCAACCGTTTTATTTTGTAGTAACATTTGTCCTTATTTTTAGTTGGAACAAAACTACTGCTGCTTTAAAACAGATAATAGTACAAATCGGTCATTGGCATTTTTAAAGAGCTCTTTTGGCGGAAGGCCCGAGAATTTCTTTATCTCTTTAATAAAATGGTTCTGATCGGCAAAATTAAGTTCCGGCGAGAGCCGTCCGTTAGCAATGTGGGCCAGCGAGGCGCGAAACCTGAGTATGTTGCAATATTCTTTTAAGGATAAACCGAACCTGGATGAAAAATACCTGTTGATCTGCCGTGGGCTCCACCCTATCTCATCTGCTAATTCTGCGATTTTTACCTCACCATTTGACAAATAAATGAGATCGAACAGCTGCCGCTTCCGCTCGTCCACTTTCTTTGGGAGCAACCCCATCATTTTATCGCTAGCCTTTTTGCAAAAGGCTTCAAAGTCTGCAAGGTCTCTACTATTGAAACCCCAAAAATTATCCGGTAAATACCGGGCACTGTTTACTACATCTGCAATAGATACGTTTAGAAGATATTCGACTGCGAGGGGTTTAAAGTTGATATCGAAGAATAAAGTCCCTGGGCCAATGCAGCGTTGCTTGGGCGCTGTTTCGAGCCCGGTAAGTAATATACGGAAAGGCCCGCCTTCTGTTTTATGTAAAAACAGGTCAATCTTACCGTCGGGTATTACAACTACCTCTTTCGCTTTACCAGGCCCCAGGCTAAACATCCCGAAGCTTTCTACAAAGCAGGAAAGCTCCCCTGGCGGTTTTATGAAGTTGTAGTGCAGTGGCATATATATTTATGGTATATGTGCGGGCTTGCGGTAATTATTGATATGTTACCCTTATTAGGTAGTTGCAGATATTTACTGAAGATTGCCACCACCTAAAGCAGCAGACAATTTAAATACGCCCGGCTTAATTGCTAATTATTTTAATCGCTTCATCCAATAAATAATCTGTTTTATTTAAAAGATTTTCAGGCGTTAAGGGCATGTATTTATTAATACGTACACCTTTGCGCTGGGCATTGGTTCCGTCAGTGTAAAAAATAGCATTCCCCGTAAAATTCACTTTATAGCCTCCCGGGAGCATAAACATCTTTTCGTCACCATCCGCACCTGCCGATTGTTCTCCTATGGTTATACTCCGGGGAAAAATATTCTGCAGGTTCATCACATTCCATTCACTCATGCTTAACGTTTCAGAATTTACAATAATTACTACCTTTCCTTTATAGAAGCCACCATCGGCTCTGACATCAGGATGGTTATACGTTTCGTAATTATCATTCAGTATAAAAGTACCGACTTCTGTTTTATTGACCTCAAAATAATCGGCAAAGCGATTGGGATACCTGCCAAAACTCTTAAAGAAGGTAAACACAAAGCCACCCCAATCAGGATAATCACGCATATCCAGGATAATTCCCTTTTGGCGTGCTGCTATACCCAATATGCTATCCATGGTACTGTACAGTTTATCATCAGGTACCGTCTCGATAAAGCGATAGGTTTCTCCTATCTTAAAATATGCAATGCCGCCGGGAAGTATGTCAAGGTTCCTGTCTGTTCGCCTGTCAGGCACTGCATTTTTAATATAGTTAGTAAGCCGTGTTACATTGGCGGCATCACGGTTATGGATAAATTCCACAACAGTATTACGCTCTGCACCCTTTCGCTTAACGGTCAGCCTGAAAGCTTTTTCATCCGACTGCCACACCAGGTTTTTAAGATAATCTGATAAATAATGCCGTAAAGTTGGCCCGTTTGACAGTGACAGCCATTTCGCTGTCCTGTTGACTAAAGTAGTAACGATTTCACCATTAACCGCTAAAATAGCATCACCAACATTGATGTCCGCTTTTGCGCAATAGTCCGGGAGAATAATTTCCGTTACAATGATCCTGTCATCAAACACAACATATTTAAACGGTGGGAAGAAACTATTCTTAAAAATTTTCTCCCTGAATTTTACCTGTTTTATGAATTTGAAGGCGTGTGTATCATCAAATGAAGCTATCAGTTCCAGCAAGATAGCCTCGTGTTCCTCACGTGTGTTGCAGGCAGCTGCTAACGGAAGTTTATTCTTTAATACACTGTCAAAATTCTTATCCATGAGGTACTTGTGCGGAAACAGGTAATCTACCGCGCCCTGTATCTTAGCCAGGGTTAGCATACGGTATTTATATGGTATATTTTCCATTACCGGAAACGAGTACGCGGGCTCGTTTGGTATTTCGCTGCTGTAGCGAACATCAGGAATGTAGTGATGAATGCTGTCGGTGTAACGGTGATTGAAGATATTGGTAAGCCTTTTCCTGTTTTCTCTGTTAAATAGGCCGCCCGGGGCGAACCATTTATGATCCCTGTTTTTGGTAAGCAATTTTACCTTGCTTTTTCGGGCTATTTTATTTTCTGCTTTCGGAAGCTTATCTAAAAAAGAATGGATCACGGCATTAAATTCTTCTGCTGTTTTTACCCGATCAACCGTATTAATGTTATGCAGGAATAAAGTATCTGCGTTAATCCGGCCGCTCGCGACAGACGGGTGGGTAATATTTTACGTAGTTCCAAACCTTAAAAAAGTTTATCTGGATTTCTACCTGGGTAAGGTTCTGCGCTGCGATTGGCAAAGTTGTGCTAATCAGGATAAGAAGGGCAGCTATTTTTTTCATAGTTGATGACTGTGAAAACAAAGCTAAAACTTTAATCTAAAGCTGAATGGATTCAAAGGTTTAGTTATGACCCATGCTGAATGGAAAACGGAATATGATAAAAAGTATTTACACAGAATTTGAT
>JAGKWW010000069.1 GCA_021151665.1 Flavobacteriaceae bacterium
CCCGTAATACAGATCAATTTTGCATCCGTATACTGTGCCGCAAACTCAATTTCCGCAATCACGGGTATACTTTTTGCTTTTAACGCGACCACCAATGGTACATTCTCTGGAATACCGGGACTTTTCACAACCAGTGCCGCATTCAAGATACGACCTTCGTCATGTTGACCTTCTTCGAAAGCTATTCCCTCCGCTTTTAGTTGTTCCTTATAATGTTCTGCAATAAGTCCTTTATCTGACACAAATACATCAAAGCCTTGTTTTTTACGAGGCTTTTTTGTTTTTCAATGTTTCGCCAACATTATAACTACGATTATCTCTGTCACTTTTTACACTTATTCGCCAGGCATTTTTTAATTGACGGCGGAATACCTATCTTAGATTTATGACAGAGAAAATTAAGCCCCATATTTTAAAAGCCTACACCGCGTTCAACAGGAGAGATATAAATGCGGCGCTTTCCACATTTCATCCCGATGTTGAGTGGCCAAAGGCTTTTGAGGGAGGCTACGTTACCGGCCACGATGCAGTGCGGGAATACTGGAATAGACAATGGTCAGAGATCGATCCGGAAGTGATACCGGTAGATTTTGCCAAAAGGGACAATGAAACAGTGCTGGTCAGGGTGCATCAAAAGGTAAAAGACTTGCAGGGTACAATTCTCTTTGACGGAATTGTAAACCATATCTACACCATTGAAGACGGCCTGTTGCGCCGAATGGATATAGAAGCCTGAAGGTTGGATATCAATAAACAAAATCCCCTGCGTAGGCAGGGGATCAGTTTGCATCTACTTTTTTCTTAGAAAAGTATCGTCGGATTACCAATACAAAGGTGCTTAAAGGCCCGTTGCTGTACAACAGTATAAACACGTAATTTTTGATGCGGGAAATACCGATGGCTTAAAAGATATGGTTGGCATCGAGCCATTCCATGATCTGTTGATAGCTACGGGTGCTCACAAGAAGGTGAACACGAAGCAGATCCTCTATTTTATGAAAAGTGGTAATCAGGCGGAAGCCTTTATATTCCATATATTTATTAATAAAATGGAGCACTTCAAAACCGTTATGCCGGTCTAATACCTTATCAGAAGGGAAGCCATCGATACCTTCATACTCGCTCCTGTCGCCCTTCCATTGGTAGGTAAATTTCAGATTCTCCTTAGTATATTGTGGCATATATTCAAAGATTAAATATTTCTGCAATTTTAACAGTTTTTTTAACATTCCCGACATTTGTGATGTAAAATATTTGTTACCGAAAAAAATTGATAAAATGACATTTAATCTGCCATATTAACCTGAATTTTTATCGATTTATCCCAACCGATTATAAAAATCAGTAAATTCGCAACAGAAACCTTAAAGTACTTCTACACAATGAATAAAAAAGTAGTTATTGTATCTGCCGCCCGTACGCCAATTGGCAGTTTTATGGGAGCATTATCAACAGTTACAGCGCCTGCGCTTGGTGCTGCCGCTATAAAAGGCGCGCTTGAAAAAATAAATCTTGATGGTGCCAAAGTAGACGAGGTGCTTATGGGCAACGTGGTGCAGGCCGGTGTAGGACAGGCTCCCGCAAGGCAGGCTTCCAGATTGGCAGGACTCCCTGACAGCGTCGTGGCAACAACTGTGAATAAAGTATGCGCCAGCGGCATGAAAGCCGTTATGCAGGGTGCCCAGGCTATTATGGCCGGCGATGCAGAAATTGTTGTGGCTGGCGGTATGGAGAACATGAGCCTTATCCCTCACTATGTGCACATGCGCAACGGCTACAAATTTGGCCCTGCAACCATGGTAGACGGACTTCAGAAAGACGGCCTTACCGATGCCTATGACAACAATGCAATGGGAGTTTGTGCAGATCTTTGCGCAACGGAATATAACATTTCACGTGAAGAGCAGGATGCTTTTGCTATAGAATCATACCAGCGCTCTGCCCGTGCATGGGATGCCGGTAAATTTGATAACGAAATAGTTCCTGTGGCTGTTCCCCAGCGCAAAGGTGAGCCGGTAATGGTTGCCCGTGACGAGGAGTATACTAACGTGAAACTGGATAAAATAGCTTCACTTAATGCGGTATTTACAAAAGAAGGTACAGTAACGGCTGCTAATGCCTCTACTATCAATGATGGAGCTGCCGCGCTCGTACTGATGAGTGAAGAGAAAGCTGCTGAGCTTGGCCTTAAGCCGCTTGCCTACATCCGTGGTTATGCAGATGCCGAGCAGGAGCCAAAATGGTTTACCACTTCTCCGGCCAAAGCTTTGCCCAAAGCGCTTGACAAAGCAGGCCTTAGTAAAGAAGATGTTGATTTCTTCGAATTCAATGAAGCATTCTCTGTTGTAGGTATTGCCAACAGCAAAATATTAGGGCTGGACTCTGCCAAAGTAAACGTAAACGGCGGCGCTGTTTCGCTTGGGCACCCACTGGGCTGCTCCGGAGCCAGGATCATCGTGACCCTTATTAATGTTCTTGAGCAAAACAATGGCAAGATTGGAGCTGCAGCCATCTGTAATGGTGGTGGCGGTGCATCGGCAATTGTTATCGAGAGAGCATAATTTTATGTGAAAATAGATAAACCGGCTACAGCAATGGCCGGTTTTTTTATTTACAGAAATTTGAAATAAGCTATATTTGTGTGCCGATGAAAGAAACTGGAATGGCAGAGGGCGCAGTGAATTATAGTAATCAAAGATAATTATCAAGAAGCATGTTTGGCATTTGTAACCTGGCCATTGTACCGCTCAGGCTCGAGCCCTCAGACAGGAGTGAGATGACCTCTCAGGTATTATTTGGGGAACATTTTAAAATACTGGAGCAAACCGCCAAATGGTCGCGCATACGCCTGGCTTTCGATGATTATGAGGGCTGGATAGACAACAAGCAGTTTGCGCAGATAAGCGGTTTGCAGTACAATCATCTTGACAATGTACCTGGCGTACTTAATGCCGACCTGATAGAATACATTACGTCGTCTTCAGGCCAGCTTATGCCGGTGCCAATTGGTGCAAGCCTTTCGTTTTTAGACGATAGTTTAATCAATACAGATGGCTTTATTTTCGAAGGCCTCCGTACTACAGGCATTAAAGAGAAAAAGATGCTGCTTCAAACGGCGTTTATGTACCTGAATGCTCCGTATCTCTGGGGTGGTAAAACGCCTTTTGGTATTGATTGCAGCGGCTTTACGCAAATGGTGTATAAGCTTAACGGATATCAATTGCTTCGCGATGCCTCGCAGCAGGCTACCCAGGGTGAGGCCCTTAGCTTTATTGAAGAAAGCGAGCCGGGTGACCTCGCATTTTTCGACAATGAAGAGGGGAGGATCATCCATGTTGGTATCATCATGGAAGACAACTATATCATTCACGCCCATGGAAAGGTGCGTGTCGACAGGCTCGACCACCTGGGTATTTACAATAACGACAGCCGCAGGCACACCCACAAGCTACGCGTTATAAAAAAGATTATATAGATTTTCAGGAGCAGTTGTTGCCTGGGCACTGTCCGCAGCCATGTCCTGCTGTCCGCTCTATCTCCCGCGCCCTTGCTTCGCCGGGCACGGCAGGACGCCGCTCCCATCAGGGCTAAAAGGAAAGTTGACTACCACCAAAGTTGAACTTCGTACTTCAGACTTCGGATCAGCGACTTCGGACTTCCGACTTCCGACCTCTGACCTCTTGGCCTCCGGCTTCAAACCATCCAACTTTAACACCATGTAACTCTTTCAGGGCATGCTATTTGTTTGGTTTCCGGTATGAAAACATTTATGATGCCGATAGTGATGCTGTTTTTCGCCCTGACCGGGTGCAACTCCTCTGATGATAAGAATGAAGTAAATGAAAACCTCCCTTCGCTGGATCTTACCGGAGTGTCCTACGGCACTGACAATGCCCAAAAACTTGACGTTTACCTTCCGGCAGGGCGGACAGGACATACCAAAGTGTTTATCCTTGTCCACGGCGGCGGCTGGAGCAGTGGCTCCCGTGCCGATTTTAATTACGTGATTCCGCTGCTCAAAGCGCAGTTTCCTGACCATGCCATTGTCAATATGGATTACAGGTTGGCTTCTGCGCCATCTCCCGCATTCCCAAAGCAAATTCAGGATATACAGGCTGTGATCAAATTCCTGAAAGACAGCAATTATAATATCTCTGACGATTATGCTTTTATTGGTGCCAGCGCCGGGGCACATTTGGCGTTGTTATTCTCTTACAAATATGATACGCAACACAATATAAAGGCGGTTTGCAGTATTGTAGGGCCTACCGACTTTACCGATGCCTACTACACTTCGCACCCCTACTATCAGTATGCGGCGCAATATCTTTTAGGCAGTGCTGCCGCTCAGCCTGAGGCGGCCGCGGCTATCAGCCCCGCAGTGTACGTTTCACCCGATTCCCCACAAACCATTATGTTCTACGGCGGACAGGATCCGCTCGTACCCATATCGCAGGCTGTTCGCCTTAAAGAAAAACTTGATGCTAACGATGTGTACAACGAATATTACCTGTACAGCAGCGGCGGGCATGGCAACTGGAATGCGACAGTTATGGACGATTTCCAAGATAAGCTGGTGAACTTTTTTACAGAGCGTTTTTAAAATTCGCTACATTTGGCTATGGCCAGAAGCGTAATTATAACAATCCCTGAACCCTGCCACGAAAAGTGGAGTGAAATGACTCCTGCAGACCGCGGGCGTTTTTGTGCCGCCTGCCAAAAGACAGTGCGCGACTTTACTTTCGCTACAGATTCTGAAATTGCCAGTGCCGTAAATGCCGATGCCGGCCTTTGTGGTAGGTTTACTTCTTCGCAACTGCACCGTACGCTATACTTGAAACGGCCTGCCCGGAAGCCATATACCATTGCTGCTGGAATAGTGGCTTTATTAGGTTTTGGAGGGTATGAGGCTAAAGCGCAAGAACCTGTGAAGGCGGAGATTGGACAAAATCCCGCTCAGAAAAGTTTTTCCGAAACTAATATAACAGTAAGCGGCGTAGTAACTGACAATAATGATTTTCCGCTTCCAGGTCTGGACGTTGTAAACCGAACAACACAAGATACTGTAACAACGGATTTTGATGGTAAATATAGTATTGTAGCAAAAGTTGGGGACGAAATACAGTTTACCTATCCTGGCATGGTATCGCAAAATATAATTGTCGAAAATGAAAAAAACATTGACATCAGGTTAGAAGATGATATTGACAGAGATCGTTATGTGAACGTAATAGTAGGGATGATGGGTCCTCAACGCACCTTCTTCGGTCGCATCTTCCACCGTATTGGCAACTGGTTCCGGTAGGTTTTGTATTTTTGAGTACATCAACCTAAAATACATCATGAAAAAACAATGTTCTTTCCTTGTTGTACTATTGCTGTGTGCTGTGGCGGCTGCAGGGCAATCGTATAAAAAGATCGCCGTTACATCCGGTGCCTCTATTATCGACGGAAACGGAAAATCTATTATTCTTAAAGGCACTAATCTTGGCAACTGGCTCGTTCCAGAAGGTTACATGTTTAAAACCGGCAATGCAAGTTCGTCGCGTAAGATCGATGAACTGCTTAACGAACTCATCGGCCCCGATAGTACGGCCGCATTCTGGAACAGGTACCTCGACCGCTACATCACCTATGATGATATTAAATACCTGAAGCGCATCGGCTGCAACCATGTGCGCGTACCTTTTCACTATAAGATGTTTACGCAGGATATGTATATGGGCGCGCGCAATGCCGGATTCAAATATCTTGACAGGGTAGTAGAGTGGTGCCGTAAAGAAAATCTCTACGTATTGCTTGATATGCACTGTGCGCCCGGTGGGCAAACCGGCGACAACATCGATGATAGTTACGGCTATCCGTGGCTTTTTTTCAGCAAAGGCAGCCAGGATGAAACAGCCGAAATCTGGAAGGAGATCGCGAAGCATTATAAAAATGATCCGATAATTTTAGGGTACGACCTGATTAACGAACCGTTGCCGCATTATTTTACCGGCGAGATAAAGGACTACAATGCGAGGCTGCTCACTTTTTATGAACGTTTGGTAAAAGACATCCGCAGCATCGATAAAAAACATATTATTTTCTTGAGCGGCTCCGTGTGGGGCGGAGATTTCGGTGTTTTTACAAAATTGCCTGATAGCAATGTAGTTTATGAATTCCACAAATACTGGTTTGATGTGAATCAGGAAGCTGTGCAGCGCTACCTTGATTTTAGCGCGTTGCACAAAGTTGCTGTCTACATTGGGGAAACCGGGGAGAACACAGATGAATGGGTGCGCGATTTTAGGTTGCTACTGGATAAGAACGCCATTCACTGGTGCTTTTGGCCGTACAAGAAAATGGATAACACAAAAGGTATTATGAACTTCAGCCAGCCCGACGATTATCCGTTAATTACAAAGTATGCAGATAGCGACCGCAGCAACTTTGCCGGGATAAGAAAGAACATGCCAGACAGGCTAAAAGTGCAAAAAGCACTTATTGGTTTCCTGGAAAATTGCCATTATAAACACAATTTTCAAAATGAAGGTTATATCCAGGGACTGGGCTTTGCCCTTGAAAAGCGTTAGTATTTAAAGGCGTAATTGACAATATTCGCGCCCATCTTTAATGCCTTTTCGCGAACCTCGCGCGGGTCATTATGCACTTCCTGGTCTTCCCATCCATCGCCAAGGTCGGTCTCAACAGTATAGAGCAACACCAGTCTTCCTTCCAGAAAAATTCCGAACGCCTGCGGGGCTTTGTTGTCATGCTCGTGTATCTTGGGCAAGCCGTTAGGGAAGGGGAAAGGCCCTTTAAAGATTTCATGTGTTACCGGCACGGGTATCAGCTCCTTGTCCGGAAATATCTTTTTGATCTCTTTACGGATGTACTGGTCCATGCCGTAGTTATCGTCAATATGCAAAAAGCCTCCTGACGACAAGTAGTTCCGCAGGTTAGTTACATCATTTTCGCTGAACACCACATTGCCATGCCCCGTCATGTGCACAAACGGGTACGAGAAAAGGTCGGGGCTTCCTGCATCCACAGTAGCGGTACGGGTATTGAGCTTTGTATTGATATTCTGGTTACAAAATTTTGCAAGGTTGGGCAGCGAGGTAGGGTTGCCATACCAGTCGCCACCGCCTGAATATTTAAGCACGGCTATTTCCTGCGCCGAAACAATAGCCGGGATCGTCAGTAATATGTAGAGCAATTTTTTCATAAAGTAAAGCGTCTTTTCCAAACGTAAATATAGGTAAAAGCTTTGTAGGCGGTAACAAGATATTGACGTGGATTATTGTTGCCGAGTTATTAACACGCCAACGTTTTCGTTAGATGGTTGTCAGATAAGATATTAAAAATCTGCTATTTTAGCAAATTGAACTAAACGTAACACCAATACGATGATCGTAAACACCGAACTCGAATACAAAGGCGACCTTTATCCCTCGAAAATCATAAATCATAAAAAAGAAGTTGACAGCGTTCTTTTCTATACCGATAACGATGTAATATTAAAGCTTACAGTTCTGCGCGACAGCCTTTTGCGCTTTCGCTACACAACTAAGGGTTATTTTAGTGCCGACTTTTCGTATGCGATTGACGAGAACCATTCGCGTGGTTTCAATAAGTTCGAGGTTTCTGAGTCTGAAGAGCTTTTCATTGTAAGGACCAGTAAACTCGAAGTGCACATTGGTAAGAGTGACCTGCGAACGGGCATTTATGATGTTGCCGGAAATCCTTTGCTTGAAGATGAGCTCGGTTTCCACTGGGAGGAAAGCTATGAGTTTGGGGGTAACATTGTTAAGATGAGTAAGGTCTCTAAAGACGGCGAGAGCTTCTATGGCATGGGCGATAAAGCCACGCACCTCAATCTGAAGGGGCGCAGGCTCGAAAACTGGGCAACCGACCAGTATGCTTTTCAGAAAGAGCAAGAGCCACTTTATAAGGCCGTACCTTTTTACATCGGGCTTAGTGACAATGTATCGTATGGTGTATTCTTTGATAACACATTCCGCAGCTTTTTTGATTTTTGCCAGGAGCGACGAAATGTAACCAGCTTCTGGGCAGATGGGGGCGAGATGAACTATTACTTTTTCTACGGCCCGGCAATGCAGGATGTAGTTACATCGTATACCCACCTTACCGGCAAACCCGAACTCCCGCCGCTTTGGGCGCTGGGTTATCATCAATGCAAATGGAGCTATTATCCGGAAAGCAAGGTGAAAGAGGTTGCTTCCAAGTTCAGGGAGCTTCGAATACCTTGTGACGCCATTTACCTCGACATCGACTATATGGAGGGTTTCCGGTGCTTCACATGGAGCAAAGAATATTTTCCCGACCCGAAGCGAATGGTGGCAGAGCTTGCCGAAGATGGATTCAAAACCATTGTGATCATTGATCCGGGAATCAAAATAGATAAAGAATATTCCGTATATAACGAGGCGGTAGCCAAAGATTACTTCTGCAAGCGCGCCGACGGGCCTTATATGAAAGGTAAGGTTTGGCCTGGTGAGTGCAATTTCCCTGATTTCACAAACCCTGAAGTGCGCGAATGGTGGGCCGGCCTCTTTAACGAGCTGGTTGCAGAGATAGGTGTGAAAGGTGTTTGGAATGATATGAATGAACCTGCCGTAATGGAAGTGCCTACAAAAACGTTTCCGTTGGACGTGAGGCATGATTATGACGGGCATCCGTGCAGCCACCGCAAAGCGCACAACATATACGGCACGCAAATGGCGCGTGCTACATACGAGGGCGTAAAGCGTTTTGCTTATCCTAAGCGGCCGTTCATTATTACACGATCTGCATATTCGGGAGCGCAACGCTACACTTCCTCATGGACAGGCGACAATGTAGCTACCTGGGAGCATCTCTGGATAGCCAATGTACAGGTGCAGCGTATGAGCCTTAGCGGTATGGGCTTTACCGGCAGCGACATAGGCGGTTTTGCCGAACAGCCTACAGGTGAACTCTACGCGCGCTGGATACAGCTTGGGGTATTTCATCCTTTCTGCCGAACGCATTCCTCGGGCCATCATGGCAATCAGGAGCCATGGGCGTTTGATGAAGAGGTACTGAATGTAACGCGTAAATTTATAGAGCTGCGCTACCAGCTGCTGCCTTACCTGTATACCATGTTCTGGCAATATATTGAGGAAGGCATCCCGATGCTGAAGCCATTGGTTTATTTTGATCAGGAAGATACGCAGACGCATTATCGTACCGATGAGTTTATCTTTGGCAACCACATACTGGTATGCCCAATACTTGAGCCTAATGCAGTAGGGCGAAGGATGTATATACCGCGTGGAAACTGGTACAATTACTGGAACAACGAGCCGGTACAGGGCGGACGCGAAACCTGGATAGACGTTGCTTTCGACCAGATTCCGTTGTTTGTTAAAGCAGGTGCTGTAGTGCCAAAATATCCGGTGCAGCAATATGTGGGCGAACTTGAAATTGAGGAGCTCAAACTGGATGTATATTATAAGAATGGAAAAGAAACCTCGCAGGTTTTTGAAGATGCGCAGGATGGTTACGATTATCGGAAAGGGCGATACAGCCTTAGCACATTTACCGTAGATGGTAAGGAAAAAGACCTGGTGGTGCGCCAGCACAAAGAAGGCAAGTTCGAAACTCCCTACAGCAAATTTGCCATCAGTATTGTTGGCCTTCCGTTTGATATTACCGGAATCGAGATAGACAATGAGCTAATCGCCCCGGAGCATCTTTATTTTGACGGAAGACTGCTAATCGACAAGAACTTTTCGGAACTGCATATCAAGGGCGAATAAATTTATTGCGCTAATTCACAATAATTTAACGGCAGGGCTGTTTTTTTCTGAAATCGTTATGAAAGGTATTTACTACATTTGAGTAAACTTAACAACCTGACGTATGAAAAAAAGCATCTTTGCCGTTTCAGCTATTATATTTACTTTGGTATGCGCATGTTCCACCAATCCGTTTACAGGAAAAAAGAACTTCAACTTCGTTTCCAATAGTGAAATTTTTCCCACCGCGTTTCAGCAGTACAATCAGTTTCTGGGAGAAAACAAGGTTATAAAAGGCACTTCCTCGGCCAATATGGTGGTAAGTGTGGGATCTAAAATTCGCAACGCTGCCGAAAAATATCTAAACGCTAATGGCTATAAAGGGTATCTTGATGGCTACCAGTGGGAGTACAATCTCGTAGAGTCCAAAGATGTAAACGCATGGTGTATGCCCGGCGGAAAAATCGTGGTTTATACAGGTATCCTTCCGATAACTAAAGATGAAGCAGGCCTTGCAACGGTACTCGGGCATGAGGTTGCTCACGCGCTTGCCAACCATGGTGCGCAGCGTATGAGCCGCGAAACAGTAGCCCAACTCGGCGCTGTGGGTGTAGCGGCAGCCACATCAACTAAAAGTGCACAAGCCCAGCAAATATGGCAGCAGGCATACGGCGTTACCACACAGGTAGGCGCTATATTGCCTTTTAGCCGTAGCCAGGAGAGTGAAGCTGATGATATAGGGCTTACATTGATGGCTATTGCCGGCTATAACCCCGACAGGGCGCTTGATTTCTGGAAGCGTATGGCAGCTGCGGGAGGGCAAACCCCACCTGAATTCCTTAGTACGCACCCGTCTAACTCTACCCGTATCAGCAACATCCAGCAGCACATTGCTACGGCGAAGGCAGAAGCGGCTAAGTTTGGTGTAAAATATTAATTATTACTTCCGTGATATGAAAACGGCTCCCGATTGGGAGCCATTTTTTTTTATAGTGTTTTCGCGTTCTTCACTTTTTGGTCGGTGATGGCATGTTTTATAACATCGCCCATCTCGCGAACGTAGTGGAAGGTAAGCCCTTCAACATATTCCGGTTTTATCTCCTCAATATCGCGGCGGTTCTCTTCGCACAAAATGATCTCCTTAATGTTGGCACGCTTGGCAGCTAATATTTTCTCTTTTATCCCCCCAACCGGCAATACGCGTCCGCGAAGCGTTATCTCGCCAGTCATCGCAAGGTGCTTTTTCACACGTCTTTGTGTGAAGGTAGATACCAGCGATGTAAGCATGGCAACTCCCGCACTCGGCCCGTCTTTCGGTGTGGCCCCTTCGGGAACGTGGATGTGTATATTGTAATTCGGGATAACCTCCGGGCTTATGCCAAGCGATTCGGCATTGGCCTTAATATATTCCAAAGCTATCGTGGCCGACTCCTTCATTACCGTACCGAGGTTTCCTGTCATGGTCATGTGCCCTTTCCCTTTAGACAGTATCGATTCAATAAACAATATATCTCCGCCAACACTGGTCCAGGCAAGGCCTGTTACTACGCCGGCAACGTCGTTATTTTCATATTTATCGCGTTCCATCTTCGGGGCGCCGAGTACTTTAATAATGTCCTCGTCGGTAACTTTCGGATTATATTCTTCCTCCATCGCGATGGATTTGGCTACGTTACGTACCATTTTAGCTATCTGCTTTTCCAGTCCGCGTACACCCGATTCACGGGTATAGCCCGTTACGATTCTTTCAAGTTGCTTGCGTCCAATAGTAATATCCTTCGGTTTTAGCCCGTGCTCTTTTATCTGCTTAGGTACAAGGTGCTTTTTGGCGATCTCTACTTTCTCCTCAATTGTATAACCGGTCATGTTGATCACCTCCATACGGTCGCGAAGGGCAGGCTGTATGGTGCTCATATTGTTGGATGTGGCGATGAACATTACTTTGCTCAGGTCGAACCCAAGCTCAAGGAAGTTATCATAGAACTCGGAATTCTGCTCCGGGTCCAAAACTTCAAGCAGGGCAGAGGATGGGTCGCCGGTATTAGTAACCGAAAGCTTATCGATCTCATCCAGAACAAACACAGGGTTTGATGTACCCGCCTTCTTCAGGCTTTGGATGATACGGCCCGGCATGGCGCCGATGTATGTTTTACGATGTCCCCGGATCTCGGCCTCATCGCGAAGTCCGCCGAGCGAAATACGAATGTATTCTCGGCCCAGCGCTTCGGCAACAGATTTTCCGATCGATGTTTTACCTACGCCCGGAGGCCCATAGAGACAAAGAATCGGCGATTTCATATCGTTACGCAATTTTAAAACGGCGAGGTATTCTATGATGCGTTTCTTTACATCATCCAGCCCGTAATGGTCGCGGTGCAATATTTTTTCAGCCCGTTTCAGGTCGAAGTTGTCTTTAGAATATTCGTTCCACGGCAGCTCAAGCATCAGTTCGAGGTAATTTCTTTGCGTGGCATATTCGGCTACCTGAGGGTTCATACGCTGCAGCTTGGCCAGCTCTT